>CAZOKZ010000078.1:0-2455 GCA_964580585.1 uncultured Candidatus Sumerlaeota bacterium | reverse complement strand
TTTCGGTGATCTCGCCACTCATCCAATAAAAACGCGGCTGAAAAAGTATCTGCGTTTCGGGCGGCGGACTGGATGGTTTTTGCTGAAAGCAAGCTGCTGCGAAAAAAAATGTTACACAAAGCAGTAGCGTAACGATTGGTCTTTTTTCTGACATCGAACACCATCCCAGACAAATATTAGATCATCGCTCCGAAGATAATTCCGATAAACGAGCGAATTACACCTTGTTCTTCGCTGCTTTCAAACGATTCACCCACTTGGTTCATCGTCTTTTTCGTGTCATTATACAACGACGGATCGTTGACCAATTTACCGAGCGTTCCTTCGCCGTTATTAATCTTATCGGTAATTTGCTGCATGTTGGCGACGGCTTCGTCGATTTGCGGTCCAACGTTCGAGAGCGAATCGATCATTTTCTTAATGTCTTCGCGATGGTCGGACAAAACGGCCTGCACTTCATCGCCCGCGCTGCCGAGCTTGTCGAAACTTTCTTCCGCTTTTTTCGCCAAAGAATCATCATACAGCAGTTTGCTTAATGTTCCCTCACCTTCGCGCAGGTCTGCGGTGATCTTGTTGGCCTCTTCCGAAAAGTTTTTCAAGTCGTTGTACAAGGATTCATCGGAGTACAGTTTGCCGATCGTCCCTTTTCCAGCTTTCATATTTTCGGTGATTTCATTCAGGTTGTCGGCCAGTTTTTCGAGCTTTGGTCCCGCCGACGCCATCGAAGACGACGTCTGGCGGAAATCGTCGCGGTTTTCTTCGATCACCCTATCGATCTTCTGGAAAACTTCATCCTGGTTTTTTTTCAACGAATCCATCAACTCGCGCGCATCCGTACTCATACCGGTGATCGAATCGACTAATTCGCTCAGACCCGGTTGTTTGCGAGTGGCGATCTCGGAATCGGGGGAAAGGAACGTTTTTTCGTCACCGTACTCGATAACGATGATCGAATTGCCCAGCAGCGCCGAGCGCTCGACGACGGCCGTAGAATCGGCAGGCAGTTGGTAATCGGCCGAAACAGCCAGCGAGGCGACGATGGATTTTCGCGCGGGATCGAAGCTCAGGTTGTCGAGCCGTCCAATGCGCAATCCGCCCAGCGACACGTCTGCGCCTTCTTCCAGGCCCAACGCATCGTCGAAATACGCCGACAGGGTATAGACCTCCTTGCCTTTGAGGTCTTCCGACACGCGCAAGCTGAAGCCAATGAGAGCGATCAGGGCGGCGACGACAAAAATGCCCACTTTGACTGCCAGACCGGTTGTGTTCGGCATGGGTTTCCTCCGAGCAAAAGATTGCGGATGAAAAACAATGCAAGAGGCACGGGTTGCAAGCCAAGATCGCGCAGGGGGTGGCTCGATATAAGACGAAACCGGTCCATAGTCATAGGATTCTGGTGGCGGGAAAAGGCAATCGCCCCTATAATATAAGGGGTAAGAACGGTCTGAAGAGAATTCCTTTGGGGCCGAGATCATTGTGCAAGGTGTAAATTCGACGTTTAAAAGCGGTGAAATTTATGTGGTTAACGGATTTTTCACAACTTTTTCTGTAAATAGCGCGAATTCCTCTCGACAGGGAGGAGGCTTCTGAAAAACGTGGGAGCGATTCTAAAGAGAGTTTCAACCTGCAACGTCGATCCGTCGTAAGCCCCGAACCCTCGAACTGACAAAGGGATCCGGCTCAAGGGCCCGGATAAAGGTACAAAACCATGCAAGCGCAGAACGTCCTGGTTCTGAACCGTAACTGGCTTGCGATTCACGTCTGCAGCCTGCAGCGTGCCATCAGCCTGCTCGTTCAGGACCTGGCCCAGGTTGTCACCGAAGATTATCAGACTCACGACTTCTCGTCCTGGCGCGAGCTTTCGGCGCATGTGCGCTCCGAAGGCAACCAGTTCATCCATGCTCCCGGGTTTCGCCTGATGGTGCCCGAGGTCATTTTGCTGACCGGGTTTAATCGGGTGCCGCCGCGCGCTGTGAAGTTCAATCGCCGCAATATTTACCTGCGCGATCACTTCATGTGCCAGTATTGCGGTGCAAAACCCGCCCGCGAGGATCTGACCATCGACCACGTGCTGCCCAAATCCAAGGGCGGGCGTTCGGAATGGGAGAACGTCGTGCTGGCGTGCCAGAAGTGTAACGCGCGCAAAGGCAATCGTCTGATTGAGCAAATCCCGAACATGCATTTGCTCAAGCCGCCACGCAAACCGCATTGGCTGACCATTGTGCGTTACGCCATGCGTGGCCAGCAGCGGCCCACCTGGCAGAAATTCGTCGATGTGGCGTACTGGAACGTGGATCTGGATACCGACTAGCCACCACGCGACAATTTTTCCTGATCCGAAACAACCACGCCCCTGTCCGGTAACTTGCTGGACAGGGGCGTTTTTTTGGCGAACGCCTGGGCAGCCAGGGGTACATCCTTGCGACATCGGGCACCAAGATTAGGCAAAATTTCC
>CAZOKZ010000077.1:0-20918 GCA_964580585.1 uncultured Candidatus Sumerlaeota bacterium | reverse complement strand
TGCAGTTCGTTAGTGGAGCTGGAATCAGTCAAACCGGTCAGGCCCGAGCCGTCGCCCACAAACGCCGTGGCGGTCACGGTGCCGTCCACCTCCAACTCGCTCGACGGGTTGATCGTGCCGATGCCGACGTGCTGGTCGGTTGGCTTGATGTGCAACGCCGCTGCGAAGGCGTCGCTGCTCGAGGTGTCCAGCATGTAGGTGCGGAAGACGGCGTCACTTAAGTTTCCGCCGGAGTAGCGCCCCCCAGCATAGAGATTGCCCGTTTGAAGTCTCCAGCCATCGCCTTGCTCAAGCCAGATGGAATACTGCTGCCCCGACGTGAGGTCGATGGAGGCGGGAAAGGCGATGGTCTGCCATCCGAGGCCTGTGGTTAGGGCGGGCAGCATCGTCTCCGCGAGGATAGCTCCGTCTGACCCCTGGCCTTCGTAGATTCTCGCAGTCGTTTGTGGCGTATTGTTGTTGCGTTTGACTTCAACGCTTGCGAGCTGACCCGTGATTCCCGCGGTGAAACTCTGCCATGCGCCGCTTGCGGCGCCGATGTAACCATTGCTGTCCTCCTGCGATTGATCCAACACCGTCGGCCGTGTGGCGAGTTGCAGTCCCCCGTCATAAAACCGCACCTGAGCCGCTTGCCCAAAGAGGATGCCCGACCCGCCCACTTGCGCCTGACCGAAGTTATCGACCTGCACGACATCTGTTGGCGAGCCGTCACTGGCATCCAGCGAGGAGCCGTTGGCATCGTCCACCGAACCCGGATAGGCAGTTGTCTGCGTGGTGCCGTCCGCGAAGGTTATCCTGGAAGCGGGAGCCTCGACATAGGTGCGAAACGTCAGGTCAAGGGAACTGTTCGCGCTGCATCTGCCTCCCGTGTACTTGTCCCCGCTGGCGCCTTCCAACCAGCAAACTCCGTTGTTGTGGATAAACAGCGTGTACTGACTTCCCGCGAGAATGGCTGGTGCGGTGGGGAATGCGAATTCCTCCCACACCCCTCCGCCAAGCGACCGAGCCTCCGTCACCGAGGCCAGGAGCGTTCCCCCGGTCCCCTCCCCCTCGTACAGGCTGTAGCCGAGGATCTCTCCTCCGTTGGGATCAGTCAGGAGGCTGACCGATTCCAGATTGCCACTTTGCCCAGCGGTGAAGCTCTGCCAGAAGTCGAATTCGGTACTCAAGCCACTGTTTGTATCGAGCTGCTCCTGATCGACAGCCGTCTCGGTGCCGCCTTGGAGCAACAGCGATCCCCCGACATCGAGCATGGCGCCCGGCGAAGTGGTTCCAATACCAACGTTGCCTTCGGCGTCCACATACACGGCATCGACTGGATCGCCGTCGTCGGCGTCCAGCGAATGATTGTCGGGGACGGAGGGGATCAAGCTGCTGAGATCGACGCTGTTGCCGCCGCTGATGGCGAGCGTCATGGTCGGCGATGTGTAGCTGAGCGACTGCAATTCGTTCGCCGGATCGGCATCCGCATCGTCCACCGCGTCGTTGAGCACCGCGTTCGCCATTTCCGCGTACATCGCATAGGGAACGGGTTTCATTTCGATGCGCGGTGTCAAGATTGTAAACGAACCGCCTGTTGGGTTGGCGAGTTCAACCTCCAGCCAACGCGGCGAACCGTCGAACTGCGCACCAAAATCCAGGTCTTCTTGCACCACGCCGTCGGCGTACGACACGTTGTTGAGCGTAATCGGCGAACCGAGTGCCGTGCCCCCCGTGTCTGCGTCGTAGAGCGTGAACCGCAAGTCCACCGCCGTGTCGATGGCGACGCCGCCATCGGCGAGTTGCCCCTGATACGTGAACGTCGTGCCCGGATCGGCAAACGATTGAGGCGTAATTGGAGGCATTAGCACAAGAGCGGCCAGCGCCATTGCGAAGGCAATTTTTTTCATTTCATCTCTCCGTGAAAACTCAGTAGGTTTTTAACCCTCTATGAGGTAGGCTATCGATTCAGTCTTCTTCTCTTCCCATCCGCCGCATCATGTCTTTCTGATCCTGGAGGAGAATTTTCACTTCCGCCAGTTGCACTTCCAACTCGGTGGCGGTTTTTGCCTGCGCCTGTAGTTCGTCGATGATCGCTTGTTGTGCCTTGTTCTGTTCGCTCAGTTCATTCACTGCGGCGATCAAGTACGGAACGAGTTCTTGATAGCTGACTGACTTGATGCCGTCGGCGTCTTCTGAGACGATCTCGGGGACGATGGCTTCGACTTCCTGGGCGATCAGGCCAGGATGACGGCCGGCCGCTTTTTGCAGGTAATCTTTCCACTCGTACGTTTTTGGCTGAAGTTTGCCGACGGTTTCAATACCGTTCGAGATGGGCTCGACGTTTTGTTTCAGACGTGCGTCGGAATTGACGCTGATTTCGCCGGGGATCGTCACGTTGCCGTTGTTGGAAATTGTGAGGACAGGTGTGTACACGCCGCTTGCCAGCGATTGGATCGTGAAATTGCCGCTATCGGCGGCCTCGATGCGCCAATGATCGTCGTCGCTCGTGCCCGCGTCGGATTGAAAGTCTATTGTCGCGGCGGTTGCCGCGTCGGCGAGCACATTGTAGGCTTGGGCATTAACATTGGTGTACCGATAACTCGCCGAACCCAGCGCCGTCGTGGCGTCGGCGTTTGGATCGATGGACGTGGTGTTCGAGCTGCCGATCACCGCGATCTTGTTCCCGTGGCTGGCCGCCTGGTATCCGATGACGATGGCTTCCGAGTGGGTTCCTTGCGCCTCTGTCCCGATGGTAATCGTCTTTTGCTCTGTGGAATCGGCGCTGTAACCGATCGTCACTGTGTCGTTGCGACCCGATCTGGCATACGAACCGATTAGCACCATGCGATTCACATCGGCACTAGAGCCACCATCGTAACTGCCGCTCAACGCTGGACGATCGAAATCTTGCCAACTATTTCCATCGAACGCATCTTCCAGATCGCTATCGGACACTCCATCCCAGGTTCGGATATCGGCCAAGGCTCCAATAATGACGTTGTCGCTCCCCTCTCGGTTATACTCGCCTGCTGCAATTCCCACGTATGTATTTCGACTGGCATCGTTTGTGTTATTCGTGCGGTTATTGTCCCAACCGGAAAACGCGCCAATGAATGTATTGTAATCCGCATGTTCCGTATTGGTTCCGGTATGGGCGCCGATCAAGGTATTGGCTCTGCCGCCTCCAACGTCATCGCCGGCGAAAGCGCCGAAACACGAATTATTCCACGAATTGTCGGATCCAGTGATTGGGTTTCCGATGTCGTAACCGGCTTCGCTTCCCATCACGGTGTTACAGTACGCAGCGTTGCTTTGTTGGCTTATACTTGAACCTCCGGTTCCCATCGCCGTGGCGCCGACAACGGTATTATCGCTGCCTGTACTTATACTGGCGCCCGAATACCTTCCTATAAAGGTATTGTCACGGCCAGTGTCGGTGGATTGTCCAGCCTTGTAACCCATGAAGGTATTATAGGTGCCAGTTGTGGTGTAATATCCCGATCGTGCCCCAACGAATGTGTTGTAGCTTGCTTGATTATTGTAACCGGCTTCGAATCCAATGTACGACGAATTTATACCATCCACCTTAAACCCTGCATAGGATCCAACAGCGGTGTTGCCACTGTTGGTGTTGTCTTCGGTAATGGTCCAGAAGGCTGGTGTCGAGCCGCCGCTTTCGTCCACTTCGCCAAACCCAGCACGAAAACCCACAAAAACGTTATCATCCCCAGAATACAACGTATAACCCGAGTAATCGCCATACGCGGCATTTTGAGTTGCACTTGAAGTGATGTTCGTCCCCGTATAATCGCCTTGGAATTCATTGTTGGTTTGCGCGCGTGTCATCATGGGCGCCGCGCAAAGAAGCCCCGCCACCATCGTGCATGCCATCATGCGTTGTGTTTTCAGTGTATTGAATTTCATTTGGCGTTCTCCTCGTTGCGGTCGGCTTTCAGCGTTTCCACTTCCTGACGAAGCGATTCGATGGTCTTGTTCATTTCGATCTGGCGCAGCGTCAGTTCTTCGATTTGCCGCAAGAGAACCCCGTTCATCTCGCCGACCGACACGCCGTCACGCTCGATTTCCTTGGCGCTCGGCACGTTCGGCAGATGACCGTTTTCCTGGATGCTCTTCTCGACATCGTGAAGCGATGCGAGCGGGTAGTCCTCGTCGAACACGTAATCGGGCCACGCGTTGGTGACGACCTTCAGGGCGCCCATGACGCGCACGCCCAACCCATCGTCGAGCGGCAGATACGTGACATAGCCATCGTTCAGATCGAACCAGCCGCCTTCGTTGCTGACCGCAATGCCGCCGCCTGTAATGTTGGTCGTATTGACGAACATTTGAACCCGAGCGTCCTGGCCAGAGGTGGCGCCCGAGTAAGATGCTTCCGTTTTACCGTTGTTGTTGATTGTCAGCGGATACGTTGGCCCCGTGGTTCCGATCCCGACATAGCCATTGTTTTTCACGTAGACCGCGTCGGTGGGGTCGCCGTCGGCAGCGTCGAGTGAATATTTATTTTTGCTGTCATAGGCGGTTTTCTGCGTTGTTCCGTCGGGGAAAGCGATGTAAGCTTTTTCTCCATCGTAAGTACTGAAAACCATGTCGTAGTTGCTGTCTTCGATCCATCTGCCGCTGGAGTAATAATTACCGGAAATCAGACCGATATAGATATCCGTGCTGCTGCTTGATACCAGTTCAAAAGTGTACTTATTGCCCCCGGTAAGAATCACAGGTTCATCGAAATCGATTGTGGCATAACTAGTGGTGCCTGTTGGAAGCGTGCAAGAAGCGGATGTCAGCAGGGTACCATCGATTCCTTCACCTTCATAGATATTGCACGAGGCCTCTGGTTGAGTGTTTTGACTATCGATCATAACCTTGAGCCGTGTGATCAGTCTGGTCGTAGAATATGTAAACGATTGGGCCGCAGTGGTCCCACCCGTTGTGGCAACATAGCTATTCGGTGTTCCGCTTAACGATGTACCGGGCGTATTGGTGGCCACCCAACTGGCGATGCCGATGCCGCCGGTGCCCCCAACGTTGAACGAGTATTTTGGAGAGGTTGTTCCGACGCCAACGTTGCCTTCGCTGTCCACGTACACCGCATCCACCGGGTCGCCGTCGTCGGCATCGAGCGAATACCCGTCGGCTCCGGACGGAACCAGGCTGCTGAGGTCCACGCTGTTGCCGTTGCTGATCGTCAGCGTCGGCGATGTGAAGCTCAGCGTTTGCAATTCGTTCGACGCATCCGTATCAGCATCGTCCAGGGCGGTTTGTGCCGTCTGGGCGTACATCGCATACGGCACGGGCTTCAGCTCCACACGCGGCGTCAGTGTCGTAAACGAACCGCCCGTCGAATTGGCCAGTTCAACCTCCAGCCAGCGCGGCGAACCGTCGAACTGCGCACCAAAATCCAGGTCTTCTTGCACCACGCCGTCGGCGTACGACACGTTGTTGAGCGTAATCGGCGAACCCAACACCGTACCGCCCGTGTCGGCATCGTAAAGCGTGAATCTCAAATCCACTGCCGAATCGATGGGCACGCCGCCATCGGCGAGTTGCCCCTGATACGTGAACGTCGTGCCTGGATCCGCGAACGATTGAGGCGTAAACGATGCCATGGCTACAAGCGTCGCCAACATTATAGGGACTAAGATTCTTACTTTCATTGAACGTGCTCCGGAATTGAAAAGTCGTCTCTTCAAGATGCCCAGTAAGTCAGAAACAGCGTTTCATCTCATAGAAGGATCCGCAAGACGTATATACTCCTATATAACAGCAACATAACTCAATCATTCCACATGTCAAATTAACAGATTTTAATGATAACGCATGGGTAAGGCGCGTTGCGCGGTGGAGTTGCCCGAACTGATGCGTCAATTCGTCAAAGAATGCTCTCAGGGGTCTATCAGTCCACCAGCGAATAAATCGAAAACCGGAATAGATTTTCGGAATAAGCACTCTTCATGGTTTGTCTATATTAAGTATTAATTTTTTACCAACTTCAAATTCACTCTCCCAACAACATTACCTGAACGCGAGCATTTCTGGCTTGATTTGATCGCCATTCCCATGATGGCCCAATTTGAACAGTGAACTGTTCAAAGTCTTGACCAAAGCAAAGTTCCATTGTGCAGCATTCGGGTGATAACCGAGTAAATTTTATCCCCCGCTCGTGCGCGACGTACGGGATCGGAGCCTTGATCGCGTGCAACGCATATTCCTTACTCGGTTAAAGTCGTCGAAATCGCATTGGGCCGATCGACGGAGGGGCTTTTCCCTCGTCTTGTGCAAGTTCGAGTTGAACGACTTTGTCGTTTTCGGAACCAAGCGTGCCGATGTGGCCTTCACAGTTTGTATAAGCTGGTGAGTATTCGTATCGTTGAAAACGGTGAGCGACAGGAGCACCCGTCGTTCACCGTTTGTTATTTATTCGACGTTGGTTTCCACTGTTGCCGGGTGTTCCGGGTCTTCCCGGTGCAAGAAGTCTTCGCCATTGCGATGCCACACATGGTAAATCGCAGGCAGCACGAGCATGGTGATGATAGCGGAGGCAAACAAACGCACAGTAAATAAGCACCATCGATTGGAAAACAATCAACGTACCTCTTCTTCATGCCTATTGATAGGAGGTAAACTTTACCGAGTGGGACTGAAAGTGAAATCGATCTCGCGCTCTTCAATCCGCAGCACGGGCGATGATTTGGCATCCGCAAGTGTCCCGGCGTCGTATCCAACGTGGCGGAACGTGGGATTGGCAACGATGAACACACGCGACTTCTGGTTCTTTTTCGTTTCGACGCTAAACAGGTATTGAACGATGGGAATATCTTTCAAAACCGGAATGCCCGAACGTGCAGTCGTGCTCGTTTCACGTTCCAACGTCCCAAGCAGCACTTGCTGGCCGTTGGCAAGCGAGAATTGATTGCTCAGATCCTGACGCGCAACAATGGGCTTGCCGAGTTGGTCGAAACCCGTGACGGAATTGACGGCAATGTGCACATCCGCCGTAACGGCTTCGGTACCAATAACCGGAGCAATGCTGACAAGCAGGCCTTCGTCGCCCGCGCCAAGTTCCGAGAGCCGATTTACAACCGGGGGCGTGATTGTCACGATCCGCGGCTCATCGAGATTGGCATCACCGGCGTCCGCTTCACCGTAGGCATCCACACGAGGATTGGTTTCCGTCAGGATGCCGGCCGTTGGTGTCGAGCGCGTGTATTCCTGAAACGGTATGCGGCGCGTGTCGCTGATGACGGCGGGTTTGAGGTTGGAGGCCGTCAGACGCGAACGCTGCACGAGATTCGCCGTGCCGCTTTGCACGGTGTAATTCAGAAAATTTGCCAGCACGTTGGCATCGAGTGTCAGCAAACCGTCGAGGCGCGCAAATTGTTCGTCGCCCTCGAACCAGTTGCCCGTTACGCCGAATTGCCCGCCAACGCTTCGTTTCCAAGCGTCCCAATCAAGGCCCAGTTTGCCGGTCGCATCCTCGCGCACTTCGATGATTTGCACATCGAACTCGATTTGTGGAATTGGAACGTCGAAAAAACTCACGTATTCATCGACTTTTCCAATCACGTATTCCGAATCGTCGTAATACAGTGTATTTGTCAAATCGTCGGCGAGGATTTTTGCCTGGCTGGTCAAACGCGTGCCTTTGAGCACCGCGCCGAGATCCGAAGCCCGACGATATTTAACCCGCAATGCTTTGCGTGAACGTCCCTGGCTGTTTACCATGCCCGGTACGTCGAGCGTTTCGAGCGTTTTTTCAATCGCGGGCATCTGCTCGTTTGTTGTGGTCACCACAAGAAAATGACGCGCCTTTTCTCCATTGACCGCTTGGGTCACAGCTCCGCGCACGACGCCTTTTTCTGTCGCAACGGCCTGGCTGATGGTGAGGAGCAATTCGTACGCAGTGGTATTGCGTAATTCAAAGACACGCGTTGTGTAGGCGTTCGTTTCAAACTTGTCGTTCGAGCGCAAAATCTCCAACACCTCGTTTGCATCGCGATTCGCCGCGAGGTTAATTGAAACGATCTCATCCTGCTGATTGATTGCTTCGACGGGTTGTTGCTGTGCCTGAAGATTTGCGCCAACCAGTGCCAAAGCGCCAACGAGCGCGAAGTTTTTGTTTTTCAAAAAGTGTGTTTTCATACGGGTTCCTTTTTCGAGACAAAGTGAGTGCCATCGGCTAGTGTTTTACTGGCCGTTTGGTCGTAACTGGTGATGAATCGGAGAGCTTATCGCGCGGTGATCACGCCTCCAGGAAAGACAGCCGCGCGCAAGGGACGGAGATACACATGCGCGCCGCGCGAAACGCCCATTTGACGATATTGCTCGCGCGTTAATTCGACTTCGATTTCTTCGTCGTCGCCTGGCCGCGATACTTCCAGCCGCACGAGCGAGCCGAGCAATGAGACGTGGCGCACAACGGTTTCAAATGCGTTGCCGTTGATTGGATCGAGCGATACTTCAAAATCCTGGGGGCGAATATACGCGCGCGCATGCACGGGGGACGGAGTCGCGGCAATAACTTCGACGCGCGCCCCATGAATATCGGCGCATCCACTCTGCACACGGCTTTGGAAGAGATTTACGCTGCCGAGAAACTCGTAAACGAACGGCGAAGCGGGCGCATCGTAAACTTCCTCCGGCGTTCCGCATTGCACAATGCGTCCATGGTTCATGATGACGACGCGGTCGGCGACTTCGAGCGCTTCCTCCTGGTCGTGCGTAACGAATACACTGGTCACGTGAAGTTCATCGTGCAGACGCCGCAGCCATTTGCGCAATTCACGACGCACCTTGGCGTCGAGCGCGCCAAACGGTTCATCGAGCAGTAGCACTTTGGGCTCGATGACAAGTGCACGCGCAAGAGCAACGCGTTGACGCTGGCCACCGGAAAGTTGCGATGGGTATTGGTTTGCCAGCCAATCGACTTGCACCAGTTTGAGCAGCGCCATGACGCGGTCGCGGATTTCGCCCCGCGAGGGACGCGCGCGGCGCGGTAAAACGCGTAATCCAAACGCCACGTTGTCGAAAACGGTCATGTGCTTAAAGAGCGCATAGTGCTGAAACACAAAACCAACTCGGCGATTTTTGACGCTCGTGCGCGTGGTGTCTTCGCCGTGAAAAAGCACCGTCCCCGCGTCGGGTTGTTGCAAGCCCGCAATGACACGCAGCAACGTCGTCTTGCCCGAACCCGACGGTCCAAGCAGTGCAACCAACTCGCCGGATTGCACATCGAGCGAAACATCATCGAGTGCGGTGAAATCGCCAAAACGCTTGGAAATATTGTTCGCCGTGATGCTCATGATCGATTTGTTGCCTCTCGGATTCGTTGATCGGCGTCGCGTCGTTGAACATTCGCACGCCATTCCACTAAACTTTTCAAGATGAGTGTCAGCAACGCCAGCAAGGTCAGGATCGAAGCCACCGCGAACGCTGCCGCGAAATTGTATTCGTTGTAAAGAATCTCGACGTGCAGCGGCAGTGTGTTCGTTTCACCGCGTATATGTCCCGAAACAACGGAGACGGCGCCGAATTCGCCCATGGCTCGCGCGTTGCACAAAATCACACCGTAAACCAAACCCCATTTTACGTTTGGCAACGTCACTTTCCAAAATGTCTGCCAACCGCTCGCGCCCAGGATAATCGCGGCTTCTTCTTCATCGGCGCCTTGTTCCTGCATGACAGGAATCAATTCACGCGCGACGAACGGAAACGTGATAAACAACGTGGCGAGTACAATACCCGGTACGGCGAAGATCATTTTGATGTCATGCGCAGCAAGCCAGGGGCCGAGCAGTCCCTGTGCACCGAAGAGTAACACGAAGATCAACCCCGAAATGACCGGTGATATCGCGAACGGCAAATCGATCAACGTGGTCAGGAAACTTTTGCCGACGAAATCGAACTTGGCAATCGCCCACGCCGCTGCGACACCGAACACTAGATTCAGGGGGACGGAGATACCTGCCGCAAGAAACGTAAGTTTGATTGCCGCCAACGCATCCGGTTCGCGCACTGCCGACCAGTAGGTTTCGATGCCCTTCGAGAGTGCCTCGCCAAAAACCACCGCAAGCGGTAAAATCAAAAATAACACCAAAAAACCAATGCCAGACAAGACAATCGCCATGCGCACGAATAGCGTTTCGGTGGTCGGTGAATCCATCGGCGACAACACAACGCGGTTTGAAGGATAGACGGTTGGTTGCATGAGTGATTTCCTTTAGGCGGCCATACGTCGCCGCGACCAACCTTGCAGCCCGTTGATGAGCAACAAAAGCGTGAACGAAGCGCCTAGCATTACCAGCGCGATAGCCGTGGCGCTGGCGTATTCGTATTGTTCGAGTTTGGTGATGATGAGCAGCGGAACGATTTCGGTTTTCATCGGCATGTTTCCCGAAATGAAAACCACCGAGCCGTATTCTCCCAGTCCGCGCGCGAACGCGAGCGCGACACCCGTCAGCAATGCGGGACAAAGCGCGGGGAAAATCACGCGTGAAAACGTTTGCAAGCGATTTGCGCCTAAACTGGCGGCGGCTTCTTCGATTTCACGATCCAGGTCCGCAATCACCGGTTGCACCGTTCGTACGACGAACGGCAATCCGATGAACACGAGCGCGATTCCAATGCCCAACGGCGAGTACGCCGACCGCACGCCCAATTTCAAGAGCTGCGCGCCGATGATGCCGTTCGGTGCATAAATCGCCGTCAGCGCAATGCCCGCCACCGCCGTTGGAAGCGCAAACGGCAAGTCAACCAACGCGTCGATCAGCTTCTTGCCCGGGAAACGATAACGTTCGAGCATCCAGGCGACGATCAATCCGAACACTGCGTTGATGAGTGCAGCGACAATCGCCACGCCGAAGCTGAGTTTGTACGCTGCCACAACGCGTGGCGAGGACACCGCTTTCCAAAAATCCGCCGCAGACAACTCGGCTGTCCGAATCGCCAACGCGCCGAGTGGAATCAGCACGATCAACCCCAGGTAGAAAACTGTAAATCCCAGGCTGAGACCGAAACCCGGCAATACGCTTGGTTTTTTCAACGCGGGTAATTTCATCGTCTGACCCTTTTGCTTATTCGTTGGCGACATAAATCTGATCGAATACGCCACCATCGGCGAAATGCGTTTTCTGGGCGTTTTGCCAACCGCCAAACACTTCATCGACGGTGATCAGCGCAACGTGCGGAAAGCGTTGGAGATCCTTTGGATCGGCAAAAGATTCAAAAACTGGGCGATAATAATGTTTTGCGGCAAGACGTTGGCCTGTCGGTGAATACAGGTATTCGAGATACGCGCGTGCTGCGTTGGCGTTGCCTTTTTTCTCGGCGTTTTTATCGACCACTGTAACGGGCGGCTCGGCCAGGATACTGATCGACGGCACGACGATCTCAAACTGATCTTTGCCGAATTCGTTCAGCGCCAGGAACGCTTCGTTCTCCCACGAGATAAACACATCGCCGATTCCTCGCTGGACAAACGTCGTTGTCGAACCGCGCGCGCCTGAATCGAGCACCGGCACGTTCTTGTACAGCCGCGTGACAAACGCGCGAGCTTTCGTTTCCGCCGCGCTCACCTCCCCTGCCGCCATCGAGTCGTGAAGTTTGGACAAATCGCCCAGTTCCGCCTTCAACGCATACGCCCACGCCGCCAGGTAATTCCATCGCGCTCCGCCCGACGTTTTCGGATTCGGTGTAATCACCGATACGCCAGGCTTCACCAGGTCGTTCCAATCGTGAATGGCCTTCGGGTTGCCTTTTCGCACAAGGAACACAATCGTCGATGTGTACGGTGCGCTGTTATTTGGCAAGCGCGCGCGCCAGTTGGCAGGAAAAAGCCCCGTGCGCGTGGAAATTTCGTCGATATCATACGCCAACGCCAGTGTCACGACGTCCGCGTCGAGCCCGTCGATCACCGCGCGTGCCTGTTTGCCCGCGCCACCGTGCGATTGCTTGATCGTGACCTCCTCGCCCGTACGCGTTTTCCACCACGCGGCGAATTCCTGGTTGTATTCTTTGTAAAATTCGCGCGTTGGATCGTACGAGACATTAAGCAATTCGCCCGCGTGAGCGCTCGCCAGTAAAAAC
Organism: uncultured Candidatus Sumerlaeota bacterium; assembly: GCA_964580585.1. Taxonomy (GTDB): domain Bacteria; phylum Sumerlaeota; class Sumerlaeia; order SLMS01; family JAHLLQ01; genus CAZOKZ01. The sequence goes on along the minus strand of CAZOKZ010000077.1, from coordinate 8,834 downwards.
ATCGTCACCATGGTTATCAGGATAGTACGCATTGGGTCCTCGGCTGTTCGTGAAGTGGCTCCATGCATTGCAGACAAAATGCCAATACGCAGAGCATTGATTTTATTATGGTTGAAAATTTTCCTTTTACATATCAACCATATATGATAGTCTAATTTCACCATATTTAGCAGTACCACTTTATTTGGTGGTCCATCCATGCCCATTGATTACCCACTTCAAGTTGCTGTCTGGAAAGAAGTTGGCCACCACGGTCGGCTCGAAGAAATCGTTCCGCGAATCGGGGGGATCTTGCGTGCGGCACAATCGGGCTTGCGCGCTTTGGTCGTGTGGCGCGTGGTGCCGGGAGAAGTGCACCAAATCCAGGAATTTCGTTGGAAGTCTGACTTGATCACGTCGTGCGAACACTCGATCACCCAGGCTCCCGTTTCGGAAAGCGCCTCTCAATTGACGTCTTATATTGAACACGGTCATCCTGCTTGGATTTTGCACTCGGAACAGCCACCTGAATTTGGCGCGTCCTGGTTTTATCGCGAGATCAAGGCTCCCGCGTGGATCGCGCCCCTTCGCCCAGAGTCCGGTCCTCCTGGCATGATTGCGTTATGCTTTCACAAATGGGACGATACGCGACATTATCGTGAGGAAACCAGCCTGGCGAGTTTACTCGAACCGTTCGCCGTGGCGTTTGAGAACGATTGGCGGCTCGATCAATTAGAGACGCTCAAACGTGCCGCCGAAGGCGAAAACACGCGTTTGCTGCGCCGGTTGGGGCGCGGTCCCGACGACGAACCGGAAATCATTGGCGAGCACGGTGGACTGCGATCCATTTTTGACCGCGTAAACCTCGTGGCAAAACAAGACATCCCCGTATTGCTGCTGGGTGAAACCGGTTCGGGCAAGGAAGTCGTCGCCCGCGCGCTGCATCAACGTTCGCCACGTCACACCGGTCCGTTTATTCGCGTCAATTGTGGGGCGATTTCGCCCGAGTTGATCGATTCGGAGTTGTTTGGTCACGAAAAAGGCAGCTTCACAGGTGCGTCGGCGCGTCGGCGCGGCTGGTTTGAACAAGCCCACCACGGCACGTTGTTTCTCGACGAAGTCGGCGAGCTCCCCGCGCCTGCGCAAGTACGATTGCTGCGTGTATTACAGGAAGGATTGCTGACACGCGTCGGTGGAGAAGACCCGCAACGTGTCGATGTGCGCGTCATCGCCGCCACACACCGAAACTTGTCGGAAATGGTTGCCGCGCACACATTCCGAGAAGACCTCTGGTACCGTCTCAGTCCTTTCCCGATTCTTATACCGCCGTTGCGCGACCGTATCGGCGACCTTGATTCTTTGGCGCATGTATTTGCACGCCGCGCGTCAATTCGGTTTGGCGTTCCTGCGTGTGATTTGACGACGCGCGATTTAGAGTTGTTACAAAATTATCCATGGCCTGGCAACGTTCGCGAATTGCAAAGCGTCATCGATCGCGCCGTGCTTCTGGGTAATGGCACGCGACTCGACATCGAGCATGCGCTGGGCGGGTTTGTCGGTGTGTCTGCTCCGAGCGCGATCCGAACAAACGCCGCCTCGCAATCCAAAATCGAAACACTCGACCAAGCCCAACGCCGCACCATCGAACATGCGTTGATGGTTACGCACGGAAAAATCGAAGGCTCCGACGGGGCCGCGAAATTACTCGACATTCACCCAAACACGCTACGTGCACGAATGAGAAAACTGAACGTTCAATGGAGAAAATACCGTCGTGTGGAAAGCCATGACAACATCTGAGAAGAAATGGGTTCATTGAATTTGAAGATGCTATAGATTGCGTAAATTTGCATGCTGCAATCGAGGCTGAAAAATCCGGCGTTCGCGTCGTTCCGATTTGTTCCACTTCACTCTGATTTTTTTCCGTTGAATCGTCATGGCCTCATCTTGAGTTTGTACCCAAAACAAAGAGAAAAATCAAACCACTAAGATACTGTGTTCCATTTCAAGCGGAAACTGTCGATTGTTGCGTTCCGATTTTTGTGAGGTCAAAGGGTTCGCCGCTCACGACGACGGCACGGGCGATGAGCAGGAGTTTTCTCATGTGGGCGCCGATGGAGCACTTTTTGGTTTTGCCGCGGCGATCATTTTTTTGTGACCTTCGTGGCTTTGTGGTGAATCTTTTAATCTTTGGCAACAAAGTTGAGATACGCCCAATCGCCATGATCGTGGACAAATCCGATTGACTGAAAATCGGTATTCTATTTGAATCTATCTAGTTGAAGTCTTGATTTGGGTTCTGCCAATCGATGACCGGGTTCCTAACATCATTTTCGAAAGCCGCGCTATCCGTTTCCTGTCGCCGTTCAATGGCGATGGGGATGATGTTGGTTTTTGCCCTGACGTGCATTCTGCAAACCTCGCCCGCGCGTTGTTGCGAGAGACAGCAACCATCACCCAAACCCGTTGCGCCAATGAGCTGTTGTTCACACGAGGAACAACCGCAGGAAAAGCCCACCCATACCCCGTGCGACGGGCGTCATTCATGTCCAAGTGCGTGCTGCGGGAATTCATTGCCTGACTCGATAGTGCCAGTTGTTTTACCGCTTACGTTCAAGTCGCCGACGACCACGCTGTGCATTTGGGATGAATATTCGCCTTCAATGCCGATTTCGGCTACGGGAATTTCCTACCGGTTATGGCGACCGCAGGATCAACTCTCGCATCTGCGTCTTCATCTTCAAATCAAAGTTCTTCTCTGCTGAGATTGTCATTTCTCCATTTCTTGAAATGATGAATCTACCTATGGCAGAGAGGTATTTCCCGTGTCCGTTACAACTCTAAACGGGACGCGCGAAGCGAAGGTATTAAAACCATCGTCGCTTTCCGTACTTCCCGGAAAAGAAAAACTCCTTGTACCTGAACCTTCTTTCAAATGGGGAACGCGCGTGGCGTTGCCAGTGGGGATTTTGCTGGCATTTGTTGGGTTATTCGCCGGGTCCCTTGCAAGCAGTCTGACGCCCGCCATCGATGTTGTGGCGATTCCGGTTGTGGAGCGTCCCGCTCTCACGAAAACCGTTTCTCAAACCGAATCAACCAGTGGTTCGACGGTTGCCCAGGCAGCGGGATGGATCGAACCCGATCCGTTTCTCGTTTATGCCACTGCCTTGACCAACGGAACGGTCGAAGAGGTTCTGTTCCTCGAAGGCGATGCCGTTGCCAAAGACGACGTGCTTGCCCGGTTGATCGACGACGATGCACGGTTGGCGCTTCGCCGCGCACAGTCCGAAGCGCAAGCCGCTGAAGAAACGTGGGAAGCGAACATCGAAGCCAAGCGCAACGCTTCCATAACTCTGGCAACGGTTCGAGAAACAGAAGCTTCCCTGACACTCGCCCAAGCCGACCTTGACGTGGAAAAGGCACTGCTGAAGGAAGCCCAACGAATTTTTGAACGGCGCAAAGGCTTGGTTGCGGAAGGATCGATTTCCGAAGAGGAATTCGACACCGCAGAAGCCGCCGCAAACGCCCAGGCAGCGCGGGTGCGCGTCGTCGAGCAGCGAATCGAAGAGCTGCGTGCGCGATTGGACCGCGTTCGGGCAGAGCAGGAAGCCGCCCAGCGCCATTTGGAGCTTCGCACGGAAGAACGACGCCGTCTGGAGCTTGCCCAAGTGGCGTTGGACGAAGCACGCCTTCGTGTCGAACGATTGGAAATCCACTCCCCCATCGATGGAGTCATCATGCGCCGGTTGGTGGAACCGGGATCGGTTGTCATGTCCGGTTCCGATAATCCAAAAATGTCGCAAGTGGCAGAACTCTACGACCCAGCCCACCTCCAGGTGCGGGTGGATGTCCCGCTGGCGGATGCCTCGAAAGTTGGCGTTGGGCAATCGGCTGAAATCGTCGTGGAAATCCTCCCCGAACGCGTTTTCGCTGGAAAGGTTTCCCGTATCACCAATCTTGCCGACATTCAAAAAAACACGTTGGAAGTAAAGGTCGCCATCGAAGACCCCGCGCCGGAACTCAAACCCGATATGCTGGCGCGCGTTCGTTTTCTGGCAAGGCAAACGACTTCCGACTCTTCCCGGGCACCAATGGGGCTCTCAGTATTCGCCCACGAATCGGGTATTTCCGAAAATACGGCATGGGTCGTGTCGAAATTCGACGGTGAAGAAGGCCATGCGGCGAAGCGAACCATCACGCTGACGGGTGCACAAAACAACGATTGGTTGGAAATCGCAGACGGATTGCAGCCGGGCGATTACCTCATCGTTTCTTCGGATTCAACGCTCAACGATGGCGACCGCGTGCGCGTACGCCAGGAAAGGGGCGAATAAAATGGCCTTTATCGAATGCAGACAATTAACGCGCATCTATCGGCGCGGCGATCAGGAAATTATCCCGCTCGACCGGTTGGATCTCGACGTTGCCGCAGGTGAATTTCTGGCCCTCATGGGACCGTCGGGCAGCGGCAAAACGACATTGCTCAACCTGATCGCGGGCATTGATCGTCCCACGTCGGGCGAGCTGCATGTGGCGGGACGAAACATTGCCACGTTATCCCGTTCGGCATTGGCAACCTGGCGCCGCGATCACGTCGGGTATATTTTCCAACTTTACAATTTGGTCCCCGTTCTGACGGCATACGAAAACGTCGAACTGCCGCTTTTACTACATCCCCTGTCGCGCAAAGAACGCCATCAACGGGTAGCCAACGCCTTGAATCTGGTTGGGATCGCCGACCGGCACGATCATTACCCGCGTCAACTTTCCGGTGGCCAGGAACAACGCGTGGCGATTGCACGCGCCATTGTGACGGATCCGAAAATCATCGTGGCTGACGAACCGACGGGCGATCTGGACAAGTCGTCGGCGCATGAAATTCTTTCGCTCCTGCAAAACCTGACAACCGAGGTCGAATGCACGCTGGTCATGGTAACGCACGACCCGCACGCCACGGAATATGCCAGCCGAACGCTGCATTTGGAAAAGGGACGCCTGGTGGAACAAGTGGAGGTCGTCGGATGATTCCTTTGCGCATGATTCCACTCACGTTTAAATACATAATACGCCACCGGGCGCGGACGCTCCTTACGCTGACGGGTATCGCCACAGCGATGTTCTTGTTTTGCGCGGTCCAGGCCATGCGTTCGGGCGTTGCCGCCGCCACGCGAGAGACGGCGGAAGAAACCATGTTGGTCGTGTACCGCGAAAATCGGTTTTGTCCTTTCACCAGCGAACTTCCCCAGGACTACACACGCGCCATCGCTTCGATTCCCGGAGTCGCCAGCGTCACGCCCATGCAAATCGTCGTCAACAACTGTCGCGCATCGCTCGATGTGGTCACGTTCCGCGGCGTGCTGGAAGACAGTGTGCAATCGGCTGACTTTATATTGCTGAGCGGTTCAATCGAAGACTGGACACGCCGGAACGATGCGGCGCTCTTGGGCGAACGCCTGGCAGAACGACGCGGGCTTTCAGTGGGCGATCGATTCGATGCGGCGGGCATCACGGTTAGCGTCGCCGGAATTCTCCAATCCAAAAACCCTCAGGATCAAAATGTCGCCTACGTCCATTTGGATTTTTTACAACGCGCCGCAGGCAACAAAGAAGGCATCGTCACCCAATTTAATGTACGGGTGACAGACCCCCACCAATTGGACGAAGTCGCCGCTCGAATCGACGAAGAATTCGCCCATTCGCAAGCCCCCACCTGGACCTCTTCCGAAAAAGCATTCGTCGCGCGCGCCGTTACCGATATTATTCAATTGGTAGAATTTGCCAGTTGGCTTGGTCTCGGAAGCCTCATCGCCATTTTCGCTCTTGTTGCCAACGCCATTTCCATTTCCGTCCAGGACCGCATCACCGATCACGCCGTCATGCAAACCTTGGGATATTCCGAAGGACTAATCGCACGGTTGGTGGTTACGGAAAGCCTGTGCCTCAGTTTGCTGGGTGGAATCGTCGGTGTGCTGATCACGGTACTGGTTTCCTGGCTGGGTCAATTCACCTTCTCGGTCGAGGGACTAAGCGTCATGATCCAGGCCAACGCGTTGACCGTCGTGATCGGGATGACGCTGTGCGCCGGTATTGGCATTGGAGCGGGAATGTTGCCAGCGATTCGTGCGGCGCGTTTATCGACTGCCGAAGCGTTCAGGGCGGTGTGACGATGCAACTGATTCCTTTCGATTATGCAGTACGCAATCTGGGACGCTCTCCACGTCGTTTCCTCACGATCCTTGTGGGAAACGCGCTGGTCGTCTTGTTAATTATAGCGGCGGCGGCTTTTGTCGAAGGCATGCGCTCTTCCCTGAGCATCCATCACGATTCCAAGAACGTTCTGCTGCTCGCCACGGGAAGCGAAGAAAGCATCGAGCGAAGCGAAATCCCTTCGTCCGCTCCGGGGGTGATTCAAGCCAGCCTGCCAGGAATTCTCACAATTGGTGACGTTGCCTGCATTTCGCCCGAAATCGTTTCCGCGTTAATTTTCTTTCCCGAAAGAGAATCCGACCGAGAATTGCGCGCCATTGTGCGTGGAATTACTCCCGGTGCCTTTCTGGTGCATGATCGCGTCGAGATGATCGAGGGACGCACACCGCGCCAAGGAGCAAACGAACTGATTGCGGGCAGTCTGGCGGCGGAAAAACTCGGTCTGCCTGAATCGAAACTCGCATTGGGCGAATCGCTCTGGTTCGAAAATCAGCCATGGATCATCGTCGGTCGTTTTCAAGCCCGCGGCACCGTGATGGACGCCGAACTGTGGACCCCGCTGACGGATTTGCAAGTCGCCACGAAACGCGATGGATTATCGTGTGTGGTTCTTTCTCTGGGGGACGCAGAGTTTGCCGATGTGGACGCCTTTACAAAAATGCGAATCGACCTGGAACTGACCGCCATGCCGGAAGCCGATTATTATGCGTCGCTGGTGCGTTTTTTCCGCCCCATTCGCATCATGATCTGGACAACCGCCGTCTTGATCGCGCTTGCGGGAATCCTGGGCGGGCTCAACACGTTGTACAGCGCGTTTTCCGCGCGTGTGCGCGAACTAGCCATGTTGCAATCGCTTGGATTTTCACGCCGCGCCATCGTTCTCAGCCTGATCCAGGAAACATTGCTTTCCGCATCCGTTGCGTTGTTTGTGGCACTCGCCATCGCCAAGGTATTTCTCGACGGCATTGCAATCTCCTACTCCATGGGCGTTTTCCAACTAACGCTCAACAGCACCGTTCTGGCATCTGGCGGAGCAATCGGTGTTCTTCTCGGCATCGTCGGCGCACTGCCACCCGCGTGGCGATGCCTGCGCATGCCCATTCCCGAAGCACTCAAATCACTTTAATCCATTCGATTACTCACAGGAGACGAAACATGAAAACCACACCCATTGCTTGCCTGCTCGCCACAACGTTGACGATTGCATCCTGCAGCCAGGAAGCACCCAAAAGCAGCCCCTCCGCTCAAACCGCAACCAACCAATCCGTGGAAACCGCAAGTTTGCCAGACGAGTTTTTCCTCAGCCAACAACCCACGGATGCCATCCCACTGCACGAAGCGCGCGCGAATGCAAAACCCGGCGACACAATTGCCTTCACCGGTTACATCGGCGGGCGCGCGGAACCGTTCACCGAAGGACGCGCATTATTCGTCATGACCGACATGGAAAAAGCGCCCGCGTGCGGCGACGAATGTTCGATACCATGGGACGCTTGTTGTGTTCCGAAGAACGAGATCGGTGCGAATAGTGCCAGCGTTCAAGTCGTCGATCCTGACGGCCAAATTTTACGCGTTAATTTGAAAGGAGAGAATGGACTCGTCCCAGGCGCCAAGGTAACCGTCAGCGGAAAAGTCCGCGAATCAAACGACGCGGTCTTCATCGTCGATGCAAGCAACGTCGCGGTGCTTGCCAACTAAGATCTGAAGCCGACGCATGAGTCTCAAGGCTTCGCCCTTCTGGGGCGAAGCCCATGATTCAACACAGACGATTTTATATTTTTGAAAAATCGCCCCGGGCGATATTTTTCCATGCTGGTACATCTCTATGACCGGTCATACTCACAACTTTGCCTTTTCCCCATTGGCTGGAATAGTTTGCTCTCCTGGGTTGACGCTCAGCGAGACGGTTTCGACATTGGTCGTTTTGTAACCAATTCCGTTGTATAGAAAAACCGGGTGTGAAAATTGTGTCTTCACACCCGGCGTGTAGTATTCAACGATGGGCTACATTTAATAGATATAACGCTCCAAGTGACCATTTGAGCTTTTGTTCAGAATCAGGGTGTTTATCCGGGCAAGCAAACCGTAACTGATTCCAATGGATATTTCCGATGTAATATCCTGGAGGCTTAAATTTTTCGCACTCAAGGATAGAGTGTGTTTCTCATTATTTATTTTGAGAACATAATTCGAGCGACCACCGAGCGAACCTTTGGCGACCAGTATGGTTCCCTTCTCGTTTGTTTCCCAAGCACCAGGAGGGATTTCAATAGTGAGGAAACCCAGGCTGACAATAAGCGTATCCTCTTCGGGATTCAATTCTGCACAGCCGCTCAAACGTCCCGATAGTCGGATGGAATCGGAATCGGGTTTATCCAGACGACGTTGAACGATCAGCGCGTCCACAAAAAATTCCGGTTCTAACGAGCTGTCTTTGGCAAGCGTGAATTCCGAACCGATTTCGTCCGCTCTGTTTTTGATGATCGTTTCATCGTTATAGTCTCCGCAGGCTACTTTGATGCCGGTGGGTTCTATGCTTTGCAATGCATCGAAGGAACCTTTCAGTTTCACACTGTATTGCGAGCGTGAACTGCCACCGACGTTTACCAGGAACCGTCCTTTTGCTGTCTGGTTTTTGTAAGTATATG
>CAZOKZ010000076.1:0-21184 GCA_964580585.1 uncultured Candidatus Sumerlaeota bacterium | reverse complement strand
CATTTTCACCATAGGGAACCAACGTCCGAATGACTTTTTCACCTCGCTGGCCAAAGCCTTCGGCTTCGAGATGTTGACGATAAGGAAATGTATCTTGAATCGGGGGAAAAATAGCGAGCCAGGCAATTGAACATATCGCAGTGGGAATAGAGACAGCGAGCAAATAACGTGGCAACGTGCGCAATCGTTTGCGCGCGAAAAACAAGGCGATGGTAAAGACATAGAGGAATATGAAAACGACTTCACCGCGTCCTAAACCACGAATGGCGGGATATTGAACAACCGGAACCAGCTTCACCTCACCGATGTCAAATTCTTCTTCAATAGCATCGAGGGCGTTTTGTGCCGTTTCCCCTGATCCATTGGTTGGATTGGCAATAAATTGGTCAAAAGTGGTTTTGAATTCGTCGAGACGTGTTCGTTGGTTTGCTTCTAAACTTTCGCGCATTTCCGTCATGGCCAGATCAAGAGCGCGACGATTGGAAAGAGCACGCTCGGCATCAGGCTCTGGACCGCGATCGAGAAATTGATCCATTACATCAAGCACGATGAAGTAATTTTCGTCGTACTGATCTTCAAATACCATTTTCAAATACAGAGGGCGATGATTGGCAATCAGCGGACAAAACACTCCAATGGTTGCCACCAGGAAAACAACAAATAGCCCTAAAACGGCAAGTTTGTTTTTCACAAACGCTCGTGTCGTTTGTTCCCAATAGGAGCGCACTTCGGGCAACTCGAAAATCGGCTTTCCAGGCGATGGGGACGGAGTGGTGGAGTCAGTCATCTAACGCCTCAATCGTAACTGATGCGTGGATCGACCAACGCATAACAGAGATCGGCCAGCAAAATACCGAGCAACGTTAACGCTGCGGAAAAAAACAGTATTGCATTAATTACCGGATAATCGCGATTCAAAATCGCCTCGAATGATAATAGTCCCATCCCCGGAATGGTGAATATCGATTCAATGACAATTGAACCAGCAATCAATTCGGGCAATAATCCTGCAGAAATGGTTATGATTGGTATTAACGAATTGCGCACTGCATGCTTAAATATCACAGAGCGCGCGGAAAGCCCCTTGGCGCGTGCGGTGCGTATGTAGTCTTCATTAATGGCTTCCAGCATCGCGCTGCGCATCTGACGTGAAAGAAACGCGAGGCTTCCGTAAGTTAAACAAATTGTCGGCAGCACTAAATGCCAGAGCAAATCCGCGATATCGCGCATACCTCCCGATTGCCAATCGAGTCCTTCGCTGTTCAATCCACGCGTGGGGAAAAAATCGGGCCACTCGACACCGGGCCACGGCGTTGGCCCGCCGGTTAATGTCATGAGAAGCATTTGACCGACCCAAAACGAAGGTAACGAATAAAGCAGAAACAATAATACGGTAACGAGTTTATCGCCGGGTGAATGTTTTTTGATCGCGGACAAAATCCCGAGAGGTATCGCGATCAAGTATGAAAAGAAGATCGACAAGACAGACAATATCATTGTGATGGGAAGCTTTTCGAGAATCAACTGATTCACCGATCGACGATGTTTGTAGGATTGACCGAAATCGAGCGATAGAATCTGGCGCATCCAAACGCCGAATTGTGTGTTGGCAACAATATTAATCGTATGTTGGAAACCATTGAATTCAGCGAAGCGTATTTTTTCACGCGCATGAAACGAACGCCATTTTCGCAGCACTTCTCCGCGTTCGGTTTCCCAAGCATCGGGGCTGCTGAGATAATTATAACTGGTCAGCCCGGAAAGTGCGCTGTCGGCCAACCGAACTTGCATATCATCGTCGGAATCGAGCGCTGCGATCAATTGCGGTACGGCGTACCCCCCCAACATAAGTACCGATTGAATATCTCCGTCCCCATCAAGATAATCGGAAACTGTATTTTGTACATTTTCGTCCGACCATCGTGCGCGATGATCTTCAAACCATGTGCGCCATGTGGATATTTCCTGCGTTACTTCGGAAGTATTAATATTTTCCGGCTGCCCGGCGGCAAGGCTTGGCAGCAACGTCAGCAACCGTTGGGTGCAATCTTGCACGTCGATACGTTTTAAGTCTCCGCTAGTCGGTTCGAGATGGTGATCGACGGTCCCGGTAATGCTTTGCAATGCTTCGAGGCGTTCGAGGACGGGTTCGATGGCGACAGCGCCAGAAAGGCGTAAATTCGTCTCGGCGCTGTCTTGCCAGAACTTCACCGGTCGGCAAAAATCGGCAACCGCCTGGCGGGCAAGATAATCACGGTTCTCGAAATTAAAGTTTAATAACATGGGCTTGTCGAGGCCCAGATTACGGCGATTTTGTTCCAGGATCGAATCGTATCCCCCCATGCGAGGATCGTTGCGTCCCTCGCTGATGACGGACGGTTCGCCCGGCGTCAAACGCGTCACTACAAACGTAATGACCGTGATGCCGAACAGCGTCACGATCATCAGGAGCAAACGTTTGACGATATATTGGAACAAAATTCTGCCTCGAATAATTACCACAAAGGCACGAAGACACAAAGGAACACGAAATATTCAATAGGTTGAAAACTCTATGTGAATCTTCGTGCCTTTGTGCCTTTATGGTGAATTGTACTTACTTCCGCTTTGCCGCGTCAGCCCACCACCACTCCGTGAAATCATACGCATATTGGCTCGGATAAAATTTCACGCCCTGAATTCCGCGGCTGTAGAAAAAGACTTCGGAGAAACCGTCGCGGAAAACCACGGGTTGGTCTTCGGCGATGATGCGGTGGACTTCGCGCGCCATGGCCCAACGTTTCGCGGGATTGAACTCTTCGCGGATTTTAACGCAAAGGTCGTCCACCATGTCGTTGCGATAGGAAATATAATTATCGCCATTGTTTTTAATCTGGCTGGAGTGCCAAATCTGGTACGGATCGGGATCGAGCGACGTGCCCCATGCAATACGCGCGGTTTGGAAATCTTTGTCGCGCGTTTTTTCCAGCAGCACGTTGAAGTCCACTTTGCGAATCGTGAACTTGATGCCGACTTGCTCGACGCTTTCCTTAATAATGTCGGCAACTTTCTGATGATAATCGCGGGCGGTATGAATGATATATTCAATTTCAAACGGCACCATTTGGCCGTTGATTTCTTTTTCAATCACGCCGTCTTTGTCGCGATCGAGCCAACCGTTTTTACGTAACAAACGTTTTGCTTCTTTCGGATCGTACTCAATCAATGGCACGTCGCGGTCATATCCCGGTCCGTGGCTGTAGAAAGGACCCGAAACTGGTGTTGAAAGGTTGCCGAAAATATCTTTATCGATGCGCGCGGTGGGAACCAACATGGCCAACGCACGGCGGGCCTCCCATTGGCTCAGCACCGGGTCTTCGTTGTTCAACGCAATGTACGTGTACAGGAAACCGTATCGTTGCGCGCGCACGATTTTCGACGTGAACGCTTCCGTGTTTGTTTGATCGAGGAACCATGTGTCCGGCTCGACGTCCATGTCGGCGTCGAGGTTGCCTTTCTCGAGTTCCTTCAACGCGGCGCCCTTTTCGGGAATCACGATGAATTCGATACGATCCATGTAAGGTTGCTCGGGCGACCATTTCGGTACCGCGCCTTCCGGCAGTTCGCTTGCCCAGTAATGATCGTTTCTCGCCAGCGAAAGACTTGAACCAGTCTTCCATTCTGCGAATTTGTATGGACCGACGCCAATGGGTTTCGTGCGGAACAGATGCTTGTCGAACGCTTCGCCGAACGCTTTCTCGTCGCCGCCGAATTGTTCGGGACGAAACACGTGGCGTGGGACCAGGTACATTCCCGCCAGCACGTCGAATTGGCTGAAGTACGGCTTGCGCGATTGGAAATGCACCGTCATGCCGTCGTCCTGCAAATCGCACGATGTCACGTCTTGCAGGTAACTACGGATGCCTTGCGCGTTCACATTGATGTTCATGATCGTGTCGTAACTGAACTTCACGTCCGCGCCTGTGAACGGCGACCCGTCGTGCCATTGGATATCTGGGCGGATGAAAAATTTGAACGCGCACTCCTGCTTGCGATAAGGGCGGTCGATGTCCTCGCCGCCGATTTGATCTTTCCACGAATCCAGGTCGGACATTTTGACGCGCACCGTTTTTTCCGCCGCGCCGGGCGCCTTGGCTTCGTTCACTTCGTACGTGAATTTGTGCTCGGTGATTTCGCCTTCGAGCACCTTGCTCCCCCACTTTTCGGAAAGCGTCAATTTACCCGCTGCTTTATCCACGGACGCGGTGTCGTACTTCAGCACCGTCACGCGCCACGCGCCGGGGATAAACGCCACCTCGGAATTCGGGTCGTGCTCGTCGCCGAGTTCCAGGAACGTGCCCTCCTGCACCTCGCCGTCCTTCGTTTTCAGCAAATCGCCCTTGGCGTACGACCACGCCATGCGGGGATAGAACTCCATCGTCTCCAAATCCTGGCCCGCCAACTGGTCGAACATCATCAATTGCGCCAAACGGTCGGGCTGGCTGTTGGCCGTGATCGGGTTCAGATCGCCGAAATCGCTCGGCATGCGCACGCGCAACGTGCCGCCGCGCTGGGGCTCGGCGGTTCCGCGCGTCGCGTCGGTCACGTCGGGGTTGTACTCGTCCAGCACCAACGGATCGATGAACTGGGTAATATCGCCTGCGTTGGCGTCGGCCGCTCGTGCGGGGGCCGCCGCTCCGAGCAACATCACCATCGCGCAAATCGCCAACAGTTGGCTAAAAAAGAATCGTTTCATTGCATTCGCTCTCCATTCGAGTCAATCGCCCGTACCCCTGGCAAAAAGAAGGCACGGCGTCCCTCTCTACCAGACCCGTGCAGCAACTTCGAGACCATGCGCGAAACCCGAGAGCAGCGTCAACCCTCGCGTGAAGAGGGGCAACCATGACGCAGGACGTTCTGGAACTTGTCGCGCATCGTGCGCTTTGCCTCTCCAACTTCCACCAAAGTTTTGTCAAATCCCAGCAGAAGTCGCCTTCCACCGGTAACGAAACGGTGTTTACAGGTACTTTAACCGTACTTTAACCGACCCTTAAACCTTTACCCATGACGGACATCCTGGGGAGCAAGCCGCCTGAATTCAACGGTTTACGCATTCACTTTCCAAGCAAATAACTTCCTGTTTACCAACAACTATTCTCTAATTCCAAGACGAACTTTGTCCATTTCGACCAATGGCACCGTACTTTTTCCCCATCGCATCGATAAGCCATCCAAAATCAATGATTTCGCAACTTACGAAGGGGGTCTGCCAGCGGTCTGATTTTGACGAAGCGGCATTAGCTGACTTCAGGATACATATTTTCCGATTATTGAAATTTCAAAAAATTTTGGCATTTTCGGGTTGCTCCCCCACGGAGGGCGCCGCAACGTACCGGGTTCAATCGGCAGCAAACTGAGACATGAGAGAGAACATAATCGCGAGGTGATGTATGCTCACGGTAGAAAACAATACCGCGCGGAGTTTGCGTGGGAGTTGGGAAGAATATCCACGTCATCCACTTGACCCTGGAAAACCCGGGTGGCTGGACTATCGCACGTTTGAAGTCTTCAAGTATCGTGAAGCTTTCATTTTATACGACATCGCAACGGGCGCCGTGCTGGCAACCGATGAACGTGCCTATGACCTTCTGAGCCGGGCCAAGGATCATACGAAAGAGGAACTTCTGCGGCTTTTCCCAGGCGAAGAGTACACCCTGGCGTTTGAAGAAATCGAGATATTGCGCGAAGCAGGCTTTTTTCAATACGAAGGAGCCCCGAGCGAACCGGAAGCCGAACAGTATTTCGAATCGCTGTGGAATCACGCCCCCCGGCGAATTCAATTGTTCGTTGCCCAATCGTGCAACTTAGCCTGCAAGTATTGTTACGCGGAAGAACAGGGGTCGAATGCGCGTGGCAAGCTCATGACGTTCGATGTGGCTAAACAAGCGGTGGATTACCTTGTCGAAAAAAGCCGCAATCGCCCGCATTTGTCGATTCAGTTCTTCGGCGGAGAAGCGTTGTTGAACTTCCGGTTGATCAAGCAGGTGGTGGAATACTGCAAAGGCCTGGAAAAAACCACCGACAAAAAATTCTTTTATCAGATTTCAACAAACGGGGTGTTGTTAACGCCCGAAGCAAGAAAGTTTCTGGTCGAGCATCAGTTTGCCAGTCTGGTGAGCATTGACGGCGACAAGGAAGGCCATGATCGGAATCGCGTGATGCGAGGCGGGGCCGGGTCGTACGATCGTGTCGTGGATAACGCGCTGAAATTCCAGCAAGATTATCTGGACAACGGCCAACACCACGAACAGTTGAAAATTCGCGCCACGCTCACACGAAACAATGCGTCCGCAATCAAAGCAGCCGATGCGATTGCCGCTGCGGGCTTTCTCCATATTGGCGTCGGATCGGCGGAAGAAAGACCGTTTTCCACCTCGGACGACAAGATCGGCTTTACCGCCGAGCAACGCATGGCGTTGGACATCGAGCAGGAAGAATTCCTCGATCGATTCCTTGAAGCGGTGAGAAAACGCGAAAAGCCAGTCTATTCGCCTTACGAAGGGGCGTTAGCCCAGATGCACAATACTTCGCGTTATTATTACGGCATCATGTGCGGTGTCGGCAGAAACACCAACGCCGTGGATACCGATGGGGTGATCTTTCCATGCCATCGATATGTTGGAATGGATAACTATAAAATCGGCGACATTTACAATGGTTTGGATAAAGAGGCGATTATGAATTACTATCGCCAGGCGCACTATACCGCCAAACCGAAGTGCTCTGGATGCTGGGCCCGCCGTCTATGTGGTGGATTATGCACATGGCTGCTTTCAAACGACGACGGAGAAGTCTGGCGCGCCTCCGAAACCATGTGCGATGGCATCCGTAAAGGCATTCACCGCTCGTTGTATGCGTACTACGCCTCGAAAAAAATCGTGACGGAAAACCAAGCCGAGAAAAACAAGCAAGACCTTCAATCAAACCCGGAGGAAACGGGCAACACCGACCCGGAGAAGTATTTAGGGATCGGAGCGGGATTGGAGTACGAACGTGG
Source organism: uncultured Candidatus Sumerlaeota bacterium (assembly GCA_964580585.1). Classification (GTDB taxonomy): domain Bacteria; phylum Sumerlaeota; class Sumerlaeia; order SLMS01; family JAHLLQ01; genus CAZOKZ01. The sequence goes on along the minus strand of CAZOKZ010000076.1, from coordinate 14,148 downwards.
GATCGACGCCGACGGAACAGCGTCGGCGATCTAAATAGCTGGGCGACTAAAAACAACCTTCAAATGAGGGAAAGGACCAAAACCAAATGGAACCTGTCGATCAGAAAAAACAGACGGACGAAGCCGCAGAGATTCAAGAAGCGGCAACTCCCGAAACCCCAATGACCGACGGACAGTCTCGTCGTGAGTTTTTGCGTAAATCAGTCAAGGGCCTTCAAGGCTTTGCCTTGGTGACCATGTTGGCATCCTTGCCGCCCGCCAGTGCGCATGCCACAAGCGCGGGATGCAATGCGCCTGTTTACGGCGGAGGAACGGCAGCGGATAGTGGTTGTGGAAATTACAACCCATCCTCGACGACCATTTACCCCGATGATAACTGCGGCAACACGTTGCCCTCTGGCGCCAAAGATCCCGACGGAAATTGCGGCAAAGGCGTTGGCTGGGTCGGAATGGATTTCGACAAAGATGATAATTGCAGTTTGAGTGATTTGGACCAGAACTGCGGCAAGACGTTCTTTGCCGATAGAGATGAAAGTTGCGGAATGCGAAACACCTCAGACGAAAATTGCAGCAAAAGCGGTGTTTCGGGAACGCCCGGCGACAAAGACGATCATTGCGGTGTTGGTGGAGATTCAGATGAAAACTGCGGCCGTGGTTTCTTCTCGGCTAATGACCAGGACAATAACTGCGGTTTCGTCTTCTATAACGGCACGACAGATCCCGACAACACCAATGATTGGATTGTTTGACAACAAACCTTGCTGCTTGGGTTTCCATTCAGTATGCTGAAATCGGTTGAGGGGAGAAATTCCCCTCAACCGTTGTTTATTGAAAGGCCATTATCACGGTCGATTTTCACCATCGAAGCATCAGACCAGCAACTTTTCTCATGAATTCAAAACGGAACGCAAAAATCTTGGGTGCATTTTTTCTCTTTATTGGAGTGTTGATCGTTTGTTTAATCGCAATTCGCCAACGAGGCGATCAACGAATGTCTACAAACGCTTCGGACGATGGCAGTCCGACGGCTCATGTGAAACATCCAGAGGTGGGAAATTCGACTCCCCGAAATACCCCGACCTCGAAAAACTCGCGTCCCGCTGCGATTTCACAAAATCCGAAAGCCTCGCCTTTGGCTGGAGCGGCGCCTGTTCATGACGCCGTCCCAATTAGCGAATCCGACGACCCGTCGCTATCGATTTACTTGCTCGAAGAGGGCACACTCCTTCCCATGTCACGTGTTTCCATGTGGCTTTGGCCGGAAGATAGCGACCGCGCCATAACTGGATTTACGAATAACCAGGGGATTTTGCATCATGAACATATTCCCGCCGGTCGATATCAAGCCGATGTCAAACTGGGAAATCAGGAACCAGTGAATGTGGGCACCATCGAATACCAAGGCGATCAACACGAAGAGGTTTTTACGCTCTATTATCCTGCGTTCGGAGAACGTTTATTCGAAGTCTTGCATCCAGAAACGCGTGAACCGATCGTCGGAATGAAATTACTTGTAGGCCATAATTTTCTTCCTCCTTCGATTCGCAAACCCAATCAGCTCCCCCGCGAGACAGGTTTTTTTCAGGAAGTCGAAACAGATTCATCAGGCCGCTTTACAGCAAAATTGAACCGCGATCATCCTTACATTGAAGTACACGCATTGGGACATGGTTTAATTACGTTGCCGGACGATCCCTATGAACGTGAAAAAATCGAGATCGTCATAAATCCCGAAGAAAATATCGAGGAACCGATCACCATATTGGCTCGCACGGGAGGCGTAAGCGTTGTTGGGTTTTTAGAAAATCCTCCGCCTCTCAGTCCTGGTGAACGCTACGTCGCCATGGTTCAGCACCCCGTGCTGATCATGAAAGACGAGTACCCCGTGCAAGAGGGTCGTTTCCAATTTACGGCTATCGCGGGGGAACGGTACACAGTCTCTATTGGGCGGAAAAAAGCCGAACAGAACGCCTGGTTAAAAACAGATGCATCGGTTGGAATTCGAATTCCCAGAAACCAACGTATCTTTGAGTTCGATATTCCAATGCAGGGCGATAAAATCATTAATGGAAAGGCCATAACGCCGGATGGCCAACCAGTGGAAGGCATTCCATTCTTAATTACCTGTTTACGCAAACAGGAAAACACAGGCCGAATGATCGCCATTCAACAAGTTAGCGCCACGACAACGAATGAACAAGGCGAATTCAAAGCAAACGTTTTCGAATGCGACGAATATTCCATTGAAATTGAAAGCCAACTGGGCGGGTATGGTGGCAGCATCTACTCCAAAGCTCCCAAATATAGTCTTCCTGAACCAGTCAAAGTTACAAAAGAACACATTGAAGATAAAGAAGCGTGGGAGATCACAATTTATCCTGCGCGAGTTCTTTGGGGCGAAATTCTTTCACCGGATGGAACTCCGGCGAACGAGGCAATCGTTCAGATCGTCACGGAAAAAGGCATCCCGATTGGAAAATATGAAACTACCGATCAAGACGGTCTTTTTTTAATCAACGTTCCTACCGAATACTCGAAAGTGCTCTTAGCGGCTGGGAAAGTCCCGGAAGGGGCAGAATCTCTGAGCGAGATATCCATTGCCATGGTCGAAGCGGAAGTAGATTCCAATGAACGTCTCCAAATTCAATTGCCTCCACGTAAATTTGTTTCCATTCCATTCGATGGAAGAAATCCCGACGACATTCGCTTTGAAACTTTTATGAAACCCCTCAATAGTGAAAACTATATCCGTGTTGACAAATTTGCTCCACCGTTTGGTATCTCAATCGAGAGAGATGAAAACGAGGATTCAAATCAATGGAAATTAGCAGGAGTGCCCGGATATACTAGAATTGTTCAATTCGATTCGAACGATAACAAAATTGCCAGTTGGAAAGTTGTGAGTGAAACCCAGTCAGATTGGCGCGATGTGAAATCGGGCGGTAAACTTGTCGAAGAGTAAATAGTATGGATCAGCGACTAGAACATGAAAATGCAACGATTGAGGGAAAACCATCGACAAAATCCCTGCGGCTTTACCGCCTTTTATGGCCAACAATCGAATCGTATGTCGAACGGTACCATACATTTGTACCGGAAGAAATAATTGACATACAATACCATCGACAGTTTTTGGAATATTCGATTGGCATCAATACTTCTCCTGATCCCGAGATTGCAGAAATACTGGAATTTCTGGCCCGTACCCCACAAATCGGGAACCCGGATCAGAATTGTTATCGAACTATATTGTTTGGCTCTTCCGCCGTCCGGCCGAGAAAACCGAACAATGATATAGACCTCATGGTACTATACGATCTGGATGAAAAAGTGCATAACACAAGCGATAACGATGCCGTCAAAGTTCCCACATTTCAAGAGCATCAGGAACATATTGACGATCTTTTGCCCAAATCGTTTCCAACAATGATTCTCGATCCTCATTGCATGAACAAATCATGGTATGCTTGCTTTCGACATCATTTCGATGAACATGACGATGCAATGTCCTTTTCGATTTCATACCCTGGAAACGAAATAGAATTTTGGCAATACAAAGCGATCTTGCTGGAAAACGTCGAACGTGCGCCACGCAAGCCGTTAATTCGCATGTTAACCAAATGGGTGAAACAATACCGACGTACCGATCCGAAAACCGATCCCATGTTATATTGCTTTAATATGAATCGGACTTTGCGAACAGCATTGTGGATTTCCGCTATTTCCACCATCCATATATACGTGCCTCCAAGAGCGCTGATGAAAACAAGCGAAAGTATTTCCTTTTTCGAAGGCTTGGATCGTGAACGCAAATGGGCGGAGTTATCATCGGACGCATTTCGTCGCAAACGCCTTCCCGGGGCTAAATTTGCTCCCGTGACAGAAGACGAAATGGAATACTTGAACGCCAACTTCGACTGCCTGGAACGCATCGTTGACCGCGCAATTCAAATTGTTACCGAATAAATCAGGATCATAACTTGTTTTGATGCGCACCACCTTTCGAGACCATGTGCGAAACCCTGCAACAATTACTTTCACGATCCCATTGAAAACAGAGGCGATTTGCATTCTGAGCGATCCGGAACATAACTTTCGAACTTCGCTATAGCGCTAAAGCAAACGCCCATTTATCTCCAAACCATCCAATCGTCGATGCCTGCGTTGGTTTTGGAGCCTTCTGATTCAGGATCTGAATCTAGAAGAGCTTCACGATTGCCAATATACCACTCACCGGTCATGGTGTTCGTAACCGGGCCGATGACAAATTCTTTCCACGTTGGAACAGAGCCCAGACCAACATTGGTCGGCGCGATGGCGAACTGGTTGACAAGTTGTCCGTCTTTGACTTGAAAAGCCGTGTCGGGTAGGCCAGTCAAGTTGGCAAGACTGGCGGGATCGTATTGCCACGTGATGGTCGCTAAACCGGTAAATTCTCCTGAAATAACAAGACTTTCGTCGATCAGGTACGCGGCGTCGAATCCTGGCGGCGCGATGTCGCCAACAACGCGCCTGACGGTTATTGGTCCTCCGCTTGCATTGCCGGTAAATTCAATCATTTCATCCAGATCGTTCGTCATCGGAAAAATATAATTTCCATCTTCAATGGAACCATAGTAAAATGGAGCGTTTGGATAATAGTTCCAATATACGGTTACGTCACCGGGATCGTCGCCGCTTGGCGCAGATTCAAAATTCCAATTCTTATCAATTGCTACCGTCGCAAAACGATAAACTCCCATCCACGGAAACCAGAATTGATAAGAAAACTCTCCTCCCTTAATACTCTGAACTGACTCCCATTCTTTCCCCGGTTTTTTCACCCATAATTGTACCACATTTACGCCACTGGCATTGTCCGATGCAATATACGTACCGTTGATCGTTCTATCGACTAATGTATTATCTTCGACAAATGCCATGGAGGTTGGCGCGGTTGAATCGGGTACTGTGGTAAAGGTTGCTTTGGCGGGATTTTTATTTAGGCTGATTTCCATTACATCCAGACGATCGGGACTCGGACCGAATGGGTGTGGAATCGTAAATGCGTCGTCATTATTACTGATTTGATAACTTGCCACTGGTTCGTCCGTATCGACCTGCCAGGCAACCCAATAGGTTCCACCAGATAGACCAACAGACGAAGGCGTGCCTTCCGAAATGGGAACAATAAGTTGTCCATTCGAAATAGTGTTTTCTATAACGCCTGATTCCCAAAGCAAGTTCTTCGGGTCCAGATCATCGTAAATAGCCAATCGAACATTCCCTACACCCAAGTAGCTGTAGAACCGAACGTCTTTGACCTCCGCTCCAAACGGCCAAACGAAATTTCTCGTCCCATGTAAATAACCGCTCGGCCCTTGATCGAGGGCGATTTTTGTAATGGAGTTCAATGCTCTGCCCGTCGGGATAACGATATATCCATTTGAATCGTCAATGACACCACACCAATTAATTTTTTCGTTCTCGGGCAGAATTATATCTGCCTCAAACGTCGGCAAATCGCTGCCGTCGCCCAAATCAATTTTGGAAATGACTCCCTTGTCATTCCCAAAATAAGCTTTTCTATTCACTGAATCGAGAAGCGAAAAAGTTGAATTCGTTTGAGTCTTTAGCCGACAGGAACCAATTAACACAGGAAGATCGTCCCCATCGCCCAGTGCGACTTTGGAGACATAAACATTATTGCTGGCACCAGATCTTTTTTCACCGGCGAAGTAGCCATAACCATTCGGAAGATCAATTACAGAGCAATTAATATTATCAAACAGCTGAATCCGCCCAATCCGTTGAGGCGGCGCATCGCCCTCACCAAGCGCAACTTTGCTCAGGCGGTTATAGTCACTGCTAAAATAAGCATATCCGTTCAAAGGATCGATTACGGCGCTTACAAGACGATCATTCATCAACGCGGCACCAACTCGCGAAGGGGGTGTGTCGCCAGTTCCAAGTGCTACTTTTACGACTCGACCCGATGAATTATGCGTTCCGAAATATGCGTATCCGTTCGCTTTATCAATCACAGCGCAACGAAGATAGTATTCATCGCTTTCGAGTTCAACGGCGCCAACAAATGCCGGGAGATCGTCTCCTTCGCCTAGAGCAATTTTTACGACTCGACCCGGATAGGTATTCGTTCCAAAATAGGCATAACCATTCTCTTCGTCAATCACCGCACAGTCCAAATTCCATTCACTCTTTTCAAGAGTAATGGAACCAAGATAGGTGGGAAGATTATTCCCATCGCCAAGCGCTATTTTTGTAATACGTTTAGTCGAACCAAGGTAAGCATACCCGTGGATAGGATCAATGACGGCTGATTTATATACATAATGGTTTACTTCTTTTACAACCTTCGCCACCCGTCGAGGCGCCTCATCTCCTTCGCCCAAAGCGACCTTTATTTTCCCCCCGAAGTACATGCCCAAATACATGTACCCCTTGTCTGGATCGATCACAGCGCAACAACAAGAATCCTCGTTAGGGTCTAGAACAAGCTTATTTACGAACTTCGGCGGGCTATCTCCGATTCCGAGTTCGAACTTCGCGACCTGGCCTGGATGATTGCTGGATCCAAAATAAGCATAACCCTTCTTGGGATCAATTCCCGCGCTGAAAAAACCGCCTCCGCTCTCGGAAGATGTGGCGGTGCCAATCCATCTAAGTGGACTCTTACCATCTCCGACTTCCACCTTTATAATTCTTCCCTTCTCCAGGGAACCAAAATACACATATCCGTTAATGGTGTCGATTACTGCGCTGCTGATTAAGTTTACATCGTTGTAAAACGACAGCGAACCAGCGTAGGTTGGAAGGACAGATCCTTTTCCCAAGGCGATTTTCACCACGCTACCCGGAGTGGTGTACGTTCCAAAATAGGCATATCCATTTGCAGGGTCGATCACGGCGGACCGGAAGTATCTTCCAGATTTAAGGGCGCCCACTCGCGTTGGAACCTCGTCCCCCGCACCCAGGGCAATTTTCACCACTCGGCCTGGATCGGTGTCCGTTCCAAAATACGCAAATCCATTTACTGGATCGATAACAGCAGATCTAAAATAATCCTCGCCCGACGCACAGGTAACGGCTCCGACGCGTGTTGGCGGCGCGTCCCCCTCGCCCAGTGCAATTTTGACGACACGCCCGGGCGAAGTGCGAGTCCCAAAATAGGCATATCCCCTCACCGGATCGATCACGGCACTGGAGAGATATTCATCTTCATTAGAAAGGATTACGGCACCAACCCATGTGGGCGCGGTGTCCCCATCGCCAAGTTTGATTTTAATGACTTCCGCCGGATCGGTCATTGTACCGAAGTACGCGTAACCGTGCAATGTATCGATCGCCGCGCATTCCGAATAGGGATTAAACGGGGTTCTTTCCGCACCAATCCGTACCATTCCTCCATTCGGAGGCGTGGGCGACGCGCCATACACGTTAGCCACCGAATCGTTCGAACCGGAAATCGAGCGATCGACATGCGAACGGCCCAAGATGTCGGTAACCGTTATGGTGATATCTTCAGCTTTTTCATTCTCATCATCACCAGGTAAATCCGCCTCGTAAACGGCCACATAATTGCCACCGGGCAACATTCCCATACCTTGCGATGCGTTGGGTTTAAGATCGATCGTCCCTTCGCCACCAAGATCGGCCACGACGGACTTCACCGGCATTGCAGAGGTGACAACCGCTGAAATGGTGCATCCATCGCCATCGTCGGAAGACGCATGCAGCGACGGAATCACATGAATGTTCGCATCGCCCAATTGGGGCACTTCCGCGCGCAATGCCCCTTCCGCGCGCAATGCCCCACCCGTCGCGATAAACGCAAACGCCACCAAAGCCCAAAAAAACATCCCCTGAATACGAGAAGCCCCGGAAACACCAAAAAGGTGCGCCTTTAACTTTTCACCCAAAACTTGCACCATAAGAAATCACCCGATTTTTAATATAAGGCAGACAAGGAACCAAGCATTGCTCTGGCGAAGATAAATCTCGGCTCGACCGTTTCACCTTTTCAGGGAAGAGCTTCAACCTGCGCTCATTTATCTGGAGTGTAAAATGCATATTCCGCCAGCACAATCCAAACTATACGGGAAAAAGTGAATCGCGACCGCCGAATCCCCCCCCAGCATCCGGTTTGACATGGCCCGCGACTTATGAATTGATCAAAGTTGTTGTGGGTAGAGTTGCCGATCTGAGTTGGGAATCCGCAAATGAGCGAACCATAAGGCCCTGACGATCCGCCCAGAGTTCCGCAAGTGACTTACAACCTTGGGCGTGGGCCAGATTCCCGTGGAGATGGATATTCGAAAAACGTTATCTCGCAAACTAGAAATAAATCGCTTGGCGTACCGGTGCCAGACGTGTTGTTCGAGTCCGAGAGCTGGCAACTTTGCCACACCGCGCCTTTCTCGATTTTCTATCAGCTTCACTGATCATAATGCGGATAGAGACTAGCAGGAGCAACTATCTCTTCCGTGAATTCTTTTGTGTGTCCATACCCCCAATGATACTTCATCCAATTTATCCCCTCTTTTCTCCAGAAATAGACATCGGAAGTATCACTGTTGTATAACCATACCCTGTCTTGATCATCCCAAAACCAATAGACATTAAGCAGTCCAGTAAAGGTCGAATCATTATCGACGTATTCGATTTTACCGTCTCGATTCTTGATGGTTACTTTCCAGACACGTATTCCATGCATTCGAGGAACACTTGTGTTTTTCTTAATGGGTACAGAGAGAACATATTTTCCACTGGGCGATGTTTTATCCTGAGTTTGATTTGGAAGCGACGGTGGTTTTGGGAGCAAAATAAATATTAACATCAGGAAAATAGAAGGGAGAGAAAATAATGTGATCCTCGCCTTTGCGGAAAGTTGCTTCCTGCGTAACACGAAATGAAGAATGATCTGGGCGGTGGTTGTAATAACAAGAATAAAGATCAACCCAATAACCATCACGATAATTCCAATTGGGCCTTCTTCGAAAGTAGATACTAAGGTATAAAGAAACCAAACCAGGGCGTTTGCAAGGATCAAAACTGATGATGCTGGCTTTTGATTTATATTTTCAATGCTCATGATTTAACTTCTCAATAAATCCACCATCAGTAATGATAGAAACCATCTATTCCTCCCAAACATATCCAATAGCTGCCTTCCTTTGACACCCAACAACACGCATTCCCTGCGTGAAAACAATGGATAGGCGAAAAGGCCGGGATTATCATCCCTCATCCTTCCGCCTTTATCCTTTCGCCTTTTCAAATCCCCATTTTCCGAAACAAAAACCCCGGGATGTGGCGGATGACGATCATCACGAATCGCCAGCGCGCGGGCACGTAAACTTCGCCGTTTTTGCGCAGCGCCGCGTCCACAATTTGACGCGCGGCTTCGTTCGCCGAAATCATCATCGGCAAGCTGCCCAGATGCGCGGTCATCGGCGTGGCAACGGGACCCGGCTTGATGGTGACGACGCGGACTTTGTGCCCCGCGAGACGGTTGCGCAACGATTCGAGAAAAATCGCCTGCGCGCCTTTGCTGGTGTTATAAGCCGGCTGGTCTTTGCGTCCGCGGTCGCCCGCGACGGACCCGATGCCGACAATGGTGCCCGCCTGGAGCCGCGTGAAAAAATCCGCCGCCTCGTCGAGCCACGCGATCATGCCGAGCAGGTTCGTTTCGACCATGGCGCGGTCTTTGGCGAAATCGTATTCGTCGGCGGCCACGTCGGGCATCGTGCCCGCCGCGTAAATGACCATTTCGACGCCGCCGAGGTCCTCGACAATGCGGTCGAACAGCGCGGGCACGGCGTCGTAGTCGGTCACATCGTGCGCGTAAAGGTGCGTTTCGGCCCGGGGCGAGCGTTCGGCGATGGCGTCGGCCACCTCGGCCAGCTTGTCTTCGCGCCGCGCCACAAGCGCCACGCGCCAGCCCCCTCGCGCCAGGCGGTGAGCCACGGCGGCTCCGATTCCCGACGACGCGCCAACCACGATGGCGCCTTTTTTTTTCCATTCGATGGACATGCGGTGTCCCTTTTCGTCAACTTTCCGGGCAAGCCATCGCCCATCAAAACCCGTCGCACAACCCAATCGCCGCCCTGCCCCAGGGGCAAGATGGAATTGACGATTGGCGCCGCGCGAGCTACACTGACCGGTGAGAGAGTGGGATTTCACACCGGGAAGGTGGGGGGACATGCCAAGCGGTTTCATTTTCCGAACAACAAGGTGGCTGATCGTTGCAATCGCGGGAGCGATGGTGCTTGCAATAGCACTCGGCGCGCAATCCGCACGGGCGGAAGCGGGAAAGGATTGGTATCACGCACAGCCGTATGGTTATGAAGCTCGATGCTTTCATCAAATGGTCGTATTTAGAAACCGCCTTTGGCTATTTGGTGGCCAAGCAGTACTGAATAGCAAATATGCTGAAAGTGTTTGGTCATCTGTAGATGGTATTCATTGGGTTCTCGAACCACAAATCAATCCTCCAGCACCAAAAGGTTTCACACCTTATATCGTTTTTCAAAACAAACTTTGGAGAATTGGAGGTGGTTCAAAAAATCACGAGATTCTCAACGATATTTGGTATACAGAAAACGGTACCGATTGGATAGCAGCACCAAATAATGCGCCATTCAACTCGCGTCTGGCCATTCAAATAGTTGTGTTCCGTAATAAACTGTGGGCGTTTGGAGGATACGATGGAAACTCTCTCAACGATATTTGGTCTTCTACTAATGGAACAGATTGGGTTCTGGAAGCCGAATTTGCAAATTTTACTCCAAGAAACACAGGAACACTACTTGAATATAAAAATAAATTGCTTTTGATAGGTGGGTATACAAACGGTGTACCAACACAAGAAGTATGGGAATCTAGCGATGGCATACAATGGACATTAGTAGCTTCATATTTAGAGGCACTCGAAAAGAATTCGAGCTTAATCGTAAAATTTGGTGATGCGATTGTCGTGCATGGAGGTTATGGTGGGCCGTACGACAAAACATTTATCACATATAATGGAATTGATTGGGAACGTATTTATCCAAACAATCCTCTTCCGCCTAGTTATGGTATGTCAGGAATAGAGTATAATGGTAAATTGATTGCAACAGGTGGAGTTAATATTAGCGACTTCCCACCCATCCTATCTTACACACAATCCTCATCCCTTCTAACCTCGTTCGCCTTTTCTTCTTTAGATGGAATTGAGTGGCAAAAACTTCCTACCCATTCCAGCATAATGTATGCGAATGAAAACAATGCGGTTTCGTTTGGAGACTATATTTATTTGTTCCCGAAATTTAACGGAGCTTATTCCCAAAAATCTAAAAATGGAAGAACGTGGACGGAAGAAAAACCATTACCAAATTCCATATCGAAGCGAATTAAATATACAATTGGAGTATTTGAAAACGATATATATGCATGGGATGGCTTTGAGTACGCCTATCGAGAATCTATATGCTATGGATTTTTATGCAATACTAGCACATACTTTACACCGCGCATCGAGACTCATATTTTCAATGATAGTACATGGGAGTTAAATAATTCCGTTTATGTTGGAACGCCATCAACCGACATCTCTACTGACACCAAAGTAGTTGTAAATCAATACGGTGCATGGAAGCTAACAAGTGGCAAGTTATATCACAGCTCTAATGCGTTGGAATGGACGTTAATTTCGGAGAATTTCCCATTTGGCGTTCGGACAGGAGAGTCATTTCTGACTCACAACGATCGACTATATATAATAGCTGGTCGAACAATTAGCTCAGACAATATGTATATTTACCATAACGACATCTGGAGTTCTGTAGACGGATTTAGTTGGGAGATTGTCAATAACACAGGCGGATTCTCTCCAAGAGAAAATCATACTTGTGTGAGCTATATGGGAAAACTATGGATAATCGGGGGATACGATGCCGCCATTGATTCTTATAGAAATGATGTTTGGAGCTCGGTGGATGGAACAACGTGGAAGGAAGAAACCGCATCGGCTGCGTTTCCTCCAGGTGCTAAATTTCTTTGTGTTGAACATAATAATGAATTATTTCTTATCGATCACAACAACGACATCTGGGTGACGGGGGGTGACGAAACACCGCCGGAATCGTGCGTGGTTTCCGTCCCTCACGAGCAATTCGGTGGCTCGATTCTTGGTATCTACGAAGCCACGGATAACGAGGAACTTGCGTTTGTTGAACTCTACGTGCGCAAGGACAATAGCCCGTGGGAGCTTGCAAATGCCACGATGAATAACGGAACGTTTGATTTTCAACCGGTCGATGGACCAGGAAAATATTATTTCAAAACCGTCGCGTACGACGAGGCAGGTTTTCAAGAAATCGACGGTCCGCCCACTTCGTCGCTCGAACCAGCGGACGCCGTGTGTCGCTACTTCGAGAAACCGGACACCTTCAATCGCCCACGCGCCGTTGTGCTTTATTTGCATCATATCGACTTGTGGGCAGCGACCATTAATCGCACCACGAATATGCTAAACGACCCCTGGCGTTGGGCGCGACCGTATTATATTAACGATCATTCACTTGGCTGGAAAACCTTCGTCGGAGATTTCGATGCAAACGGTCAAAGCGATATTGTGTGCATCACGGAATATGGCGATGCATGGGCGATGAATAATCATAATGTTTACGGTTTCGGAATCAATCCGCTGGAAGGACTCGAAAACAACCGCCGTCTCTCCTGGGGATGGGTAATTGACGAAGCGCTCGGGTGGGATGTGTTGATTGGCGACTTCGATGGGGACGGAGACGACGATCTCGCGCAATACGTTCCGGGGACGGAGCAACTTGTCATTGGACTCGCGCACGACGACACCATCGATTCGCCTAATATCGTTTCGCAGACAATGTTTAATACGACCGCCAACCAACGCATTCTCGTTGCCGATCCAGACGGCAATGGCTTCGATGACGTGTTGCAAATCAAACCCGAACTGGGCGAAGTATATTTAGCCCGCGCAATGGGCAAAGGCGCGTTCGATACCCAGAACGAACCACTCGGCGCGATTGGCCACATCCCCGAAAACGCCGCCATCTTCGCGGGCGATTTCGACGGGGACGGAGACGACGACCTGCTCGTCTTGAACGAAAACGACGCGTGGGTGGCGCTCGCGCAGCCCGGTCCAGCGTACGATCCCATCGCGTTTTGGGGGGCGACCGGTTTCCAGCATAATCCGGCCACTAATTGGCAAGCATTCGTGCTCGATTACGATGCCGACGGGCTCGACGATTTGCTGTGCACCGCGCCGTTGGGAGACATCTGGGCTGCGCGCTCGACAGGCGCCGGTTTCGAACCACCACAACGCCTCGGCTGGGCCGGTTTCGTCCCAAGCCCCACGACTCCGGTATTTGGGGGCAAATTCTAGCAAACGGAGAGAAACTTTGAAACCGTCTGTGAGCGCAAAACGCAAACCTGCGCTGACACGACGACACAAACCTTTTTGTTATCGTCAAATTTCACCACCGTTCGGAAAAATCAAAGGGTACCTGGATATCTCTCAACATTTGGCAGTACTCGAAAACTGATACGTAGTACTTTATTCTCAGCAATTCTGTCGTTCGGAATTGCGCATTAAGGTAACCGTGCCCAGTTCCAGGAACAGACTGTAACAATACGCTCCATGAATATTATTGGGAGAAGGCGAGTAGCGCGCGAGTTCAACATTCGTCTTTTTTGAAAATTACAAATAAGCTGTGCAAAACGATACGTTGACTTTGAAATTGAAACCCTTATCTTTCACCCCACGCCTCCAATAATTGAGTCTATTTGAGTTAGAGCGCTTTCTCTATTTTACTCACCTTTGTTCGTTTTCCACAAAAGGGCGAATACGATTGTGTGTGGCATGTTGTCTGTTTTGTAACTGGCTTACACATTCGGATTGCGCACAAGCACGCTCCGTGGTTTTTCAGATCAATCTTCTAATCGAATATGGCTATTTTTGCAGGTAATTTCGTGTTGGGGTGTAACATTGGGTTGGATCATGGCGTTAAATTTCCTGGACATTATTATCTTTGAAGGATGGGTGCGATGGGTTTGATGAATCGTGCGGCGTATCGCCGTGTGGCTTGGCTGGTGTTGTTGTTGATTATGCCGGCGATGGTGGGTTTG
>CAZOKZ010000075.1:0-21234 GCA_964580585.1 uncultured Candidatus Sumerlaeota bacterium | reverse complement strand
AAACCAAGCCCGGTTCCCCCTGCTTTGGTGGTGTAGAAAGGTTCGTAAATGCGCTTTCCAATCCAGGGTCGCTACGCGCGTCTCCCTGGCAACAACAGTACTATCGTTGCAAAACTTCCCTAACCATAAAATTTTCAGGTACTCAGCTTTGTTCATGCTCGGCATGAACCTCTTTGGGATTGTCGTAGGCGGACAAGTGTGGCTGAAATGAGCCAGTTCGTCCGGTTGTATTTTTAAACGAGGGGAAATTTCGATTATGGCGCGCCTTCTGATTGCAGAAGACGAAGAACGCATGCGGCGTTTGCTGGGCATGTTGCTCAGCAATGCGAATCACGAGTTGGAACTGGCAGCAGACGGGCGTGAGGCGTTCGAGCGGTTTGAGGCCACATCGCCCGATGTGATTATCACCGATTTACGGATGCCAAACCTGAATGGAATGGACTTCATTACCCAGGTTCGTGAACGCGATCCCGACATTCCGATTATCGTGATTACCGCCTTCGGCAGCATTGAGTCCGCCGTGGATGCGATGCGTGCGGGGGCGACCGATTATATCACGAAACCGTTCGAGGAAACCCGCCTGAAAATCGCCATCAATAAGGCGCTCGAACAGCGGGAAATCCGTGTCGAAAACCGCAATTTACGGACGGAATTGCGCAGTCGATACGCTTTCGACTGCATTATTGCCGAGGACCATCGGATGATCAAGGTGCTCGACCTGGCGCATCAGGTTGCCGCCACCAATACGACCGCGATGATTTATGGTGAATCGGGCACGGGCAAAGAACTCGTCACGCGTGCGATTCATGAAGCCTCGAATCGTTCCCGTGGACCGTTTGTGGCGCTGAATTGCGCGGCCATTCCGGAGAATTTGCTCGAAAGCGAACTCTTCGGGCATGAGCGCGGTTCGTTCACGGGAGCGACCGAAGCGCGCAAGGGACGCTTTGAGCTGGCCCATGGCGGGACGCTTTTTCTCGACGAAATCGGCGAGATGGCACCAGCGCTCCAAGCCAAAGTGTTGCGTGCATTGGAAACTCAGGAGTTTGAACGTGTCGGTGGTACGCGCACGATTCAGGCGGATATTCGGTTTATTGCGGCGACGAATAAAAACCTTCGCCAGAGAGTCGCTAAGGGTGAATTTCGCGACGATTTGTTTTATCGGTTGAATGTCTTTCCGCTGGTTATTCCGCCGTTGCGCGAACGACTCGACGATATCATCCCGTTGACCGAGCATTTTCTGGCGCGGTTTTCCGCCGAGATGGGTAAAAAAACACCTTCGATCATGCCCGAGGCTGCCGAACTTCTGATGGGTCATCCATGGATGGGAAACGTGCGCGAGTTACAGAACGTTATCGAACGTGCGATGATTTTATTGGCAGGGGAGGAACTGACACCCGAATTGCTGCACATCGACGCGCTCGACGGCCTCGAAGCCATGGGGAAAATGACTGCTGAATATGAGCGCGATGGTCCCTCGCTTGGTCCAACTCGCAATGCCAGGGTGGTCGCGCCCCCGCTCGAGGAATCGCAACTAGGGGAGGCGGAAACATCTCCCGGTGGGAAAGGCAATTCCATTCCCGTGCCTTTGATGGCTAGTCGATGGCAGCCGTTTCGGATTCCCGAGGTGGGTTTCGATTTGGAACGCCACGAGCGCGAGTTGATTTCTCAGGCATTGGAACGAACCAAGAACAATAAATCCGCCGCGGCCAAGTTGTTGGGGCTCACCCGAGCCACGTTGCGCTACCGGTTGGATAAATACGAAATTGGATCGTCTGAAAAAAAATGAACAGACGGGAACCTTTCCGGGATACGGGTTGTCAAATCGGTGGGATCGTGGTGTAATGCTCCCAGATGACTCCGTGCCTTCCGAGGAGATAGTCTCATGAAGTTTCGTCCATTTGCTCTTGCTGCTGCCGGTTGTTTGCTGGCTGCGCCGTCTTTTGCCGGTAGTTCGTTTTCAATCAGTATCGGCATTCCAGCCATTCGTTGTTATCCGCCCACTCCGGTCGTTTACTACCCGCCGATTTATCGCTGCGAACCGGTATATCGACCTGTGTATTATTACGACTACTACGATTATTCCTGTTATTCGTATCCCTACACCACTTTCCGTTATCGTTCGTACGATTATCGACCCTATTATCGTTATTACGATTACCGTGATACGCGCCATCATGATCGAAGCGATCGTCGAAGCAACCGCGATCACGACCGGGATAGGGATCATCGTGGCGACCGACACGATCATGACGATCATGATCGTTATGACCACGGGAACAATGATCGAAATCATCGCGGCGACCGTGATCGTTCTCATGTGCAGGACAGCGATTATCGCGACTATCGCGTTCGCGGAGCAGGGGACCCGGTGCTTCGTACCGTTGATGGATATGATGACGAGTGGCGTTATGGGTCGTCTCTCGGTCAATACGACACGATGAATTACAACGCCGACCGGAAGTTCGATTCCCAACGCATTCAGGTTATCGACTCCAATGTGAGCACGCGCCATGGACGCAACGCAGGAAACGCGCAAACGGTTACGCACGACGACTCTCGGTTGATCCGAGTGTACGATGCCCAGTCCAATTACGATGGCACCACACGCACAGTTCCTTCGCATTATTTGGATAATCAAAGCGACTCTCGCGCATATCGTACAAGCGACGATTCTGATAATCGCGTTCGGATTCGCCGATTAAACGGCGACACAGATACGACGATTCCTGTTTATCGATCCGTTCCAAATCGCAGTGAAAATTCCTCGCGCTCGTCTTCTCGTGGTAAGTCGCGTAAATATTAGGAACCGGCGGGGGACGGTGATTTCCCTTGCCTGAGCCCTGTTCCGTCCACACGTTGTTGTAAAATTATCCTGGCGGTGAGAGTTTAAGACTCTTCATCGCCAGGTTTGTTGTTACTCAGTCCCCTTATAAACGTTGTGAAGGAAGGTTTGAAAAATGCGTGAAGTGTTTCGTGGAAAAAGTATGTTGTTGGCGGGAGCCGCATTGATTGTTTCGTTGTCCGGATGTGCGTCGGTAGATCGTCAGGGAGTACAAGCCCAAGCCGGCGCTCCTGTTGCCGCTCAAGTTCAGATGGTCAGCATCCCATATAACGCCAGCTTGCCGCGTTATGTGGTGGCTGTCGAACCGCTCGATTACGGCGCGTCGGGTTTGACGTCTGGCGGAGAATATCAGGCGGGTCCTGGCAGCCAAGTCGGCGCGGGAATGGCCGCGCAACTTACCACGGCACTCACGGGTTGTGGGAATATTTCGGTAGTCGAGTGGGAAGGCATTCAAAAAACCGACGATGGCACTTACACGTGCAAGCTGCAAGACGGCGAAGTCGGTCCCTTTATCATCAAAGGCGCGGTGACCGAATTCAACGAAACAGCAGACCTTTCCGGTAAAAAGCGCGGTGGGTCGCTTGGCACGGCGGGAGCCGTTATGGGCATCGCGGGCGCTGTGACTGGCAACCGGGGATTAACATACGGCGGCGCGGGTGTTGCCGCTGCCAATCCCACCTATGAAAACGAAAAAGTCACGCGTTCGGGGATGGTTGCGATGGATCTGAAAATTGTCGATGGTCGTACGCAGCGCGTTGTGCGTGGCTTTCGTTCGAGCGGCACGTTTACGACGCAGTCAGCCACCAGCGGCTTGACCGTTTTTGGTATCGGTGGCAGTAATCAGGAGTTTGCCGCGAGTGCTCTTGGCCAAGCGACTCGTGCAGCGATGAATGACGCGCTCCAGCAAATCGCCAGTTCCTTGACGAACGTTCAGCCGTAATTCTCAAGTAACTATACTATATCGTTTGCCTTTCGGCAGAGTCTAAGGACTCTGTCGAATTTATTTTTTACGTTCGTAAATTAAGGCATTCGATAATCGTCGTAACCGTCTGATTACCCGACGATTGTTAGCGGTGGTTGGAACAACAACAATCAGGTGAGCATCGAAATCCAGCCACTCGCGGAACAGATGGATTTCTTCCGGATCCAACTCGCCTTTCATTTGTATGCCTAACACATAAGGTGGCAGGTTGGGAAAGTGCTCGACGGTTTTGATTCCCATGAAGGCGCGTTCGATAAATTCAAGTTGCTCGAATTTACTTATTAACGGCGCCAAGCGTTCCTCGGGCAGCGCGTGTGGTTGAAGTTCATCTCCCGGTTCAATGTCCATGCGTTCATCGGCGGCATCGGTCATTTCATGGGCATGGCGCGCGGCGCGTTCTTCCAAGGGACGCGCATCGTCATGACGATTTTTATCGTAATAATACGCGCAAAGGATTTGGCATCCCTCGGCGGTCAGGAACGGATCGGCATCCATGGCGAATTGCACGTAAGGAACGCCGGATTCTTCGCTTTCTTCGACCAACGTGCGTCCAAAATGAAAATTCGCGCGGGGTTCTTCCAGATGAGTTTCAAGATAGGCGCGGTAGGTTGCGTACGCCGCGCGACGTCCCTGGAATTTTTCCGTCAGACGGGCTAATGCCCACAACTCGAAGTCTTTCAATTCGTCCATGGCCTGCTTGCGTTGCAGATCGGTCAACACCTTGCGCGCCATGTCGGAATCGCGCGAGGAATTTACCCACGGTTGTTGCGCGGCATTTTTCCACGCGGCGCTCAGCACGCTCGTCAGATCGTCTTCTCCGTCCCCGAGGAAAAAACTCGCTGCTGTCAATTCATCCGATGGATCGGGAACCAGCGAATACGTGTCTGGATCCTCCTGTGTTAATGTTCCCAAGGCCTGGAGGCGTTCGCGCAAGCTTGGATGCGTGTCGAAAATACCTGGCTGTTGGGCCAGCGACCAATGCAACCACCCCGCATATTCGTTGGGAGGCAAAGGAGACTTCAGAGCGCTTCGCAAGCGAAAGTAAATGTCCTCCGGTGGCAGGGGAACAGTCTGCACGCTCTCGTAGATTTCCGGCCAGAATTTCAAGTGCAAGAATTTGCCCAAAACGTGAACCTGAATCAGGTATTCAGTCGCGCATTGATTGCCCACTTGTTTAGCGGATAGTTTGTCGGCTTCGAATTCGACCGCGCGCATCATTGCGTACGTCAGGATTGTCAAATGATGCATGTACCAATTTGCTAGCGGAGACAGAAAGGTAGAAATCAGTCGGGGAGATTCCGTTAAACTTTTGGAAACCGTACTCCACTTGGCATTTTGCGCGTAAATCCATTGCTCGAATTTATTTAACTTGCCCGAGACGTGCCCCAGTTCATGCGCTAATACCCCGGTCATTTGCTGCGGGGAAAGGGCTTGGAGCAAGGGCAGTCCAATCATTAGATACGTGCGTGTTCCGCCAATTCCGGCTGCTCGAGGAGCCAACCAGACAGCTGCATTGAACTCGCCCGTCAAAAGTACCCAGTCGATGGAGGGGATTTTCAAGTTTTTGCTCAGGCGTTCCAGGCACTGAAACAATGCGGGGGCGTCGCGTTGTCGGATGATGATTCCCACAGGTGGGGACGGAGTAAACGTCAACGCCGAAGCAATCGAGATGACGACTCCTAGCAACGTACAAATTCCCACCAGTACGCAAAGAAGCCCCAGCGCTTGTAATTGTCGATTCGGTAACTGCAAAGAGAAAAATGCGAGCGCCATCAATCCGGCTGCACTGAGGATAATCATCACCAATAATCCGAGCAAAAACCCGTAGCCGATCATCGCATAGCCGAACACGTACAACTGATACAGCCCCGGTCGATGGTGGGCCATGTGCTGAAAGCGCTGTAAACGCCGAAGCGTTTTTTTTCGCTGTTTTCCCTGCATGTTGACTATTTCGGCGAACTCTTCGGGGGATTCGATCAACCGTACTTGCGCAGAATCTTTTCTCCGATCAGCGAGAAAATAATCTCGGCGACGAACACGATATTGAACTCAACCAAACCGTGGATCACAATGTTTCGTGGGGTATCTTCTTCTGGCCAAAAAAAATGTGGGGCAAGCGATGCTCCGGCTAAAATATACGCCGTCAGCGAAAACATGTGCGCGCGTGAATTGTAACGACGTTTCACGCGCCCTTTGATTAACATTCCGAGTGAAACCACATCAAAAAAAACACCTGTGCCGAAACACAATAGACCAAATACATAAGAATTAAATTCATACCCCGTGCGGTAGTAAATCGCGATGCCAATCAGCACGTTTGCGATCATGGCTGAAATCAGTTGGAATTTCATCCGAGCAACACTTTCCAGAAATTTTCAACCCAATGCGATCCACTTGCCCTGCTGGCGGAGCGATTCCTCTGCCGCTTCGAGCATTCGCACGACGCGAAGTCCCGCTTCGCCGTCCGAAAGCGGTGTCTCGCGCCCTTCGACACAGGCGACAAAGTGCGCCGCTTCGAGTTCGAGCGCCTCGGTCATCCGCAATTTCGGCGCGATCATGTCGCCCGTCCGGCGATAGGCGAGCATCTTGTACACGCTTTCGCCATCTTCCTGATCCACAACGGAAATCCCCTTGTCGTAGAGGCGGATTTTTTCGCTCGGCTCCAGATCGTCGTACACGATCATCTTCTGGCTGCCACCGATCAACGTGCGGCGAACCTTTACGGGCGCGAGCCAATTGACGTGAATGTGGGCGAGGACTTTTTCCTCGAATGAGAGGGTCAGGTACGCCATGTTCGTTTGCTGGCCATCGACGTGGGTAATTCCCAGGGCGCTGACTGCGGTCGGGCGCGCGGGCAACACATAGTCCATAATGGACAGGTCGTGCACGGCGAGGTCCCAGATGACGCTGACGTCGCTTTGGAACAGCCCCAGGTTTACCCGCACCGAATCGTAATAATACACGTCGCCTAACTCGCCGCTCGCGCTCAGCTCGTGGATTTTCTGCACCGCGCCTGTGTAAAGGAACGTATGATCGACCATCAGGACACGATTCTGGCGGCGGGCTTCTTCCACTAACTCCGCGGCCTCGCGCGTGGAAGCTGCGAGGGGCTTTTCAACCAGGACGTGTTTTCCTGCGCGGAGCGCCGCCAATGCGAGAGCATGGTGTGAAGAAACCGGGGTCGCGATGACGATGGCGTCGATATCCGGAGCGGCGATCAGTTCGTTCGCATCCGTCGCAGTACGAAGAGCGGGGTAGCGGCGTTGGGCCAACGCGAGCCGGTCGGGATTCAGATCGGCAACTGCTACGAGTTCAGCCCCGGACAATTCCGCAAAATTCCGCACCAGGTTGGGTCCCCAGTAACCGTAACCAATGACGCCAATTCGAACCATGAAATGCCTCTCGCGCGGGGGTGTAAACGATTTGGGTGAAAACCAGACCAAACTTTTCCCCCAGAAGGCAGGTAAAGGGCAAGCAAGACAGTAAAAAAATCCAGGATGTTCTCAAAATAGCAGGACGCCCTCAAAGTTGCATGATCAAGGCGCGCGAGGCGAGGACGACCGAGGCGTAGCAGCGCTACGGTGAGAGAGTCCGAGACCGATGCGCAACACGGAGATTGCGACTTTGAGAAAGTCCTGTAAAAAAATCACCCGGAAGGAATTCTCCCTTGCCCAAGTCGGGCGCCGCCCGTCGGATACGATTTTGTCAAATCGCGGGGACGAACTCATGAAACGAATGCTCCACGACATCCTGGCTGGAGGACGACGCAAGCGCGCCGAAGAGGCGCGAAAGACCCTCAAGCCTCGGTCAGTCGAAATTCATTCGATCACGCCCCAGCCAGCGGATCGTCCCGAAGGTCGCACACCCGACTTTTTACGCGTGGCATTTGTCTTTCTTGATCCCCCGGGGCCGTATTCGCTTCAATTCTACGAAGCCGCGACCGGACAGGACGCCGTCGTGGGCAAACTTCCCCCCGGAACCAAGGCGCGGTATTACGAAAGTCGCGACGAGGCCCACACGCGATTGATCGAGACGGAAGAGGGCGAGCCCGTCTGGCCCCGATGATTTCAGCACTTGAAAAGGGGCATCGCTTGACTTTGTTCCAATAAACTTAAAGATCACCACAAAGGCACGAAGGTCACGAAGGAACACAAAGAAAAAAATGAATCTCTTTGATTCTCTTAATTCCGACGCTCGGTTTAAAATAGGCGGAATCATAGTTTTTTCGAAGGTTTTTTATCTCGCGCCCTTGATGAGCAAGAAAATCGCATGCCAGCCGAAAGGCTCTTCGTGTTTCCTTTGTGTCTTTGTGCCTTCGTGGTTCAGTTTTTATGAGAAGCCTGTGAGTAAACCTGAAATGCGCCCCCTGGAAAGTCGAGTTTAACCCGGATGAACATTCTCTTTATCGGCGATATTTACGGTCGTCCCGGACGCGACGGGCTGAAGAAAGCCATGCCCGGCTTGCGAGAGCGTTATGCCCCCGACTTTGTGATCGTGAATTGCGAAAACTCGGCGGGCGGCAAAGGCGTGACGCGTAAAGTAGCCGACGAGTTGCTCTCCCTCGGGGTCGATGTGCTGACTGGCGGCAACCACAGCCTGCACCAACGCGGGTGCGAAGAGTACTTCGACACGGAAACGCGTATCATTCGTCCCGAAAATTTTCCCCCGGGCACACCCGGCACCGGCTGGGGCATTTACAACAGCGACGCAGGTTTTCCCGTCGCCGTGCTGAACGTTTGTGGACGCGCGTTTATGGCGCATTACGACGATCCATTTCGTTGTGTTGACCGACTCATCGAAAAAGCCCGCCGCGAAACGCCGATCATTATCGTGGATTTTCACGCGGAAACCACCAGTGAAAAAGTCGC
This sequence comes from uncultured Candidatus Sumerlaeota bacterium, assembly GCA_964580585.1. Taxonomy (GTDB): domain Bacteria; phylum Sumerlaeota; class Sumerlaeia; order SLMS01; family JAHLLQ01; genus CAZOKZ01. The sequence goes on along the minus strand of CAZOKZ010000075.1, from coordinate 12,542 downwards.
TATGGGTTGGTATCTCGATGGGCGAGTCAGCGCCGTTTTGGGCACGCACACGCACATCCAGACCGCCGACGAGCGCGTGTTGCCTCAAGGCACCGCGCACATTACCGACACGGGCATGACAGGTCCGTACGAATCGGTGATCGGCGCCGACCGCGACGCGGTGCTACGGTCGATGCTGACGCTGAGACCCAACCGGTTCGACGTCGCGGCTGCTCATGACGTGCGCGTGTGCGGCGCGTTTATGGAAGTCGATCCAATCAGCGGCAAAGCGGAAAAAATCGAACGAGTACGCGTGGATTTGGGGGATTTGGATTAGCGGGATCGGATGCGAAGTTGGTTTGACGGGCGGTTACGCGTTTGTTTATGATGCATCATCAAGCAGGGCTGATTGCGATAAACCCAGAGGACAGTCGCTATGAAAAGCTACCACTTCGCCGCCGTAATTGAAAAAGACGAGGATGGGTATTATGCCTTCTGCCCGGAACTCCAAGGCTGCTATGCGAGCGGAGAAACGTTCGAGGAAGCGCGCGCGAACCTCGCCGACGCCATTCGCTTGCACGTTGAGGATCGAATCGCCAACGGGGAAGTGATCAAGGCGGCGGAAAGCATCAACCTGACCACGGTTGAGGTTGCGGTTTGAGTGAGCGATTGCCACGGCTGACGGCGAAGGAAATCATTCGCGTTTTGGAACGTCGAGGGTTTGTGCTTTCTCGTTCGAGTGGCAGCCATCACATTTACAAAAACGCCGAAGGCAGACGCGCAACGGTGCCCGTTCACGCCGGGAAAATTCTGCATCCGAAAATTGTTCAAAGCATTCTGCGCGACATGGAAATGAGTGCGGAGGAATTGAAAGAGGAGCTGGGGCGGTGAGCCGATGTCATGCAAAGCGCAAAAAATCGAACGGGTACGGGTGGATTTGGGGGATTTGGATTGAAGGGATTTTTCTGACAGAGTTGACCATATTGACCGTCTTGCATCGCCATTAATGATACCAATGAAGTTTTTTATATTGGCCTTGTTCCTTTGCAGTCTGGAAAGGCGAAGCAGCCCCAAAACGGACCGTTGGCGGAATTTCGCTTCCGCATGGGTTTGCCGCATTGGGGGCATTCGGTCGATTGGGGCTTTCCGTTTTCCCGCGCCTCGATGCGTTTGGCGGTGAGACGTTCGCTGAATCCGCCCGTTTCTTCAAACGCTTTTCCCTGCGCTTCAATCTGTCTCTTCAGCATGTTCAATGCGCGTCCAATAATCACGAGCATCGCGTTTGCCACCACAAGCGGTTCGTCCGAATCCAGCCAGGTCGCGTACTTCTTCCGCTGTTGCAGGGCATGTTTTGCCGACTCATGAACCATATCGTCGGTAAATGGTGCTGTGACGAGCGAGATGGCATTGATCGTTTTTGCCTCTGGTGCATGTACCGACCATGGGAGCTGGCCTCGGTCGAGAATGAAGATTTCGTAGTCGCCTCGCAACTCGCTCAAACTCGCCCGCGCCACATCGGTCAGCTTCATCTCGGTGTCCTTGGACGTCGATGCGCGCTCCGATCCCTCGATAATGTTCTGGCGTCCGCTACGCGCCGCCTGAGTCATCTGGTCGTACTGCCGTCCTTTGGGGTCATAAAACTTCGTGCCGCTTTCCCGCGCATCGTAGGTCAGAAAACGACGGCAGAATCGTAGTGTTTCGATTTGAATGATCGTCGCCAGTGTAAACGAGTGCAGCTTGCGAAACCCGCCATGTTTGTCGAATAAATCAGGCACGATAAAGTCACCCTGTCATATAAGTCAATCTCGTCAATGCGGTCATTGCATTGATTAACAAATCATCCTCCCGGCTCAGTCCGAATATTCAACCCCACCTCATTCCTCACCACGGGATCATCGTCTCTCGGTAAAATCTCCTCCGCCATTCCCCGGTCTTGCCATTTTCGTTGCAAGCGCGGGTACATGACGCCCGCGAGCGCTCCTACAGCGACGCCCGCGACGATATCGACGAAGAAATGCGCCTGGATATACACCGTGGAAATCCACAATCCCGTGAATGGCACGATGGCGACCCAGAACGTTGGCCGGTGGCGTCGCCAAAGCAAAAACAACACGGCCACCGAAAGCGCCGTGTGGCTGCTGGGGAACGCGCCGGTCGGGCGCTCGCCCGTATGCAGGATGAAATCCAGCGCCCACTTGAACAGGTAGCCGGTAAAATTATCGCGCGAATGGTGTTCGGCGAAGACGTACTGCGGCCCCCACGTTGGCACGGCCACGTACCAGAAATAACACGGCACCATCACCAGGGCCGTCAGGAACAGGTACTCCTGGTAGAAGAATTGGCTGGCGCGTTGGCGGCGAAACCACAGCAGCACCCACGAACCGAGGAAAATCATGTAATACGAAAAGTAGCTGAAGTTCAAAAACTCGCTGATCAGTGGGTGCGAAAACGCGTAGTAAAATTCCAACGCGGGTTGGTAACCAAAGATGGCATGATCGGCAATGGCGAGAAGCTGGTCGATGGGATCGTGTATGATCAGTTTGTTCAGCGTACCCGTCTCCACGTACAACCATCCCATCACCCATGGCATGTAGAGATCGCGGACCAGCCGCCAACCCCACGCGCGGGTTTCTGCGGCGCGGCGAACGGAAACCATGATGATCGCCACGGCCAGCGCTCGCAACAAGAGCATCGCGGTGGGGTATTCAACCGCTGGCCACCGAACCGCCACCAGCAATCCCGTCGCGACGAGGTAAACCAGGAAAAACCAGTCGCACACGCGCAAATGCCGCAGCCACGGTCGGTGCGCGACGTTCAAACCAAAAGTGCAGGGAGTGGTGGAGTCGGACAACAGCGGGTTCCTTCGTGGACGTTCTCAAATTTCACAATCTCTGGGTTGTGTGCCCTTTTGGAGACGGTTTCAGAAAAAGGGGGTAGATAAAGGAGGTTGATGTCCACGCTGTTTTTGCCAACTCGAATGGAATCAGTCATGTTTTCGATGATTTGGCGTTTTTCTTCCGTGGTGAGATTGGGCCAATGGGAGTAGAGGTCTTGGGCTTCGTTGATGATTTGGTCGCTGGACAGGTAGCTGATGCGCAGATAATCGGCTTCGGCTTGTAAGGTCGGTATTTGGTTATCAAGCTGGTTGAGGCGTTCTTGCAGGGGCTTGTAGCGTAGGCCAAAACCTTCAGCGGGGATTTCGTCATCGATGTAGAGCCGATACATTTTGTCCATTTCTTTCTGAACAGCAGTACGCTCGGTTTGCAGTTTGGCAATCATGCGCTCGCGGTCTTTGAGGTTGCTCTCAGCGCTTTCCAGATGCCTGGAAATTTCGTCGGGAGACAGGAAAAAGTTCTTCAGTTGTTCGTAAAAGATGGCTTCCAGATCGTCGATGGGGATTTTGTTGCGGCATTTGGCGCAGGTGTATTTGGGCGATTTGGCCGGGACGTACATTTTGCTGCCGCAATGGCATTCGACGATGCCCGCGAACAGATGGACGGGTTTGGGGCCGGGGCGTTTGTGAGGCACATGGTTTTCGTCGAGGATTTGGTTGCAGATGTTCCAAGTTTCTTCATCCACGATGGGTTCGACTTCGACGTACACCCATTCGTCTTCTGGTTTGAGTTCCCACGTTTTGTTTTTGCCCAGGCTTTTGGTGTAGTTGGCACGGTGCAGCCCCTTGGCTTCGGGGCCGCGAATGAGGCGTTCGATGGCAAGGCCGCTGAATTTGGCCCCGGTGCGGGTGCGAAAACCGCCTTCGTTGAGCAGCCGCGCGACGGTTTTTTTGCGCCGATGCTCTTTAAACAGTTCGTAAATGCGTCGTCGCACGGGGGCTTCGTCGGGATCGGGCACGAGCTTTTTGTCCACCCATTGGTAGCCAAAGGGTGCTTTGCCGCCGATGGGTTTGCCCAGTTGGGCGCGAATCGGAATCGAGGCGGCGACGCGTTCGGCGATTTCTTCGCGTTCCCATTGGCTGAGCGCGGCAAACAGCGTGAAAAACAGCCGTCCCGACGGCGTGGATGTGTCGATGGATTCTTGCAGCGAGATGAGGTCAGCGCCGTGGTGCTCGAAAATATCGGATATGTCGAGCAGTTGTTTGGTGTTGCGAGCGAGCCGAGCCAGTTTGCTGAAAATCAGACCGGTGATGTGGCCGCGTTTGACATCGGCGATCATGCGCACGGTTTCGGGATGGTCCATGATGTCTTTGCCGGAAAAACCTTCGAGGTGATAGACCTCGATCACAGTCCAGCCGCGCATTTGGGCGTATTGGCGCGCGCGGGCTTCGTGGTGCTCCGGGCTGTCGCCCCTAGCCTGATCTTCGGTTGAAACGCGCAACCAAATGCCGACGCGCTTGCCTTGTTCTTGCTTTTTCATCGTGTTACCCACCCTGTTTGTCTGTTGGTTTGAGGGATTTTTTTACCCGATTGAGGAAGACATTTGCAATGGCTTCCTTGCGGGATTCTTTCATGGCGGCGTTGGTCGGCTGGTAGCTGACGTTGACCGCATAGCCCCGCACGGTGACTTGCTTGTTTTCCATCTTGGCCTGGAGGGTTTCGATGAAAGCAAAAAGGTCGTCGGGCGCGAAAAAATGCAGTTTCGCGCGGTCTTTTTGAGAGAAATTTTTGGTCGCCAGTTGCTCGATTTTACGCAGACGTTTGGGATCGGACGCGATGGCGGCGACGTGGGTGAAGCCCGCTCGCAGACATTTATCGAGGTTTTCGATTTCGTGATCGGCGGTGGTAGTGACGGTGATTTCGCAGGCGATGCGCACGCCTTCGCGTTCGAGCGCGATGTCCACCATGCCGCTGCCATCGAGCACCGGCGCTTCAATGTCGGCTTTCCAGCCCATGCCGTGGGCCCAGCGGATGATGAGGTTTTGCAGGTATTTGTGTTCTTGGCCGCCGCGTCCGGGGAGGGTTGGTGGCGGGATGGGACGAGGTTTGGGAGTCGATTCTCCGGTTTCGGGACTCGGGATTCGGGGGTCGGGTGTTTCGGTTGTGGATTCCGAAGTGGTTTCGGGTGGTTTTGGCTCGAAATGGTGCTGCTTTGGTTGGGATGGTGGTAAAGATGTCTCAGGTTGGGATTTGGCAAGGTTAAGGCTTTCCTCTTTAATAGGGACTTCGGGCGAAGGTGTTGGCGCGGGTGTGGGTGCTTTTTCCGGCTTGGGTTTCGGCTCGTGGGTTTCCTTGGTTTTCGCGACCGGCGGCGGGACTTGCTTCCAACTTTCGGACAAGTGCGCTTCCACTTCGGCGAGCGGGGTGCCGTACTCGCGCCGCGAAAGGGTCAGCACGGCAAGACGGCGCTGTTCCGCGAGGTCCGCGTGCACGTCGGGCAAGGGCGGCGTGGCAAGGTTGAAGTCGTAATCGGCCCGCTCGACCCGCGCGATGGCTTGGCCGATGCTCAAACTTTGCAGATCGGCGGATTCAAAATGCGCGAACCCGCTGGCGAGTTTGGCCGCATCGGCGTCCCCCAGGCGAAAACAAATGCGCGTGAACGGGTTAGACAGCACGGACGCGGCGACTTCGGAATCGCGGCCCAGTTGACGCAGTTCTTGGTGCGCGAGCACGAGTCCGAGGTGAAACTTGCGCACGCCGGAAAGAATCTGCGCCATGGACGGCGTGACGAAATTGTGGAACTCGTCAATGTAGAGATAGAAATGGCGTCGAAAAAGCGCACTGGTTTGCTGGCGCGAAAGCGCGGCTTGATGGATTTTGGCGACCAGCATAGTGCCGAGCAAATAACTATTTTCTTCGCCTATGGCGCCTTGTGCCAGCTTGCCGAGGAATATTTTGCCACTGTCCATCATACGGGCAAAATCCAGTTTGTTCCCGGGTTGGCAAACCAAGTGACGGATGAGTTTGGGGCGCAGGAACGTATCGAGTCGTGTTAATAGCGGCGCTTGAGGATTGCCGCGCAACAGCGGAAACTCTCGCTGCCAGAAGTATAGGATCTCGGGATCGTTCACCGTGGAAAGGAACTGCGCACGAAAGGCTGGTTCGATTAAAAAGCGACGCATGTCGGAAAGCGTGCCGCCTTTGCTGCTTTCTAAAAACGCTAATATTGCATTAGCTAAAACCGAGTTCATCTGGTCGCCCCAGGCGGATGACAAACGTTTAAATACGGAAACCAGATCGGACGAAAGTAATGTTTTTTCGAGTTCGGAGTTGGCTTGAAGAAAGTTGAACGCAATGGGAAATTGTTCGTCCGCCGGATCGAAGAGCACCACATCTTGTAAGCGATCTTTTGGGATATTTTCGAGTAGTCGATCCACCAAATCGCCGTGCGGATCAAGCACCGCGAAGCCATTGCCCGCGTGTATGTCTTGGATCATCATGTTTAATAGCAATGTACTTTTGCCGGTGCCGGAACCGCCCAAAACATAACAATGGCGGGTGCGATGATCGGCAGAAAGTGAAACTTCCACTGTTTGCCCGCGATGGATATTATCACCTAATATTAATTTGTAGCCGTGACAAATGGGCGGGGCTAAATGAGTTGCCGTGCGCGTGCGATGTAGCGCGTCGAGTTGCACGCTGTCGTCGGGTAAATGCACAAGCGAGCACAGTTCCAGACTATTAATTAACATTCCCGTGCGGCACGATTTGCGATCCAGCACATCCATCCAATGTTGCGATGGATTATAGGTGGAATCGTCGAGCGGGATGAATTCGTTGCCCAGTGGATAGCTAAATTGGTCGAGGCTGCCGGTCATGCCGCGCAGCAGTTGAAACAATCGATTCTGCGTTTGCGTGGCGGCACCAAGGCGGACGCATGTAGCAAAAAGAGGACGGCTGATTTTCTTGCGTGTGAGCGAGATAAAGTCGGGCTCGTTGGCAAAAACCGGCGTACCATCGTCGAATGTTACCGCGTGCGCGAGACTTTCTGCCCAGGGGTTTTCGACCGGTTGAAACAATATTTGAATGAAAGCAAATTCTTCGCTGCCTAAAGCGGTTATTGGCCCAAGAAGTCCCATCATGGGATCGGATTCAAGATCGCGATGCAGCCGGATTGGGAGCATCGATTCGTGCGACAGACCGAAGTCCACAACATGGCTGTATTCGTTGCCGTAATGTTCAAGCAATTCAATAAAGGAAGGTTGGTCGTGCAAGATACCAACGGACGGAAAAAACGCGGCGATTTGTTGCGTGACCAACGACTCGTCTTCTATGCGACAAGCAATTTGAATGCGAATATGCCCGGAAATAGCCAGGATTTCAAAGCTCAGGGCATATCGTGCACCGCTGAGTGCGAGCAAAAACTGTTCGGCGGATTTTTGTTTCGCAGGCAGTTCGCTCGGCAGATTTAAAACAAGTTCTACACAATCATAAGGTGAATTATCGAGAATTGGTTCGGGCGTTTCGGTTAAGTATTTAACTAATTCCGGGTCGAGGGACGGAGTTGATGGTGGTGGCTGTTTCGGCGAAAAGACACGTTCAAGAAAGGATGGCTTTCGGCCATCATCGTGCGTGGGGACGGAGCCAAATAGCGGTAAAAATACAAACGGACGAAACGGCGGTTCAAGCGAAACCGGCTTGCGATATACTTGCCAGCCACGCCCGCGTTGCTCCCAGTTGTAGAATTGCTCAGTGAACGTTTCCGCCAACGGTTGCGACATGGTATGCGTTACCGCTTAAACAAGTCGCGCATGATTGGCTTACGCGCGTCGTCGGTAATGCGTTCCAGGTTTTGCGCTTTGGTCATGGAATCAATGACTTCCATCACCGCCGCATGTACCGCCGTTTGATACATGATGCGCGTGTCGGTTCGATAGTATGTTTCGGGTAAAAATAATATTTGCCATAAATCACCTATTATGAATACCGATAAGAAGTAAGGTGTTGATGGTGGTTCTCGCCGTTGCAAATGAGCGCCTATTAATACAAAAAGTATCGTGACAGATGCAGGCCACAATGCCAGGCAGGAGAAAGAAATAAATCCTACATTAGTATTGGGGAAAGCAGCGATAATTGCCACTGCCATAAAGAAAGAAACAAATAATAATCCAAAAATCACAGTGTAGGCTACTAAAGTTGAACCCAGAGAAGATGGTCGAGGGGTCCCGAGCCACCAGGAAAAGAAATATCCTTTACCGAACGGCGCACCACATATATCGATAACATACTGTCCACGTGTAACCCGCAAATATTCTCGCTCGCCGGAAAGAATACCGCTTTCTTTCCAATGTACTCGCTGCATTGAAGCGCCTGGGACTTCTCGCTCTTCGAGTGCTTTCTCGACAGATTGGTAGTATTCATCTGAAGATGCCTGCATTCCTTCGATCAAATAATCCCAATGCCCGAGCGGTTCGATACGCGCCATGGCCGCCTCCGATGGTATCGATATTAACTTCGTGTATGTAGTATAAGAAGCGTACACGTATCTCACTACGCGGCAAGCAAAAAGTGGCGGTTGGAGTGAATCAAACCGGACTGGATACAAGCGGATTGCCAAAGGGATCGGGTTGTGCTACTTCTGCAAATCACAAGGTGCGAGTGACATGACCGCTTTGTGCCAATCATCAATCGTGAGGAAAACAGCCTTCGCAAACAAACCCATCCCTCAGCTCGCGGACATCGATTCGCTACCGTCGAGAGACATCAACGCTCATCTCGAATATCTCAGCAGTGAGTATGACGTTCTGGAATTATTTCTGATCTTGCCCGTCGAGCATCCGATTGTCGAAAGTGGGGTCAGAGAAATTTCCGGCATTCAGATTTTGACGGCGGCGGGTTTAAAGATGCGGCCCGGCGTCTCGGCATTGTTTGAATGCCCGGCGTGCGATTGGCAAATCGCGTTTCGACGCAAACGGGAGTGATAACATCACGCAAGGAGTAGCATCCATGGAATCCGAAAATTTTCCAATCGTGGTCGAGCAAGACGAAGATGTCTGGCGTGTCTATGTTCCTGGTCTGGAATCGCGTGGGGCTTCAACTTGGGGATATACCAAAGTTGAAGCCCTGAACAACATTCGGGAAGTCATGCTGATGATTGACGAAGAACTTGCCGAGGAAGGCAACATGCCTTGAACGGTTGGGAAGCGAGTTGTGCGGAAACCTGAAATGGCATCGGAGATGCACGGCTAAAGAGAAAAGCCACCCGGCATGATGCAAGGTGGCAGAAGGTCAGGAGGCATTCGCGGTGAGAATTTCCAGACCGGGAATTCTTCTAAAATCGGAGACGTTGTGGGTAATCAACGGGCAGTTTAGTTCCAGAGCCGTGGCAGCAATCCAGGCATCGGCGCAACTGACGGGTTTACGAACTTTGTAGCCGATTTCAATTACTTCTGCCCAGCGTTCACCGAGTTGACGGTCAGATTCGTACACGGCGAATTGCGGCAAAAATTTCTCCATTTGCATTCGGCGCTGCATCTGCCAATTTCCTCGGATCGCCCAAAGCGCAATCTCGGCAACAGTCATGAAGGAAATGATCGGATTGGTTTCGCCTACCAGTTTGATGTACGGATCGCCAAAGCGGCTTTCCTTGAAGATGAAGGAAATAACGTCTGTATCAATAACAGCGTCGGGTTTCATTATTTCGCCGTGTCCTCCGAACGGATTTCATGGAGGAATGCAAGTAGTTCCTCGTCCGTTTCGTCGGACTTGCAGGTGGTTGCGAGTAAGCGGTCGATGTCAAACTCTGGCACGCCTTGTTGCTTGCGCAACTGAGCAAGCCGCGCTCGTGCGGCCAAAACCCGCCCGGATTGCGAAAACCCGGATTCTTGAATTGTCGCCATTGGAATTGTCTCCTTGATGGAATGTGCAATGTGAGGAAAATCCTCATTTAATTGCAGATTACCATGTCGTTTCATCTCAGGCAAGAAGCGGTCCAATGAGGCGTTTCCCACCTTCTTGATGATACTTATCACCGGAATCCGGCCATGGCAAGTCCTGAGAATGGGTTTGCTTATTTCGAGGTATTATCCCCCGGAGAAATCGTTTGTGCACTAAACGGCTTACTCACCACGCCGTCGATCATCAGCTTCAAGTACATATTGTAGTTCGGCAAACTCACCAAATCGGACATCGTAATTTCGGGATAGAATTCTTTCGCCAGCAGTTCCGCGTCCGCCAATCCCAGCCGGAAGGAAACGATGGTGCCGACGTTGCCCAGGATGGCGTCGCGCAATTCCACCGACAGTTGCGTCATGAACTGATGCGCCAGAATGAGCGCGAATCGGTACTTGCGCAGTTCGGAAAGCATCATCGCCAGTTCCAGCGTGGTATAGCCGGGAAATTCATCCAAATAACAGGCAAAATCGCGGCGATCCGCTTCCGGCTGGTCCGCTCGGCTCAACGCCGCCATGGCGAGGCGCGACAAAATCAACGCTCCCAGCAGACGCGAAGAATCGTATCCGATTTTGCCTTTCGACAAATTGAACAGCAGGATTTTGCCGCCGTCCATGGACGCGCGAAACGGCAGGCTGGATTTGGGTTGGTTGAGAATGTGATTCAAGATCGGATCGGCGACAAACGCGCCGACCTTGTTTTGAATAGGCGCGATGGCTTCGCCGCGCAGACGCGCCGGGTAGCTGGCGAATTCCTTCATCCAAAACGTTTTCACCGCTTCGTTTTGTAACTTGGCGGCCACCTGCACACGGTAGCGGTCGTCGAGTAGCAGTTTCAATATATCGGCCAGCGTCGCGCCGTCGGTTTCCAAAAGTGCTAAAATGCAGTTGCGCAGAATGTGCTCCAGGCGCGGTCCCCAGGAGTCTTGCCAGATCGTGCGAAACGCGCCAAGCAAAGCCGACGCGGCCAGTGATTGCTTGGACGATGGCACGCGCTCCAGCGGATTGAACGACAAATCAAGGGACGAAGAACCCGCGTCGAAGTATATTACATCTTGTTGCCGGGCGGCGGGAATTTGGTTGCGGATGCTTTCCGCCAAATCGCCGTGCGGGTCGATTAATGAAAAGCCGCGCGATTGGGCGGCGTCTTGTAAACACATGGTTTTGATGAGTGTCGATTTACCGACGCCGGTTTTCCCGATCACGTAAAAATGGGCACGGCGGTCTGCCTGCTTGATACCGAACGTGCGCTTTTCGTCGCGATAATTCGTTTCGGCAAAAATCGTGATTGGATTGTCGGGCGTGTGAGTCATGCCATTCAGTATAACAGGGACGGAGCAACCCACAAGGGGGACGGAGATGACAATCGCGGCCATTTTCGCGGCCTTTGCGAAGATCGTGACGTGCGCGATGATGACGATGAAGACTTGTTCTTTTCATCACCATTTTTCCTCGAAAAGGAGGACGCGCATTATGGCAACCGCCACGCAACCCAACGGAAATGGCAGCAAGACTGACGTTCTCGTCGGACAAAAAACCGAGCACGGCATTGTGGTTCATTCGCCGTCGAATCCCACCGTCACGTATCTGGTGACCGGCACGAAAGAGCGCCCGCATTGCACATGCGGAGCGTTCCAAGCCCTCAAGCATCAGCCGCAATTTCGGTGCGATCACATCAAGGCCGTCGAGGCCCAACTGCCGCTCGAAGCTGACTTGCAAGTCGAAGCGTTCAACGCGGACGACTACCAGGAAGAACCGGAAACAGCGCCGTCAAACACGCCGCCGATGCTGACGCTCAAGCGCAGTATCAGCCCCGACGGTCGGATTGATTCGCTGTCCGTCGAAATTGCCTATCCCTTGGCGAGCAAAAACAGCGCGACGATTTTGACCAACGCCAAGCACGTGCTCGCGCTGCAAAACGCTATCACGGACGACTTCCGCCGCGAGCATCCCGCTCCGCAACGCAATGGGCACTACCAGAACGGTAACGGTCAGCACTCGAATGGCAATGGACAGCATGCGAACGGCAACGGTCATAACGGAAACAGCGCGCATCACGCCTCGTCTGACGCTTCCGTGCCAGCGCATTTGCTCGACGTGGGAGGCATGAATACCCGCTACGGATACAAGCATTTCCTTACGGTCCAAGTGGGCGACCAGCGCCTCAAGCTGTTCGGCGCGAAAACCAAACTCGGCGAAACCATCGCCGCCGCAGGCTACCCCGAACGCGGGCAATATCTCGAAAACGGCTCCCGGCTCGATCTGCCCTGCCGCGTCGTGCTTCAGCAAAATAATGGCAACAAGTACCCGACGATCACCCAGGTGCTTCCCGCACACAGCAACGGAGCGCACCGATGAACGAGCGCTATCTCATCGCCGAAGAAACCCACTCCCGCACCGGCCCACCGCCACTTTCGCATTCGCGGATCAACCGGTACGAAACGTGCCCGGAAAGCTATCGACTCTATTACGTCGAGCGCATCCGGGTCAAAACGCCGTCAGCCAGCTTGGTGTTTGGTTCTTTCGTCCACCAAGCCCTGGCCGCGCTCTTCACTCAATCCGCCAACCCGTCCGAACTGTTTGCCGAACTCTGGCGGCAAGTCGAGCACGCGGAAATCCAGTACAATTGCCGCGACACCTGGGAAAGCCTGCTGGAGCGCGGCAAAGCGCTACTCGACCAATTTGTCGCCGAAGAACTGCCCAAAATCGGCGACATCCAAGCCGTCGAGCAGCCCTTCAAGCTTGCCGTCAGCCACCTTGACGTGCCGCTCATCGGCGT
>CAZOKZ010000074.1:0-21271 GCA_964580585.1 uncultured Candidatus Sumerlaeota bacterium | reverse complement strand
CGCGTCCCAGTACCTCGATCAGACGCGTCAGAATCGTATCAACATGATCGACCTGTTTTTCAAGAATCGCCGCAGTTATCTCGCTCGTTTGGCCTCCCAGCAGGTAAAGCAATCCTCGCGGTTCGGCGAGAAGTTCGCTCCATGTCAGGTGGGGCGGTTGTCCCTTGCGAGCTCGTTGTTGACCGAGGTTGACGAGTTGCAACAATCGGCGCCATCCAGGTAAATCCGTAGCAAGCAATCGGGCGCGAAACAATTGGCCGGAGAAAATCGTTGGGTCGATTGGCGAAACGAGGACTTCGAGTCCAAAGATCGGCTGGAGACCGAGCATGGTGGCAGCAGCGGAGAACGATGGGGCGCCCGCCAAGGACATGAGATCCGTTAATGCCACAGCATCCTGGCCGTGTTGCGACGCCGTGCGACAAAGATGCTCCACACGCGCCAGACTTTCTCCGATGCTGTAATCGCTACGTGTGCCCAGATGGACGAAACCTTCGATCATGACCCGTACCTCGTTCTCCGGCGAGGAAATATCCCGGAGGGTGATTTCACAAGGTCCCTGATCGGTCTGGAGGCTTTACAGTGTCAAGAATGAGATGAGGCGAAATAAAACAAAAACGGCGGAAGCCGAAGCTCCCGCCGTGAAGTTTGATTTGTTGGTGAAACGCAATCAGAAGCTGGCTTCTGCCGGGCCGTGAAGTGCCGAAGTGCCGTCCAGATCGACGTCTTCGATGAAGTACGAACGAGACTGGCCGTAACGAAGCGGTGTGTTGTCCGTGAAGGAGTACACAGCACCCTGGAAGGCCGAACCTTCTGCCGGGATGATCAGATCGTTGAGTTTGTCGCCTTTCAGGTGACCGCCGTTACCGTCGGAAACTGCGCGATAAACGTTGAAACCGACGTTATCGATTTCCGAAGCCGTTTCCCAAATCAGGGAAACCGGGCCGCCGGAGATCGACGGGATGGCTTCAAACGAAACCAGGTCAACATAGAGCGGAACGCGACCGTCGTTGATATAGAACGTGCCGAGTTTATCCACGTCTGTCAGTGCGCCGGTGGAATCGAAAACCACATCGGGCGGTACATGCGAGGTCATCGTCGTGGGAATAGCGCGATAGAAACCACTGCCCGTATCGCCGCGCAGAATGGCGGGGAAGTTCGAGAATACAATCGAACCATTCGTGGGCAGAAGCAAATCGGACATGCCAACCAATGCGGCGCCAGAAGGAACCTGGGGCGAGGAAACGACGTAGTGCTCGAATGTCAACGTACCGTCGTTGCCCGGGCCGGCGTTTGCCGTGCGTTCTACCTTCAGTTCCGTCATAGGACCAAGGCCCGACGGAGCGCGGAACTGCATGCGAGCACCTGCGATATCGAAGTCGATCAGAACACCTGACGCCAAGCCAGCGTCGAAACGCTTGCCGATGATGCCGCTGTTCGAAATCACGCCACCGATGGTAACGAAATTGCCGTTTTTCGGCGCGTCGATGCGGGCACCCATTTCAATCGTCATGTTGTTGGCGATACGGAAATTCGTTGCCGTATTGTCCAAGTTCACACTCGTACCGGTTTTGACGAGCAGGTTACGCGGCAAACGGTTGTCGTCGGACACTTCGTTGGTGCCGAGCCATTCGCGTGTCGGAACGAACACACCACCGGTGTTGTAAATGATTCCTGCGCCCGCGTCGTACTGGTAGTTACCCAGGATCGGGTTGGAGATACCCGTGACGCTCGAGCCAGGACCCATTTCGATGAAACTGTCGGCGGCTACGCGATAAACGTTTACGATATCCATGTTGTTTTGCAGGGTAAAGTATCCCGTTCCGACCAGCGAGGGAGGATTGGTTCCCGGACCGCAGATGAATGCTTTGTTGAAAGATGCCGGGTTGGCGCCGGAGAAGCTGGCAGGATCGCCGGGATTCCCGATGAAATAAACTTCGGGAGCGGAACCTGTGGCTTGGAAAGACCCGTTATTGATCAGGTCGTTGACCATCCATTTACGAGCAACCAACAACTGACCGCCCGGATTGACGGTCACGGTGTGAGCGCCTTCCTTGTCGGTGCCGCTGGTGATTTTGTGGCCATTGAGGATCGTCGCGGTGTCGCCATTTGCAAAGGACGGTACACCGGTTGGGACCCAACTGGAACCGATGCGCCACAAACCATTTGTCGTATTGGAAACGTACGCGATGGCCGATGCTTCATTTGCCAGGGAGGCACCCAGAAGCAAACTGGCGGTGATCGCCGTGGTTTTGATGTATTTTTTTATCGTATGGCTTCCCATATTTAACCTCATTGATGACGTGATCGATGCGGCACTAGCTGAAATACTCAGGAGAGGGGCAGTCTCCCTATAAGCACTGTGGACAGCAACCATATCTGGCCGCCAATCCACGCCCTATATATTTTACTCGACGCATGACAAGACGTTTTAAACGACACGTCAAGCCATATTTCCCGCATCAGGATTAGGATTTCGATTCTGGATCGTTCCACTTGAGGTCTCGCGTCCGGTTCGTCCATTTTGACGGCCAGCAAGCGATTGCAATCTCAGATTGGGAGAATCCTGAATCGATGTCCACCTCTACTCGCACCAACCGTCTCGGGGCAATGTGTTTCCTGAAAAATTCCCTGGTTTTTTTTGCATATTCCCTTTTTTTTACCCTCATTCCGCTTACTTCGGCATGTAAAGACGAACAGAAATTATATTCCTATAAGGAAGAACCCGCATCGGAGGCTCCTGCCAGTCAGCCTGCCGGTCAGCAAACCGGGGCCACCGAACTCCCCCCAGGCCATCCTCCGATTGAATCATTACCTGCCGGTCACCCGCCGCTCGATTCCATGGCGGGCGGCATGATGGCTGCCGCGGGCGAAGAACTCCAAGCCGATGCTCCGCCAGCAGACCGCGCCCGTCTGGATGCCGAAATTCCCGTGCAAGAGGTGGAAATCGTGGGCGTTCGCATGACGATTCCGGAAATTTGGGAGTCTGCCCCGCCTGCCAACTCGATGCGGGCGGCCCAATTCACCCTGCCTGCCCCGGATTTTGGACCTCAAACAGCGGAGTTGGTGGTTTTTTTCTTCGGTCCGCCTCCTGGCGGAGGATCCGTGAGTAGCAACCTGAACCGTTGGATGGGGCAAATCGAGTCCTCCGAGGACACCCCACCCGTCGTTTATTCGCATCAGCGCGATGGACTGACCATCAGCGAGCTGATCTGCCATGGAACGCTCAAGCCGTCGGGCATGGGAACGGGACCGACCGAGCCGCAACCCGACTCGTTGTTGTACGGGATTATCGTCGAAGGTGGCCCCGAGGGCACTTTGTTCATCAAAATTACCGGCCCCGCAGCGACTATCGAAGCGGCTAATCCGGCCATCGTGACCATGATCGATAGCATGCAGGGCAAAGCAGAAGAGTAAGGATGAAGGCGGAGGGATGAAGGATCATATGTTTTCATCCATCATCCCTCATCCTTTCCTCATGTTGCCATCTTCGGCGCGTAATTCTGTTCGAAGTAATCGCGGTAACTGCCATCCAGGCACGCGGCGAGCCATTCGTCCTGGCCGAGGAACCATTCCACCGTTTGGCGAAGACCTTCTTCAAACGTGTAGCGAGGGGTCCAGCCCAGTTCGCGGGCGATTTTCGACGCGTCGATCGCATATCGCCGGTCGTGCCCGGGGCGGTCTTTGACGAACGTGATTAAGCGCCGACGGGGGCCTTTTTCTACGTCCACGCCCTGTTTTTCGTCCACCAAGTCGCAGATTTTCTCAACGATTCGGATGTTTTCCCACTCATTGTGACCGCCGATATTATAGACCTCGCCCGGTTTGCCGTCGTGAAACACGCGGTCAAGCGCCTCGCAATGGTCCTCGACGTGCAACCAATCGCGGACGTTTTTGCCATCGCCGTAAACCGGCAGCGACTTGCCGTCGCGCGCGTGCAGGATCATCACCGGGATCAGTTTCTCGGGAAACTGGAACGGTCCGTAGTTATTCGAGCAATTCGTCGTCACCACGTTCATGCCGTAGGTGTGATGATAGGCGCGAACCAAGTGATCGCTCGATGCCTTGCTGGCGCTGTACGGTGAATTCGGCGCGTAAGGCGCCGTTTCGGTAAATTTGCCTTCTAAACCGAGCGTTCCGTACACTTCGTCTGTCGAAACGTGGTGGAATCGGCCTTCGATGCCGCGGGCGTTCCAGGACTTGCGCGCCACATCGAGCAACGCAAACGTGCCCATGACGTTGGTTTGGATGAACGCTTCGGGCCCGAGAATCGACCGATCCACGTGGGATTCCGCGGCCAGATGAATGACGCCGTCGATTTGTTCGCGCGCGAAAAGGGCTTCGAGCATTGCGCGGTCGCAGATGTCGCCGTGCACGAACTGGTAGTTCGGCGCGGATTCAATTTCCGCCAGCGAGGTTAAATTTCCCGCGTACGTCAACGCGTCCAGGTTGATGACGCGATCTTCCGGATGCGTTTTGATCCAATGACGAACCAAATTCGAGCCGATAAAACCGGCTCCACCGGTAATCAGGATGTTCATGAGCAGGGGGCTGCCTTATGTGGGGGTGTTCGTTTTACTTTTTATCGATCCAGATGACATAAATCGCGTGCAGGAAACCCAGGATATTTGCCGAAATAAGGCACAGGATCAGGTTAATCCAGAATTCATTTCCAATTCCGCGTTTCAAGTACACCGAAACAGGCGACAAGCAAAGTGCGATGAGTGTTAGAACGACGTCATTCATGTGGATGCTCCACTTAGATGGATGAAATTTCCGATCCCTGGTTATTTTTTCCGCGCCACGATCACCATTTCTGACGAGGTGCGTTCGTTGAACGACTCGCGGTCATAGTCCTCGAAGATGGTTACGGCGTCAAACCCGGCTTTATTCAGAGCGCGCTCAATTTCTTTTTTTGTATAAAGCCGTAATCTGAATTCCCAGGTTTGTTCTTCGTTTCCGATTTGCCAGATTCCTCTTCCAACGAGGCTTTTTTCCGCCATATCGTATTCGTACATTTCGGTGATCTGGCAATTGGGTCCGAACATTTGCGAGGGTTGAAAATTGCGTGCAATATCGGCCATGACCGGTCGATTGGGAATCTGCATTACGAGCCGTCCTCCGGGCGCAATGACCCGCGACCAGTCGTCGAGCATTTCCATATTTTCGTTGTGACTGAAATAACCGAATGTATTGAAAAGACAGTAGGCTCCCCCCGCGAACGTCGCCTCCGCGAACGGAAGCTGGCGCATGTCCGCCGCCGATACGAGACGGTTTTTCTTCGGATGTGCCTGGAGCAGATGCACGAAGCGGTCGAGCCCGACGACACGGAATTTTTTCTTCAGCATTTGCAGACGATGACGGCCAAAACCGCACCCGATGTCGAGAATCAACCCGTCGCGTACGGGGGCGAATTCTTCGGCTAAAAACGCGGCTTCCTGCTTTGTCGAATCTTCGTCGAAAAGCGGGCCTTCGTACACCTTCTGGTACGTGGGCGTGAAAAACCGGTGTGTCCAATGAGGCAGAGCGGTCGTCATAAAGTGGAAGACTCGATTCCGTTGAGGATACGCACCAACGTCGTCAAATTAGGCACCGTAAACTCTGGCTGGACGTCGGAGACACGGGCGGCGCTCGATCCCGGGCGGCAGGCATGACGGTTTACCCAGACCGTGCGAAAACCCATGGGGCGAGCTGTGGCTACATCGTGGTAGAGGCTTTCGGCGGCATGCAAAATCTGGTGCGGTTCGAGGTCCAACCGTTCGAGCGCTTCCGCAAAGTGCGCTTTGCCCGGTTTGTACGAACGGACCTGCTGGGCGGTGATGATCGCATCGAATGGAACTTCGAGATGGACGGCGGAATCCGCGAACAGATCGTCGTCGATGTTCGACAAGATAGCCAGCTTATAGTGTTTTTTTAATTCCTGAAGTGCGGCCACGGTGTCGGGGAACGGTTGCCAGTGGGGGAGGGAATTCGCCAGCGCATGGGCTTCGTCACCTTCGATGGAAAACCCGAACCTCGATGCAAAGCTGTACATCACCGATCGCAACACGGCGCGGTATTCCATATAACCGCCCGACTGGGCCTCGGGTTCAAACTCGGAATACAACGCCAGGATCCGATCGTCCGTAACCTTGATCTCGTTGTCTTCGAGAATGGGTCGTAGTGCATCGAGAATCCCGGATTCCCAATCGATCAGGGTACCATAGCAGTCGAACGTAATCGCTCGGATGGCGCTGAAATCCATAGTTAGGTTCCGTGGTGGAAAATTGAGCATCGCCGGGGCAAGGTGCTTGCATGCCCGCCCGGTGGGTTCAAGGCGATTGTGCGGGGAGGACATTATTGGTCAGAGTCCGTCGGGTAAGTCTAAATAACATGGTGCGGGCTTTTGTCAAAAAGGTTCAAAAGCCTGTTCTCATCGGCCTCTCACCGGCCGTTACACGTCCTATACCCGTATCTTAACCGAACCTTACGACGCCTTTCTCGAAAAGGGGACAGTTTTAACTTCTGTAAAATCAATGCTTTGCGAGATTTCCATTTTCCCAGCTTCGAGGCTTGCCATCCCGCTTCTCCGTAATCCGCGCAAAAGTTCGTTCATTTTGTCCATCATCGACGTCCTTTCGGCAAAATCATTCAAAAGCCGTGCAATACTTGGAAAAATTGATGATCGAAACTTTTCGGACGGACTCTCAGAACGTTTTCAAAGTACCCGGACGTTTCCAGAGTTGCAAGATCAAGGCGTGCGAGGCGAGGACAACCGAGGCGTAGCAGCGCTACGGTGAGAGAGGCCGAGTCCGATGCGCAACACAGGAGTTGTGTTGCCTTTTTGCGAACTGTCCTTCTCTGTACCTAAACCCGCTGATCCCAGGATTCCAAGCGAAATCGTCACCTTGGGAGACCATCTGCGTAAACGACGGATCGAACTGGGGCTGACGCTCAAGCAGGTGGGTGAAAAGTTCGGGGTTGTGGACATCACCATCGTCGATTGGGAGCAAGGACACCACCAGCCGCACCCAAAACATGACCTGGGCATTATCGAATTCCTGGGGTACGACCCGTTTCCGAAAGCTCTATCCTTGAGCGAACGGTTGGGGCGGTTACGGCTGAGGCATGGGCTGACCGTGGTCAAATTTGCCCGGTTGCTGGGAGTCGGACGGAACCGTTATTGCGCGTGGGAACGAGGTAAGCAGACTCCCGATGGTCAGGATGTCGAGTCGTTGAAGGCATTCCTGGAGAAAGCTGAAAGCAATCCCGACTGGCTCGCCCAGGCTATCGAGAGCGGCAAAGCGATTCTGCCAACCGAAACCAAGACGCCCGCCACGATTGGTGGACATTTATTCACCGAGCGGCAAAAACGCGGGCTGACCCAGGCCCAAGCTGCCCAGGCAATCGGCGTGTCGCACTCGGCCTACGCCCGGTGGGAAACCGGGACCGACACGCCGGACCATCGGACTCTGCCAAAACTCATTCAGTTCCTCGGCTACCTGCCGAAACCACCCGAGGAGCCTCACCGGCAGTTTCGGTTCTACCGCCAAGCGCTCGGCTATTCTGTCGAGCGGCTGGCAAAGGAACTTCGAGTGTCAAAAAATCGCCTCTGCCAGATCGATGCGGGCAAGGCCCAGATGGATGAAAGGATCATGGCGTGGCTGGAAGAAAGAGTACGGGTGGCGTTTCCGGCTAAGAAAGGAATAGAATAGAATAGAATAGAATAGAATAGAATAGAATAGAATAGAATAGATCGCCTGGTAGCTTTGAAATACTGAGTCGCAACCCGAATCGGCGATTGTCTCGACAGTGTCGAGACAATCTGCCAACCGATCTTTGGGCACCAATTCAAGGAAAACGGGCGAAAAAGGAAAAGTGGCAAGGCGGGCGGCGGGAAGATTGTGCAGACAGCGTCTGCACAATCGGGAAGGAAAACGCTGCACCGCCGCCAACCACTCGAATTTGTGTCAACACTGTCGATACAATAGAGCGAACCTCCAGTGTAGTTGTCCGATCCCCTGAATAGTGCTATTGTACGACGCTTTGTTTCTAACGCACCCTATCGAGCAGATATGTGGATCGAAAAGATCGCTCGACATTACATCAAAATAGATTCGATTAATTACGCAATCAATCCGAATTTCTGACTTAATTTTGAAATTGACTCCCCATGGTGGAATTTTCTTTCTCGAGTTGCCTATTGAGGGTTTACATAACGACATTCGCGTGCTACGTATCTGGTTGGCTTGGACGGATTCATGAATCCATGGGGAAGTAATTGGTGAGTCGGAAGTTGAGAAAACGATTCACCGCTAACCAATACACGATGCGACGCCAGGAAATCACCCAATCAGGTTGGGTAACGATCTGAGCAAATGACAAAAAAACTCGCTCCCGAAGAAGCGAGTTGAGGTAAAAATGAACAATTTGCTTAAATAATAATAGGGATGCGGGGGGGATATGAGTAAAAGGATAGTTTAGCGGCTACATTTTACCATACCCCCCACATCGGAGTGAGCATCGCCAACTGACGATGCACCATGGATCACTTCCGGCCCTTTGCCGAGGCAACGACTCAGAGCAGATCGAAAGCGCCCAATGTTTTGATTGTAAACAATTACTCATGATTCGGTCAAGGCACTCGTTTTTCATCTGCAAAAACCAAAACTAAAAATCCAAACAAATCACATGGTTTGGAACTTCTCAATCCAACAGTGATTTGAACCACACAAATGCATTGTGGTCAAGGAAAAGAGACTTTTACTTGACCTTGTCGAGGATTTGCCATGACGCGGATGTTCGCAAGCCGAAATACGTGTGCATCAATGGAGAAGGCCACTGGGAAGAAGAATTGAGTCACACATGGAAATCAGTTTCATGGGCTACTTGTTGATTGGGAGCCTGGACTGCATTCAAGGAATCGCAACTGAAATCACCGAACTGGCGGCGGCTGCCGATCAGTACAAAACGTTGTACTGTGAAACAAAACCAAGCAACCAACACCAAAAACTGAAGATGAAACCGCCAAACCGCAAAAATTGAAAGCGGTGTCGGCTGAATGACCCAAATTCCCCGAGGTTTCGGCCTCGGGGAATATTTTTAATAACAACGTCACGCACAATCAGAAGGTACTGTTCACTCCACCACAAACACCTGCCACGGACCATCGGGTTTGTGGTGAAACCCCAGTTGCGCGTTGCGGGTGGGCGCGAGAAAGCCGTTCGCACCGTTGGATCGCGCGATCCAGACTTCGCCGATGTCAGTAAGTTGAACTAGATCGTCCCTGCCGTCGCGGTCGATGTCGGCCACAAATACATACCAGCCGTCTCCGCGATTTGGATCATCTGAAAACCCGAGCCAACCCCACCGTGTGGGTGAGTTAAACTTTGAGCCGGTCGAAAGCGCAACCCAGGCATCGCCATATTGTGTAATCTGGCAAATATCGTCGCGGCCATCACCGTTGAAATCGCCGAAATGCACGCCCCGCTTGGTAGCGGGATCGTGTTTGAAACCGAACTGCCCCCATGTTTGAGTGGGATTGAAGTTAATTCCATTGGATACTTCAACCGTGAGCACTCCCGAGTTATTAATATTAATAAGGTCGTCCATTCCGTCGCCGTTTATGTCGGCAGAGAAAATATAGTTTCCGTTGGCGGGATCGTGGCGAAGATTGGTTGTCGTTAAAAATGCAGGTTCGGGCGGAACACCCATTGTACGTGAACCATTCTGAAAGATGCTTCCGTCCGCTGTAAATTGCAACAGCGCATTTTTACCATCTCCGTTAAAATCGCCCGAAAGCACAAGCCAACCATTTGTCGGATCACTGACCCACCCGACGCTTTGCAGCGCGGTGGGGATAAAGCCTAGCGTCTGCCCGGCGTATGCTGTATGCCATTCTCCCCATGGCGTGATTGTCGAAACATCATTCAAACCATCGCCGTTAAAATCACCACTGAATGATCGCCATCCTTGCGTGTTATTTTGAAAGCCCGTAAACCCAAGACGGGCGGGTTGAAAAAAACGCGCGGCAGGGCTAACGGGCGAAAGCCAACAATCGGTAAACGGTGTTAATGTTAATAGTGACGGACTTGGAATGGAAGCGGTTTGAGCCGCGCCTCCTCGAATCGCAAAATACTGTGGAAGCAGACCATCAACGCGGGCTTTGATGCGGTTTTGAGCTGTGTTGAGATGCTGGTCTTGCATGGGGCGCCACGGCCCGTCGGGGGATGGAGCTTGCATTAGTTCGAGTGAGTTTTCCTCCAGGTGCCAAACTTCGCCATCGAGGTATTTGACCATTATATTGACACGACCGGACGTAATACCATTGCGGCTTTCGACAATGTAGTTTTCGCGGACGGTTTCAAGATACCAGTAGACAGTGGCGGAATTTTCAATGTTTGAAAGTTCGCTATTACTCCGGGTGATCGTAACAGTTTGTAGGCTTGAACCATTTTTACCTGGACCGCCACCTAGCTCAAAATCAACCCAAAGCCTTGAAGATGGGGATGATTGTGTACCATTGCCGATGTAACCAATGCCGGAAATGGGCGCGTCATCCGCGCGGGCAAAAGATTTGTACGTGGCTTGTTGGGATGTGCCGGAACCGAAAAAGAGGTAGAATTCACCTTGAGAGCCACGTAAAACAAAGTCATTAAATCCGTCACCATTGAAATCACCTGCTGGTGAATTTGCCGCATATAATAACTTGTCATCCCCAACAACTTTTGATAAATATTCGAGTTCTGGGCTTGGGATAGTTGTAAAAGGCGGAAGTGGATTTGTTGAAAATACGACATATTGTTCGCCAATTACTTTGAATGGTAGGACTCGTTGAAGCGTGAAGTCGCTTAGTCCATCGCCATTAATATCACCAACTCCAACACCTGAAGTCAGGCGGTAGAATGCATTGATACCATCAAATTGACTTCCATAACTTCCCATTATTTCATAGTCAAATAAAACGGCGTCAACATTTGCACCCATTCCAAGTAATGTATTTGCGCGCCCCGAATTTGTCAGCCCATTTAGATCAGCCGTTCCTTGACCGAGGAGTATGTCGTGATATCCATCACCATTAATGTCTCCTATAGGGGTGGTTTCTGAGGCAAATCTCCAATTCGCCATAGTTCCAATAATCCAAAGCCCATCTTTAGAATCCAAATCAGCAAGTTCAATATTATTTATATTCGTCTTCCCATTAATAATGTAACAAGTTCCCGAATCGCTCAAGGCGTTGTAATCATATTTACTAGCAGAGATAAGAATATCATCAATGCCGTCTCCATCATAGTCACCAATTCCTGAAACGACTCCAGTTGCGGCATTTTGTTGCGCACCATAAATACGAATCCCGTCATTCAATTCCATATTGCTAACATTAATCACTTGAGAGCCAAGTGGAGTCTCTTTCCCGAAAACAATCCATACTGCACCATAATCATCATAAGCGTACGTATCCCCAAGTGCTATATCATCGAATCCATCTCCATTTATATCACCTGCGCCACTAATAGAATTAAAAACAGAACCTTCAATTCTAAAGCCTCGAACACCGTCCGCATAATTGCGGTCAAAGCCTTCCGGGAATCCGCCTTCACGGCCAAAAATAACGTAATATTCGCCCACTCCAGAAGAGTCGTCAGATATCGGTTTTCTTGAGGTATAAATAAAATCGCTAATTTGATCGCCATTAAAATCACCGATGCCACTTATCCTGAATCCTTGCCCCGAATCCTTGAGTGGACCAGGAATCGAAACTCCCTCGGGCATGGAAAGTGTCGATAGATCAAACGGACTATGGCCGTGGCTTGGATTGCCACGGAGCCAATGAATTATTCCGCGTGAAAAGCAAACTCCAACAAGGCGACACTGCTGTCCGTATTCAGGATTGCCAATCAGTATATCATCATACCCGTCCGCATCAATGTCACCCACCCCCGAGATTGAGCGCGCCGCGCCGATAAATGTTCGGCCATTGAAACCGTCAATCTCATCCACATTAAACGACTGCGGCAGTTCAGCGGGCAATATGCCCGAAATCGCGATGGTGGCAGCAATAGCTAGAAGTCCTTCGTGGCGGAATTTTGAATGATGTAAGCGAGTCATACGCCTCCTCCAAGAGGACAAAAGACTGGCATCCATGGGTTTGAATGCCAGTCCTATTTTTCAGAGAAAGTTTAGTGCGCAATCACACAAGTGTCAACCAAAACGGAATTTCACATCGTATAATCTCAATTCAAATGAGGCGAAAGACTGTACCGGCCACATCTCGCGTTGTAGGGTGAACTAAAATGATCTCAATTTCCATTCCCTTGCGAAAGTCACTTGGGGCAAAACCATCATCCGCCGCTTGTTGCATATTGCTTAAAACGGAAGATGGTATCGCCGGACTAGAAGTCCAGTTTTCAGGGGTAAACGATGTCCAGTCGGTTTTACCGCGTTGTTCAACCCCATATCCTTTACGACGCCAAAAAGCGGACGGCGTAGTTGAGTTAAAACCTTCAACGATTAGCTGGCTTCCATTTTGAACTTGCACCGACAACGACTCATACGTTTCAGTTAACGACGATTTTTCTCCTGGCGTGTCACCGATGTTGTCTGCATCGCCCCCATCGGGCAAATAGGCGTTGCTTATATCGATGCTCAACGGAATCCAAGCAACGGGCTTTTTGGCGTCGATGTCGGGATCGCCAGTCTTGACCGCCATACTGAAGTACAGCCGATTTTGCGATGCGTTGAAATACAAAATGCCTGTCCGATCATTCCATTCTGTATCAGGATCAAATGACGGATGATCCTTCAAGGGTGAAAGGTGCAAAATATCGCGCACATGAACGATTTCAGATGTTTTCGCTTGTTCGATATTTGCCAAAACAGCATCGGAACGGGCAATGATGGAGGATACTTGTTCAATATAAATTGTCTGATCGCTTTCTTGCTCGGGAATTGCGTACCCTGCGACATACGGGACCAATAAAGGAGAACCGCTTGGTCCAGACGGATGAGGGTCTTCAATATACACCCCGGTTTTGGCAAAAACATCAACTGTGTCCGAATAGACCGGGCTACTAATCTCAAGCGAGCACCAATCGTCAATTCTATGGTCGTCCACCTTGTCGGTTTCGTCACTATCTTTCATGCGCCATAGAATCTCGAAAAACCAAAACCCGGAAGAAATCCCCGTACCTTGAAAAACATTGAACCCAGACTTGGGGACGTTGGTTATATTAACGTTGCGGGTGGCAGCCGCATTTTTAACATACCCTTTCGGAGTGCTTTCGTTAGGCCGCGCTTGATTGTCGATCCAGGCAATGCTTCGTGCGCCAATGAAGTTTTTGACTACCGAAGCTGAAGCATTCCAAAGTTGATCTTCCAAAAATAATATACGCCGCGAATCCATCTGCCGGACATTGCTTGGGTTAATCAGGCCGGTTATTTGACCCGAAACTCCAGTAAAACATTCGGTTGCACGAAAGCCGAGAAAGTTTATTGGCTCATCTTTGAGTGGCTCAACTCCTGGGTCATCATCAACATCAGCTTCAAAATTCCCTGGAATAAACGCAGTACTTATTATATCTCGCTTTCCGATAGCCTTTAGCCAACTGCCAGGGGTTGGCGCACCCTTTGTAATAATGCCCTGGCTGATCATGGCGATGTAATTGATGGGACGGCTACTTTGAACTTGATCGGCGGTTCGAGTCCCATCATCGTTTGAGCTATTTTTGCTCTCAATCACTCCTATTGAGCTAACCCATAGCGGATTGTTCCAAATACCACGTTTGGCAAAGTTGGTTTCCTGGTCTGCACCCCATTGGTCCTCTTTGTAGAACGAATTGAGCGTTAGAGGGCTAAACAGATTGCTGGTTTGCCCCTTGTCGGTGATTGCCCATGGCTCCGGGGTTGTCGCACTGGTAGAACCAATACTTACACGAACCGTTTCTTTGCCAACTTGCGCTTGAGACGGTGAGTAGGCAAGAGTGCAACCAAGCAACACGAATGCCAGACAAGTTTGCATACCATAGCGAATTGGTAGAATATTTCTCATAGAATGACTCCTTAAAACAGAACTGTGACGGCTGAAGTCTGATTCGTGAACGGATCAGTTGCATGGATGATTATTTCAGTTAAATTGGGATCGACGGTGAAGTTTGTCGAATACACTGCCGGGCTGGTTCCCACAACATAATCGATCTCGGTGGATTTATTCAACAAGCCCGTTGACATGATTCTATTTTCAAGTCCACGAGAAAAATCACTTTGAATTAGCGAACGGCTAACGGTGGGGGTGGCTGAAAAATGATAGAACCATGCCGTTATCGTTGTACTATTAGGCCGTGTAATTTCAATCACGGGTGTTTGTGTTTTGACTTCGTCGGTAGCATCTCGAAGCGCTGTTTCCAAATCTGCTGCCGATGGGGTGGTAATGACTTCATTATCGCTACCGCGAATTTCCACATGGTCAAGATCGAATTCAAGTTTTCGCCACGTGATCGAACCGTCATTTTTAACAACACTGACATACAGACCAGGGACATCAGATGTTCCGCCGGTGTTTGTTGGTTTTTCTGGGTCATAATAGATGATGCCTGCCTGTTCAGAAGGCGGCAACATTTTCAACACTTGAGCATCAATACCTGCTCCTGCCGAAGCCGTGATATATGGATTAAACTTCAGATAACCGCGAATATGAAGAGCGTCAGTATCATACCCAGTTACCCCTGAATCCGAATCACCGTCACCAATAACCATGATGCCGTCGGCATCAATGGAGGGATAGGTTTTTTCGATAAACGAATCTTTGTGTGATATGTTATTGAATCGTCGCATCAAACGCCGTGTACGCTGTGTTTTCAGCGCCTCGGTTGGCGGATCAGTCTGTCGGTGCAAGGATAACCCCGCAGATGACGGGACAATTGTCTTTTCGTTTTCATCAGTGATATTCGGAGCAAGACTCGCAATACCAGTCCAGCGTTTGATGCTTGAATTTTCTGAAACACTCGAATTGAGTTCCGTGTCATGAGAATCATGGGGGTCGAACAAAGAATATTTTGATCCTCGCAATGTCCCGAAATTGATAAAGGAATCGCTGACTAAAATATGTGGAATGTCCTGACGAGCGAGGGCATCATAGGATTTTGAATCACTGGTACCCATATCGATTTGATTTATTCCTTCCGAACCGATAAGCCACTCGACTCTTCCAGGTACCGTAGTACCAGAATATGCACGCGCGTCGGCTGAACGTGGAGGAGAAATCATCGCTTCAAATATTCCACCTATTACCGATTCCACAAACCAACGTCGATAGCGCCAATCCGTCGTTTCTTCTAAAGAAATCGTGTTATCAAGCGCGACGATCCCGGACGAAAGTAAATTCATCCGAAAATCATCGCGGACGCCACGAATGCCCCCAAGCGTTTTCCCCGTTCCGCCAGTATGAAGTCCAAGAACCTGTGTCCCAACAACTTCTTTATGAATTTTCTTTGAACTCGTTCCATAATAATCATCAACATGAGAGATGGACGTTATTGTCCCACCTGTCAGGAACGATTCATAACCATCCGCCGTAAACTCTCCAGTTGATGTATCATTCCAATAAATAGCTTGGATAACCATATTCGAAAATTCATTGGGGTATTCAACAAAACGCATCAGAAGACTGGTGGTCGAGGCATTATTGTCATTTGCAACATCATGATCGTCAAGCTCGCCATCGATAATAGGGTTCAAGCCATTACTATACGTAGCAAAAAGACCGGGCTCGCCAGTCATATCTGGCAGAGTTAAATCAATGTCATCATCAAAATCAAGCCCATCAATACTGCCAAGATGAAGCTGATCAGCCTCGATCGTAGTGGTGGCAGTCAACGGTCCTGCAAACATAATGCCGGGCAAGCCTATGGCAAAGCACAATAAGGATATTTGCCGGGCAGCCTGTGTAAATTCCAGAATTTTCATAAAGTTCACCTCACTGAATCATTCGTTTTCAGAGAATGCTTAACGATGTTCCGGCGGCACGGCAACGTACTTCATCTTCCGTGGAAAAGACCATAAATTCGATAATTTGACCGGTTTTGCCAACTTCCTCGTCAAGTCCTGCTGCCGCGCCGGTAAATGTGGAACTAGAGATCGTTATCGTATAGGAATCACTTGAAGCTGTCCCGGAGACTGTCAACGGCTTCCATAACGTTTCTCCACGACCTTCTGTGCCAAAAGGTATACGACGCCAAAAAAGCGTGCCCGGCTCATCAAGGGTGCCATCACTTTTAAACATGCCGGTAATTGTCAATACAATGTCTCCGGAACTATACGTTCCAGTCATCTTTGGGTGTGCATGTTTACGAAGATCGGCCGCATCTGATTCTAAATCAGTCGTGTCATCAAAATTGAGATCAACCCAGGCAATTGCTTTAGGTTTCGGTGGCGAAGAAGTTGTATTTGGGGCGGCAACACTGAGTCGAATCCGGTTTCTCAGTAAATCATAATAGATTAACCCAACACGGTCGGGGGCGGGTAGTCGTTCATGAACAATGGGGTCATCATTTCTTGGTGTCAGGCGCATGGATTTGACCACCACCCCATCGGCATCAATGCCTTTATTCACGCTGATGCCATCGCCAATAATGACGCTATCCTGTGCAAGAATAGTTGCTTTGTGCTCCGGCGGAAAATAATCGGTTGCGATAATATCAGGAGTTGTCGGCTCAAATTTCTCGTATGGAAAATAGTTGCTAGCAGGAGAGGTTGCCTCTTGAGTTTCATAAAAATATTTGGCGTCGCTGGTGGAAGAACGAATAAACGGGGCCTCACGAACAGTTCCGCCATGTCCTCGTTCGCCTTCACCTCCGGTTAGTTGGCTTCTCACCAGCAGCGTATTATAGATATTTATTCCAATATCCTTGCGGAAGAAGGTCAGCGGAAATGCTTCAACACTCATATATTCCTGAAAAATCCGGGGTAATTGATCCTGTCCAGGATCGTTGAAATTTGATGTTCCTTCGTTTTCATTTAAGCTCAACTGAGTAATCGCACCAGTCGCTTCGGTAACATTGATATAGCTGTCGTTCGTACTTGATGCGACGATGTGTTCATTGGCTGTCACGCGGTGCAGATAACCTCCCCGTCTGCGATATGGCCCGGTACTATCAGGATAGCCCCGGTCACCCGAGCCCGAAGCAACAGGATCGGCAAATATTGTAGCCAGTGTTGTTGAATTAGCATCAGTTATTGGCTGTTCGCGCAGATCAATGATTGGTGCGCCTCCATGAGCATGAAAACCATAAGCAGATGAAGTTGTTTCAAATAGAGCAATGTCGGACACTTTCCTTTTTTCAAGCGGATAGCTTGTTGTTAGAAAATTATCCAGTTCGTCTTTCGGAGGAACTTTACCAAGCATGGTTTGACCAACTGAGCCAATCAGTGAATGAACATAGTTGTTTGAAGGTGAATCGAAAGCAGCAATTGCTCTGGTAATGCTTCCAATGGCTCGAAAAGCGTCGAAATAAGTTCCACCTTGAGAAATCACGGCATACGTACTAATAGGTGTAGAATATTTCGCCTCAAATCCATCAAGTGAAGGAAATGCGTACGCTTCCGCATCCAATGTCCTTGTTTCATCTGGACCGGTTGTGTAATTGGTGAAAATAACGATATTTGCTCCGACGGCCTGTACGGTACGATCAGCAATGTTATCCTCCCAGGTATTGTCATCATAGGTTGCCTGAACAGCCAACGGTGCATACCACAGTTTTTCATTTCCGCTATCATCCAGTGTGTTGGCGGGGCGACCTGTACCAGCGCCACTTAAATTGCTTGTTGTAATGGGCTCTGCTTTACCAATAGTCTGGTAACTGTTTGTCCCATAAAAGTGGTCGAGCATCAGAAGATTAGAAAGACGTTTTGAAAACACGCTGGGGTCGGAATAACCACCGGTTTCAATATCATCAACCGTAGCGATCACGCGAATGGGCGTTTTTTCAAATGGGGTTTCGTCAGGAAAAGAACCATTAAATGCGGCTTCGCGGTCCCATGATACATTAACCGAGCCACAGCCGTTGCTGCTTTCAACACTGCTTATACTGCTATTGTAAGAAGAACCCGTGGAGGGAGTGGATGAATTCATTGTAAGAGTACCACCTATATCCCACCATGTGCCATTTGGATCTTGAAATTGGAATTCTAGCTTGAGGTCTGCAAGACAATCTGGGCTGGCATATTCAACATTGAACGTCAGCGTGTTGCCGTTAATGTTGGTTAGCAGAATTTCACCGCTAATTGTGTCTGAATAAAATCCGCCTTGCTGAGCATGGGCCGTAAATGGAGCCAAAGCGAGGGCAGCAGCAAGGGCGAGCAGTTTAGATAATCGTCTCATGTTCATGCTTCTCCTTTATGGAATGCTCGGGGCTTGCGCTAACTTATTGACCTTCAGCGGCGCGGTGGGCGGCCACCCGGTCGGAAATCCAGTCGGGGGCTTTGGCTTTTTGATAAAGCGCCTCAAAATCAATTTCATTCAAATTAGGGCGACGATATAGCTTGCCATTCTCAAATTTATAGTTTTCCTTCAATTCATATCTATATTCCCCTGTGGGAATTGGGGTTGTGCCATATTTTTCCACTTGTTTGTAATACACTGCTCCCGTTTTCCACTCAACTTCGGGAACAGAAATGATCTCAATAGGGAAACTTTGCACTTCAACCTGCCTTAAAGATTCTTCTGGTAGATGGTCTCCACTGATTGGCACTTCTACCCAAGGGAGTTGTGCCAAACGTTTTTCAAATCGATTTGCGATTTCATTATCATAATCCCTAATATTTTCTTCTGGTAAATCACGTACGAATGTTATTTGTCCTTCTTCTTCGCCAAGTTCCGCCTTCATTTTTTCTTCCACCCATTTCATTGCTTTTGCCATATCAACGATAGCCTCTTTGCCCACAAAGTGATTTTTGTGATGAAAGCTCCATGGCAAAACAACCTCGGAATCAACAAAGGATGTATAAGGATTATCAGAAAATTGAGCGGGATCAGCATGAGAATTTAATCTTGTATCGGAAGCATCTTCATCATGTACCCAAAGCTCATACTCACTTCCGTTGAGTATGCTATAAATGCTTGGTTCCGGGATTTCAGGAATGGGAGTTGGATCAGCATTCAAGGGTTTATAGCGATCAGTATCAGGCACTGCTTGAAGATGCAAATATCCAGGAATTGTCACATAGGGATATTTATTATCTTCAATCGTGGTATTGGGGTCCCATCCAGGATGCTTACCTCCGAGCTTTATTTGTAAATCAGTGTCAGTTTTTGCAAATGCTCCTATTGCAACTGAAGCCGTTTTCCAGTTTCCACCAACTCCCGCTTCGGTACCACGCCCTACCGCGAGTGTATCATAGCCTGAGGCATTCGATAGTGGACCAATGGCGACAGAACCATTTGCGATGGCAATAGCAGCATTCCCTAGTGCAAAGCTTCCTTGATCCTGTGCATTTGCGCCTTCTCCAATTGCAACAGAACCGCTTTCTTCTGCAACTGCTCCGTATCCAATTGCCACCGCTTTATTTGCCTGAGCCTCGGCAGTCTCGCCAATTGCCGTAGAATGATCGCCAGTTGCCTTGGCACCACTGCCAATTGCCACTTTATCACTATCAAGATTCTCAGCCCCCATCATACTAAAAGTCGTCGCCAGTGAACGCGAGTCAATAATACTGATATTTTCACTCCCACTTCGCAAATCTGTCAGATAATCAGCAAATATACAAGATTCTATTATAGCATCCCCACCACCGGTTGTATCGGCGACATATTTATTCGTTCCCGACGTCGCTGTATTTAAAGTTGATCGACGTATCCAAATCGTTCCTTCATCCAAATCTAAAACATTGTCGGCGGTGGAAACAAGAGTGCAATTGTCTATGGTAACATTGGTAATTGTATAAGTTGGTCCCCCAGTCGTTTGAATGCATGGTGTACTTGAGGCTGTCGGTTGAATCGTCAGTGTAGAAATAGTGCTGGTGGATAGATTGCTTGTGGTGCAATCGATTGTAATTTTGCCCTGAATAATAACGCCGTTTCTGTCCGCACCGACAAGTGCCACGTTGTTTCTGCTCAGTGAAATATTTTCAGCATAGGTTCCTGGGCTAATCAAAATAACAATTGGATCACTGCCGGTGAGATTGGTCAATGCAGTACCAATCGTCTTGTAATGAGTTGGCGAAATGTCAGAAGCGAGACTCGGAACAATGTGAACAATTTTTGAACTAGGATTGGCGGCAAAAATTTCAGTGTGTGGCACAACTAAATAACCCACAGTAAATACAGCAGCGATGATTCTTCTGAGTTTCCGCGAAATCTTTTTCATGGTGTGCATTCTCCCTGTTTGAAGGTAGAGTTTGATATGGTTAAGGTTTTGGATTCGTATGGGACCGCCCGCTCAGGGCTACTTGGGGCCGGGGAGGCGAAGGGGGTCTTCGCCTTTCCCGGTTTTGTCGAGCGGGTGTGCTCGATTGCGTTTGGTGGAAAAACGGGCTGGCGCGTCCGGCGGCAGTGGGACGCGCGCGGGGAGTGAACGCAGGCAGGGCGCGCGGCGGATCGGGTTGGTTTGCGCCGCCGGTTGGCGCGTTATTAATATTTGCATGTCGCGCGTCCGTGCTTGGTTGCCGCATGACGGCACCTCCCGAGTTGGATCAAAGACAAAACTCCATTATGGCGGCGGAAATGCCCGGTGGGGACTTTCGCCGCGAAGGCCTTGTTGGCCGCTTGCTTTCTTAAACACTCTCGTCGTTTTGGAAAATCGGTAGCGCGGCAGAAAATGATTTATCGCCTTCGCGCAAAACACTGTTTGCTTGCGCGATAAACTTGTTCGCAGGCACGACACTAACCGATGCAACCGGCGTTGCCGGTGCCTGTTCCGAATCCCAAAAACGACCTGCCTATTACTCCTTGCCTGATGGGGTTAATCAGCGGGACAAAGACTCTGTGACGAGTTGTTACATACG
Source organism: uncultured Candidatus Sumerlaeota bacterium (assembly GCA_964580585.1). Taxonomy (GTDB): domain Bacteria; phylum Sumerlaeota; class Sumerlaeia; order SLMS01; family JAHLLQ01; genus CAZOKZ01. The sequence goes on along the minus strand of CAZOKZ010000074.1, from coordinate 301 downwards.
TAACTTTAATTATGCGGCAGGGTCAAGCGAAACTAGACAAGTATTGTCCGTGCGCTCAAGATTGGCGGTATTGAAGTTATGAAAAAAGGTTCGGAATCGAACGAATATTACTCACGATTTCACGTTGGCGCGACTGCGTGAAAAGGATGTCCGAACTCGATAATAGCTGCAAATAGCGCCTAATACGCTTCTAATCGCTTTTTAACCCGCGTTAATAACGCGGATGGACGAAGCGCCAAAGGCTGTTTTTCCCTTCGCGCAAACATCCCTAGATTTGCGGGGGCCCCCCCCCCCCCCCCGG
>CAZOKZ010000073.1:0-21489 GCA_964580585.1 uncultured Candidatus Sumerlaeota bacterium | reverse complement strand
GAAGAGGGTGCAGGTGGACAATTGACACTGTTCGACTTATAACCGGACACTACTGGGATGTCGCATCAAATCAGGATTGCCGCAAACCGCTTATTGTCCACTGAAATTTCGGATGTCGATGGCATCACGGAATCGCGCCAGGGAACGACCTCTGTCTTCAATGGCCCTTCGCCCGCCATCGAAACTTACGCGGACCAAGAATCAGAAATCGAAGGCGTTGCCACTTGGCTTTCTGCTCGAATTGCAAGTGGTGTCACCCCGCAGGAAATAGGAATTTTCGTTCGGACAAACGATGAATTTCAAAGAGCCAAAAACGCCATCCAGGCAGCGAATGTACCGTATAAAGTATTGGACGATAAACTGGAATTGGTGGCAGGTTTTTCTTCTATCGCAACGATGCACTTGGCTAAAGGATTGGAATTTCGCGCGGTGGTTGTTATGGCCTGTGATGACGAAATTATACCTCTCCAAAGGCGCATGGAAGAAGTTGGCGACGATGCTGACCTGGAGGAAGTATTTAATACCGAGCGGCATTTGCTGTATGTCGCCTGCACTCGGGCTAGAGATGAACTGCTGGTTTCAGGTGTAGAACCAGCATCCGAGTTTCTGGATGACTTGGGTTTGACAGAAGAAATGGTATAACAACTTGGATTCCCCAAATGGGAACTGGTGCAAGAGGTTCTTGCACGATTGAATTGCGAATGGCCCAAGCGTGCTCTCAGCGCTTTGCCTATCCCTACATTGTCTTGCTATAAATCAATTGTAAACGTCCGATTATATTTTGTCAACAATCTAGAGCACTTGGTTATTGTTCATCCTTTCAAATCACCGTTTGTTGCCCCTATTACCCCTAGAACTCGGTATTTTCTTGGATTTAGGGGTATTAGGGGCGGGATTTGGTGGTTATTAGCTTTTCGCTCGCTGTTGGGGTCTATTCGCTTCGGGAACAACACGCAATGGTGGGAACTGGGATTTTGTGCAACAGGTTGTTGCACCATTAAGACCGGAAGCCGCTCCATGTTCCGCTCGCTCTCGTCGCGCGTTTATTCACTGCCAACCTCTGGGTTTGTTCCCGTCAAGATAGCGTTCAGCGCCTTATTTACGTAATAATTCGACCGTCCGATTTTGTGCTTGGCGAGCAGTCCATCGTCCGTCAGCGCGTCGAGGTACTTGGACGCCGTCAGGCGCGATACGCCAAGGTCGCGTTCGATAAAGGCAATCTTGGTGTACGGGTGCGTGAACAGGTTATTAATTAAATCCTGGCTGTAGAATTTGTGCCGGTCGCGGATACGGTGTTTGTATGTCATCATGGCGTTATTGATCCACTTCACGGTCGCGGTCGTGTCGCGCGCGGTGACTTCAACGGCATCGAGCATGAACAAAACCCACGGTTCCCACTCACCCTGGTTGCGAACGCTTTGCAGCAACCGGTAGTAGTCCGTTTTTTGGCGAACGATGTGGCGGCTCAGGTAGAGGATCGGAATGTCGAGTAGGCGTTCCTTGACCAAGAAAAGTACGTTGACAATGCGTCCCGTGCGTCCGTTGCCGTCGTAGAATGGATGGATGCTTTCAAACTGGTGGTGGATCAGCGTCATCTTGACGAGCGGGTCGACGGGAAAGACATCGGGATCGTTAATAACGGCTTCCAGGTCATTCATCAGCGCAACGATTTCGTCGGGATGCTGGGGCGGGGTGTACACCACGTTGCCCGCCCCGTCTTGCAACGTGGTGCCGGGCAGTTTGCGAAACCCGGCGTCATTTTGTTCCAACTCCCGCTGAATCGCCAGGATGTGGTTATTTGTCAGTAGGCGCGTTTGCCGCACCAGTTCAAACCCGGTGCGCAGGGCCTGACGATACCGCAGGACTTCCTTGGCGGCGGGGTTGGATTGTTCCTCGGGCAAGGCGTCGTCTTTGAACAGTTCGTCGTGGGTGGTCACGATATTCTCGATTGCCGAACTGTCTTTGGCTTCCTGCATCGAGAGCGTGTTAATCAGAATTTCGGGATGGGGAATGGACGCAGTAACGCCTTTCAACTCTGCCAACGCCCGGCTTGCGGTGCCGAGCTTCTTCAGAATCCCGACGGTCTCGAAGACTGCGGGGTCAATTTGTTGCCGAAGGGGTAAAAGGGCGGTCATAGGCATTCCTGGTGTGAATGACGTAGCGAAACGTGCATAGAAAAGCACGTTTTTTTATACACGTCAAAGCTGATTTGCATAGAAAGTCGTTTTCTTTATACGGGAATCTTGCCCCTAAAACCCCTAGAACTACCCATCTCGAGGGTTTTAGGGGTATTAGGGGCAAGTTTCACATCGGGGTCATGACTTCAGCAAGGCTTTGGGGTGAACGTGGATTTCCTCACGCGGGCGGCCACCTTGTGGCAGAAACGTGCGCGGGACACGAATGGCCCCGAGGCGTTCCAATCGAGCCAATGAGCCGTTGAATGCTTCGCCGTCGTTTTTGAACCGGCGTTTTACAGACTGCCAGCAATCCTGTTTCAGAATGACTGGTGCGTGCTGCCCAACGATCCAGGCCCATAGCCCCCGGTCAGCCTTGGCGGATGAGTCAACACCTGCCATGTCGAAAGCGCGAATAGTTTGTTCCAAAGCCCATTCACCAATTTGGCGAGCCGCTCGGGCTTCGGCAATTGTGACTTTCCCATTGTAAGGATCGGATTCGCCTAGATGCCCAGCAACGTGAAGTAGCGCGCCTAGGCGCATGACCAGTCCGGGCCATTTCGCCCCCCATTCCGCGATGTGGAATAAATCGCCCGACGATCCAAGGCGCATTTCAATCGCGTCTTGGCACTGCTCAAGCAGCATGTCAGCCTCAACAGACCACTCGACAACTCGGCGGTTTTCCCCGGGAGAAATGGACAAAAGCCTTGTCATTGCCATCTCGAATTCCAGCTCGACTGCCGTGGGAATTTTTTCGAGACGTGCTTTTCGAAAACCAGAACCAACGCGCGGGGCTGGTATGGCATACACGAACCGAGCAAGGAAGCCTTGCCCTCGAAAATCGTCACGCCCGAGGGCAGCTAGCAACACGTCCGGCTGGCACGCAAGAACCACTGATAGCCGTGGATCGTCCACGATAATGGTTTCAGCCGCTCGCCGGGCCACACGGATAGAATCGCCCGCGTGGCCTTTGAGCAGGTTCTCGAAATTCGACCCGCCTTTTGAATCGTACCGACCAGCGGCATTGGCGAAAACGGTGTTCCCTTCCGCCGAAATCAAGGCGTAATTTCCACCTTGGTTTTCCAGTTCGGATGCGATTGCCTGGGGAGTTACATCGTCCGCGAATAAACTCAGTTTGCGCGGCATGTCAGCTTTGAACCGCTCGATTTCAACGGCTAGGTCGCTCGGGTTGCGTTTGGAGTCTTTTCCTGAAGCCTTCGCGGTGCGCGCGCTTCTCAACTCGGTTTCAAGGCCAGCCAACACTTCGGTGGAGCGTGCGATTTCGGGACCAAGCCGTTCATTTTCCTGCCGCTCGAAATCACGCAACGGGCGCATGAAAAGCCGGGCGATGTCGCTTTTTCGCTCGCCAGGATTCAACGCGGCGCACAGGAACAAGCAGAGAGGTTGGACCCATCCTTCGCGTGGTCGAGTGTCCGCAATTCGTTGCGTGGCTACCGCCAGCGTCCCAAGCGCAAACACGGCGGGGAGGTCGAGCGGTACATCGAACGCACGCGCCGAATGCTCGACAATATCACGAAGCCACGGGGCTACGTCGAGCGATTCGATAGGAAACGACGGCGGTGGCGACGCATCAAGAGCCGAAAGAACTTCTACGATTGGTGGCCACTCGCGCGGTGTCTCATCGACGGTGTTCTGGTCGGCATTGCTCGTGTCTATTTCAAGCGCCGAATTCATCATGCGCGCCAGTTCTGCCTTTGCTTTCTCGGAATGACACACCCCGCCGCCCGCACGTTTCAGACGATCATCCAAGTCCTTGCCAGCGGTTGGCAGTGGCGGGATGAATAGGATCGAACGAGCCACGGATTTCAGCGCGCCAATAGCGTCGTGCTTCCATTTTTCGCCCGCGTTGTCCGCATCGGGGGCGAGGATCACATCACGGCCAGCGGCAAGGGTTTGCGCCATTGCCCAAACCGTCGGTTTTGGTTGGCTTCCAGGCGTGGCGAGAACGGCTCCAGCACCCGCAGAAAGTGCGGCAGCAGCGTCAGCTTCGCCTTCAACGATCAAGAGCGCTCCTTGGGCGGCGAGCGGCCAGGAAACAATGACACCTGTGGGTTTTCCCTTCTCGGAAAGAGCCTTTGGACCTGTTTTGCCAAACGTGGAGTTATCGGCTTTGCGCTTCCGCGTCGAGATTTCGCGACCCGTGGTATCGCGCATGGGAAAATGAATAATAGGATCGTCAAACTTCCCAACCCCTTCTCGACAACCAAGCGCTCGAAGTGCTTCCACCGTCCACCCGCGAATGCACGCGAGGCGCTCCAAGGGGGGAGTGGTGTCGAGTTCCGCTCGCGTGGGCCTCAGAGGCGGTGCGGGCTTCGAGCCGATGCTTCGCGCGATGGCTCGCACTTCGCTCGCGGGCAATCCATGGCGCTCTGGAGCATTCAAAAGTTGCGCTTCGATTTCGTGCGGTTCCAGCCCTTGCCCGCGCAATCGACCGGCAAGTTTGGTCAACACCACGTTGCGCCCGTGACCTTTTGGGCTTGCTTGAGAACTGACGTTGTGGTTAGTTTGATTTCGGTTTTGAGCAGTTGCTTGGTCACCCCGGATTCTGGACAAACCCGGGGTGGTGTTGTTGTGAGGGGTCATTATTTGGCACCCCCGTCTTGTGCTTCAGGGGTGTACCCGAAGCGGTTGGTGGTTCGGTCGATAAGGCGCGCGCGCTGGTACTCTTCGAGTGCTGCTAAGGGATACCGAACGGAGCGACCTTGTTTTATGAATTGTGGACCTTGTCCCGAGCGTCGCCATGCTTGCAACGTCCGCTTGCTTTGATTGAGAATTCGAGCTGCTTCATCTTCACGTACTGTTTCGTATAACATGGTTTGTTGTACCACCTTTTGTAAAGTGGTGGTAAACTATGAAACCAGAAGCCTGTTTGGAAAATCTCTAAAATGCCCCATCAAACCGCCCATTAGGAAGATTTAGGAGATTTTGGAATCCAACCGCTTTCGAACAACATCAATCATGTCTTCAATGGCCATGCTGGATTGGGGCACCACACCTGCTTTACTTTCCAATGAATCGGAATTGATTTTGAGTAAATAGTCAGATTTTCCACTGTTATCGTTTGAAGCGATAAATCCCAGTTCGTGCAACAGTCCATAACGAATGGCTATTTCATGAAGTAATTCAATATCCGGCGCCCGTTCGTTTTCCATAAGCATCTCAAAGAGATTAGGATACGACTCCATATTTTGAATAATAATCCATCGGAAATGTTTGTCTCGTTTGTTGATATTATTCGAACAAATACGGCGTAGTAATTTATCAGCAGCATTTATGATGGACTTTTTTCGCAGTTGTAAATTCTGTGTGCTCGTCCCAGCGCCAAAATAACAATACAAACTATCTTGAACCATATAGTCCAAAATAGGTGTGGTAAATCGACCGGTTCCGCGAGTAAAAAGTCTAATGCCATATTTCTCAGCTATCGAAATCAGCATCGCTTTTACCGTGATATAGAAAACGGCTCCCGCATGGTCTTTTCGTAGCGATCCAAGGGTATCGTTATCCAATTGGGCTAGTTCATGAATAAAGTCTAACCCGATAGTGGCATCAGACAAAGGCTCTCGAAATTGCAGCAATGCCTTTCCAAAATCTGCCATAGCATCTTCAAACCCATCCTCCCATTCGCGATGACTCTCTTGCATCGCATCGCGAAATGACTGCCATCGATAGAGGCAGGATTCGTATGAATCAAAAAACTCATTCCCACACTTCGCTAATGCCCTTCGTTGATCGATCCATTCTTCAGGCATTACCTGTTCCCAAATCACCTGGACAAGTAAACGGTGCGCTTCTTCTCCCATCCCAACCAGATTGAATAGTGTGCGTTTTCGTGTTCTTGTCTGAAATGCCTTTACGGGTATCGCATTAAGAAAATCTTCTGCGGGTAGAGCAAGAAAACCGTTGGCTATTTTGGTAGCAATTTTGTCTGTGATAAAATCATGCTGAGATGCAGGTGCCTCGTTTTTCTTCCTGCTCATTGCTCCGTCCCCTCCGTCCCTGTCTCGATTTCCTTCTCCGTCCCCACCGCCTCTGGTGCCGTCACGTCCACCACCTTCGCGCCCGTTAGCGCCCGCGTGATTGCCGCGCCAGCGATGGCGGCGGCGTTTGCGGCGGCAACGTCACGGACGTGCGCATAGCGCGCCGTCGTCGAAACGCTCGAATGCCCAAGCGTCGCGCCTACCGTGCGAAGGTCCACGCCCTCGGCAACAAGGGCGCTCGCGAAACTGTGGCGTAAATCGTGAATGCGTAACTCGGGGAATCCCGCTCGGGCACGAACACGCCGCCAGCATTTTTGTGCGTTGTGAAGTGGCTTGTTCGCGTCGCGTCCTTCGATGACCCACTCGCAAGTGGCGATTTCCTTCAAGGCCTTGAGTTCTCTTAATGCCGGTTTATTCAGCCAAATGATTTTCGCGCCCGTTTTACTATCGCTAAGCGAAAGGCATCCCCGCTCCCAATTCAGCCATTGCCATTTGGCGTCTTTGATTTCCGAAAGGCGCGCGCCCGTGAAAATCAGCAACCGGAACAACGCTGCCGCGTGTCGGGAAATTCCGCGCGATTCGACTTCTTTCAAACCCTTGCCGCCGCGTCCTTGGGATTGGCCCTCACGTTTGACTGCCGCCGCACCGCCAAGGCGTTCTTCTTCCATGATGGCATTCATCACCGTGCGGAATTCAACTGGCGTTAAAAACCGCTCGCGCGACTTCTCCTTGTATCGTCGCACGCCCACGCACGGATTCGGGCCAGAAATCCATTCCCATTCGATCGCTTGGTTCATCATCTGGCGAAGAAGGGCGTGGCACCGGTTTGCTTTGACGGGATTGTCTCTGAATGCCTGCATCATTTTCAAGACATGCCGCCGTTCGACGGTGTTCACCTTCAAGGTTCCGAATCGACCCTTGAGGTTTTTTTTCCAGCATCGCGCATTTTCTGCCGCCGTCGAGGGCTTCCAGCGCGCCTTGGTTTCTTTCTCAAACTCTGCCCACAATTCAGCCATAGTGCTAGCCGTCCGGGCTTCATTGCGTTCCTTGACTAAATCTTTTCCAAGCGACAGCAAGCCTTGTTTCTGGCGAGCGGCAACCCGAGCATCCTCGACGTTAATTCCGGGGAACTTGCCGATTTTGATCCGCCGGGTGGCGTTGCCTTTGTCACGAAATTGAAACAGGAAAACTTTGGTTCCACTGGGCCAAACACGGACGCCTAGTCCTGGCACGGTGTCATCCCAGACGAAAAAATCTCTTTCGCGTGGTTCCAAGGCTTCCACTCGATGATTGTTCAGTTTCATGCTGGTGCCCTCCGGTCGGGTAAAGGAAGCGCACAGGAAGCATATAGGAAGCAAATGTGCGCGTAAAACATGGTAAACAATCGGCGACCCTCAGACTTAAAGCAAGCCAAAAGCCTTTATTGTCAGCACTATTAACGAAATAGACAGTAAAAGGAAGCAAGAGGAAGATAGCGTAGAATTCGTTTCCCAAGCTGAGGGTCGCGGGTTCGAACCCCGTTTCCCGCTCCATTGAAATCACTCAACTTACAGTTCATTTGGGACACCTCAAAAGGCCTGAAACCAAGGCCTCTACTGACAGATACTGACAATTATCGGGTAGTCAGGAGTCAGCTATGGAAAATGACCTCATCAAGACAACCGAAGCGCTCCCCGAGGTGGTCGAGGATCAGGAGGCCTCTCGGAAACACTACGAGGCAAGTTGGGCCAAAGCCACCGGTCGTGCGTACCGTTCGGATTGGAAAGACTGGGAGGCCTACTGCGAAGCAAGGGGCCTGACCACGCTTCCCGCCGATCCACTGGCTGTCGCGGGCTACCTGTCCGCCCTGGCCGAAGGGAATTGGGGTAAGCCTCGAAAAATCACGACGATCGAGCGACGACGAGCAGCCATCAGCCACATCCACGTAGAATCAGGCCATCCAGATCCAGCCAGCGATCCCCGTGTTCCCAGGGTGTTGAAGGGAATCCGCCGTCAGCTCACGGTGAAGCGGGAGCAGAAATCGGCGCTGCGGGCCGTGGACGTGAAGCGAATGGTCAAAACACTCGGAAAGGATCCGCGTGGCCTTCGCGATCGGGCGCTCATCCTCTTGGGGTTCGCGACCGCCTGTCGCCGGTCCGAGCTTGCTGGGCTTCAGGTTGCCGACCTGAAAGACCACCGCGATGGTCTGATTGTGGAGATACGGAGGTCGAAGACCGACCAAGAAGGCGAGGGCCTGCTCAAGCTTGTCCGGTGCGGGAAGGACAAAGCCACCTGCCCGGTCGAGGCACTAAGAGCGTGGCTTTCTTCGGCCCGTATCGAGTCCGGTCCGGTCTTTCGCACAATTGGAAACAACCTCGTCGTTGGAGGCGAACCGATCAGCGTTTCCGGGATTTCACTGGCCGTCAAGCGAGCCGCGAAGAATGCCGGTCTCAATGCCAGCCTCTTCTCAGCACATTCGCTCCGCGCTGGCTTCGTCACCGAAGCCGATGCCCGCGGGGCGAAGACCCTGGACATCATGAGCCAGACCGGCCACAAGACGACGCGGATGATCTCCGTCTATACGCGCTACAATGTGGACGAACGATTCGAGGCCAGCACCGCATTGGATCTGGGACTCTGAGAAGTCGCCGGGAATAATGCAGACACTGTCTGCACTCCTCGGACCCGAATAGGCCAGACGCCTCTGGCCTATTGGATTGTAGATTCGGCAGACGGTGTCTGCCGAAACGAAGTCGGGTCGCTGTTTCTGCTTTCATGCGAGCATGAGTATTCATGGGAGAAGCTGTCGGCGTTTTCCCTCGGGACTCTCTCTGGCTTTCAATATCCGCTACTACGTGCCTTCTTCCCTACGAAGGAAGGCCCTCACGGCTGCCGCCACGTCCGCCTCGATGACTTGGTCCCGGCGGCCCGAAATGAATTCCGCCGCTTGGGCCAGTCCGGCGTTGTCGCCGATGAAGTCTTCCTGGAGGTATTTTCTGGCCTGCAAGACAGAAGGATGGTCACTTGGCAATTGCTCGAAGTCGGCCTTTGCCTCTCCGCGCATCTCACGGAGGATGTAGAACAAGTCGTACGCGTCTTTGTTCTCTCCCCGAAGGTGAAAGGCGATTGCCTTGAGAACTAGGAACGCTCCCGGCCCTGCGACCTTCACCTCTCTTGTGAGAGTTGATCCGTTCGGCAATGTGCCGCTGATCCGAATCCGACGATTCGCTATGAATGCCAGATCGAGTCCTTCAATCGTAATCGCGGCGAGGTCGTGCTCGATGTTCGTCATCTTGCCTGGCTTCGACTGTTGCGAGTTTGGCTGGATCAGGAAATCGACGCTGACTTCTTCAGCTCCACTTCCAAATGCCCATGTCTGTCGACGGATCCGTCCTTCGATTTTCTCCACCGCTTGGAAGCCCTCCGCCCGAAGCCGTTCAGCTATTTCTCGGTACCTTTCGTCGTCAAGAATGGCGAGCGAAAGTCCCAGGTCCAAGTCCAGAGTGCCAACATGTTGACGTAGCGTTGGAAGTCCCTCCTGCTCAACAAGCAGGTAGGGAACGAGGCCCCCGACAACAACCATGTCCTCCATCAGTTCCCCGAGCTTGGAGGCGATGAAGAGAAGAATCTGCCTTACCCGAAGGACGCTTTCAGGCTGATACCCCGATGCATGTTTCGGCTTATGATCCATGTGCCTCTTCCAGTTTCAGGACGCTTTCTCGCAGATGGGCCGCAGCTTCCTTTGATCGCTCGGGATGCGCGGAGAGATCGACAAAGGTAAACCAGGGGCTCGCCACGCTAACCTGTCCCCGTTTTTCAGATCCCTGAAACGCAACCTCGTCGGCCTCCTGCATGAACCAAACGTTCGCGCCGTTGTCAGTCTCGAAGAAGTCGATCTTCTTGAGCAATTCGGGACCCGCAGTTCCCGCAAGATAGCATGTCGTGACTCGGAAATCCGCGAACGGGTCCCAGACCCATGCGGCTGCAAGGCCACCGAATACGTGCTTTTTCCGTTCCGAACCGAGAGCCTCCGCAAGAATCTCGATGGTTTCCTGTCCGGATCGAGAAGGAATGACGCCCTTCAGTATACGCCCGCATGGTGGCTCATACATCTCTGCCCACGCATCGAGCATTACGGCTGGTTTCGCGAGGCGAACGCCTCCATCGTCGTCACGACGAATCAGGCGCAGCTCATCGAGGCGAGATAGGATCCGGCTGAGGTGCCCCTTGTCCAGTCCCGTGGCCTCGGCCAGTTGACCGTGCGTGTGAGATTCATCTGGATGAAGCAGCAGCCAATGGGCTACGCGGGAACTCTTAGTCGCGAAGACGTTGCTCTTCCTGCCCCGTGGACGCGATGTGGGCTCCATGCCCTGGATGATGATCCTGGTCCGAGGGATGTGAGTGATGCTCGCGTTTCCGGCGAGGTCGCACCAATCAATGCCCTCACGCTCACAGATCTCGCTCCCCGTGCTGCCCATCTTGTTCACGACGAGAATCGGGTGCGTTCCCCCTGGCAATGCCTTGAGGCGTGGCCGCAGTTTTTCCATCGCCGCTGACACCGACGCAGTATCCGCCTTTACCTTGTATTCGACGGCCAGTCTTTGACCGGCACACTCCAATACGTCATCCCACTCAGACGCCCACGTGGAATGGTCTTCCTTCAGCACCTTGACCTGGCTGCCGAAGACTTCGCCAAGAAGCTTTCGCCAAACCTGCTGAGCTTCGCGCTCTGAAATGTTGCCCATAAGGCGCTCCTTGCAGCGGGGATCAACTAGGCTATTTGAAGCAAATGCCTCTGGGCTGTCAAGGGGCGTTGCTCAAAAACGCCCTGTTGCCTCGGGGAGCAACGGACTGCTCTGGGACAAATCGGCAACGCATTGGGGGAAGTGGCATCGACACTTTGAGGCGTTCAGCAACCTCTGCTTGCACGGTAAACCTGTCTTGGTTTACCGTGCAGTCGCTGTTTATCAAGAGGGATTGGTGATGCAACCTGTTCTGAATCAATACCTGAGCGATGTTCTATCCCAGCCGGTCCAGAGCCTGCCTATGGGCGGTGAGGAGCTTCGTACTGTACCGCAGTACCTCGCCAACCGCTACAGATTCAGTCGGGTGAGGCTGGTAGAGCGCTCGATCGTGCTCGCAGAACCCAGAGAACAGAGCGCCCTCACCCCATCTTCAGTCGCGAGGGACCTACAGCAACTTCAGGATCGCCTGGGTGAGCCTGTTGCCATCGTCCGCGATCAGCTCGCCTCATGGGAGCGCAGTCGGTACGTTGCCGCCGGGATTCCCTTCGTCGTTCCCGGTGAGCAGTTGTTTTTACCGATGCTGCTCCTCGATCTGCGGGAGGTAAAAAGGCGGCCCACGGTGGAGGTCAAACGTCTGGATCACCTGACGTGGGCAGCCCAAGCGGTCGCCCTTCGCCATCTGCTGTCAGGTAACGTTGAGGACGCACCGCTCCAGGATCTGGCAGAGCGGTTTGGATATTCGCGTATGACCCTGACGAAGGTCCAGCGCGAGCTAGAATCTCACGGGCTCTGTCGAGTAGCAGCGATGGGGAGGACGAAGCGGCTTGTATTTGAACTCAATCATCACACGCTTTGGGAGAAGCTGCTCGTCGTCGCCCGTTCGCCAGTGCGGGAGCGCCTACCGCTCATTCGCTGTGACAAGGGTCTTCCATTGTCGGGTTTGAGCGCCCTGGCTGCGAGAACCGACATCGCTGACGAGTCGCGGCCCGTCTTCGCAGCGGCAGCGTCGCAAGCGAAGGATATGAAGGCGAATAAGCTGATCGAAACGACACCGGATCCCAATATCGCGAAGGCCGTCCTTGAGGTCTGGCATTACGATCCGTTGCTGCTCTCGCCAGGACGAAGCGTTGATCCCCTGTCGCTGTACCTTTCCCTTTGTGAAGACCCCGACGAGCGCGTGCAAGCCGCGCTGACGTCCATGATGGAGACGCTGCAATGGCCAACGGCCTGACCCGGCTACGCGAAGCTTACAAACAACTCCAGAGCTGGTGGTAAGAACTGCTCAGATCGCATCCTCTTGCTCCGCCCCATCTGTTTGCTGCAAGAGTGACTTTGTCGGGTGGAAGTACGCGACCAACCTTGTCGAAAGGGTAAGCTTGAGGAGGCAGCGTGAAAGTACTAAAGGTGATCCATGGGTACCCGATGCGGTACAATGCGGGGTCGGAGGTTTACTCTCAGACGATCTGTCGAGCCCTGGCGGATTCCCACGAGGTACGGGTCTTCACGCGGGAGGAGGATCCCCTCCGTCCAGACTTCGAGGTTCGCCAGGAGACAGACCCCTCGGATAGCCGGGTGATTCTTCATTTGGTGAACAACCCCAGGCACCGGGATCGATACCGCGTCACAGACATCGATGATCGCTTCGGAAGCCTCCTTGATGACTTTCAACCTGACATCGTGCATATCGGCCATTTGAACCACCTTTCCTCCTCTCTAGTGAACGAGGCTGCTTCTCGAACCATTCCTGTCGTAATGACGCTTCATGATTACTGGCTCATGTGCCCTCGTGGTCAGTTCATGCAGATGTTCCCGGAATCAAGGGGCGAGACTTGGGCAGCGTGCGATGGACAGGAGGACCGCAAGTGCGCCGAACGATGCTACACACGATATTTCAGTGGAGCCCCAGAGGAAGTACCGACCGACATCGATTATTGGACTGACTGGGTCAGAAGACGAATGCAGCACGTTCGCTCGCTGATAGATAGAATCGACACCTTCATCGCTCCCGCCCATTATCTTGCCCAGAGGTTCGAGAAGGACTTCGGTCTGCCTGCGTCGAAGATCCGGTACCTGGACTACGGATTTGATCTCGAACGGTTCACCGGCAGGGAGCGGACCCAAGGCGAACCCTTCACCTTCGGCTACATCGGAACCCATACAGCTCCGAAAGGAATTCACCTGCTACTCAAGGCGTTTGCCTCGGTGGAGCCTCCTGTCCGGTTACGAATTTGGGGCCGGGATGCAGGCGCGGTTACCGACAGTCTGAAGCGTTTGGTCGATTCGTTTGGTGACGGCGCTCAGGAGCGAGTTGAGTGGCTTCCTGAGTACCGGAACGAAGAGATCAGAGATCAGGTCTTCAATAAGATTGACGCACTCGTGGTCCCTTCGATTTGGGTCGAAAACTCTCCCTTGGTCATACACGAAGCGCAGCAGGCTCGTGTCTCTGTCATCACCGCAAATGTGGGTGGGATGGCCGAATACGTGAAACACGAGGTGAACGGTCTCCTGTTTGACTTCCGAAACGTCGATTCGCTTGCGGAACAGATGCAACGCCTTGCCTCGGAAAAGGACTTGGCGCGATGGCTTGGGCAGCGAGGCTATCTAAATGATCCGAAGGGAAACATCCCTTCCATCGAGGATCACGTCAGGGAACTCGAAGGCATCTATCGAGATGCACTTCGGCGACGCGATTCAGACGAAGTCAGCCACTCAAAAGGTCCTTGGCGCATCACGTTCGATACAAACCCAGACACCTGTGTACGCGTATGCCGTCTCGCGATTGGAGAGCCTTCGCGATCGCCTCGGGTGAAGGAGAAAGCGTGCCCAATTCTGAATGTTTCCGGGGCACGTCATAAAGGCCGCGAGCCAGCCGACGGATCTCTCCGTTTTTTGCGAGCCGCGAGAGCGCTAAGTGGACACTCACTTGGGTCCCGAGTTCAGCAAAGTCAGTTGGCGTGAATACCCATCCTGCCTTGTTGGTCTGGATTCGAGACTGTACCTTCGTGTCGGTTGAGTTGATCTGCTTCGCGCCAGGCATCTTGAAAGGAAAACGCCTCCTTTTCCTTTCAAGATCAGATTGATGGTACTTGATCTGTCAAGCTCAAGGCGGCATTTTGACAGATAAATGGCACGTTATCCTGTCAAAATGCCCATTTTCTGACTGAATACCGCGCCCTATTTAGTCAGAAAAAGAGCCGTCTACTGACAGATTACTGACATATTCTTGGATTATCGGGCATTTTCTGCCGGATCTGCCGTTTCTGCCGTTCGCGTAGAATACTGTGTTGACACGGGTTACTGGATTGGCTTGACTTACGCTTAGGCCTAAAGAGGCGTTCCCAAGCTGAGGGTCGCGGGTTCGAACCCCGTTTCCCGCTCCAATTACCTCAAATAAATTCAATTGTTTACGCACTCCCCTGGCTTGCTGAGAGGGGGGCGGTTTTGTTTCAGGTAGCAAATAGGAAGCAGACACCAAAAGTCCGTCCTGAAAATTTCGTTACTCTACTTTTCCAAGTATTGCACGGTTTTTGAATGGTTTTGTCGGAAGAGCGTTGATAATAGACATAAAGAACGAACTTTTGCGCCAATTACGGAGAAGGCTGTACGGCATGCCTCGAAGCCGGGAGAATGAGAATTTCGCGAAGGATTGATTTTACAAAGGTTGAGATTGCTCCTTTTTTTGAGCAAGGCGCCTTAAGGTTCGGGTAAGATACGGGTATAGGACGTGTAATGGCCGGTGGAAGGCTGACGAAGGCAGGCTTTTGAACGTTTCCGGCAAAAGCCCGCTCCGTGCTATTAAGACTTTCCGGACGGATTCTTAGTCTTCGTGGCGCAAAAAACCTGAACTCAATGCGCATGGCTTGAGGTAATTTTCGTTTCTTTCGTCACTCCCTTTGACCCTGAAAATGACTCGTGGTCGGTTCGAAGAGGTGTTGTTGGACTTCTGAATTCGATATGTGCTCACTCTTGACGTGGTCCGGATGTTGCAATCGGGAGTTGAATGCAAAAATGACTACAGGAAAGCGAGAGATTATGACGACCGACCATAACATGGATAACATTTCCAAATGCCCGGTAATGGGACATGCGGCGGCTACAAGCATGGCGAATAAGCTGTGGTGGCCAAATCAGTTGGACTTGAACATTCTCCACCAGAACTCGCCTTTATCCGACCCCATGGGCGAGGAGTTTAATTATGCCGAAGAATTCAAGAGTCTCGACCTTGCCGCATTAAAAAACGACCTTTACTCATTGATGACAGATTCGCAGGACTGGTGGCCTGCCGATTACGGGCACTATGGGCCTTTGTTCATTCGTATGGCGTGGCACAGCGCGGGAACGTATCGTATTCATGATGGTCGGGGTGGGGCTTCCTCTGGCACACAACGTTTTGCGCCTCTCAATAGCTGGCCCGACAACGTGAATCTCGATAAAGCGCGTCGTTTGCTTTGGCCTATCAAGCAGAAGTATGGCCGGAAAATATCCTGGGCCGATCTGATGATTCTGGCTGGAAACTGCGCTTTGGAGTCGATGGGCTTCAAGACGTTCGGATTTGCCGGCGGGCGCGAAGACGTTTGGGAACCGGAAGCGGACATTTACTGGGGACCCGAAAGCGAGTGGCTTGGCGATAAGCGTTACAGCGGCGAACGCGATTTGGAAGACCCCCTCGCCGCCGTTCAGATGGGCCTGATCTATGTGAATCCAGAGGGTCCGAATGGTAATCCCGATCCGCTTGCCGCTGCACGCGACATCCGCGAGACTTTTGCACGCATGGCGATGAATGACGAGGAAACCGTCGCGCTGGTTGCCGGCGGACACACGTTCGGTAAATGCCACGGTGCCGGAAATCCGGCACATGTCGGCCCGGAACCCGAAGGAGCCAGTCTCGAAGAGCAAGGGCTGGGTTGGAAAAGCAGCTTTGGTAGCGGCAAAGGCGGCGATACGATCTCCAGCGGTCTGGAAGGCGCATGGACTCCCACCCCGACGAAATGGGACAATAGCTTCTTCGATACGCTGTTTGGATACGAATGGGAGTTGGTCAAGAGCCCCGCAGGCGCCCAACAATGGGTTCCCAAAGACGGCGCGGCTGCCGATGCAGTGCCGGACGCACACGACCCCTCGAAGAAACACGCCCCGATCATGGCCACGACGGATTTGTCGCTTCGGATGGACCCGATTTATGCGCCCATCTCGAAACGCTTTCACGAAAACCCGGACGAATTCGCCGATGCCTTCGCCAAGGCGTGGTACAAGCTTACCCACCGCGATATGGGACCCCTCTCGCGCTATCTGGGCTCAGAGGTTCCAAAAGAAACGCTGCTGTGGCAAGACCCCATTCCTGCTGTCAATCATCCGCTGATCGACGACCAGGACATTGCCGACCTCAAGGCCAAGATTCTCACCTCAGGATTATCCATCGCCCAATTGGTCTCGACCGCCTGGGCTTCGGCTTCAACTTTCCGCGGTTCCGACAAACGCGGTGGAGCAAACGGAGCGCGCCTTCGCCTCTCGCCTCAAAAGTTCTGGGAAGTAAACAATCCGGCCGAGCTAGGGAACGTGTTGAAAACTCTGGAAGAAATCCAGAAGTCATTCAACAGCTCACAATCCACCGGAAAGAAAGTATCGCTTGCCGACCTGATCGTTCTGGGCGGCTGCGCGGCGGTTGAACAAGCGGCTAAGAACGCCGGGGTTGAGGTGAAAGTCCCTTTCTCCCCCGGACGCATGGATGCGTCGCAGGAACAAACCGACGTCAACTCGTTCGCCGTGCTCGAACCGAAAGCCGACGGATTCCGTAACTACCAAAAAAGCGGAAATCGGAAATCCCCCGAAGCGCAGTTGGTAGATCGTGCGCAACTGCTCACGCTGACAGCACCGGAGATGACCGTGCTCGTGGGTGGCTTGCGCGTTCTGAACGCCAACACGGGACAGTCCAAACTCGGCGTCTTTACCAAACGCCCAGAGACGTTGAGCAACGATTTCTTCGTGAATCTGCTCGATATGAACACCGAATGGAAGCCGATGACCGAATGCAAACATGTGTTCGAGGGACGCGACCGCAGAACGGGCGAAGTCAAATGGACGGGCTCGGCTGTCGATCTGGTATTCGGCTCGAACTCTCAACTTCGCGCCCTTTCGGAAGTCTATGCCTGCGATGACTCGCGCGAGACATTCGTGTGTGACTTCGTTGCAGCCTGGGCCAAAGTCATGAACCTCGATCGGTTCGATCTATCGTGAGTTTGAGCGTCAACGTTCCCGACAGGTAAATGATCGGAACCGGCTGTAGCCTTGGCGCGACAGCCGGTTTTTCAATGATCGCTAAAAAGCAAGAACGCGCCGACGTTATTTTGCCGACGCGCGTCTTGCTGCCTGTGGGGGATGACAAAAGTCGATTATTCGAGAACGTCCCAATCGGCAACGTCTGCGGGAGTATCTTGCGACAGGATCAGAACGGTGTAAGGCGGCAAGGACACTGAACCGCTTTGGCCGAAACCGTCCTGCGCGCCGCCCGAGGCGGTCACCGTGGTGCTGCCGCCGTTGCCAAAGTCGCCGCTGTACGTTGTCGAATCACTATTGAAGCGCACCTCCCAGTCGCCCGATGCCGGGAAACCGATATTATAAACGGGGAAATCGGTGGCGCAGAAATTCGCAATCACCACGACGTCGTCTTCGGTACCACCCGCATCCCAACGGTGGAATGCGATGACTTTCGATGCGGCGCCGTCATTAAGATGGAACATGTTGACGTTCGGGCCCATCAGACCAGCGGTTTTACCCGCCACGTTCTTGCGCAGCGCAATCAGATCGGTGTACAGTTGCAAAATGCCCGAGTACGTCGTGGCCTTTGTCCAATCCACCGGGTCGGTGTCCGCGAAGAATCCGTCCTCGAGGACTTCCTGGCCCTGGAAAATCATCGGAATGCCCGGCGCCGTGAAAACCATTGCCGCGCCCGCCACCGAGAGTTTGCGCGCCAGGAGGCTGTCCGGGTCGGCATTATCAATCGATTCCGGAACGCGCGTTTTGCCGTTGGCCACTTCATCGTGCGACTCGGTGTAGAGCACACGTTTCCAGGCATCGCCCGCACCGCCGTAAAGATGCGTGGAAATTCCGCCCGCCAGATAACTCATGCTGCGCGCCGAATCCGTGGACTTCTCGATTTCCGAGCGAATGCGGAAATGGAAGTTACTCCACTGAGAATCGAAACCAAACCCGCCCGGAACCGAAGTCGCATCCGTCACGAACGAATTGCTCTGCGTATCCTCGGCGATGCTGATCACGTTCGGGTACGACGCATCGAGCAGGTCATTGATATCCTGCATCATCTGAACACCATCGGGCAGCGGTGTGCCAGAGCCATAGTTCGTGTCCCAGATCTGGCCCACGGCATCCCAGCGGAAACCGTCCATCCGGTACTCGTTAATCCAGAATTCAAAGTTATCGGAAATGAAGTCCACCACTTCGGCGCGGCGATAATCAGGACGAGGTCCCCAGGGCGTGTCGCGCAACGCAGCGTCGTTGTAGAAATAAATCCCACCGCCATCGAGTTCGTTCCAACCATCGAATTCCCACAAATCCAGATCGCTCAGGTCCGCCTGGCCCCAGTGGTTGTGCACCACGTCGAGCACGACCGCGATTCCGCGCGCGTGACATTCTTTAACAAAATCCTTCAGACCCGTCACACCGCCGTACGCGATGTTTTCCACCGTGAACAGGTCGGACGGATTGTAGCCCCAGGAAAAATCGCCGGGAAACTCGTTGATCGGCAGCAACTCGACCACGTTCACGCCGAGCGTCTGCAAATAATCCAGGCGTGAAATCGCCGTTGAAAAAGTACCGGGGTTCCCACCCGCCGTGTCGTTAAATGTTCCGATGTGCATTTCATAAATCACCATCTCGTTTACAGCAGGAGGCACAAACGTGTTCGGACCGCCCCAGTTGTAGGCATCCGGATCGACGATGATGCTGTTGTCGGCGGAATTGACCTCCATGCGCCCGCGCGGATCCTTTTTCCAGATCGGCGTCGTCGCCTGATTCATCACAAATTTGTACTCCTGCCCCGCCACGGCGCCTGCCACGTCTGCCGACCAGTAACCGCCCCCTTCGGCTACCAATGCGTTGGCCGAGGAACTCCACGAGTTGAACTGACCCGCCACGTTGACCGTTGTGGCGTTCGGTGCCCAAACACGGAACGAAACGCCACCCACATAGGGGTTCGCTCCCACGCCAGGATGGATACTTTGAGCAGAAGCTGTGAGGGGAAGAAAGGTTAAGGCGGCTGAAAAAACGACTGCCGAGGGCAATGTATTTAACAATATATTTTTGAACTTCATCGAATTCCTCGTTGGTGGAGTGGTGAGATTTAATGTGGTATCCCGCAAGGAGCGGTCCTCAAAACTCCTACCGGAAAGGGTAGCTGGAGAATTCCATGCCGATCTCGCCCGGATTGATTTCAGATTCACACGATTTCGCAAACGGCACCATCCGAAACCGACCGATATAAGTTGTCTATTTTGAATTATCTGCACGTCAACAAAACCCCAGATACCATTCAGCCCCCGCCCGAATCCAATAGAGCGGTTCTCGAAACCGACTCACCCATCCCGAGAGGCTCTCAGCCTGTTGAATTTTCCGCAATGGGGGCACCTGAGTAATATTTTTCACGGTTCGTCGAAAATACGTTGCATCGTCGCAACGGCGACACGCCAAAGAAAATGCAAGTCCCAGTTGCATTTTCAAGAATCGGGTCAATTTGATTGCCGACCACTAGCAAGTTCGTCCCCCTTGCAAACGGAGGAGTAGCGGTGGTCAGAAACCACTTCCTGCCGACTTGGTAATCGCTCCGTAGTACTGCTCCATCGACAAACTCTTGGCTTCTTTATATTTTTCCCGCCAGGCGCTCGGCGATAGCCCCGTATGATTGAGGAAAAAACTCCAAAAATAGTTCGCTCGTCGAAACCCGGACGAACGCGAAACTTCTTCGACGGACAAATCGGAATTCAGCAAAAGCGTCTTGGCGTGGCACAATCGCTGGCGTGCGATTTCATCGGAGATCGTCATCCCGAGCAAGGAACGAAATCGATTTTGCAACGTGGTGCGCGAGACGTTGGCCTTTTCGGCAATATCGTTCACGCCAATGTTCTCCGCGAAATTTTCCCGAATGTAGAGCAAGGCAACCGACACGGCTTCGTCCTCGATGGCCAACATGTCCGAAGACACCCGCGTCGCGATTCCCTTTGGCGGAATCACCAGCGGCGATGAGGGAGCCGGTTCTCCAGAAATCAGACCATCCAGCAACTTGGCTGCTTCATACCCCACGCGTTCGGCATTTGGTTCGACGCTTGAAATAGAAGGAGTGATCGAATTGCAAATAAACGCGTTGTTATCTACGCCGACAATTGCGACGTGGCGCGGTACGGATAAACCGATCAATTTACACGTTTCCAGAATTTGAAAAGCACGCGAATCGTTGGTGGCGAATATCCCAACCGGCTTGGGCAGCCCTTCGAGCCATCCAATCAAGTTGCCCAGGTTTTTTTTGTCCAATTCCTGATGTTGGGGGTTGGAAACATTCACGGTGCTGAACGCAAATTCGTTGTACGTGTGTTTATCGCCCAAGATCCTTTGACGAAAACCATTGGCTCGCGCAATTTCCCAGGCCACTTCGTCCAACGCCGTCAAACAGGCAAAGGATTGAAACCCGCGTTCGAGAAAATGCTCAGCGGCTTCCTGTCCAATTTCCTCGTCGTTGGTCCGAACGGACGGAAACCCCTGGCTCGCGCCAATATGAGACAAACTCACTGCCGGGAGTTTCAACTCCCGCATCACCTTCAATTCTTCCTCGTCCATTCGTGAAAAAATAACGCCCCGAACATTTAATTCCGCCAACTGATCGTAACTATTAAACTTATGCGTCAACGAAAGGAACGCGTGATTGATCAACACGCGCCAATTGGGATTCTCCTGCGCGTACTGGATGACGCCATGGTAAGCTTGAATGCGATACGTTTCAAAAAAACGCGTTTCTTTAATATCCAGTGCGATATTTCTGACGTCATCCACCATGGCAGGCTCCGGTCGGTTCCTTGTTCAGTGAAACGTAAGTAAATCGGCACCGGAAGGGAAGGCAAATCATCTATCACCAAATTGTCGCTTCCAGTGTTGATCAACGTCACCTGTTCGATAGACGTCGAATTACGTTCGGTATCTGGGAATGTAACATAGCGATCATCCGCGGGAGCAACAGAATCGATAACCTGCAAAACGGGTGATCCAACATGGCGAAAGCAATAGGATTGATTCTCTCCAACGTAAGGACTGCTGAATAAATTTCGCTCACATCGCGCACCTCGATCTCAGGATGTTCTCTAAGTATATGGACGTCCTGAACCCATTGCACGGACGGTCGAGAATCGATCCTTTTCCGCCCGGGAATGCTTGCCCCACCAAACCAACGGCCACTAAAGAGAGGAAACTTTCTCTCCCCGTTCAGGAGAAGGAGTCGTTCTCAATCAGGAGAAACGAATCCACGAACGAATCGACCACCCATGGCCTCCCTCACATCGCTCATTGAAACCCATGCACTCCAACACCCCA
>CAZOKZ010000072.1:0-21616 GCA_964580585.1 uncultured Candidatus Sumerlaeota bacterium | reverse complement strand
AACGATGTAAAATCAAAAAGGGACGGTTGACAAACAAGCATTCATAGGTGGGCTAAGGAATGGTGCCCCGTTGGGGCATTTGTCTGCTTGGCCGTTTTTGTGGGATATATGGGATTTTGATGTACGATTCAGTCATCGAAATAATACCAAAGATACCAGTTTCCTTCGATATGACGGTATATCTGGTAGGATTCATGGTTGGGTGAGGTGTATTCATCAATGGAAGGAACAATATATTTACTATCGGGTGGTGGATCGCAATAAACGTAACTTTTGTAAGCGCCACCAAAGCTGTAACCCGTCGCTGTGGCGTCGAAATGAACACCTCGAAAGCTTGGATACTCATCGGTTGAATTGTATTCGTGTACCCTGGTGACACCACAGTTTCTTAAAAGTCTCCGATAGATAGTTAGTTGTTGTTTGAGAGTACCCGTAGTTTCACTATCATCGGCTACTTTCGGAGTTGGGTATTTCTTTAGGTATTCAATGAGCTCCGGATCGCTCGTTGCCAACTTCATCAACGCTTCAAAATCTTCTTTGTGTTGATGGAAGTTTTCGACCATTACGTCATCGGGGTTGTGATGCCGATCATCGCATCCGATCATTACGATGGATGTGATTGCGAGGCATAGAATCGCTACCCATTTCCCAATCATTATAGTGTTCTCCCATTGAACTTGATCTACTCCGCGCCCAATTCCTTACACACCGCGACCACCGCCTCGTCGCTGACGTCTTTCACAGTTTCAACGTGACCCATGCGGGTGGGGAGGACGTACCGCACGGTGCCGCCGAGGGCTTTTTTGTCCACGCGGGTGCGGTCGAGCAGCGCTTGCGCCGAGTATCCGGCGGGCAGGCGCACGGGCAGGTTGGCGCGCTCGATCAGGCGCACGAGCCGGTCGTGTTCGGTGGCGGTCCAGCCTTCGGGCGCGCGCCGCACGGTCAGCAGCGAGGCCGCCACCATGCCGATGGCGATGGCTTCACCGTGGCGGAAATCGCGGTAATGGCCTTCGGCTTCGATGGCGTGGCCGATGGTGTGGCCGAAATTGAGAATCCGCCGCAGGCCGCCTTCGCGTTCGTCGTTGGCAACGACATCGGCTTTGATTTCGACCGAGCGTTTGACGACGTGGGTCAGTTTGTCGGCGTTGCCGGGGTCGAACACGTTTTCGATGTTTTCTTCGAGAAAGGCGAAAAACTCGGCGTCGCGGATCACACCGTATTTGATGACCTCGGCCATGCCGGAGTTGCGTTCGGCTTCGGAGAGCGTGCCGAGGCAATCGAGGTCGGCGACCACAAGGCGCGGTTGCCAGAAGGCGCCAACGAGGTTTTTGCCCGATTCGAGGTTGATCCCTGTCTTGCCGCCGACGCTGGAATCGACCATGGCGAGCAGCGAGGTGGGAATTTGCACAAAATCGATGCCGCGCAGGAACGAGGCGGCGGCAAATCCGACGAGGTCGCCGGTGACGCCTCCGCCGAGGGCGATCATCGCGGCGTCGCGTGTGAAGTTGGCTTCGGCCATGCGGTCCCACAGGCGAGCCAGTTCGGCGGTGCATTTGCTGGGTTCGCCGGTGGGAATCGGCGCGGTCAGCACGTCGAACCCGGCGTCGGAAACCGTCTTGAAGACGATTTTCATCCACGGCGAGGCGAGCGCTTCGTCATAGGCGATCATCACTTGGCGTCCGCGCAGGGTTTCTTTCATCCACCCGCCGAGGGAATCGAGCAGCCGTTGGCCGATGTGAATGTCATAGGAGCGCTCGGCGAGATCGACGCGTACGGTTTCCATGGGTGGGCGAGTCCTTGGGTGGGAAGAGTGAAAACGTGCAAAGAAAAGACCCCCGAACGGGTGGCTCGGGGGCAAGGAAACTTCGTGCTTTCGGGCAATTGGCGGGAAATTATTGGCCTTCGGGTGCTGCCGGAGGGGTGTTTGCTGTGCCCGCTTCTGCCGGGGCTGTATCCACCGTGACTGCCGGGGCGCCTTCCGACTCCAGTTCCAGAGGCGATTCATTCGACTTCGCGTTGATCAGGAACGTGAGAAACAACGTCAGGAAAAAGAATACCGCAATGCCGTAGGACGTATATTTCGAGAGTGTTTTTTCACCCTCGGTGGCGCCGAGCGAATCGGCAATGGCGCCGCCAGCCGAACCGCCGCCCAATCCACCGAGTCCGCCGCCTGCCTTGGCGGGCTGAATCAGGATGACGAGAATCAAAAACAAGCAAAGAACGACATAAAGGAAGCCGAACAGCAGCAGTAAAAACGAGCTCATAATGACACAAACCCTTGGTTTCAAACGTCTGAATGCCCGTGGGCCGAAGCCCATAGGGGAGGCAAACAGTTGGTCAACTTGGGTGGGCTGTCAAGGGGAGGATGGCGATTTTTGGGTTGGGATGCGGGTGAAATTGGAAATTTGACGAAAAAGAACAATCTCGCCGGTTGCCATTTCGACTGGAGCTAATGGTTAGTAACTGAAACGACATTCAATGAATCGAGGGGTGCGATGGAACCGATGGTAGGTGGCGATGAAAATCTGGCCGACAGAGCGGTTTCCCAACCGCCCGCGTTTCGTCTGTCGCTACACGAGGCCGTTGGCCAGTCGCTGCGTCACGGGCGCGAAAATCCGATCTGTCACCGCGTGTGGAGGAAGCTCTCCCCGTGGGCGTTGCTGTGTTTCATTGTACAGGCGATCCTCGTGGGGTTTTCGCTCGCTTCTCAAACGATGCAATCCACCTCTGGCGCCATGGCGGGGTTGAATCTGTCCGCTTCCTTCCTGGTTACGTATGTCGGAATGTGCGGATTTTCAATATTGGTGTTCGCAATCTGGATTGCCGCGCCGATTTTGTACACCAGATGGGCTTGGCGGCTAACGTGGGAGGATGACGAGTTACTGCGCCTGACCACCATGTCGCGGCTCGATCGGTTGATGGGAATGGTTGTTCCTCTTCAGATGGCAGTCGTGCTTTTCTTTTTACCCACCATCTTGATGACCCCCGTGATCATGTATTTTTCGTGGGAAAGCACCATTCAAGTTGGGATGCCCATGGTCGGCGATTCGTATTCGAGGCTCATCGCTTTGGGGGCGGCGTTCACGCAAGGCTTGCTCAGTTGTTGGATGAACCTGTTGCTGTACCCAACAGTGGTGACGCGGTTTTTGCTGTTGGATAAACGCACCGGTGTCGATAACGGGCGTGGGGTGTTTTCCGTTGTGCTGGCGTATTTGGTACAGTGGGGGCTTTCCGTCGTTTGGGGAATCGTACGCAGCATTCCGTTGATGGTGATTATTTTTCTCAATGCGTTCAGCATGCCGACCGTTACGGGGCCTGGACCTGTGACGCCGGGGATGGCGATGACGCGCGCGGCGAGAAACATTTCACCGGAAATGGAAAGCGGATTCGCAGCGATTTACGTGGTGATGATCGTGATCGATATCATCGCGATTCCATTAATGTTCATGGCGATGCGGTATTTATGGAAACAAGACTGGCCGTTGGCACAGAAGCATTTGTTCGATGCTGAAGGGGGAAATTTGGAATAAGTATTAATAATTCCTTCACCCGATGTATTCGACTATATTACCTTCCGAATCTTCGATGGCAGAGCGTTCGATAATTAATGTGAAATTTGGTTCTGATAACAGACTGACCGTTTTTGCTTTTGGGACTAGGGATTGAATCAGTTCCTCCTGGACTTGTTTACTTAGAGTCGCAACGACCAAGTCGTCTTCTATTTGCCAGGTTGTTATTTCACCGGGCTTAAATAAAATCGCGGTTTCACTTCCCTGCACAAGAAGTGTTTTTCCAAACGGAAGCCTTCCCGCCAATACTGCTTTCAATGCAAGAACCTTGTAAGCGCCGATTTGAAAATATAGAAATCTATTGTTATTCTTTAATTTTGCCGAGCTTTCATGATAATATAAAAACGAGGAGCTTGATCCCTCAGCAGTAGCCATTCTTTCGATATATTGTCTTGTTTCGGGTTTTTCTAAAATAGAAGGTCTGGCAAGATCTGTTTGCAAGAGGGCTAGTTGTTGATTTAGAAGTCTGGAAACTCCCTCTGAATTCCAGCATTTAATAGCATCTTCTTCGTCTTCAGTAATACCTGTCATTTGAATGAATCGGGCAGCACCATGAGGAGAATCAATGTTTCCAAGCTCTGGATCGTCGGTAAAAAGGAGCGCACCTAATTTTGTTTTTTCCGTTAGAGCAATGGGACCGTTGCAATTCAGATAATGTCCGACTTTAAACGCGTTCCCTGTTTGGAAAACGTATCGAGCAATATTCTGTAGCAGAGATAGTGCCCAAGTGGGAGGGGCGGTTTCGCTCCCTTTCTTAAGACGAAATGTTAATTCGAATCCATAACCACTAAGATTTGCATCGTCGGATTCTTTCTCATATAATTCGGTCAAGCCATAAGTGATAAAATGCCAATGAGGAAACGGAGTTTGACGTTCATACACACTGATGCCCCGAAGTGGATCGTTCCCCCCCAGACCCCAGGGAAGTATTGTTCCATAATGATGCGGCTGTTGATCGCCATAGAGTGATTGAAGCGCGGTATCGATTGCCTCCCATCCGGGTGACGGAAACTCATTTTCGCTCATAATTGTTCCTCGGAGTTAATATAGGATACTAATCACAACGGGTAACCTTTTTTCGCAGCAATCTCAGCTTTGACTTTATGAAACATCGCTTCGTATTCGCCGCTGCCTTGCGGGGGCAGGTTGCGTTGGCGGGAAAGACGGTCGCGGGTTTCTTCGTCGATTTTCTCCTCGACCTGCATGTCTTTGAGGATGACTTGCGCAATGAGTGTCGCCAAATTCGCGGTGCCGATTTTTTTATCCACCGCGCCGTCGCGAATCATGTCGGCGGCCATTTTTTTTGCCAAGTCACGGATGCGTTCTTCGGATAAGCGCATGACTTTAAATTCCTAATGGAGTGTTGAATTACAACGGCACTTCGGCTTCCTGCATCATCTGTCGGATAGCTTCTTCATCGTCGTGGTGGCTCATGCCCGTGCGCTCGAACGTGCGCGCAACTTGTACGCGGTGAGCGAGCACCGGCACGGCGACGTGTTGGATGTCGTCGGGGGTGACGTATTGGCGTCCGCGAATCAGCGCGTAGGCTTGTGCGCAGTGGCGCAAGGCGAGCAGCCCACGGGTGGAGGCTCCGAGTTCAAATTGTGGAGAGGTGCGGGTGATCTGGCCGATGCGGACGATGAAATCGAGCAAGTCGTCATCGATTTCCACGTCGGCGGCGAGCTCTTGAAGTTGGACAATTTCCTCGCCAGCCACGACATGAGGGACTTCTTTGATTTCCATGGCGAGCCGTTGTTGGCGCAGGACCTGGATTTCGTTGTCGTGGTCGGGATAGCCCAAATGAATGCGCATCATGAAGCGATCCATCTGGCTCTTTGGCAGGGGAAAGGTGCCGTGAAATTCGAGGGGGTTTTGTGTCGCGAGCACGATGAACGGCGAAGGCAAAGGGTGCGTTTTTCCGTCCATGGAAACGCGTGCGGTGCTCATGGCTTCGAGCAAAGCGGACTGCGTTTTGGGCGTCGTTCGATTGATTTCGTCGGCCAGAACCACGTTGGCGAACAGGGGGCCGGGTTTGAATTGGAATTCCTGCTTGGGCTGGTTGAAGATCGTGATGCCCAGAATGTCGGAGGGCAGCAGATCGCTGGTGAACTGGATGCGCTGGAAGCTGCAACTGATCGAGTGCGCCAGCACCGAGGCCAGTGTGGTTTTCCCAACGCCGGGCACGTCTTCGATGAGCAGGTGTCCGCGTGCGAGCAGGGCGACGAGCGCCAGTTCGATGATTTCCGGTGAGCCGCGAAATACCGAGGAAATATTGTCCGTCAATTTTTTGATGGTAATTTGTGCGTCCACGGTGCCGTCCCCTCAGGTTGAATGCAAATCGCCATGGTGTGCCCGTATGGGTCAAGACTGGAATCGACGATCGGCGCTTGTTGTTTGTTTGTCCAGTCTTATACCAGGGAAACGACGGCTGTTGTAACTTTGAGGACAGAAGCGAAAAAAAAGGCGGCCAACCCGTTTCGAGTCAGCCGCCTGGAGAATGGGTGAAATCGCTCGGATCAGTTCTGCTTGGTTTTCTGATCTTCGGGGACCACGTAACTTGGATCGTACTCAGGTTTCAGATTCTGAATGGCGTCCTGCTGGAATTCAGCAATGAAAACCTGCTGCTTTTTGGTGGTCAGTTGTTTTTCCAACATCGGTAAATCCTGGTAAAATTCGGCTTTGGTTGGGATTTCTTTGGCGAGCAACTTGACGATCACATAGGCGTCGATATTGTCGGCGCCCATGCCCGATTCGAGAACAAACACTTCGCCGATCTGGCCTTTGAAAGTCTCCACTTTCAAGCGTCGCGCGTCGCGCAAGTCGGTGGGAGGAGAATTGCGGGGGAATGCCTCATCCGTGGTTTGCGCCTGGAGACCGTGATCGAGCGCCGCGCTCGTCATGGTGTCGTTGGCACGTACGCGAGCGGCGATTTTATCCGCGGCTTCCTTGGCCAGCTTGGCGGCTTTCTCATGACGCACCGACGCTTCGACCTGGGCGCGTACCTCGTCCAACTCCATCGGGCGTTCCGGGTTGTCCTGCACCAATTTCAGCACCACCAGGTTGTTGTTATCGCTGGTTCGCAGGACCGGCGTAATGTCGCCTTCGTCCAAATCCATCAGGAATTCACGGTGCATGGTAAGGTTGCCGATCTTCGGCAACACCGTGTTGGTCTTCAATGTCGGGCTGGTTTCCATGACATCGAGGCCCAACGTTTCGGCCATGCCTTCGAGCGAGGTATGCGAGGCGACAATTTTCTGAACTTCAAGCTCGTCCTGATCCACCTGATCTTCAACTTCTGCCTGACGTTCCTTCAACTTGCGCGTTTTGATGTCGGCTTCCAGCTTACCGCGTGCATCCTCGAAGCTCAGCATGCTGTCATAATCGCGCTCCGCTTTGACGAGCATAAATGTATTGTCCGGGCCTTCGATGACGCTGGACAACTCGCCTAATTCCAGGTTTTTGACGGAATCGACCCATTGTTGTCCATAATCGGCGACAAACTCTTCCTCGTTGCTGTCATTGAGGCGTTTGTTCAAAATGCCGCCACGCCCCGGGCCTTGAATATTGCGGTTTTCTTCCGAGAACTCGTTCGCTAACCGGGCAAAGTTATCGCCATTGACGATTTTTTCACGAATTTCGGCCAGCGAAGCTCGCACGTTTTCGGCGTCTTCGCCCGTATCGACACGCAGCAGGATTTGGCGGACCTCGCGGCCTTCCTTTTCCTGGTATCGGGGATTATCGGGATCGATGTTCTGGTATTCTTCCTGGAGCTCTTCATCGCTGACGTTCACTGCACCCGAAACCGAAGGAGGTGTTTTGAGCAGGTACTGGTAAACGCGCTCGGCGTTTTTCACGTACTCGTCTTGATGTTCCTCGAAGTACGCCGCGACTTCCTCGTCGGTCACCGTCACGTCGCGATTGAACTTCGTTGCAGGCACGCGGATGTATTCAACCGAGAGTTTTTCCTTCTCCTGCTTGAACTCCAGCCACGCTTCGAGCAGCGAGACATGCGCCGAGTTGGCGATGACTTTTTTGGCACGGTCCATTTTCATGGCTTCCCGTTGCGAGCGAACGAATTCCGCTTCCGACATGCGCATGGCTCGCAGATAGTCGTTAAGCTGCTCGCGTGTAACGCCTTCAAGGGCTTCGTTCACCTGCTGGTCGGAAACCGCCACACCGTATTCATCCGATATATCGTCGAGCGCCGTCAAATTGACGGCCCAATCGGCAATTTCGCGCGGGCGCAAAGCGTTTTCAATGTCGCGCATGCCTACCTGGCCCATCATCTGTTGGGAATAATAGGATGCCAAGTTCATCTGGGCGTCGCGGATCTCCTGCATGCCCAAGTCTTTTTTGCCGTCATGGGTGTGCACTGTCACGAAGGTGCGGTTGCCGAACGGATCGACGTTGCCCTGGCTGCTACCGCTGAAACCGTAAAACAAAACAAAGGAGGGAATCGTGAGTCCCAAAAGAATCCAAAGACCGATTTTCAAAGTCTTGGGATTTCGCATATGCTGCATCATGGCTGCAAATCGCTCCAATCAAGCCGGTTTATGGACCCGGCGGTAATGACAATCCTCCGTCCCGGTACCGATTCCTTAAAGGAATAGCGGGTGAAGGGCCGGAATTGTGGCCCTTCACCCGCAGAGGTAGTCAATGGAAAGGATGAGAAGATAAGACTGAAGGAGGACGAAGGGGCAAAAAACTTCATCCTTCATCCTTTCGCCTTTATTTCTCATGCTTCCGCTTTGCGCCCCCGACGTGCGGCTTTTTTCGCAGCGGGTTTCTTTGCGGCGGTTTTCTTGGCAGCGGCCTTTTTTGCCGCCCCTTTACGCGCGGGTTTCGCGGGCGTTTCACAACGACCGTACATCAGCAGTTGCTCGAAGTTCGCTTTGGCCAGTTCCTTCGATGCCTGGCCTTTCGTCAGGCGCCACGTCCAGTTGCCCGCTTCGCGGCCTGGGAAGTTCATGCGCGCTTCGGCTCCGAGCCCCAGAATGTCTTGCATCGGAATCAGCACCACATCGGCAACGCAAGCATAGGCCGCGCGTACAAGGTCCTTGTGCGGCTGCTCGGCTGTCGTGTTCAAGTAAGCCTTGAAGTATTCCTTCTCGGACGGTGTTGCGAATTCTTCCCACCAATGGCGCGTGGTGGGATTATCGTGCGAACCCGTGTAAACGACGCTGGATTTTTCGATCTTGTAGGGAACGAACACGTTGTCGTCGGCGGCCTGAAGCGGACCTTTGCCCGTCGTGCCCCAACCGAACTGCATGATCTTCATGCCGGGCATGTCGAAATCCGTGCGCAATTTTTCCACGGCGGGCGTAATCACGCCGAGGTTTTCCGCCATGATCGGCAATTCGCCGAGCGCTTTGCGAATCGTCTCGAACAAGGCGTGGTCCGGGCCTTTAACCCATTTGCCGTTGATAGCGGTTTCTTCGCCGAACGGGACTTCCCAGTAGGCCTCGAATCCGCGGAAGTGATCCAGGCGGATGCAATCGACCATCGACAGCAGCGCCTTGCAGCGGCTGATCCACCACTTGTAGCCATTTGCCTTCATTTTGCGCCAGTTGTAGATCGGGTTCCCCCAAAGCTGGCCCGTTTCGCTGAAATAATCGGGCGGCACACCCGCCACGCAGGACGGGTCGCCGTTCGCTTTGATCTTGAACAGATGCTGGTTCGCCCATGTGTCGGCGCTGTCGTACGCCACATAGATCGGAATATCACCGACGATTTTCAGACCGCGTTCATGGGCCGCCTCGCGCACGCGCATCCAATGGTCGTGAAAGAGGAATTGCAGGAACACTTGATAATCGATTTCGTCCGCGTGGTCCTTGCGCGCCTGGGCGAGGGCCTTTTTATCGCGCGTGCGCAACGGCTTGGCCCATGTGTTCCACACGCGGCCTTCGTGCGCGTTCTTGAGCGCGATGAAGAGCGCGTAATCTTCGAGCCAACCCGCCACCAGCTTGTCGGCGCGGAACGCATCGAGGCGTTTTTGCATCGCGGCGAATTTGCCCGCTTTGAAATTTGCATACGCGCGACGCAGCAGATCGTTTTTCCAAACGTAAATCCAGCCGTAGTCAATCGTGCCTTCGGGGAACTTCGGCGTTTTGAGTTCCTTCTTGTCGAGCAACCCTTCGGCCACCATCAAATCCACGCTGATCAGGTACGGATTGCCCGCGAACGCCGAAAAGCACTGGTAAGGCGAATCCGCGTAACCCGTCGGGCCGAGCGGCAGCACTTGCCACATGGAAAACCCGGCGGCTTTCATCCAATCGAGCATCTTGATCATCTCGGGACCGAGGTCGCCGATCCCGTATTTCCCCGGCAGCGAAGTCGGGTGAAAAAGTAAACCTGCCTGACGTTTCTTAAGGTCCAAGGGGCGCCTCCCGTATGGGTATGGAATGAATATGCCGCGTATTTGACGAGCGGAGAGCCGAGCGTGCGAAACGAAACCCGGGCGGTGCAAGACCGAACCCGATGCTTGCCGAAAATTGGATTAATTTTGTGTGCGCCGGGAAAAATTTTGTGCAACACTTTAGCATTCTTGTCCGGTTTTGTTTTCAAGGGAGGCATTGCATGCGATGTAACTCGCTTCTAATCTTGCTTTGGGTGGTTATTGTCCTGCCTGCTGTCGCGCAGGCCAACGGCGCGATGTTTCCGCCCTCAACCCAACACGCGCTGCCGCCGTCGATTCCGTCTCAGACGGCGTTGATCGTTTGGGACGAGGACAAACACGAAGAAACGCTCGTCGTGGAATCGGCGTTCGGCGCCACCGAGGCGGGCGACTACGCGTGGGTGCTGCCGGTGCCCGCCCCACCGACGAAGCTCGAAGCCGCCACGCCCGGGACGTTGGAGACGTTACGGTTCCTCGTGGGGCCGAAAATTATTGGCGTGCACGACGTCGGTGTGCGACAGGCGCTTTTTATCCTTCTTTTTTGCATTTTTCTTTGTCTGTTCATTGTTTCCGACAATCCTCGGCTGCGTTCCAGAGCAATGGATTTTCTCATTGTCATGACCATCTTCGGGGTGTTGGCGGCAATCAGCGTCGGCTCGGTTCCAATGGGGCAACCCGTCGCGGCTCAGGCGCTTGCCACGCAACGCGTTGGCAACTACGAAACCGCTGTATTGCGAGCGGAATCGGCAGAAGCGCTCGACGCATGGCTGGCGGAAAATCAGTTCGCGGCGCTTGCGCCGAGCACCCGCGCAATCGTCGATGCGTATGCCGCCGAAGATTGGGTGTTCCTCGTTTCCAAACTCGTGGCAACCGCCAAAGGCATCGCGAAACCTCATCCGCTGGCGGTGACATTCCCCACCGAACAACCCGTGTTTCCCATGCGCCTGACTGCAGCGGCGAACAGCGAAACGGAAGTGAACCTGTACGTCGCCAGCCGGAAACGACCGTGTTCCGCGCCAGGATTTGAAATTGTTTTTGCCGATCAGTTTGAAGCAGGTGAAAATTGGCGAAGCGAAGAACCGATTTTGAAGTCACAGAATTATTATTCTGGATGGAGAATGGATAATCTTTATATTGGCCATCCGGAATTGGTAACGCTCATTCCAGGAAACAGTTGGCTGATTTATTCCCAGGCGCGTTTGAAACCAGCGGACATGGCGCAAGACGTTTGGATTGAACCGATTGGTTTTGAGCGTGCAACAACGCAGAAAGAAGTTTTTACGTACCGATCGGCGGCAGGATATGGGGTCAGTCGAGCGATGCTGATGATCGCCTTTGGATTGGTGTTTTCCAGTTTGCTTTATCATTGGAACAAAGACCTCGGCGAAGGTATTGCCGTTTGCGTGGTGATTTTCTCGCTCGTGATTGGTGGAATTTTAGCGTTGAACGTTCCGATTGTGCGGGCCACCGATGCACAATGGGGATCGATGCGCGATGCGATGAGGAAATCGCGCAATCAAGTGCAACAACTTCTGAATGCTCAATCGACGGCGACATCGAATAGGGAAGAGCTGGAAAAGTACCTTGAATCAAATGGGAAAAATCATCTTTCCTTGCAGCCGCTAGCGGCGAGCGATTCACCGGGAAATTTCACGATTCGTGAGGACGAATCGGGCAGGTGTTCCATCTGGCTGTATGATGAAGTTGGCTTCCCGTTCCAGGTTTACCCCGCGCTGGAAAAATAACCCGTTTGCACCGCGCCAATGAAATCCTTTAGCGAACAACTTTTTTTCGCTTCGGTACGGCGTTGACCGCGCGGGGTGCGTGTTGCTAGGACTATGAACGCGCGTTCATTAGGAACGTGGTTTTCCGCATCGAACGCGCCAGAGGTTGGTATATACGCATTATGGAAAGCGACTCAGCCCGGTTTCCCGGGTCCTTCTTCTCCTCTCTTTTTCAAGGCATCGCCCTCAGGCAAACCCAATCCGAAGGTTACGGTCTGCGCCGGTTTCAATCCGATGTCATGGCGGGATTAACAGTCGGGGTGATCGCCCTGCCGTTGTCCATGGCGTTGGCGATTGCTTCGGGTGTGCCGCCGCAACACGGCCTATACACGGCAGTCGTAGCGGGGGCGCTCGCGGCATTGCTCGGTGGTTCGCGCGTCAGCGTCACGGGTCCGACGGCGGCGTTCGTTGTGCTGCTTGCGCCCGTCTCGCTCAAGTTTGGTCTCGGCGGCTTGCTACTTGCCACGGTGATGGCGGGCTTTATTCAGGTTGCGATGGGCGTCGGGCGGCTTGGCCGGTTGATCCAGTTCATACCCTATCCCGTGACGACTGGTTTTACAGCGGGCATCGCGGCGGTGATTGCGATTTTGCAACTCAAAGACTTCTTCGGTCTCGCTCCGGGGGCGATGCCCGACCATACGCTGGAAAAACTCGGCGCGCTCTGGGCGGCGCACAGTACGTTTCGGTGGCAGGACGCGTTGATCGGGGCGTTGACGATGGGGATTTTATTGGGATGGCCCCGTGTGACGCGCCGGGTGCCACCGTCGTTGATCGCCATTCCTGTCGGGGCGTTCGTCGCATATGGTTTATCGCATTGGTTGGCGGGCTTTGACGTCGCCACCATTGGTTCTCGGTTTCAGTACGTTCTGAATGGAGAGACGGGGGCCGGGATTCCTCCGATACCGCCGACGTTTCGGATGCCATGGAACTTTGCGGGAGGCGATGGAACGCCGATTGGTCTCAGCCTGGACGTGCTTCAAAGTTTAGTCATGCCTGCCACGGCGATTGCTGTGTTGGGTTCCATTGAATCGTTGCTCTGCGCCGTGGTGGCCGATGGGATGATTGGCAGCAAACACGATCCAGACAACGAGTTGGTCGCGCAAGGAATTGGCAATCTCGTCGCGCCGTTTTTCGGTGGATTTGCTGCCACCGGAGCCATTGCGCGCACCGCGGCGAACATTCGTAGCGGTGGCCGGACGCCGTGGGCCTCGGTGGTTCATGCCGCATTTGTTCTGGTGGCCATGTTGACGCTCGCGCCGTTGTTGGCTTACCTGCCGATGGCCTCGCTGGCGGCGTTATTGTTGGTTGTGGCGTGGAACATGAGCGATTTGAAGCATTTCATCCACATCGCGAAAATCGGCCCGAAGAGTGATATTGTCGTATTACTGACCTGCTTCAGTTTGACGGTCGTTTTCGACATGGTGATCGCCGTGACGGTGGGCGTGGTGTTGGCGTCGCTGCTCTTCATGCGTCGCATGGCGGAAATCACCCATTCACGGATGCTCGACGAGGAAGCCCACGAAGTGGCCAACCTCGATGTGCCGTCGAATACCCAGATTTACGAAATCGCCGGTCCGTTGTTTTTCGGAGCGGCGGAAAAAGCTTTCAACCAATTGTTGCGCGTCGAAGGCGGCGACTTGCCCAAAGTTCTCATCGTCCATCTACACGGAGTGCCCGCCATGGATATCACGGGTTTGGTGGCGTTGGAAACCATGTTGGAGCGCGCCCGCCATCACAAGATGACTACGATCCTGGCCGCGGTTCAAAGCCAACCGCTCAAAGTGTTGCAAAAAGCTGGGATCGCCAGTAACCATCAAGTTGTTATTTGCGATACGTTGGGCGAGGCACTGGAACGTGCGCGCGAATAATTTCAGGTAGGCACCACATGACGTATTTGCTTGCATAATACCCGAGAGGCGGTCAAAAATTTTGGACGCCTCCCGGGTGTCTTTGTTGTAGGATATTTGAGTTTATTGCTTTTGTCTCGTGCAACGGTAGCTTTTTCCGTAGGGCATTACGCAAAGTAACAGGACGTTTTCAAAGTTGCAGGATCAAGGCGAGGGCGACCAAGGCGTAGCGGAGCTACGTTGCGGGTTTGTCCGTCCGTAGCCGACAGGCGAAGGCGGGAGGCCGAGTCCGATGCACAACACAGAGTTTGCGACTTTGAGAACGTCCTGGCCTTTTCCAAGCAAGTGCAAGATAGAGATTGCCGCCAGGAATGGCGTGCGGGAAACTAAAAAATAAAGTTGTGATCGACTGCTGAACGTTTGACCGAATTCGGGTGGTGCTGGTCAAAACCAGCGGGTTTCTGGCCGACGGGCGACGGCCAAAACGATAATAAATCGTCAAGGTGGTCCGCCGTCAACATACAGAGATTTTGGAAAGTTTCATGACTGAACAGTCCGCGTCCTCCCCATCGCAACCCTCCTCGAGCAAGCCCTCGATCATGGAATCGTTCATAGGGCAAACGCTCGACGATCGTTATATTATCGATGAAATTATCGGCGAAGGCTCCATGGGAGCCGTGTTCCGCGCGCGCCAGGCTCGGTTGCGCCGAACGGTGGCGGTGAAAATTCCGAAGCCGGAACTTTGGGCTCGGAAAGATTTCATGGGCCGCTTTGAACGCGAAGCGCTGACCATGGCCAAGCTGGTCCACCAAAACATCGTCCAGATTCAGGACGTTTTTCTCTCTCCCGATCCCACCAAAGCCAGCTTTATCGTGATGGAATACGTCGAGGGGTCGATGCTCGACCACCACCTGTTCCATCAACAGAACGAGTTGACCGTTCGCGAGGTGATGGAAATTTTCCACAACGTGGCCGACGGTCTGGACGCCGCGCACAAGCAGGGAGTCATCCATCGCGACATCAAACCGTCGAATATCATCGTGACGCTGCCCAAGGGCGTTGCGAAAGTCATGGATTTCGGCATCGCCAAGCTGGATCAGGAAGGCGTGTTCGATACCCAGGAGCGCAAGACCTTTGGCACTCCGGAGTTCATGTCCCCCGAGCAGATCATCGGCAAAGAGCTGACACCAGCGACGGATCTCTACTCGTTCAGCGTCATGCTTTACATGTTGCTCACGCGCCAGTTTCCCTACGACGCGAAAACGCCGCACGAGTTTATGCACGCTCACACGCACGACAGCCCGATTGCACCCAGCAAACGGAACATGAATCTGACGAAGAAGCTGGATTTGGTTCTGCTTCCTGGCATGTCGAAAGAACCCGACTATCGCCCGGAAACCGCCTGGGAAATCGCCAGCCAGGTAGCCGATTCTCTCGAACCGTTCTGGGACCAGAAATTCTCCGAGTTGTTCATCAATCTCGAGGGGCTGCTGCAAACGCCACCCATGGATACGACTCCGACCGGGATCATTCCTCTGCCACCGGAATTAAACAGAGCCTCCACGGCTGAAGTCCATACCGCGGGAACCGCCGAATTGGATACAGCAGGTACGGCAGAAGTAGATTTGGAGAAGGACGTAGATGAGGATTTCGATCACGGGTCCGATGAGGAATTGGATCAGCGCGAAACGCGTGAGGCAGTATCGCTCGAAGGGATCGACGAACCGGAAGAGAATATCAATGCGTCGTCGATTAACTCGATGCCAACCCAGTTGGAAATCAAGCGCCCGGCGTTGAAGTTCTCTTCGGAACCCCAGTCCGAAAAACCGAAACCTGCTGAAACACCTAAGCCCACCGAGCAGCCCAAATCCACCGAAGAACCCAAACCTGCCCAAGGTCCTAAATCCGAGCGGCATATCGTAAAAGCCGATATCCCTCCTTTCAAACCCGAGAAAGAGGATGTTCACGATTCGGATACGAAAATCGAAGACGATTCGATCGACGATTCGCGTCCTCCGTCGAGTGTGGACGAATGGCCGTCGGCTTCGATGATTTTAAAACAAAGTTACTGGGGCAAAAAAGGCGAGGAAGAAGCAAAGCGTAAATCCACGGAACGCAAGGTCAGCCATTCGCCTGCCAGCGAAACGTTCAAACGTCCATCGGAGGAAGCGGAGGAGGAGCTGAAAAGCATCATTCCACCTCCGGAAGAAGATAGCGTGCTTTCGTCGGCGGAAACTCAAATTCTGCCGATTCCCGATTTCGCGGTAGAAGAAAAGAAACCCAACGAACCCGAACCGCTGAACCCGATTGTCAAGTTTGCCGTGATGGGGTTATTGATCGTTTTTGCGATCATCATCATTGGTATCATGATCTTCGGAAGAAGCGATAAGGCTGGCTCCACTGGTCCCGAGGTGGCGAGCGTACCCGATAATGCCACGGTTTCCAATCCGTCGATTTTGGTATTGCCGACTCCTGCGCCGGTGGTGATTCCCACGCCGGACCCAACGCCGACGCCTTCGCCGACGCCGACCCCCAGCCCCACACCGACGCCGACGCCAACGCCGAAACCATCGCCGTCTCCACGTCCAACACGTACGCCGCGTCCGACGCCGTCGCCGACGCCAACACCTGTGCCGACACCCTCGCCAATTCCTACGGCATCGCCTGTTCCGACGCCGTCGCCGATTCCGACGCCAACACCTCAGCCTCCGGCTGATTTAAGTCTCTGGGACGCGGAAAAATACAAACCGTTGAACAACAAAGCCGATATTTACCGAATGACCGATGATATTCAGCGTTTCTTCGACGAAGAGGTCGAGCGGCCCATTTATCGCGGCATGTATCTGAAGTACAACAACGCCTTGGTGGCGGCTCCGGGGAAAGCCACCGAAGATTTCATCGCCATGATTAAAGACATGCAAAGCAAAAACGATGAAATCACCCTGACGATGAATATTTCCGAGGACGGTTCCGTGTTCTGGGAAGGCCGCGCGTTGCTTTCGGTGGATTACAAAATTACAGGTCGTCCGCCAAAACATCCGAACCAGAATTACCGCATTATCATGTTGCGGGGACTCAAACCCTTGACCCTTCGCGTCCGCAAGACGAAGACTTCCTGGGAAATCGTTAGCTTCGACTGCGACCTGGACGCTGTTGAAAAACCGCTCGATAACCAGGGACAATAAGAATCCTTCTGGAGGGAACGATCATGAAAAAATGGATCAACGGTACTTTGCAGGCCGCATTTCTCGCCGCTGTTTTGGCGGGCGCTACGGGTTGCATAGGAATTTACAATAACACCGATCTGTTCATCGGCGGCCCGCACATGGGCATGGATGAAAAGACACTGATCGACACCTATGGCACGCCCGCATGGCAGGGATTTGTCGAAGATAAAAAAATCTACACGTATAAAGTGCGCGATAATAAGTACATTTTGTTTCTTGGCGTGTACGAAGGCTACGATCTGGTCGTAACCGTTGAAGACGGCAAAGTGAAAGACAGCAAACGCGCCGACATCGCCGAGTCGTTTACGTTGTTCAGCCCCTTGCCCTGGGCCATTACCGACTAACGGTTGCGGCGGTGACGGGCATTGCCCGGTTCCGCATAGGGAATTTCGGAATCTGCGTCTAACAGGAGCCAGTTACCCGCATCGTCTTGTTGAAAGACGGCGGTAGCTGGCTCCCATCGATCTGGCAACAAGGACGTATCGATCCGGCTGTAAAGTTCTGTGCGAAGGATCGAATCCTGGGTCCATTCGCACTTCACCAGAGCCGTTTCGCCATCTTCGCTGAATTCGATTTCGATATTCCGCAATCGAACGTCGGCGTTTTCGTAGAAATTGATCATCGAGCGAAAAAATCGCGAGACCGATTCCTTGTTCGATCCCCATCCATAATAATCCGGATGAATCCGGGTTTCCAATAACGAAGGATCGCGTAATTCCACGGCGGAAGCCAGATCGTTGAGCGCGCGCTCGACCCGGTCGGCTTCGGATTCGTGCGAAATAATCAGTGACGTGCCCGTCAGCAGCAGAAAAATCGCAAACACGGCAAGGCCGATGTTCTTCAGCCGGGGGCGTTCGATCGAAATTTTCATTTGCCAGACCCATGAGAGCAATTTCGCGAGGAAAACCTTCACGGTCAACAATGCCACGGTTGGGTTGGCAGGCCAAGAAGTCTTTTACCTTGCATGGCGGATGGTTTTGCCCGCCTGATGCCCGCGCGGGCGGATGAGGCGATCGCTGGCGGCGGCTTTCGAGCGTGCCGCCGGAGGAAAGTCCGAACTCCGCAGAGCAGGGTGCTTGTTAACGGCAAGGCGGGGCGACCCGACGGAAAGTGGAACAGAAAACATACCGCCGATGGCTGGCTCGCGCCAGCACAGGTAAGGTTGAAAAGGTGCGGTAAGAGCGCACCGGTCGGCTGGCGACAGTTCGGCCTGCAAAACCCCACCCGGAGCAAGACCAAATAGGGGAGCAGAGCTGGCTCGGCTCGAAGCGTCGTTTGGCGCGGGACTCCCGGGTAGGTCGCTCGAGGCGGACGGCAACGTCCGTCCCAGATGAATGATCGCCCACGGCGTTTGACGCCGGGACAAAATTCGGCTTATCCATCCGCCCGCATTTAGAAAGGGTTCAGCCTCCCAATTTCTGCGTTGCGCATCGGACTCGGACTCAGGTCGCGTATTTCAATACGCTCCCATCGTCCTCGCCTCGCGCGCCTAGACCTTGGAAGGTTGAATCCTTTCTATTTCTCTCAGCGCTCAATTGAATACGTTCCCGCGTTCGTCGTAGAAGGTTTCGAGGAGAACGATCATGACTACCATCCTCTATCAATCCAAGAAAATGGGTCGGAATCTTTGGAGCGATTACCGCGTCGAAGAAGACGTTGTCGTTTTGCGCTGGAAATTTGGGCATTTTCGCATTCCACTCGACGAGATCGTCTGGATCGACACATTCAAACCACCCGTAATTCGCACCGCGTTTTGGGCGCTCAAGATCGACAACGCGGATTTGTTCGTTCACGTTGGGCTGAAGCGCAAAACCGGATTCTTCAAGCAAATTCGTTTCACTCCCGATGACCCCGAGGCGTTTGTCGAGGCGGTGCGCCGCGCGATAGAAGCGAAAAGGTGAGTAAAGGGGACGGATGTCTAAGGGCTCCGTCCCTCGATGCGCCTGTCAGGTTTTGTAAATCAACGCCGTCGCCAACGCCGCGATGCCTTCTTTGCGCCCCACGAATCCCATTCCCTCGTTCGTGGTGGCTTTGACGCCAATCTGCGTGGCGGCGATTCCCAGGTCCTCGGCGATGTTGGCTTTCATTTGCGCGATGTGAGGCGCGATTTTCGGCGCCTCGGCGATCAACGTGCAGTCGAGATTTCCCACGCTCCAGCCCGACTTTTTTAATTGGTCCGCGACTTCGCGCAAGAGCACACGGCTATCCACGTCGCGCCAGCGTTCATCGTGGTTGGGGAAAAAATGTCCGATGTCGGGCAAGCTCGCCGCACCGAGCAGCGCATCCATCGCCGCGTGCAGCAGCACGTCCGCGTCGCTGTGTCCGAGCAGGCCCTTTGCGTGTGGAATGGTCACTCCGCCCAGCACCAGTTTGCGCCCTTCGGCGAACGCATGCACGTCGTAACCCATTCCAACTGCAAACGGGGGACGGAGGTCGTTCGTTTCGGGGGACGGAGTGGGTGTCATGATTGGGTTTCCTCATCGGTGCGTCGTCGCAACCAAGTTTTCGCGATGCGTAAATCTTCGGGGCGCGTGATTTTGATATTGAAACCCGTGTGAACGATTGCGGCGGTACGCATTTGCGCGGATTCGAGCACTTGCGCTTCGTCGGTGCACATCGAAGCGCCATTGTGGGCGAGCGCTTCGAGCAACAACGCGCGACGGCAAACCTGTGGGGTTTCCGCACGCACAATATTCGAGCGGTCGAGCGTTCGAGTAATCACGAGTCCATCTTCATCGAGCGACTTGAGCGTATCGTTCATTGGCGAGGCGACGATTGCACCCGCCAGATCGCCTTGATTTTCAAGGCGTTTTACGCATTCCGTCATCGCGGCAAGCGGAGGAAACGGCCGCGCGCCGTCGTGTACGATGGCCAGATCGCACGCGCTGTTAAGTGCTTCGACGCCACAACGGACACTGTCGGCGCGTTCGGCGCCGCCCGGCACCACGCGTACAGGATAACGCAACCGTGTCAGGATTTTTTGCCACTCGGGTGTATCTTCCAACTCGGGAGACAGTACCACGACGCGGTCGATGATTTCGGGGATGGTGTCGAAATGCACCAGGCAATGTTCAAGCAACGGTTTGCCTGCCAGTAAGGCGAATTGCTTTGGTCCGCCGAACCGTTTGCCCGATCCGGCGGCAACAACGACAAGACCCATGGTGAGTGGCGACATAACTTCGTCCATCAATTATGGTCGGCGTTCGTGGCCCAAAATCGCATTCAACAATCGACGGCACACGCCGCGCAACGTTCGCACTTCGTTGCCGCGCAATTGAGCGCGCAGTGCCGCTCGCCGCATCAGGCGCAACGGCAATTCCAATGGCACGCCACGTTCGTATTCCGCCGCTTGCAGCACTTGTTCCAGATGACCCATCAGGCCGTCAAGCTCGCCTTGCGTGGCGAGGTCGGGGACGGAGGCTTGTTCGGGGGTGTTTTCCGCACGCGAGGCTTCGGCGACACCGGCTAATGCGATGGCCACCGCTTGCGCCAGATTCAACGACCCGGCGTCGGGATTCGTGGGCACGCACCAACGCGCCGTGCAACGACTGCACTCCTCGTTCGTCAGACCACGATCCTCGCGCCCGAACACCAGCGCGCGCGTTTCGCTCTCAATGCGTCCGGCCAGCAACGGCGCAGGTACGATACCAAGGAAATCGTTCGGGCGGTCGTCGCTGACAAAGCGCGTTAACGCCACCGAGTAGTGCGTGTCATCGAGCGCTTCGTCGAGCGTCGCTACCACGCGGTGGTTTTCCAGAACGTCGCGCGCCAGATCGCGCGCCAGGTGGCCTGCCTTGCCATCGCGATCGATTTCGCAACGCGGATCGACGATCACTAGATCCGTACAGCCAAAATTTTTCATCACGCGAGCCGCCGCCCCGACGTTCTCCGCCGTTTGCGGCGATACCAAAACCACGCGCCAATTGGAACGTGAGTTAAAGGAAAGGGACGGAGTCATTGCCCCGTCCCCAGGATTATAAGATTACCACGAAGGCACGAAGGCACGAAGGATTCACGAAGAAAAAGATATTGGAAAATCACCCCAGTTTCGCCGTGATTTTCAAATCGCCCAAAGTGGTTGGAATGATACATTCTCGAACAATTATTTCTAAACAATGTTGCCATGGTAGATGGAGAAAAATCTTCATTTGAAGAAAGACTCTTTGTGATTCCTTCGTGTCTTCGTGCCTTCGTGGTTGTTTACTACTCCGCTGCGATGCGATCGGTTTGCAGATACGGTTGCAGCACTTCGGGCACCGCAATCGATCCGTCGGGTTGCTGGTGGGTTTCGAGTAAGCTGATCAGGATGCGTGGCAAAGCCAGTCCGCTGCCGTTCAGCGTGTGCACGAACTCGGGTTTCGCGCCCGGTTCGCGGCGGAAGCGAATGTTTGCGCGGCGCGCCTGGAAATCCTCGAAATTCGAGCACGAACTCGCTTCAAGCCATAATCCCATGCCCGGAGCCCAGACTTCGAGATCGTAACACTTCGCCGCCGAGAACGACAGGTCGCCCGTGCAAAGCGCCAACACGCGGTAATGCAGCCCGAGCGCTTCGATCAGGTCCGTCGCGTTTTTCGTCAACTGTTCGTGCACGTTATAGCTATCGTCGGGCGAGGCAAATTGCACCATCTCGACCTTGTTGAACTGGTGCACGCGCGTAATGCCGCGCACTTCCTTGCCGTAGCTGCCCGCTTCGCTGCGGAAACACGGCGTATAAGCGGCATAGCGAATCGGCAAATCCTTGCCGTCCAGAATTTCGTTCGCGTGCAGATTCGTCACCGGCACTTCGGCGGTCGGG
>CAZOKZ010000071.1:0-21637 GCA_964580585.1 uncultured Candidatus Sumerlaeota bacterium | reverse complement strand
GCAAACACACCCCACTCGGAAACATCCATTTGAGCGACATCGAACGAGGCCGTTGAGTCTGTGCAATTATAACCTTGGTACAATGCGTCGATTTCACTCGCATCCAAAGCACGGTTATAAACCCGCACGTCGTCCAACGTTCCATTCCAATTGAAATTGGAGGAACTGAATCGTCCAATTGTATATTTGCTCAAACCCGTCGAAGTAGGCGGACCAACACGAACGGGGGCTTTCACGGCTTGCTCCGTTCCATCGATATACAGCTTCACTGCGAAACCGGTTGCACTCCACGACACTGCAATCTGGTGCCAGTCTCCGTCGTTCAGATTCGCATTTGCAGTCACCTCACCCGCAAAAGAACGCGACGTTGCGGTCACACGATCGGTTTCCGCACGAATCGCCAGGTCGGATAACCACCCCCAACCAATCCGGAACACGTAGGCTCCTATCCCCCACGACTGGACGTCGCGCACCTGCATCACAACAGTGCCTTCCGTGGTATTGAAGCCTGTTGCGTTGAAATACTCCACGCGATCGTTGGGACCGAACAAATCGATGGCGTTATCATCGATCCCGGAATTGAAACCTGAATTTGCGTAAATGGCGGCTGGCGACGATGACAGAATATCTTCTGCAATCCCCAGGTTAGGCGTTGTTGTGGATGCATTCGGATCATCGAAGGCCAAATGGACAACTGGACCTTCGCATACAATGGTGTGCTCGACGCGATAATCGGGCGACACAAGATGCGGCGCATGCCCCACAAGAATCCAGAACGCTTCCGGGTTATCGCTCACGTTTGTATGGGTGAATTGAATGGGGCCACCGAACATGCCGCATGTATCGAGCAGCGGCACCCCTCCTGGCAGCGTATTGCAGTCCGCCGGTTCGGGATAGACAGCCATGCCGACCGGGTCGCTCGCGTCGGAATCCACAATATATACCGTCCCGGTACACCCGGCAGGGACGACAAATTTCAACCAACTGCCCGTTGACCCCGAACCCGACATGCAAGAGGGCAAATCGGCGCATTCGCTCACCTGCGTGTGTGTAATCGGCGCGTGCATGTAATCCAGATCGCGCGGATTGCAGGGGTCCTCCCCCGCTGCCAATGCAAAGGCAGGTATAAGCACCCCAGCGCACAGAACTCCCAGCC
This sequence comes from uncultured Candidatus Sumerlaeota bacterium, assembly GCA_964580585.1. GTDB lineage: Bacteria > Sumerlaeota > Sumerlaeia > SLMS01 > JAHLLQ01 > CAZOKZ01. The sequence continues at coordinate 20,481 of CAZOKZ010000071.1, read as the reverse complement.
AATTCGATACTTGGCGATTCAAATTCCTAATCCATATCCTGACCACGTAGAACCTTCCATTCTCTCTCAGACTCGATTGCTTCGGCGGGGCGAATCATTCCGTCAAGCCAGGCGCCTTTGCAACCGACTTCTGCTTTCGTTTTGTTTCCAACTATTCAGGATAGGACATTTTTGTTTAACGAACATATAAAAAGGACGTGTAGAGAATCGGCGCGACGAGAAAGCGCAAACATCGCAGCAATTATGCGTGCCTGCACCGGAAAGAGGCTTGATTCCCGGAGGGCAGAGGGGGCAAATCGCGCGCCGCAACCGCTCTCGCCTTGACAAATCGTGGACCGGTAGAGGCAATTGCGGCTCTTTTTTCCGTCTTTGGGGGAAATTTTATCTGATATGGCACTGATTGTACAAAAATTCGGCGGCGACGCCTTGGGCGACAAAGGCAAAGGCCAGGCCGTTGACCACAATGATTTAAGCGGTGCGTCGCTTTTTGTCGAAAAATTCCGCCACGTAGCCGAGATCGCCCGCTCGACCCAGGAACAGGGCAACCAGGTAGTCGTCGTTGTTTCCGCAATGGGCGACTCGACTAACCGGTTGCTGCGCATGGCGAGCGCACTCTCGAAAAACCCGCCTGCGCGCGAGTTGGACATGCTGATGACCACCGGCGAGCAGCAATCCATCGCCTTGCTGGCGATTGCGCTTCATCAATTGGGTGGTCAGGCAATGAGTTTCACCGGGCCGCAGGTCGGTATTAAGACCGACGATACGTTCGGACGCTCGCGCATTCGCGAGATTCATTGCGAGAAGCTGAAGTCCGCGCTCGAGCAGGGAATGATCCCGATCGTGGCGGGTTTCCAGGGCGTCTCGGACGACAACGAGATCACGACGCTGGGTCGTGGCGGCAGCGATATTACGGCGGTGGCGCTTGCGGCAGCACTCGAAGCCGACGTGTGCGAGTTCTATAAAGACGTGGACGGAATTTTCACCACCGATCCGCGTGTTTGTGGCAGCGCCCGCAAAATCGACCGCATCAGCTATGACGAAATGCTCGAACTGGCCAGCTTGGGGGCAGGCGTGCTGCATTCCCGCTCGGTCGAATTCGCCAAAAATTACAACATCCCCCTGCACGTGCGCAGCTTCCTGCACGATGGGCCGGGGACTTATGTGATCGCAGAGGACAAAGATATGGAAAACGTAGTCGTCAGCGGCGTGGCGTTCAATCGCGACGAGGCAAAAATTTCAATTCGCGGCGTGCCGGATCATCCGGGTGTGGCCGCCGAAGTGTTCCAGAAACTCGGCGAAGCCGATGTGGTCGTGGACGTGATCCTGCAAAACGTGGGCTATGAGGGCCAAGCGGACATCACGTTTACCGTCAGCAAGAGCGATTTTAAACGCGCGACGGAACTTTGCCAGAAAATCGCCAAAGAAGTCGGCGCCAAGGAAGTAACAACCGACGACAGCGTTTGCAAGGTATCCGCCGTGGGCGTCGGAATGCGCAGCCACAGCAGTGTGGCATCGAAAATGTTCAAGGCATTAGCCGCCGCCAGCGTTAATATTCAAATGATCTCGACCTCCGAGATTAAAATTTCGGTCGTGATCGCCGAAAGCGACCTGGAACGCGCCGTGCAAGCAATTCATCAAGCCTTCGAGGATCAGATGGACTCGACCCCGAAGGAAGAAACCCTGAAAGCGTAACGATTTCCAAGAACGTATCGCGAAAGTAAGAGGCAGTACAATGACCCCGCCCGTAGAGAGTGAACCTGTAATGATCCAAGAATCCCTGAACGCCGCGCAGCGGTCGTATTATTGCGGCGAATTGCGCGATAAAAACATCGGCGAGGCTGTTGTCCTGAAGGGTTGGCTTCATCGCCGACGCGACTTGGGCGGCATCATTTTCCTCGATCTGCGCGACCGCACCGGTTTGGTGCAGATCCGCATTAACCCCGAGGATATACCCGAGGACAAATACCAGGACGCGCATCACCTGCGTAGCGAGTTTTGCCTGGCGATTCGCGGACAGGTTCAGCGCCGTCCCGAAGGCACCGAAAACGCCAACATCCCGACGGGAACCGTCGAGGTGGCCGTGCAGGAGTTCGAGGTGCTGGCCCCGAGCAAACCGTTGCCGTTCCAGATCGACGAGTACGACAACACACACGAGGACGTGCGCCTGCGGTACCGTTACCTGGACCTGCGCCGGGGTGAAATGCAGCACAACATGATCATGCGCCATAAGGCGTATAAAGCCACGCGCGAATATTTGTACGACAACGGCTTCCTGGAGTTCGAAACGCCGATTTTGACGAAGGCCACGCCGGAAGGCGCGCGCGATTTCCTGGTCCCTTCGCGACTGGACCAGGGGAATTTCTACGCATTGCCTCAGTCTCCCCAGCTTTTCAAGCAACTCCTGATGATGTCGGGGTACGACCGCTATTTCCAGATCGCCCGCTGTTTCCGCGACGAGGATCTGCGCGCCAACCGCCAGCCAGAGTTTACCCAGATCGACGTCGAAATGTCGTTCGTCACCCAGGACGACGTGATCACCGCGATGGAAGGTCTGATCGCGCACATCTGGAAAGAATGCCTCGGGTACGAGTGCACGCTGCCGATGCCGCGCATGACGTACGCCGAAGCGATGCTGAAGTACGGCAGCGACAAGCCGGACCTGCGGTTTGGATGCGAAATCAAGGACATCTCCAGCCTGCTTTCCAAAGGTTGTAATTTCCAGGTGTTTAACAACCTGATCAAGAAAGGCGGCCTGGTGCGCTCGATCTGCCTGCCCGGTGGTGGACAGCTCCTGAGCAACACGGACCTTCGCCCGGACAGCAAGTTCAGCCAGCGCGTCACCCGAGAAACCGGCATCCGCGCCTACGCGTGGTTCAAGGTCAACGACGAGGGAGTGCTGGAATCGAACATCGCAAAATTTTTCGAGGAATCGACGCTCGAGGCGATCAAAGCCGAGCTTTCCGCTAACGCGGGCGACGTGATTTTCCTGGTCGCGCACGAAAACGAGCGCGTTTGCGCCGAGATGGTCGGGCGGTTGCGCCTGTTGCTGGGGCGCGAGTTCGATCTGATCGATAAATCGAAGTGGGCGTTCTCGTGGGTCGTCGATTTCCCCGGCTTCGAGTGGAATCCCGAGGAAAAACGCTGGGACCCGTTGCACCACCCGTTCACGAATTTCCACGACGAAGACCTCGGGCTGCTGGGCACCGACGAGCAGGGCAAGATTCGTTCGCTGGCATATGACCTGGCCCTCAACGGCGAGGAAATCGGCGGCGGATCGATCCGTATCCATCGCAGTGACGTGCAAGCCAAGGTCTTCGAGGCGATCGGCATTTCCAATGAGGAAGCGCAGGAGAAGTTCAGCTTCCTGCTCGAAGCGTTGCAGTACGGCGCACCGCCCCACGGCGGTTTGGCCTTCGGCTTCGACCGCATTATCATGTTGCTGACGGGCGAGGAAAGCATCCGCGGCGTGATTCCGTTCCCGAAGACGCAAACGGGCCTTTGCCCGTTGACGGGCGCTCCGGGTCCGGTGTCAGCCGATCAATTGAAAGAACTCGCTGTCAAAAGTATCGCGAAGAAAAAAGAGGATGCCCCGGTGGCTCAATCAGCACCCAGCGCCTAAGGACAGAATCCATCATCGTTCAATCATCGGCGGGGAGCTTTCGAGCTTCTCGCCGTTTTTTTTTCTTGTCGGCTGAAGGAGAAGTGCGTACTTCCTAAAGTGACGAAAATCTGGGGATGGGAAACCTGATGACAACATTGAACGCCGCATCGGGCTCGAGCAGTTTTGAACTGCTGGCCCGATTTGATTCACGTGACCGCAACATGGTGTTTTCACCATGGAGCGTGTACACGTTGTTGGCGTTGTTGTCGGCTGGAGCAGCGGGTGGAGTTCAAAAACAACTCGAAGCCATTGTAGGCGACTATCGTTTGTACCGTTCGGTAAACGACGGGCCAATGAACTCGGTAAACGCCATCTGCACCCACACACCGTTGAAAGCGGGATACGCGACGACCGCGCGAAAATTGATGGGAGCGGAAATTTTCGAGGCGGAAGACGGCACAACGCTGCCCTCTATCGTCAATGAATGGGTAAGGGAGCAAACGCGTGGAGAAATCGACGGTATTCTCGACAGCGGATTCCAGTTAGACTTCGGCGCCGTGTTGTTGAATGCGGTTTATTTTGCCTCGAAATGGAACTATCCGTTCGAGTTGGAAACAACCGAACGCATATTTAAAAACACCGCGAAGAAACTTACCTCCATTCAGATGATGCGCAAACCCGCATCGTACGCCTATTTTGAATCCGAGCTTTTTCAGGCCGTAAAAATTCCTTACGCAGGAGATAATGGATTAGCAATGATTGTCATGTTGCCCGAACGGTTGAAAACCTTGCGCTCGGTAATTGAACACTTTCGCGTGCCTGATAATTGGGAAATGCTCCTGGAGAAATTTCGCGGTTCGCTTGAACCAGTGGACGTTATTCTTCCACGTTGGACGGTTTCATTCGACACGATTCTCGATAATGTGCTGATGGACTTTGGTTTGAACGAAATGTACCACAACATGCAGGCGTTCTGGAAAATCCAATCGGATTTTTCACTCGGCGCTCTACGTCACCGGGCAAAAATTCGTGTCGATGAAGAAGGCGCCGTGTCATCGGCCGTTACGTCGGGAATTATTGCAGTGGGCGTCCGAAAATACAGGCTTTTCCAAGCCAGTCGGCCGTTTTTGTACGCTATAGTGGACCAGGAAAACCGCCTGCAATTTATGGGAATTGTGCGAGGCGCGAATTAGAAATACACAACCAGGCCCATTTTTCTGATAGAGGAATGCAAAGATGCCTTATTTATTGCTAGCAATCATCCTGGGGCTCTTGACGCTTCACATTTTCACAGAAAAAAAACATCTTTCAAAAACAAAATGGTGTGTTTTAACATTATTTTGGCTTACGGGTATTTTTTCCTACTATACAATCGATGGAATTTATCCCGGCGATGGTTCCACGCATCTTGCGCGAACCTGGGTGTACTACGATGCAATATTCACTCATGGTGAAATACCAATTTGGACAAACAAGTACTATTCCGGTTATCCCATTGGGATTTATTACGGCTTCCTATATTATTTAATATCGGGTCTATTTTCTCTGTTGTGTGGCGGAAATATTTTTTTAACAACAACCGTTTTTTTAATTACGCTACACTTGACTAGTGGGGTTATAATTTATGCGGTTTGCAATATCATCGTACAAAACGATCGCGCTTCCATAATTGCTTCGAGTTTCTATGTGTTGAATTTTCAACATGTTGGTATTATTACAGGCAAAGGCGCTCTTCCCGTTTCGATAATTTACTTATTACTACCATTGGCAATCTGGCTGTTTCTCTTATACAAAGAAAGACGACTCACTCGTTTCCAATCGATGGTCCTCATTGGTTGGATTGGCTCAATGCTTATCTTGACTCATGCGCAATATGGTATCCTCGCTCTCATGGCGCTTTTTATATTTCTGCTGTTTGCAGAGTTGACCGATGGAATGAAAACAAAAATTCACTGGAAAAAAACTAAACTTATCATTCCTATCGTCTCGTCTGGAGTATTCATTGTTGCGTTGACAAGTTTTTTCACCTTTCCACTTCTGTTTGAAAAAAAATATTTAATGTTAAATAACGACTATGCGGGTTATGGTTTCGGCCTCCCCTTTTCTTTAAGTAAATTTTCCGAAATCGCACCGATGTTCTCAGGAAATGAGAGTTGGACAATACTATACATTGGCTACCTGGCTTTTTCGATTTCACTTTTCGGATGTTTTGAAATTCAACACTCCAAAGACTCGAAGTTCCTCCCACTATTCTGTGGGCTTGGGTTATTCTACGTGGCAATGAATACTCGTTTTATTAATATTTGGATTCCATTTTTTTCAATTTTGCTATGCTATGGCATTCGTTTTCTGGAAAAAAAATCCCAACTCTACCATAAGATACTCAAGCGATTCGCTTTGTATCTCGTTTTCCTTCTTCTCATCTGGGATTGTCTTTTTTCTCAATTAAACATCAAGGGGGAGGGTTTTCACTCTTTCGCTACTAATTCTTCGGTGCCAACTCGAGTACATACCCTGGAGACAAACAGGAAATCATTGCGTGAAGATATGAGTATTTGCGAGTCATACTATTCCACCCTGATGGGGCCCGTTCCTCAAGTTGCAACCCATTCCTATCCTTTTCATGTAGTGCTTTCCGCTAAAGCTAAAAAAGAATTCTATCGGCAATCAGGCATTTTAGATCCGGACACCATCGACTTGCTCAGATTGTACAATGTAGCAACAGTTTATATTCCACTAATCGACCAAAATATTAATATTCCCAATTCATCTCCTATCTGGTTCTCTGAAAAATGCACCACAGTCGATTTGGCATTTCCAACGTATCAAAATGAGACGTGGCAAGCACTGCGTAGTAAATATGAATCCAACGATCTGGATGCTTCTTTTTTAAAAGAAATCAACAAGATTCATCATCTATCAACCCACGTTCCAACATTACAATCGATTTGTTTGTCAAAAGAGGCCTTCGATGCTATTGGGTCAAAAGCTTTAACTTCACCACCCACAAACAGCCCGGTTCAGTTTGAAATATTAGAGATGAGTGAATCGCATCAAACATTCAGAGCACGTTGCGTTTCCAATAAAGATGGATTCGTGCTGCTTTCTTATTCCTGGTTTCCAACTAATAATATCACTATCGATCATCGTGAAGTAACCGTTGTCCCCACATCACTAAATATGATGGCTGTTCCCTTTCCAAAAGGTGAACACGAAATACTATTCTCGGCACAGTCGTCAACATTGAGAAAATTCCTTTCGCTATTTTGTGGAATACTACTGATATCATCGATTATACTTTTTATCAAAAGCCTCAAGTATCCAACAGAATCCTGAAGAGTAATTATCAAAACAACATCTTATTTCTTACGCCAAGTCGAACAAAAGAATTTCCGCGTCCGTTTGTGCGTGAATTTCAATAGTAGGGGCATATTCAATGGAAATACCGTCCCCCGTTTCAACAAGGGTATTGTTGACAACTAACTGTCCCTCGACGACCTGCACCCAAGCGCCTCGCCCCTGACGCATACGATACTCCAGGGAACTGCCTGCTTTGGGCCGTGCTGCGAGCACATTGACGTCTTGTTTGATCGCAAGCGCATTGCCTGTGGGATTTTTTGCCAACAGTAATACCCATTCGCCCTTATCTATTTGATCGCCAAAAAAACGGTCTTCGTAATAAGGCTGCGTATCTTTAATTTCGGGAACAATCCATACCTGGATAAAATGAACAGGCTCGGTTTTCGAACCATTGTATTCACTGTGTTGCACACCGGAACCGGCACTCATGAACTGCACCCATCCTGGCATGATCGTCCGTTCGTTTCCAACGTTGTCTTTGTGCGCCAACGTACCGGAAATCATATACGAAAAAATTTCCATATTACGATGCCCGTGAGTCCCAAATCCGTTTTCGGGCTCCACAATATCCTCGTTCAGTACACGAAGCGATCGAAACCCCATGTGCTCAATATCGTAGTAATTGGCAAAGGAGAAGGTGTGCTTCGAGTGCAACCACCCGTGCTCGCCCATTCCACGTTCGTGGGCTTTTCTGAGGAAAATTACCATTTGGGGACTCCTCCTGATACATACTTCCGTATAGCTCTATTTGGAGTATGAGTAAAGCCGGATTTGGAGCGGCTCAATAACTTAAGGAGCCGCATTATCCGTATTACATTTTTCCAGTAATCGATCGACCAACGCAGCTACGGTCTCCAACCCCGCCGCATTGACTTTTTCCACGGTATCCGTCGGACGATGGGTATCGTCGTGATTGCCGGTGTAAAGTGCAAGCGTCGGAATGCCTGCTTGACCCAGCGTCTCGGCGTCGCTGCGCCAGGCAAAATCGTCGCGGGAAACAAGCTCAAGCGACAACGGTTCCCTGGCGCGATTCAGGCACACGTCCCATGTTCTCGACGGACCGAGAATCTGATAATAAAGACGATCGTCGCGCATTCGGCCCACCTGGTCGAGGTTGATGGCGCAGGAAATCCTGTCGAGCGCCATCGATGGGCCGGTGCCAAATGCGCGAGTCCCTTGTAACCCGTCTTCTTCTGCCGACCAGAAAGCCAGAATCACCCCTCGTGCACGAGGGCGAAGAGCCAGTCGCTCGCCCACTCCCAACACGACTGCCACCCCCGAAGCATTATCGTCGGCGCCGGGATGCAAATGGCCGATTTCACCCAGCCGAGCCAGACTGCGAACCGTTCGTCCATCGCCCAAATGATCGTAATGCGCCCCAACCAGCAGCATTGTCGGCGTCGTGACGTCATCGCGTGCCGTGGTGGGCGGCAAATAACCGATGACGTTAATGCCCATGCCGCTCAAGGAACCGGTCAACACGAACGGATGCTCGAAAGTCGATGCTCCCGGCAACGGTTGGGCACCAAGACGTTCAAGCTGCTCGACAAGGTAATCCGCTGCGAGGCGTTCGCCTTCCGTCCCCGCCAAACGCCCCTGCATTTCCGCCGCGGCGAGCGCGCGAACGTGCTCGATCAACGGCGTTTCGGCTGCACGGGCCGAAACGAACGATAACAGAATAAACCACGAAGGCACAAAGGCTCGAAGAAACCACGAAAAGTTTTTTAAAGGATGAGGGGCGAGGGATGAGCGATGAACTTTTCCACTCATGATGGTTTTGTTGTTTTTCGGTAACATGAATATGGGGATCGAGTAGTCTTTATGCGGCTTCGCGCCGTTGCGTTATTCAGTTGGAGAGGCGTTAGAGCGTTCGGCGTTCAGCACACTCGTCGTGTACATGCCCAACATGATCACCGTCCCCAGCAGCAATGCGCCACGAACTTTCAAATCGTCCGGCGTGGAAATGCGGATGTAAAATACGCCTAAAATCGCCGCCACGTACAGGTAGTTGGAAACGAAATCCAACGTGTACCGATGGTTTTCTCCGGTCGCGGCCAGATGACGTTGATAGAGATGCTCGCGATGAGCGGTCATCAACGATGCGCCTTTCATCGTCCGGCGAACGAGTGTGAACACGACGTCGTACACAAACGGCGAGACGACAATCAACACACCCATGAGGGGATCGTAGAGGGGTATTTCGATACCGTTGGGCGCGACCCACGGATTGAAATGCAAATCGTTGGTTACGAGTATCAACCCCGCGCACGCCACCAATGCGCCGAGTGCCTGGCTGCCGCAATCGCCCAGGAACGTTTTAGCATTCGGGGTATTCCAACGCAAAAAACCGGTGCTGGCTCCCCAAATCGCTGCGCCAAGGACAAACGTCTCACCGCTCCACCAACGCCCTATTGCAAAAACGCAAAATGCAATGCCGAAAACTTCGCCGAAACGTCCAGCCAAACCATTGATGCCGTCCATAAAATTCACGACGTTCATCATCAACAACACCCAGGCGTACGCCACCACCACACCAACCCACACGGGCAACATGACGGGACCCAAACCCGGGACGTAAACCTGGTACACGATCAGGCCAAACGCAGGGGGAATTGCCGCGATCACAAGCTGGCCGGCGAGCTTGGCCACAGCGGGCGGATCGCCACGGTCGTCCCACAAACCAAGCGCAAAGGCCAAAATCACCGCCGATAACAATCCGGCAAACTGACGCCACTGAACAGGGTCGATGTCCGATTCGAGAATGCCTTGGAATTGCTGAACCTGTCCCGAAAATACCAGGTACGCCACCAACGGAATCAGCGCTCCCCACACGAGACCAATCCCTCCAACGCGCGGCGTGGGTTCGGTGTGGCTCGAACGTTCGTTCGGATGCGCCAGCAATTGCCGTTTGTGAGCAAATGCGATGGATCGACCCGTCAGGAAATCGGCCAAAAAATGCGCTCCCATGCCAACAGCCAACGGGGGAATCAACGCATGGATGATGTTCATGGGATGGAATGCCTTCTGTCCAGGATGCGTGTTCTTGCCTCGGGAGACTGATGAGCATCAATCGAGATTTCCCAGGATGCATGAGAGAATTAACGAATCGCCATCGAGATCGCCAAAAATCCAGATTTGCACAGGTTATCTCCATTTTTTCCCAAATATTAAACTCTCCTCGACAACATGGGTCCGAAATATCATACTGCTTAATTGAAAAAATTGTGTAGAGGGCGCAATTTTTTTAGTTCTGAAGCGTTAAGTATATTGGAGGACAACATGATGAACAACTCGCATCGCCTGCATTCTGGATTTACGTTGATTGAATTACTGGTCGTGGTCGCGGTCATCGCGATTTTGGCCGCCATCGCGCTGCCAAACTTCCTTGAAGCGCAAACCCGAGCCAAAGTCAGCCGCACCAAGGCCGATATGAAAACGCTCGCCACCGTGGTGGAAGCCTATACGGTCGATCACAACCGTCCGCCCTACGACGGCGAACCCGGCGAGACCCATTATGGGTGGGTGAATATCTGGAAAGCCGTCACGACTCCCGTAGCCTATACGGGTTCGCTGTTCCCGGCGGTGTTTCAAGATGACGGCATGGCGGAATCGCCTTTGCCGGGGCACACCAATTTCCTCAGCCCATCGAACAAACGCAAACACGTGTACGATTATTCCACGGCGTATTGGGAACGTGTCGCCACCGACCCAGGACAGAAAGCCACCTGGGGGGGGAACTTTGGCAATACCATGTGGAAGGTCACCAGCCCGGGTCCCGATCTGGAATTCGATAACGCGGGTAGCTTTTACGGCCAGCGCGAACTCTACGATCCGACAAATGGCACGATTTCGATGGGCGATCTGGTGAAAACACAGGGGAAGAGCAGCTAGGGGCTTGCGATTACTCCAGAAGCAGCAACGCAAACATCTGGAAAGGGTCGCCTTCTTCGCGGTGAATGTAGCAGTGCCATGTCAACATTTCGAATGTCTCTTTTAGCTCGATCCCCAGCGCTTCGAGCGTCGGACGCGATTTGCACGGAAACTCGCACGGACGCATGCGATCGTCATCGCGCTGCTGGTAAAGGCAATTCCCCACGGCGAGCATAAACGCGCGCGGATAACCGTTCAGCAAACACTGTTTTTCTATGTCCAACGCGTGATCGGTAAAAGCATGCCAAAGCTCGCCCGCGTCGTCGATGTCCTGAGGCGCTTCGAGACGAAGCATCAGTCCGTATTTATACTCGTCGAGAAGTTCGCGCGTCTCCGTCATGTTTGGCGAATGCGGCGGGACGAAATCCGACTGGCGCGTGTGCTGGCATGTGTATTGGCAGCGCAATCGCACGGCGCGCGTGGTGAAAAGCTTGGACGTGTAAACGAATTTGGCTTCTGAAATGCCAAATTCGCCGGGTTCGTTGATCAACCGTGCGAGGAATTTTTCACGAACGGACATGGTTGGACTCGTTCCCCTCGTTGGGCTTCGAGGCGGATTTCAATTCGCGGTACACGCGGTCCAGAATCCCATTTACAAAGCGCGGCGATTCCGTGTCGCCGTACAATTTGGCGAGTTCGATGTACTCGTTGAGCGTCGCGCGAGGCGGAATGTCGTCGAAATACAATAACTCGGTCACACCGAGACGCAGCAACGCGCGATCAGGCGCGGAAAGCCGTTCGGGCGACCAGCGATCGAGCGCTTTGGCCAGTACCGCGTCCACGTGATCACGGTTTGCATCAAGCGTTTCGAGCAATTTGGCGGAAAATTGATCGTGCGAACGGATTTCGTCATCCGCCACGGAACCGATCAGCGTCGAGGCTTGGTGAAGGTCTTGCTCGGTAAAGTGTATCGCGTACAGCGTTTGAAAAGCGGCTTCGCGCGAACGACGACGTTTCGTACTGCTCATGGGGACTCCATCTCGCGTGTCAAAGAAGAAGGCGCCGAGCTAATGCGGCGCGCGTTGGCGGAATTGAGGCTTGGATAAGGGAGTCTTGGCAACAGGAACCTGCAGCAATCGGCCACCCCGGAAATAAACCGGTGCTCATACGCTCGCCACAAAAACAGAAAAAACCAACGATCCCTGAAGCAATCACCAAATCGTCAACGCTGATGAATCGGCCAGTTTGCGTCGTTGAGGTATAACGGCATTTTACTTTGGTACGCCGACCTGGGCGCTGACGATTCGGTTATTTTTGTCGATGCCCAGGATAACATTTCGTCCGTGCGGCGATATCTCGAAGTATTCAAATCGCACGATGTACAGTTCGACAATTTCCTCTCGGTTGGGGAATTCCGCTCCATATTCTTTTTGTAAGTACTCGAAATCGTTGAACTGGGGTGGAATGATGTGCATGTCGATGATGAAATTGCTCGAACGAAAGGGCTCCCCCACCAAAGCGGCTGTTTTCCATTCGGGGGTTTTTACCCAGACATAAATGCACAGAACAAGTAATACGAACGCCACCAGCGTGGCGATCAAACCGTTGCGGGAAATTTGAATCCCGCGACGTTTGCTTTTCCTGACGTGCGTCTCTTCGCTCATTCATTTCCATTCCGGATAACATTTCGCAAGTATAACGCTCTCGCAAGGACGAGCAACCCTAATCGAAAACCCACAGTCGATGGATTCTAGGGTATGCCGATCTGCGCATGAACAATGCGGTTGTTCGAATCGATACCGAGAATCACGATCCGGGCAACGGGAACGAGTTCAACGTATTCGAAATCGGTGATGATCAGCCGTGCGATTTGCTCCGGGTGGGGAAAATTCACCGCGTATTCTTTGTGGTAAACGTCGAATGTTTCTGGTTCCGGTGGAGTGAATTCGTCGAAGATCGTAAAGTCTTCCGCGCGGAATTCTTTTCCCACCAGTCGCGCCGTTTTCCACTCGGGGTATTTGACCCAAAGAACAAACGCCACAACAAAAAGCACAAAACTCAGCCAGCCCAATACGTTCGCGAATTGGGAAACTCGGTGGGCCTGGCTGGAGCGATCACTGGATGACATGCGCGTTTTTTAGCCAGAGCCGTGCAAAGAATCAATACCTAACGAAAGAGGCGCGGTTGCCGAAAATGACAACCGCGCCCGGGTAACTGTTCCGTTGGGCGCGAAAATTACTTCGCTTTGCCCTGCGCAGCGACAGCAGCAGCCGCAGCAGCAATGGCTTCCGGGTCGCCCAGATAGTAGTGCTTGATCGGCTTCAGGTCCACATCCAGTTCGTACACCAGCGGAATGCCCGTCGGAATGTTCAGCTCGAGGATTTCGGCTTCAGTCATTTCGTCCAGGTGCTTGACCAGCGCGCGCAAGCTGTTGCCGTGGGCGACGATCAGGACGTTTTTGCCCGCCTTGACTTCCGGACCGATCGTTTCGTTCCAGTAAGGAACCATGCGGGCGACGGTGTCTTTAAGGCTTTCGGTCAACGGCAGTTCTTCTTTGGACAGTCCGGCATAACGGCGATCACGACCCGGAGCGCGCTCGTCGTCGGGTTCGAGCGGCGGAGGCGGCACGTCGTAAGAACGACGCCAGATTTTGACCTGCTCGTCGCCATGTTTAGCGGCGGTTTCGGCTTTGTTCAGACCCTGAAGCCCACCGTAGTGGCGCTCGTTCAAACGCCAGTCGCGAATCACCGGAACCCACATCTGGTCCATTTGATCGACGGCAATTTGCATCGTGCGGATCGCGCGTTTCAGCACCGAGGTGAAAATCAAATCGTACTCGAAGCCTTCTTCTTTCATCAGCTTGCCGGCAGCGGCGGCTTCCTCGCGTCCCTGATCGGTCAGGTCCACGTCCGTCCAGCCGGTGAAGCGGTTTTCCAGGTTCCAGGCGCTTTGGCCATGGCGCAGCAGCACCAATTTATACATGATGGAGTTCTCCCAAAAAGCATTTGCGCCCGAGTCGCCCGCCGCCTCTCGGGGGTAAGCGGGGAATTGCCCAGACACGATGGCGCCCAATTTAAGGCGGCATTTTGGTGGCGCGTGGCGTGGCCAAGGGGCAAGGGGATTTGGGCGGCGTGGCGATAGAAGCGGGAGATTTTTTACCACGGAAAGCACGGAATACACGGAAATGTTTTCTCGCGCGGAGTCGCGGGGACATATGGCTTTTTTCTCCGCGCCTCTGCGTCTCTGCGCGAGATAAAATCCCTTTGCGATCCTTTGCGGCTTTGCGACTTTGCGGTAAAAAATATCCCGTCAACCCGCTCGGTGGTTGATTTTAATGGTTTTCCTCTTGACCGGGCGGGGGGGCTTGACGCATCTATCGCGCCCCTTGGGCGAGCAAGTTGTTCTCCCGGGCGATGAACATATGAGCTATTCGTCCTGACTTTCAGGACTTTTTTCAGGAGTTTTCCCGTGCCGAATAAGAAATCTGCCATCAAGCGCGTGCGCCAGAATGAAAAACGTCGGACGCGTAATCGCGCCAAACGTTCCGAAATGCGGTCCGCGATCAAGACCGTTCGCCGCATTACGGTTAGCGGCGAGCTGGAAGGCGCTGACGAGGCGCTGCAGAACGCTCAGAGCAAGCTGGGCAAGGCCGCCAAAACGCATTTGCTGCGCAAGCAAACCGCAGCTCGTTACGTTTCCCGCCTGACCAAGGCCGTTGCCAAAGCGCGCGCGGAAAAAGCCTCGGCGTAACACACCTCTGATCGATAACCCATTGAAATTCAATGGCCCGTGTATAAACACGGGCCATTTTTGCGTTGTACGCAGAATCCAGCCCGCTCCCAATTTTACCCATTGCGACAAACCCCTATTTTCGGCTGGATAACGCCACTCGAATTGGGAGTCTTGCCATGCGTTTGTCGAATAATCATATCGATTATATTGCGTTCCTGGTGCTGAAAGCGCTGAAGGAGCACAAAAACGTCGAGTTGCTCAATCCGGATGCGGCAGTGAAAGCCGTACGGTTGCGGTTGCAGGAAAATCTGCGGATTGAGGAGGAAATCGAGCGCGAAGCCGAGGCATTGCTGGCCCCGCACAAGCAGCAAATTCTGCAATCGGGGTCCGATTATCGTAAAATGCTCCAGGAGGGTAAACGCACCCTGGCAAAACGGAAGGGATTCGTTCTCTAAAGCTGATTCCTCGTACTTTCTTTTGACACGTTTCCGGCACAGAATTAAAGAGTTGGCGGTTGCTCTCCCGATGTGAGGAGAGTGGATGACCACGAAAATACTCCTTAGCAAACCCATACCAATGAGCAGTATTTACCCGGACCATATTCTTCGCACCGTGCTCAACGAGCTGGATCCGCTCGATGTGCTCGAATTCATCGACTATCACCCCGAATCCATGCAGCGCGACCGGGGCAAGATTCGCTGCTATTGCCCGATTCACCGGGAAACGGTGTTCCGTACACTGGTGCTGGACGAAGCAACCAAAACGTTCAAGTGCTCGAAACCCGATTGTGCGGGACAGGCGGGAGGCGACTTGATCAGCCTGGCGGCTAAGTCCTTGCGCGTGGATTTCGACTCGGTGCTTCGACGGTTGGTCGAGGAATTCAACATCGATGTCAACCTGCCGGAGAACCAGGAGGCGGTAAATCGCGCGTTGGTTGAAGCGGAAAACTATGTCGATCTGGCGATCATGGATTATGAACGCCGCGACACGCACATGGAGGAAGCGCAAAAACGCATCGAGCGCGTCCTTGATGAAGATCCAACCAATTTGCCCGCGTTGCGTGCCGAAGTCCGAATGCTCGAAGGCACCAAGCGCTATGACGGCATGGGGCATTGGGTGCATTTACTGGCCGAAGCGGAGTTGAAGGCCGAAAATTTCGACAAGTTTGTGGAACTGGCCGAGAAAGAATTGGCGCGCGAGGGCGAAAACCTGCCGCTGCGCAAGTTGTTGGCGTATTATCTGGCCGACCAGAACCTGGTCGAACGGTCCGTCGATCATCTGATGACACTGGCCGATCAAGCCGAGGTTGCTGGCGAGTATGCAATGGCCATCGATGCGTATCGTCGAATCGAATCGCTGGGCGAAACGGGCATCGACGTCACACCGATGGTCGCGCAATTGCTCGTGATGCTGGACCAAAGCAAAGAAGCCGTCAAAGAGCTGCTGCATCAGGCGGAAAACCACCGCGAAAAAGGCGAGTTGGACGAAGCCGTCTCGGTGTTGGAAAATGCCCTCAGTCTTCAGCCAGACAGTACCGAGGCGGTGCTGGAATTAATCCGTACTCAGATTCATCGCGGCATCCAACGCGAGGAATATATGTCGGCGTTGCGGCTGATTGACGAAATGGTCGAGCGCGGCGATTGGAAAGGCACTGTCGAGGCGTTGAATCAACTGGCCGGGGTGCATCCGGACGATGCGATCGTCATCGAACGCCTCGTGGCGGCGCATCATGAACTCGGCGACACCAAGATGCTGCGCATTATGCAGAATCGTCTCGTCGAGTTGTACTATCGCGAGAACGATCTGACAGCAGCGCGGTTGATTCTCGACGATTTGCTGACCGCGGAACCGGAAAACAAAAGCGCCTTGCTGCGTTATGCCGATATCGCGCGCGAAGAGGGTAATCTCGAAGCGGCGATCACGCATTATCGTACGCTGGAGCAGGTTTACGAGAAAGAACAGAATTTTGACGACGCCATCGCAACGTTCCGCAAGCTGATCAATATCCAGCCCGATAACATTCGCAATATTTCGGCGTTCGTCAGTTTGCTGAACCGGATCGACCGGCACGAAGACGCGACGAAGATTTTGTCCGAATGCATCGCAACGATGAAAAAAACGGGCAATATGATCGGGCTGAAAGACATTCTGCTTCAGTCGCTCAAACACGCGCCGGACAATGCGGATTTCCTGCTCGAATACGCTGCGGCGCTCGAAAAAATGGGCGAACCGGAATCGGCGTTCATGCAACGCATGAAGGCTTGCCAGATTCTGATTCGCACCCGGCATTTCGCGCCGGCGGAAAAAACGCTGCGACAGATTTTATCCGAAGACGAAGGCAATGCCGTCGCGCGCGAGTTGTTGGCGAGTTCGCTCGAAGGCCAGGGGAAAAAACGCGAAGCCGTGCGCGAGTTGAAAAAGCTGACCGATCATTTGTTTGAAATCAAGGAATACGGGTTTTGCCGCAAGGTGCTCGAGAAGCTGCTCGACATGGACCCGCAGCGCGTCGAAACGCTCGAAAAACTGGTCGTCACCTCGACCGCATTGAACGACCGCCAATCGCAGATTCTCGACCACGAACGGTTGTTGATGCTTTACAAATCCAAACGACGTTATCTCGACGCGATTCGCGAGGGCAACGCGATCCTGGACATCGACAAGGACCACGTCGATACGCACCGCGAAATGCTCGAGCTCTATCGTTTGAACGGCGATGCCACGCAATGGGGACGGAGCAGTTGGGAGTTGGCGGAAATTTATCGCACGTCGGGCGAAATCGAAGAGGAACGCAAAGTTCTGGACCACATGCTTGAGTTGCGTCCGCGCGATTTCCAGGTGCGCGAGCGGTTGATGGAATATTTACGAGAGCAAAAGCAAACAGAAGAACTGAATGTGGAGGTCGATGAGTACCTTAAGCTTTCAGAGCAAGAAGGTCGTCTGGATCGCGCCACGGATTACTTGCGCACGTTCTCGACGCGTTTCGAGCTGGATGCGTCGTTCCAAAAACGCCTGATCAGCCTGTACGAAAAAGTCAGTCGCACGGAAGAACAGGTCGATCAAATGGTTTCGTTGATTCAATTGCACGAGCAGGAGGGCGAAACCGACGAAATTATTCCGCTGTATCGCAAACTGATCGAGATGAAACCAGCCGAGGTTAAATACCGGCGACGGCTGGCGGATTTACTGCTCGATAGTGGACATCAGGAAGAATCCATCCAGGCTTCCTTGGACTTGGCAGCGTTGCACATGCGCCATCATCGATATGAAGACGCCCAAACGATCTATGCGCATATTGTGCATCACGATCGGGAAAATGTGATCGCCTATCATGGATTGGCGCAGCTTTACAAAGCACTCGGTTTGAAGGTCGAAGCGATCGAGAACCTGAAAGAAGTCGCGCTGCTGCACGCGCGCAAGGGCGAGTTCAACGACGCGGAAAAAATGCTGAAGGAAGCATTTGAAATCGAAGCGGAAAGCCCAACGGTGCAACGTCAGTTGGCGAATTTGTTCCTGGATGAAAACAATCGTGACGAGGAACGTGCGATCAAGGAATTACTGACGCTTGCCGATTATTACGACAAGCGCGATAACGACGATGCCAGCACCGCCGCTCGTTATGAAGCCATTGAATTAAAACCACGCGATTTCGACGTGCGGAAAAAAGCCGCCAAGGGTTTCGCCGCCCGCAAGCATCATAACAAGGCGGTTGATGTGATGTTGGAATTGGCGGAATTTCACCGCGCGGAAAAAGATTTCGATGAAGCGTTGCGAGTTTGCGAAGCGGGAATGAAATTCGATACGAATAATTTGAAAGCACGTTCCCTGCGCGCGCAAATTTACGAGGAATCCGGCGACACGCAAAAAGCGCTCGAAGAATGGCGCGCATTGGCACCGTTGCTGAGCGGCGCGGCGGCCTCGACACCCATTCCCGTCGTACCCGTGTCTCCGTCCCCCGTCAGCGAAGAGGTGTACGTTGGCAGCAAGCTGATGATTTTGCCCGAGTACAATTTCGAGCACTTTGTCGTGGGGGATCGAAACCGATTCGCCTGGGCCACCGCGATGGCCGTTGCAAAATCGCCCGGTAAAACGCCACATAATCCGTTGTTTTTGTACTCGGACGTGGGAATGGGCAAAACGCATATTCTGCACGCAATCGCTAATTATCAATATCAACAGCGAACCGATTGCCGCATTGTTTACACCAACGCGGAAGACTTTACAACCGAGTTGATCGATGCGATTCAGCATAATAAGATCGCGGAATTTCGGCAGAAACACAAATCGAGCGATTTGCTCCTGATCGATGACGTTCATTTCCTGGCCGGTAAAGAAGTCGCACAGGAAGAGTTTTTCCATATTTTCAACACCCTCTTTCAGGCAAAAAAACAAATCGTCGTTACGTCGGACCGTCCACCAAAGGATATCGCACACTTGGAAAACCGTCTGAAATCGCGGTTTGGCGCAGGCGTCATCGTCGATATTCAACCTCCGGAAGTGGAAACGCGCGCAGCGATTTTGCGACGCGAAGTCGAAGAACGTCTGAAAGAATCGGTGCCCGACGACGTGTTGCTGATGATCGCCGAAGCCATCGATACAAACATTCGCGATTTGAAAGCGGCGTTCAATCAACTCGTGCTGATGCATGAAGTCGGCGAACACGAATTGAGCACAGAAACCGCACGCAAAGTTATCGATCAACTGACCACATCGCGGACATAATCCGCCCGCCGGGCACGAACCATGTTTATCGACCTTCTGAAGGCATACCCCATCCGCATTTCCCTGATCATCGCGGTGGCGGTAGTGGTGCTGGGGTGGTACCTTTACGACTTGATCCGACGACGACTAGAGTCGAATTCCGCAGTGATGACGACTACGGAATTGAAGCAATTGGAAAAGAAACAATTGCTGACACCGGAAGAAATGAAACGCGTGCGCGAAGCCATTGCGAAACAATACATCCGCGAACAAGAAGAACGCGACCGGGCGGAAAAAGCCTCCATGCAAGGAATGACCGGCGCGGAACTGCTCGCGCTGGAAGCCGAAAAAGCAGATGAGCTCTTAGCGCACAAAAGGCCCGCCCCAAAACCGGTTTCAAGTGGGGACGGAGATAAAATACCCGCGAAAACAAAGGCCGATGTGGATCCTGTCGTATCTCAACTCCCCGAAAATCTGGCTTTTTACGCACACGCTCAGTTGCAAGAGTTGGAAGATTATCGCAACGCGGGCTTTTTGTCCGATGAAGATTTTGAACTGATTTTGAACGCACGAAAGAGCGCCTCGTGATTCGTCGTTTCGGTTGCATGTTGGCGATTTTCGGAGCCCTGGTTCTCCGTCCCTGCGTGGCGGGTGAGTTGACGGAAATCGCAACGTCGCCCGATCGCGTAACAGAGGAAGCTCTGCGCGCGTCGTTACTGGGCGACAATGTTCGTTTGATCGAATTGTCCATGGTACGTGAAAGCGTTGAACGCGAAGCTGCTCGAAACAAACAAGAGGCGGCGTCATTGAGCGAAAACATCGCAACCTTGGCTGCCACCACCACTCGGCCAGTGCTTGATCGTCAGGAGACCATCCACCTCATCGAACATTTCCACGCGGATCAGGAGTGCGAAACGGTTTTGCGTGTACTCGAACATGTCGAACCGCGCGAACAGTTTCTCGACGCTCGTGCCAATCGCCAGTATGAATCGCGCCGCCGCGTTTTTAATTCGGTCACCGGTTCGATCGCGAGCGTCTTGCAACTTCAGTTTTTCGGTCTGCTGCAACCGCCGCTGGATCTTGCCGAATATCTGGTCGTGGGTCGAAATTTCGTTAACCCGGAGCAACGGCGCGAACTCTACACCGCGCGGTTGGTGCAGGCACTTCCCGAAGGGACGGAGAAACCAGAAGCCGCAGAAAAGGCGGTGGATTCTCTAACC
>CAZOKZ010000070.1:0-22083 GCA_964580585.1 uncultured Candidatus Sumerlaeota bacterium | reverse complement strand
GGCGAGCAGCGCGGACTGCACCATCGCCGGCTGGTGCCAGACGTGCCCACCAGCGAATATGAAGATCTGACCGTTTTTCCGAAAGGGATCAATCCCGAGTATTGCCCGACGGAATTGCTGGAAGCCGCGCGCAAAGCGTGGGACGACGCCGTGCGCCTTGGCGAGCAACACGGTTATCGCAACGCCCAGACAACGGTGATCGCCCCGACGGGGACGATTGGCCTCGTGATGGATTGCGACACGACGGGCATCGAACCGGACTTTGCGCTGGTGAAGTTCAAGAAACTGGCGGGTGGCGGGTACTTCAAGATCATCAACCAGAGCGTGCCGCGCGCGCTCAAGCGCCTGGGCTATAACGAAGAACAAATCAAGCGGATCATCAATTACGCGCGGGGAACGCTGACGCTCAAGGGCGCTCCGTTCATCAACCCGGAAACGTTGCGCGAGAAGGGCTTCACCCCCGAGATGATCGACACGGTGGAAGCGCAGCTCAACAGCGCATTCGAGATCGGGTTTGTGTTCAATAAATGGACGCTCGGGGCGGAAAACTGCCTCAAGAACCTGGATGTCGATGCCGAAGAAATGGACGACTTCAATTTCAACCTGCTCGAAGCGATCGGCTTTACCAAAGATGAAATCAAGGCGGCCAACGATCACATTTGCGGCCGCATGACGGTCGAAGGCGCGCCGGATCTGAAGCACGATCACCTGCCGATCTTCGATTGCGCGAATAAATGCGGCAAGTACGGCACGCGGTTCCTCGATTACAAGTCGCACATCAAGATGATGGCCGCGGCCCAGCCGTTCATCAGCGGCGCGATCAGCAAAACGATCAACATGCCGAACGAAGCGACCATCGAGGACGTGCAGGAAGCGTATATGCTCTCCTGGAAGATGATGACCAAGGCGAACGCGCTTTACCGCGACGGCTCGAAGTTGAGCCAACCGCTGAACATTGGTTCGGACATCGAAGAAGAAGAGCTGACCGAAGAGGAAATCGAAGCGCACGAGCCGATTCATGCGGAAATGTCGCCGTCGATGATTGCCGAGAAGGTCATTTACCGCTACCTGACGCGTCGCCGCCGCTTGCCCGAACGCCGCAGCGGTTACACGCAGAAGGCGATGATCGGCCCGCACAAGTTGTACCTGCGCACGGGCGAATACGAAGATGGCACCATCGGTGAAATCTTTGTCGATATGCACAAAGAAGGCGCAGCGTTCCGCAGCCTGATGAACTGCTTTGCCATCGCGGTGTCGTTGGGGCTCCAACACGGCGTGCCGCTTGAAAAATACGTCAACGCGTTTGTGTTCACTCGCTTCGAGCCAAACGGCACGGTGCGCGGCAACCCGTACATCAAACGCGCCACGTCGATCATCGACTATATTTTCCGCGAGTTGGCAATCAGCTATCTGGGTCGCCACGATCTGGCGCACGTCAACCCCGAGGAATTGCGTCACGACGCCATCCAGGTCAGCCCGGTCGAGTTCGACGAAGAAGAAGTGGTGAGCGAAAAACTCGTCGAACACCACCACGCAACGCCTTCGCCGCATCTGCACCGCCCGGCACCGAGCGAACATATTCTTCCCTTCGAGGCGGAGAAGCAGGAAGCTCATAAGGAAACCGCGCACAGTCACTCGCACAAACCGAGTGGAAAGAAACCCAGCGCGGCACCGCCCAAAGCCTCGGCACCGCAAACACAAACCATGGGCGGCGGAAGCAAAACAGCGGTAATGTCGGCGTCCGATCAAATCCGCATGGCGCGTTTGAAAGGTTACGAAGGCGACCCGTGCCCGACGTGCCAGTCGTTCACGCTGGTGCGTAATGGGACATGCCTGAAATGCGAGACCTGCGGTGGAACGACGGGTTGCAGCTAAGATAGCTGACAAAGTTAACAATCGACTCGAATCCGGGCAGTTTTCTGCCCGGATTCGTTCATTTTAACCTGTAAAATCAACGAACTAACAAAAAGTTTGGATAGAGGGGGAGAATGCTTGACAAACCAAAGACAAGCCACTATGAATCTTGTCTGAAGCAGGAAATGAAGTTATACATTTATCTCCATTCCATGCTTCCCGAGATGACAATATAGAAATTGTAAAACATACGAACTTAATTCCTCACCAACCCAACTAATATGACGCGTTGGATCGTGCTATCCGGAGGTACTTATTGATGTCCGACTCTCCTCAGAAACAACAAGCTTTCACCCTGATCGAGCTCATTATCGTAGTAGCCGTTGTGGCGATTTTATCGGCCATCGCTCTGCCGAATTATGTCGAATCTCAAACCCGTGCGCGAATTTCGCGCGTCAAGGCGGACATGCGTTCACTGGCGTTGAGTATAGAAAGTTTCAAGGTCGAAAATAATCAATACCCCACCGGGCCAGCCGGACCGAGTAACCCACCCTATCCACCCGAGTTCATCTGGGGTACCCAGGCGCTCTCGACCCCTGTGGCCTTCATCCACGACGCCTATCCACGCGATCCATTCCACCCGCCCAACACGACGAATATCCCCACGGGCAGCGGGGGATCGTATCCCGTCCAGAGCAAACGCGACCTCTCCTACCAGTACTCGTTGAGAAACGAGGCTAATGAAGGAACAACGGGTTTGGCCACTGGAAACGGCCCCGGGGTTTGGTGGGTATTAGTCAGCGTCGGCCCGGACATGGACATGGATGCCTATTCCGATATCATTGGGAATAACGATTTCGGGGCCTCGGCGGATATCACCTACGATCCGACAAACGGATCGGTTTCCGATGGAAATCTTTATTTCACCGGCGGTTATCGTGGAAACTCGCAAGTTCGATCGATTCTGGAAAACAAACCGTAACTTTTTGCAGCTTGCTCTCTCTCCTCACGTCGCATAAATCCTGGCGACGATGAACGGGCGGCGATTGACTCGTCGCCCGTTCTGCTTTTAGCTTTCTCCTCACCGGACATTTCACATCCGGCGATTATTCGACCAGGACACTCTTTCCATGACAACGCTCGTTCCGCAAAGCAACCGCCCCGATACCGCCGGACGATACGGCCAATTCGGAGGCCGATACGTGCCGGAAACGCTGATGCAAACACTGATCGACCTCGAAGCAGAGTATCGCCAGGTCATGGAAGATGCCGCTTTCCAAAAACAACTCAACGAACTGCTGACCGAATACGCCGGGCGCCCCACCCCGCTGACACGCGTGCGGCGCTTCGAGGAAGCACTCGGCGGACATTTCAAAATTTACCTCAAGCGCGAGGATTTGCTGCATACCGGCGCGCACAAGCTCAACAACTCGCTGGGGCAGGTGTTGCTTGCTCAACGGCTAGGCAAAACGCGCATTATCGCGGAAACCGGCGCGGGCCAGCACGGCGTTGCCACGGCCACGGCGTGCGCACTCATGGGCCTCAAATGCGTTGTTTACATGGGTATCGAAGACATGGAACGCCAGCGCCTGAACGTGTTCCGAATGCGGCTTCTCGGCGCGGAAGTCGCCGAAGTCACCAGCGGCACGGGCACGCTGAAGGATGCCACCAACGAAGCCATGCGTGACTGGATGGCGAACTGCGATGACACGCACTACATCATCGGTTCGTGCGTGGGACCGCATCCCTTTCCGATGATGGTCCGCGATTTTCAGTCGGTAATCGGTAACGAAACCCGTGAACAAATCGTCAAAAAAGAAGGCCGCCTGCCGGACCACCTCGTGGCATGCGTTGGCGGTGGATCGAACAGCATGGGCATGTTCCATCCGTTCTACCACGACGAGAACGTGAAATTCTGGGGCGTTGAAGCCGAAGGAGAAGGATTTTCAACCGGAAAACATGCGGCAGCTATCTGCGGCGGCCATGTTGGGGTGTTCCACGGTTCGCGCAGCTTCGTCCTGCAAAGCGACGACGGCCAGATCACTCCTGCGCATTCGATCAGCGCCGGGCTCGACTACCCGGGCATCGGACCGGAGCACAGCTACTACGCCGAATCGGGCCGGGCAAAGTACGTACCGATCACCGACGAACAAGCGCTCGATGCCTTGCGCTTGATTTCCGAACGCGAAGGCATCATTCCGGCACTCGAAACCGCCCATGCCATGGCGCAAGTCATCCGCATGGCGCCCGAGGTAAAAAAAGACGAAATCCTGATCGTGTGCTTCAGCGGTCGCGGCGACAAGGACATGTTCAGTTTGCAGGAACGAATTAAGTTTTGAGGGATTTCGAGGTGATTGAGGGAATGGATCAGCAATCGATAACTCCGCTGAACCGGCATCGAAAAATCAGGCTCGTGTTGGGCTTTAGTCTCGCGCTTTTAATGCTTTTCGGCATTGGGCATCTGTTTAAAACAGCGACGGCAGAAATCCTTCAATCAAGTCAATCGTCTCGATCCATCGAAGATCGTGTGTACAGAGAAGGTTGGAGCCAAAGCACGAGGCAATATGCCAGCTTGTCATTTTACTCCCCCATTCACGACATTTTGATTATCAACCTCTCGGATCATCCCAATGCAAAAAAGCTGGGAACCGAGCTGGTTGATGAATTAAAACAATTATCCGACATTGAGAACGTTTCTCTGACAAACCAAGCGCCGGATCTTCACCAGGGTGAAAATCTTGAATTTCAACCCGACGCTTTTTTGGTCATCAATTCGTTCCGTCGAGTTCCGAACAAGCTGGCGCCAAAAGATGGAAATCTGGATATCGCCATGTTCTATTTTGGGACTCAGCCAGATTTCCGAAACGTCTATTTTTCCTCCGAGAGTTTACCCGTTCACTTGTTTAGCAACCAAACGCGCATGGTGATCGGGCACAAGGGAGTGCTTTCGCCAAATGACAATCGGTCGTTATTGAAATTTGAAGCGCAAGAACTCACCCAAAGATTCGCCGAGATTCTACGGATAGACGAAGATAAACCAAGAATTCCCGAATCCGTGCTTCAAAGCCTTGAAGGCGATTTTACCCCGCCGCCATCGTTCGATGATATTCCCGTAACATCCTTGAAACTCATCACAAGCACAGCAACCACCCTGCGAAGCAACATAACCGTTTGGAAATTCGCTCAGCCGGACAATTTAGAGGAATTCTGTCCCAAGCTCCTGGAATATTTCAGTCAAAATGGCTGGGAATGCAGAGAATCAAGTTGTGACCATGGCCCCATCGATCATTTCAGTGCTCATCGTGACGGTCGCGAAACAGTAGAAATCTATCCCATTGAGCATGGCATGGAATCCGACCTTTCCTATAACCCCATGGAAGACTATTCATCGGATTGGGTGATTCTTTATGAATCGGCCATCGACTCCAACCGCATTTCTACAGCTCTCAAGGCACATTTGAACGTCTTCACCCAACCCGAGCAGTGTGATTTCGCCCTGCGCTTGCTTGAAAAACGCGATCCTGAGCTCTACGAAATTTTCAAGGATCGGAAAGCACAATTGTCAGCGGAAAGCGAACGGATCGAAGACATTCAAACCGAGTAAATCCACTGAAAAAATCCGAAATCCGCCCTTGACACGGAAACGGGATCGAGTACCTTCAAAAACCCCTGCGGCGATAACGTCGCTCGGGACCAGAACGCAGAGAAATTTGTGTCGCGTTCGTCTAGGCTGGTCTAGGACAGCGCCCTTTCACGGCGCAAACACGGGTTCAAATCCCGTACGCGATACCATGCTATATACCCCGGGCCTCGGCTCGGGGTAGTTTTTTTCTTAATGGAGAGTTGAACATGACCTGTCTCACCAACCACAGAATTCTTAGAGAAAGAAGATCATGGCAAAGTATCTAATTTCATTCCCCAGCGCTGCAATGAATGTACCCGACGGTGAGTGGGAGGCGGTGAGTCGAGACTCTCATGCTGTGATACGCGAGGCGAAGGAAGCAGGCGTCTACGTTTTTGGCGGTGGTATTGATGAAACGGTACCGCCCGTTCTTGTTTCGGCCAATGGCTCGGTTGCCGAGGGAGGCTACCCGTGGGCGCCTCCGCTCAATGGTGGATTCACCGTGCTTGAGCTGCCTTCAAGCAAGGAGGCCATCATGTGGGCCGCGCGTCTTGCGACAGCGTGTCGCTGTGATCAGGAGCTTCGAGTATTCGGGTTTGATCCAGAGTCGTGAGGTTGGAATGTCGCTGTACATTCAGCTAGATAGCGTTCAAAACGCCTGACAAAGCAATGCAGGGGATATCTACTCCCCCCCCGAGCCTCGGCTCGGGGTAGTTTTTTGCCCCTTGCCCGCAAACCCTCCTCCGCCTCCAATCGTCTTATTGTCCGAGTAAAAGGTAATTCGCAGGAGGGGTAAACAATGGGATTCGACGAAAAGCGATTCGGCGTGGGTGCCGTGGTGGTGAGCGCCGCCCTTGGCATGTTGGCGGGAGCAGCCTGCATGGCTGTCAGTTGTCTGTTTATGTGGTCGCGTGAAATGATCGACGTGATCGGCGCCGGTATGGGGATGTTGACCGGCGCGATTCTGTTCGGTAGTGGCGTGATTGCGCTGGCGTTGGTGGCCAACACACGAAATTTGAAGTAGATCGATTTTCTGGGACCGCCGAGCCCCAGCTCGGCATGACGTTAGCATACAAGTGCCGACGGCGAAGTACTTTCTCCCGGACTCTATTTCCGAGCCGAGCTGAGGCTCGGCGTTCCCAGGGAGATGGTTTCGCCTCGACGGATTACCGCAATCTGCCTTCGAGCACCGTGACCGCTTGCCCCCCGAGCATCACCCGGTCGCCCTTGAGACGCACGCGAACCACTCCCCCGCGTGGCGAGGCCTGAAACGCGAGCATTTCTGCCTTGCCGAGTTTCTCGGCCCAATACGGCGTCAACGCACAGTGCGCCGATCCCGTGACAGAGTCCTCCGGGATGCCCGCGCGCGGCGCAAAAAAACGTGACACGAAATCGAATTCCGTCCCCTCGTCGGCAGCGCTCGTCACGCCAATTCCGCGTGTTTCGATTTGCCCGAGTAACGCCATGTCGGGCGCTAAACCACGCACCGTAGCTTCGTCAGCGACCTCGACGAACAGGTCCATGCCATTCGATCCCGAATAGACGATCTCGGTCCCGAGCGCCTCGGCCAATCCAGCCGGAGGCTCAGCGGGAACAACGTTTTTTGCCGGAAAATCCAGCTCGATCCATTCGCCCGAGGGATGCGCCAGAAGCACGCCGCTGCGCGTGTGGAAGCGAATCTCCGTCCCGCGCTCAACGCGGCCCGTTTCCCAAAGCGTGTGCGCCGCCGCGAGCGTCGCGTGGCCACACAGGTCAACTTCATAGACCGGCGTGAACCAGCGCAGGTCGAAGTCGCCGTCCTCGCGCAAGATGGGATAGGCGGTTTCGGACAAATTCATTTCCATGGCCAACGCCTGGAGCCATGCGTCCTCGCGAGGCGCGTCGAGCAAACAAATCGCTGCCGGATTGCCCGCAAAAGGACGATTGGTAAAAGCATCCACCTGATAAAGTTCGATGGGATCGGACTTCATGAGAACACCTCGTAAAATTCAGGAGAAGGTTTTCCGGTCAGGAGTGTACGGTGCCCGAAGCATGAAACACGCGCTCGAAAAGTTGTGACTGCTGTCGATGGAATGCACTGGTAACGTGATGACAAGCTTCGTTCCAGTTATCCCCAACGGCCTCATGGGCAGCAGCCCCCGTGTTGCAACTGATCAACGCGTGGCGGTCGATAAAACCAAACGAAATGAAATCGTCGAGCGCGGATACATCCATCAGGCTGCACGTATAAGGAGCGACCAAAGCATTTGCGTAATAGGATGGTCCATGATCGTCGGTATCGGGGTCGAGCGCTGTCCAAAGCAAACGCAACGGCGCGGCGCCTTTGCGGGCAAGGGACTGAAATTCACCGTCGAAAAACGTCTCGCGCATTCGACAATAAACCGAGTGGCAATTGTCCAGTGCCGGCGATGCGACATCGTGATGATACTTTGCGTCCAATTCTTTGTCCAACGGCGCAACAAGCACACCCAGCAAGCACCGAACCGTATGGATAGGCTGCCCCGATGCGAGTCGGTCACTTAACCCCGCGATGTATGCTTTCGACGCCGCTACGGTTTGTTCCTGTTTCAGTAGTCCTGTCAAATGCACGCTGATACCTTCGAAAATCATCCGCTGACAGGCTTCAATTCCCGCCTCTGTGCCAGGAACGGAGACCATCAAATTGGGATGCGAAAACCGGCGAACCAATTGACGCGCCGCATCGCATAGCTCGTCGGCGTTTTCGCCCAATCGCGGATCGATAGACACCGCCACATAACCATCGTCGCCGCCCGTCGCATCGAACACGGGTCGCAGCGTTTCCGCGCAATCGTTCACGTTGTTCTCAAACCAGGTTGAACCACCTGCGGGGACGGAGCAATCTTCGTTCAGCGCCAACACCGCGCCCCGAACGCCTTCGCGTTCGACCATCTTTTCCAACGTCGCGACTTCAATGTTCGGCGCACTGACGGGCAACTCCAACCAGATGCTTTGCCCCATGCGCAACGCGCGCCAGGAAGCCAGCGGCGAATCCGCCATGTGGTCGAGCTCGTGTATCAGATTCACGCGCCGGGTATGACGGCCACCGGCGTCGAATTTCGCATCAAGCCAGTTGGTGACGATTTCCTCGACGGAATAACGCAAGTGATCACACCCAAGAACCAGCACGTTGGCATCGTTGTGCTCGCGAGCCAGGCGCGCCGTGGCAGGCGTTGTAGCCAACCCCGCACGAACGTCCGTAAAACGATTCGCCACCATCACCATGCCATTGCCCGAGCGGCAAATGATCACGCCCAGATCGACAACGCCCGTGGAAACAGCTCGCGCCACGCGACCTGCATAAATCGGGTAGTCCGTCGATTCGCTGGTGTATGTGCCGCAATCAACGACCTGATGACCTTGGTTATCGAGAACCTCGGCCAAACGATTTTTCACGTCGAAACCACCGTGATCGGTACCAACAGCGATGCGTAAAGGCATGGGAAGAAATCTTTCTCGTGCAAATCAAACAAACAGCGCCCGGATGAACGCCGATTCAGCGTCGCAAATCAACCAGGAACTCTTGGAGAACAAAATGGAAGCGTCCCGAATGAAACGGGCGCCTTCGTGTTGAAAGGCGCCCGTGGGTTGCAGTGGTTACTTTTTCGCCGTACTCGCCGTGGCTTTGGACTTTTTGACCGCAGACGCCTTTGTGGCTGTCTTTTTAGCGGCAGGTTTCTTCACCGCTGATTTCTTAGCGGCAGGCTTCGCCGGTTTCGTTTCGGCGGGCTTGGTTTCATTCTCGGCGACCGTTTTTTTCGTGCCGTTGGTGGATGACTTGGCCGAAGCGGTTTTTTTCGCGGCGGATTTTTTCGTCGCAGGTTTCTGTGCAGCCGCAGGTTTGGACGCCTTCGCAAGCGCCGCCTTGGTCGTTTCGTCTGCCTTCGGACTGTCGGGGCGCACGAACACGGCGTAATCAATCGTTACATCGAACGTTTCGCCCGGTGCCAATTCTACATCCCACACCGGCATCACCACCGTGCTTTGGTAGATTTTTTCGATGCCGCCTTCCGAATTGGAAACCGTCTCGATGGGCAATCGCCAATGCGTCGCGGGCTTGGACAAGTTCCACTCGATGGTCAGACCCAGCCAACCTTCAATCACGCGGAATGAGCTCGCATTCGGTACAGCGCCGACACTGACCATGCGGTTCGCATAACCCAAATTCACACCATCGATTTCATGGTACCGATCATGCGCATCGCCCGCCTGGAGGTTCGCGTTGAACTCGACGCCAAAACGCGTCTTCAAATCCACGTTTGAAATATTCATCAGGCGATAGTGCACGGAATTTTCCGAATGCGAAGCGCCCAGGTTCAAAGTTTTCTCGACCAACACCGCCACATCGCCTTCACCGGTCATCACAAAACCCTGACGACGCATGGTCACTTGTGCCCCATAACGCGATTTCTTCCACTCGCATTCGTAAGGCTGTCCGACGAAATCGCCATCCTCGGGATAACGCGCCTCGCGGAAATTCTCCGGCGTGGTTTCCTCACCCAGGAAGTGATCGATAAACGAACCGCGGCGATACCAGTCCACGGTCAAAAGATTTTCGAGACCGCTGATTTTCACATTGTAATCGCCCTGATGGTGATCGCCCTGGCGTTCGAGCTGCGCGTGATAATATTCGCGCCGCCGCATCAGCGTGTTCAAAATGTTGAAATTGATCGCACGAATGTCGTGTTCGATCATCATGCCGCCATTATGCGGTTGGAAAACGAATGCTTGGGCAGGCGTATCGATCAGCAACTCGACGCCACCATCGACGTCGAAATCTTTCGCCAGGAACTGCACCCAGCCTTTGCCCTTGTTCATCAAACCGTCGAGCAACTTCTCCGCACGAATCAAGTGCTCGTAAAGCGCCGTGCGCAAATTCGACAGATACAATCCACCAAAAACACCATGCCAGTAACCGCAGTTGCACTGGCCGCGCCACAGTTCGTCCTGCGCCTTGACGTATTCCGGCGCCGAACGCAATTCCGCCGGAACGCTGTTCAGCTTCTGACTCACGCGCAGCATCTTCTTATGAATATGGTTCGACTCGTCGTACTTGCTGAAGAACGAACGCCAGAAACCACCTCGCACGAAAATCTTGTTTTCGTCGAATTCACCGCGATCCTTCATCGTTTTCAGAATTTCGCGGTACTGGTTGATGGCGTTGGCGGGCATCGCCCATTCCATCATTTCGATATACGACGCTGTCGGCAGGTACACGCGGCCAATCGGAGCCGTCTCGTCCAGCACTTCCGAGAACGTTTTCATCACCAGCCAGTCTTTGTTGGCTTCGAGGCGATGGACGAATTCCTGGAGCCAACCGGCTTCCCAGCAATGGCGATACGAATCGGGCCAGACACCGAATTTTTCGCCGTCGTCGGCCATAATCGCGGTCGGGGCCAGCGTGTCGCTCGACAACGAACGCAGGTGATCGATGACTTCATCGTGAGGAACGTAGGGAATCTTGTAGCGTAACGTTTCGTTGATCGGAAACACGGCGACCTGATCGCCCTGGTCTTCGGTCAGATAGTAACCGAGAGCGTTTTCCTCGCGAATGCCAACAGACTTGAAGTGCGAATCGTCCAGCACGGTAAATTCGATCCCGGCGGCCCGCATCGCACGGGGCAACGTCGGCTCCCACACGCGTTCGGCCAACCACATGCCGCGCGGACGAATCCCAAACACACGCTCGATCCAATCGGACATCATCGCGATCTGGCCCACGCGGTCGTAATCGGGAATAATCGGCAGAATCGGCTCATAGAACGCGCCGCCAAGCAGTTCGACCTGGTTGCGTTCGACCAGCGCACACAAGCGTGTCAGGTAATCTGGGCGGTTGGCTTCGAGCCACTGCAGCAACGGACCGGTGTGATGGAGCGCGACACGCAAAATGGACGAGCGCTCGAGCAGCTCCAGAAATGGAAAGTAAGCGCGATCGTAAGCTTCGGCAAAAACGTGATCAAAATTCCCGACAGGCTGGTGATCGTGAAGACCGATGACGAACTGAATCATAAGCGAAAAATCCGTTGCGGAGGATAAGCGGGGGAAAATCAAGCCCTTAGTGAAAGGGAGGGACACCTTTCCCGGCCTGCCCGGTCAGGTCCATCGAAAATCGAGGTCGATTCAAAAATCGGCGATAAAACGTGTATTAAAAAACCAAAGGGAGAAACCACGGAGACACAGAGACACGGAGGGGTCACGGAGAGAGGGGGGATTGGTTGGAGAGTTCACCGCCAAGGCGCAAAGTCGCGAAGGAACGCGAAGGAACAAGGACATGAGAAAGGCATCCCTGGGATCGCCAATCTCCCGATTGGCGGAAAGAAAGGCGATCTCGCGCAGAGGCGCAGATGCCTAGATTCAGCCAATGGTTAGATTTTCCAAAATTCCCACCATCGCTTTTTCTTCTTTTTGCATTTTGGGCAAGGAGGCTTGTCTGATTTCATGATACTTTTTGCGATTTCGCTCGGGGTTGAAGAAGGCCACTCTAAGTTGGGTGGAATCGACCAATTGTGCTGATCGCCATCGTTTCCAATGACTTCACACGGGCATGCTTCAAATGCTTCCTCGCAGAGGGCGATTTCTTTTTCCGTCTCAGGCTGCTTGGCGACGAAACAATAGCCATTCTCATCATTACGATGAAAATGCTCGGGAGCAACCGCACGACATCCGTCACAATCGGTGCATTCCCAATCAATATAGTATTTTCCCGGAACATTTTCCAGCAACCGTCTGGTAAAATCAGCCACCTGTAAGCCTCCTCCGTAACTTTACTTCTCTGCGTGGAATTGCACTTCGCCAATCGGGAGAGTGGCGATCCCAGGGTTAGTCCAAATCACGCCTCCGATTCTCTTTGCGATTCTTTGCGGCTAGGCGCCTTGACGGTTTTCTCTCAGACGAGTCTGGACCGTGCCATTTGTTTGATGAGGCGGTCGTTGAGTTCTTTTGCGGGGTTACGACCTTGGCGGTGGATGCGATGCTGGAGAGCGGCGACTTCGACTAAAATCGAAATGTTGCGGCCCGGTTCGACGGGAATTTTGAACTCGCGGATGTCCACCCCAAGCAAATTGGTGTAAATTTCCTCCAACCCGACGCGGTCGATTTCCATGTCTTCGGTCCATCGTTCGAGCCGCACGATGAGCGAAATGCGTTTTTCCTCGCGCACGGAACCCGCACCGAAAAGCAGCTCGACATCGACAATCCCGAGGCCGCGGACTTCCATGTGATGCTGAACGTTGCTGGCGGCAGACCCCACGACGAGACTTTTGGCCAACCGTTTGGCGATCACCACGTCGTCGGCCACGAGGCGATGGCCGCGTTCGATGAGTTCAAGTCCGCATTCGGATTTTCCAACGCCCGCCGATCCCATAATCAGCACCCCGACACCGAAAACATCGACGAGCACACCATGCACCGTGGTCGTCGGGGCAAAATCACGCTCCAGATGGAACGTCAGCATGCTCCAGAATCGGGTTGTCGGATGGCTGGTACAGATAATCGGGATGGCGCGTTTTTCCGCGATCTCGCGCATTTCGGGCGGCGGCAAAAGACCGGTTGTGCAAATAATGCAGGGAATCTGAAAGCTCATCGCCTGCTCCAGGCGCTCGTAGCGCCCCTCGCGAGTCATGCTTTCCAGATAAGAAATTTCGGTGTTGCCCAGAATTTGCACACGATCGTGCACGTACACTTCCAAAAATCCCGCAAAGGCCAGACCCGGGCGGTTAAGTTCACTGCTGCTGATCACGTTGCCGAGGCCCGAATGCCCGGCCACGACGTTCATATCGAACTGCTTGCCTTTGTCCTGCAGCAGACTGGCCACCGTGATGTTCATATCCGCTTCCGTCCGGGGGGGAGACTTTGGTTCGTAACAGCGTATTGTTCGGAGCTAAGCCGAACGAGGTCAAGCCCACGTTCAATTTGGAGCGAACCTTCGTGGATCATTTCTCAGTCCGAGCGATCGACGACCATTTCCCGCAGAACCAACACGGTGTCGAGCTCCTGTGCCGCAACGAGTCGTTCGGGACGCCCGTCCGCCTGACTCACGCGGTAGAGCACATCGAGGGACTGATCGAGATAGCCAAGCGCGCGTTCCTTGTCAAAATCCAGCCGTGTCGGCGGATGAAGACGAATTTCCTGCTCCGCCAGTTCGCGGTACAGCCTTCCCAATCGCAAAGCGTGTTCAAGCGAACGTGCCGATTGTGTGTGGTTTGCGACTAAGGCGCGCAAGGAATCGATAGCCTGGGTTTCACCGTCGGGAAGCAACCAACGATTCGACGCCAGCAATTCCGCGCGATTCACTTCGGCTTGCTCCGACTCTGCAAGAGCCAGCGAGGCGTAATAGGGATCGTCGATTTCAGCGGCCCATTGGTTAAAGGCGCGAATTTGCCCGGCGAGATATACGATGTATTGCTCGATGGAATCGGGCGCTTCGCCTTGGGATCGAATATCGAGCAATTGCTCGTCGAGCGCCACACGGCGCAAACAATCTTCACGCAATGGAGTTTCGGGCTCGGCAGCGACAAGATACGCCCGCCGGGCACTTTCAAAATCGCCAAGCCATTCGTATGCTCGACCCTTCAAGGCGGCGATTTCGGGCTCGAATTGCCCCGGGTGAAGCGATTCGTAATTAGCCAGTCGAACCAGGGTGGCTCGCGCAATATTTTGCCCGGTCAATTCTTCGGCGGGTTCGTCGCGATAGGGGTCGCGCGAGGTCAACAGTTGGAATTCAGCAGCAATGGAGAGCAGGTTTTCGTGAGGAGAATACGGATCGGCCCGATGTCGGGCACACCCCGAGACAATCATTGCCAGAAAAAACAACCCCACCACCCAAAGGTAGCGGGGCTGTTCACTCCATCCGGTTGACATGGGAGGAATCATCGAAAATTCGCTTAAACGTCGCCACCCAATTGGTGAATCCAATCGGTGACATCACCTACGCGCGATCCGCCATTATTCAGGTAATCCGTATAATTGTCGATCGCACTCTGAATGTAAGTCTTTTCGTTTTCTTTGTCCTCGGAAGCAAGCACGTTCTGGTAAAAGAGCCCCAGACCTAATGCAAATTCCGGGTTGTTAGGCGCCAGTTTTCTCGCCAGAAGATACTCTTTTTCGGCTTCCTTCAAGTCATCCAGCGCTTTGGAGGAACTGAACTTTTTCTTATAGGCTTCACCGATGCTGAAATGCGCCGCCGGATAATCGGGATACACTTCAAGGGCTAAGTTGAAATCCTTCGATGCCGTTCCAGGCCCGGTGGTCAGCAACAACACCGCTCCCCGGCCAAGCAGGGCATCGGCCATGATCGATTTGCCCTCGATCGTCGTTTTCAACGAACCGGTTTTCATCAGTTCAAGCACGCGATTGAAATATTTCGACGCATCGTTGTATTTTTTTTCGTCCAGGAACAACATCCCCATTTCCAGATTTGCCCGCACGTCGGTGGGATATTTGGACAGGATGTCCTGAATGGCGTTTCGCGATGCCGAGTAATTTCCAAGGCGACGCTCTGCCGATGCCAGCGCAACCAACGCGCGCGGGCGGTCGGGGTTCACTTCCTTGGCTCTGCGATACGACTCCTGAGCGGCATCCACGTCATCGAGCTTCCATTGAATTTCGCCCAAATCGCACCAGGCATCATAATTTGAGGGGTTCACCTGCACTTCGGCTTCAAAATAAATTTTCGCACTCAGGGTATCCTGCATCGCCATGTACGCTTTGGCCAGTTGATGGTTGGCCTCGCGATAGCGTGGATCGAGATTCAACAATCGTTGAAACTCGCTGATGGCTTCGTCGTAATTTTCATTCTCGAAAAGCAACCGCGCCAGATTTGCCTGAACCGTCACATTGTTTGGACGGATACGAATGGCCTCACGCAAAATGCCGATAGCCACTTGAGGATCATTGATTTCCGATTCCGAAGCCAAATTCGTTAAGACCCGGATCAACTTGTCTGTCAGATTCCGGCGGAAATTGGGATTTCGGTCAACAATGTAATTCAAATGGCGAGCAGCCATTTCAAAGCGACGGTTTTTTTCATATAACTCGGCCAATTTGAAATGAATACTGAGGAGTTCGTCTTCGGTCAGTTTGTCATCGCCCGCCAACTTGAGGCTTTCGATGTATTGTTGAATTGCCAGGCCATGTGTCCGAAGACTCTGAGCGTTTAAATCCGCCAATTCGATGAGAATTTTCGGTTCATTCGGCGCCAGTTTGCGCGCGCGCAACAACTCCTCGTTGGCCTCGGCATAACGAATGGAATCGCGAAATTCACGGGAGCGTTCGAGAGCGACATGGGCCTGGAGGGAACGAACCTTCTCGAAAATATCCGGGGCGTCTTTACATTTTTCGGCTAACTCTTCCAGCGCCTCGTCGGCGCGATCGAGCTTGCCCTCCGCCATGAGTTTTTCGGCGTCGCGAATCGGCTCCAGAAACTGGCCCAGTGCGCTTTCTTCGATTTTCTGGCGGGCTTGAGCGATTTTCTGACGCAGGCGAGTTTGTTCCCCCCCTGCATCGAGCGCCGCTTTGTAATGATCGATTGCGGCTTCATATTCGCCATTTTCCAATGCCTGATCGCCCTGGTCTTCGGCAGCCATCGAGTTCGCCTGGTGCACGACTTCTTCGATCGCATTGCGAGGCAGAGAAAGCACCATCTGGCTGGAGTCTTTGAATTGCACGGTGTCGTCGGTTTCCGCCAACACCACTCCTTCCAGCACGGTGCCATTTTTCAGCTTCAACGTATCGGCTGGGGCGAACGAAACGCCAACGACCATCGTCAGGCACAGGGCCCACGGCCTCCATCGCACCGACAAACGGATGGAAGATGGAACCTGACGATAAAAGGGGGCAGGGGGATGGGTTGAACGGTTTAAAGACTTCACACAAAACTCCGTCGGGAACAGTTTCGCTTGGGCGTTCCATTCATTTGGACAATCCACCCGTGCCCGATGTTTCAACATTCAGATCGATCAGAATCCCCTATCTCCACCGTCCAACGTTGCTCAATTTAAGACATTCGCAATCAGGGAGTCAATCAAGAGCGACATTCGGACAAATGTTTCTCCCTGCCAGAATACGAAATCGGATACTCTAAATCCCTGAAAACCATATGTTTAGATTTTTCGGATAAGCGTATCAAGACAAAGATCGAATCGGTGAAAAAAATCTACTGCCCTCATGGGTGGTGATGGACAGAATCCCCCCGGTTCGCTTTGGCGATTCCTCTCCAGGAGTGAGTGCTCTGTACGAAACCCCACCGACATTTTGGACTGCTCTGACCTCGGTTTTCGGCGTCATGACGACGCTGTTCCTGATCAGTCTGGTAGGATTTATCGGCGTTCGGCGCAAAATTGTATCGGATGAAACGATCACCGGTATGACGCGCTTGCTGGTCGATCTGGTGGCGCCTGCTCGATTGGTCCACGCGATGATCGCGGGATTAACGGCGGAAACGTTGGCCGACTGCGGAATTATCATGCTGGCGATGGTGGTGCTATGCCTGGGTGGGTGGGCGTTTGCCGCGGCAGGAACGTTTATCTGGTCGGGAAAATCGTCTCAAGACAATCGCACGATTTGGGCGCTGTCGGCATTTCAAAACGGCGTGTACCTGCCGCTGACGATGATGTTGACGTTGGCGCCTGCCGACCAACAAACACTGGCGACGATCTATATCGGTGGCGGATTCGTCGCCATGGTGGCGCTGCAATGGACGTTGGGAGTCTTTATGCTGCGCGGTGAAGAATACCGCCAGTCCGCAAAACAGGCTTCGCCGTTGGCTTCGGTGCGCGGTGCTATCAACCCGCCAATGTTGGGCATTTTGGTCGGAGCGGTATTGGCTTTCGTCCCCCCGTTTTCCGCCGCAGCCCGAGGCGAGGAAGCCCCCATGCTGGTCACAATTCCGGTGCGATCGGCGGAAATCCTCGGCAGCGCGCTGGCACCGATTGCGATGCTCGTGCTGGGGATGATGATCGGACGATGCAGAATTCGAGGTCGCCTGAACATGCGATTGGTAACGATTCCGTTTGTTTTCCGGCTGATCGTTTCACCACTGCTTATGTTTTTGGCACTGAAAAGTTCGCTGCTTGCGTGGGTCGGGCCATTGATGGCGCTGACTTTGATCATCCAGGCCGGCACGCCTCCAGCCACGGCGCTATCGCTCATCGCACGCCGTTACGATGGCGACTGGGAAGTCGTCTCGGGCGTGCTCTTGATCACTTATCTGGCGGCGTTGGCGACGCTCCCCGCGTGGACAGCGCTGGTAATGGTCCGTTAGTCGGTATTATGGTGGCGGACGATCTCCCCACGCACGAGGTAAATCGTGTCTTCGCAAATGTTCGTTGCGAGATCGGCGACACGTTCAAGGTGCCGGGTGATATCGAGAGTTTTGAGCAGCGGGATCGTATCTTCGGGACGTTTGGCGATTTCATCGCGAATCTGCTTGCCAATAATCCGTTTCAACTCATCAACCAGATCGTCGTCCTTGCATATGGAGGCGGCCAACTCGTCGTCGGAGTTGATCAAGGCGTCCAAGCTTTGTTTCAGCATGCGACGCACGCGTTCGATCATCGTGTGAAAATCCGGCGGCATCTCCATCACGGGATCGCGCTTAGCCAAAAATGCCGCCCGCCGCGCAATGCTGACCGTGATGTCGCCCATGCGCTCCAAGTCGTTGTTGACCTTCAATACCGTAACGATAAACCGCAAATCGATGGCGACTGGATTGTGCAATGCGAGGATTTTCAGGCATTCCTCTTCGACCTCGATCTCCATTTCATCGATCTCTCGATCGCCCTTGATGACTTCATTCGCCAATTGTTCGTCGCGTTCGTTGTAGGCGCGCAAAGCCTTTTCGAGCGCTTGCTCGACGAGGGCGGCTTCGGCCAATACGCGTTTGCGCAACTTTGCCAGCTCACGATGGAAATGCACGGGAGGAACCTTTCACGGGAAATCGGTATTTTCGGCAGTAGGATCGAGTCGAAGGCATTCCAAGTTCTTTGCCTCCAAACTTCTTTCCACACCTTTCACTTTCTTCCGAACGATATGATAACAAAATCAGAGGATCATGCTTAGCGGCTGGTTCAACGGTTTTTTGAAGGTTCCTAACAATCTCACCAATTCCTCACACAAAACTCACGTCCGAATAGCATCTCGGCTGTCCATGGATACAATGGGAAGAACCATGGAGAAAGTGCTTCCCAAGCCAGGTTCCGTTTCCACCCCGACGAATCCACCGTGAGCCTGTGCCACGTTCTTGACAATCGAAAGCCCCAAACCGGTTCCGCCGACTTCACGACTGCGCGCTTTATCCACACGGTAGAAGCGCTCGAAAATTCGATCCAAGTGTTCGCGCGCGATTCCAGTTCCATAGTCGCGTACGCGAATAGCAATCCGGTTGTCGTCCAGGCGCTCGGTTACGACATCCACTTTTTTTCCATCAGGACAATACTTGATGGCGTTTTCGATTAAGTTGGTAATCGCCTGAGTAATCAGAACCGGATTTAGCTCCATCAATTGATCGGAAGCCAAATCAGTTGTTATTTCCATCGAGAAATCGCGCGCCATGGGAGTGCAAAGCTCGATTGCTTGATCGATCAACGCGTTCAACGAATACTGCTGTTTGTCGATTTCTTCCTGACGGTCGAGGCGCGAGAGACTGAGCAAGTCTTCGATGACTTTGCCCAGACGGTCGGATTGACGATCGATGATTTCGACAAAATGTTTGGCGTCTTCAGGATCGTCGAGTCCGCCATCGAGCAACGTTTCGGCGAATCCTTTGATCGAGGTAATCGGGGTTCTCAACTCGTGCGATACATTGGAGACAAATTCACGCCGCAGGTTTTCCAACCGGTGCAAGCGGGTGACATCGACCAGCAACAGCAACACGCCGATGTCATTGCCATCTCCATCGCGAAGGGGGGCGCATTTGGCTTCGAGAACAAGCGAACCACTCGGACGGATAATGGAATCTTCATTTTCTACCGTATAGTCGCCTTTGAGCGCGCGCGCCAGCATCCGCTGGATTTCCACGTTGCGTAAAACTTCTTGAACCAAGCGCCCGCGAATACTGCGACCGTTCAATCCCAACATTTTTTCGCCCGCGCTATTGATACTCAACACGCGTTCGTTGGAATCGACGGCGAGCACTCCTTCTTCCATACTGCCCAGAATCGCCTGGTGTTCGTTTCGAGAGCTTGTGATTTCGGAAATTTGCTCATCGAGTTCCGCCGCCATCCGATTGAGCGCTTCAGCCAGTCCTCCGAGTTCCAGGCTGGGTTGCGAAGGGATCTTGCGTTTGAAGTTGCCGGCTCCAAACCGCTCGGCCCCGCGACGCAATTCCTCGATCGGTTTGCTCAATCGACGCGCCATGGTAAATGCCACGATCACGGAAAAACCGATGGCCACAAAAAGTGAAATCCAAACGCGTTTCCAAATGGTATTGAGTTCTTTATCAATATGTTCCTGGTAACGCCCCGCTCGCATGGTACCGACTTGCTGGCCATCGTCGCCGAAAATCGGCACTGCGAGATAGATAAGGCCATCGCGCAAGGTCGTACTTTCGCGCGTGCTGTGCGATGGAAGACCCGTGGTCGCCGCCCCAAGAACTTCGGGACGGTTGGCATGGTTGTCCATTGTCGAAGGGTGATGGTGTGAATCGCCCACCACAACGCCATCGGCCAGAATCACGGTAAAACGGACGCCCGTTTTGGCCGACATCTCCTGGCATTGGTGCTGAATTTGGTCAAAACTGCTTTTCTCCACCAATTCAGCCATGACCGGTTCGGCCATCAGCGCCAGTTCTTCGAGAATGTTGAACTGAAGATTATAATAAACGATGCGCACCTGCCTGCTGAGAAACAGGGTGGCTGCCAGCACGCAGATGAGAATAATCAGTAGGTAGGAAACAAACAACCGCCAAAGAAGGCGCCTTTTTTTCAATCTTCGATCTCCCGAAAACGATAACCCACGCCGCGAACCGTCTCGATCAACGTGGCATGGTCGCCCAATTTGCGACGCAACGATACGATATGCACGTCAACGGAACGATCGGTAACGCCAACCCCCACGCCTTGCGTGGCTTCGACGATTTGATACCGGGTAAACACCCGGCCCGGAGAACGCGAAAGCGTCGTCAGAATTCGCATCTCCAATGCCGTCAGCGACATGGCCTCGTCGAGCAAAAAGGCCTCGTGACGCTGAAGATTGATACTCAACGGTCCCTGACGAATCACCGCTTCCTTCTCATTTTCGGCTTCCAGTTCGCCGCGGCGCATCACAGCCCTGATCCGGGCCAGCAACACGCGCGGGCTGAACGGTTTGGTAATATAATCGTCGGCCCCAAGCTCCAGGCCAACGACCACGTCGGCCTCCTCGCCTTTGGCCGTGATCATGATAATCGGCACATGACCCGTGCGTTCGTCGTTTTTAAGGCGTTTGCAAACCTCAAGTCCATCCACACCCGGCAACATCAGATCGAGAAGAATCAGCCCGGGGGGATTACTGCGCGCCTCGCGCAACGCATCCTCGCCCGTCGTCACCGACTGGACCTTAAAACCGTTTTTCACCAGATTGTACTCGAGCAGATCGCAAATATCCGCTTCATCGTCAACGACCAACACATTCATCGCAGCCATAATTGCCATCATTTTGTTCATATCTCGCTTTCCTTGGAAAGTCGCGGCAGAGGAACCCGTGATCTTCTTCCGAAAAGCCATTGGCTCGTACCGAGTTGGAGCCAGCCACCCTTAAACTTGTCAACGCAAGCCGTTTCCTTATGAAAAGGCAAGCTAGGCCAAACTTCTAACCCGGAGCTAGCGGTATCTTAATAATGCGGCCTAATAATGTAAATCGGCCTCCCATGGGAAGCCGATTTTGCCTGAATATTCTGTGCGTTCTGAACGAAGAATAACGATCAGGAAGCGACCGTTTCCTTCTTGGCTTTCTTCTTTGAAACCAATGGTTGCTTGAAGCGCTTGTTGAACTTCTCGACGCGACCTGCCGAGTCGATGAACGACTTACGGCCCGTGTAGAACGGATGGCAGCTCGAGCAGATTTCCAGCGCGATCACATGGTGTTCGACACCATCGACGACTTCGACTTTACCGTCCAGCTTGGTCGATCCCGAGATCACTTCCGTTTTGCAACTGGCGCAACGATAGATCACAGGACCATACTTGGGATGAATCTTATCCTTCATTTTTCACTTTCACCTTTTTGGCCGCTTTGTAGGCCGGATTTTCCTCTGCCCATTTCAGGGCGCTTGCATGTTCCTCCGGAGACAGCACCGTCGATTCCGACACCAACAAAATTGGAATATCGTCCTCGACACGATACAGGCGACGGCTATTCGGGTCCGTCGAGAGCAACCCACCCTCGCGCGTCAGCACCAAGGGAGCCTTGGTTTCTGGACAGACCAGGATTTTGAGAAGTTCCGACTGTATCATCTTGGCACGCTTTCCCCATAATCAGGAGCGAAAGAAGGTAACGAGGCACGGTTCGATTGCAAGGGGTTTTGTTGCCTTTTTGCCATCATTTTAGGAGAATCATGTAAATAGAGCAACGTAACCGTTATGTTGCCTTCACCAATTTCAATAGAATCAGTGATT
>CAZOKZ010000069.1:0-22222 GCA_964580585.1 uncultured Candidatus Sumerlaeota bacterium | reverse complement strand
CCGCGCTCGATGAGACTCATGTACGTGCGATGAACACCGACTTCGTTGGCAAAGGCTTCCTGGCTATATCCCGCTGCTTTGCGCAGGCGTTGGATTCGTTTTCCGAGCAGGACTGAAACTGGGTTCACGGTTCTTTTCATGGCGAGAGAGTCCAGCCATAGAGACCAATTGTCTACAGACCTAGGTCACGTTATGCTTGCTTTTCCAGAATCGAATACAGATATTCCCACACAGATCACTCATACCAATTTGTCGGGAGGTGTTTCCAATGGAGCAGCGCAACGAATCAACCAACGCCAACAAGAAACTTTCAACAACAGCGATTTTACTTTGTCTTCTGGTTCCCCCGGTGGGACTAACTATCATAGCGAGGAACTGGAAAACCATCGATTCAAACATTCGAACGGGCGGAATCGTACTGGGAACATTTGGAATGATCGTCTGTCCATGTTTCGGATGGTTTTTTTTCCAATTTGCACTCGGTTCACTGGACGACAGCAGTTGGGATCGCGAAGAAAAACGTAAAGAAGCCGCTGAATTGGTTGTCCATAATCGATTTCTACCACAATACCAGGAACAGATGGCTGAGGGAAAAACAGCGTTTGGCACTGCTAAATATGATGTCGCCGGAAACCATTTCTTCGAGGCTGAACAAATCACATTGAAATTGGAATCAGACTCAGACGATGCGGCATTAGGGGCCTACATCTATTACGACTGGGCAGAGCGGCGGGCCGTGGCAATCGCCGGAAGGGCTGCCGCAGCACTTGCTCAAGGGGATCGATCGGGTGCATCCGCTCTTGCGGCCA
Source organism: uncultured Candidatus Sumerlaeota bacterium (assembly GCA_964580585.1). Taxonomy (GTDB): domain Bacteria; phylum Sumerlaeota; class Sumerlaeia; order SLMS01; family JAHLLQ01; genus CAZOKZ01. The sequence continues at coordinate 21,413 of CAZOKZ010000069.1, read as the reverse complement.
AAGCACTGGAACTTGATGAAAATGTCTCGCTGCCCGTCCAATCGACAATGGCTGAATCACTTTTGCAATCCCGGCAGGGTGTTCTTGCCCAAGCAAAGGAGCAAGAACGACAGGAGCGGATTCCTGACGATTTCCATCGTGCAGTAGATCGGTATATGGATAAACTGGATGGGTACACGGTGACCGTCGAAGGCACCCGATTAACATTTTCGGACCCCGAATTGGTTAAAGCAACCCCTGCCAAAGATATCAATGGCAAGTGGTTCGGAACCATGGCATGGTCGGTTTATATCGAATCTTCTGGTAGCGAATGGACGTCACAGCGATATTATTTTATCGCCACTTTGAACTATGACTATCGATGGGAAATGGGCTTGAAGCGCATTCAATTTGGAGAATCCCTTTACGAACTGGATGACGAGATGGAAAATCTGATTCCCAAAATGTAGGAATCTTACGCCGCGAATTCTCCCGAATTGAAAACTGACAATCAGTTACGGTTTGATGAAGTTTACGTGACAGATCAGGAACTAAAATACCTGCGCTGCAACCAAAGCGATACGCGAACCAACCCAATCAGCGCAGGTACCTCCACCAATGGCCCGATGACCGTGGCAAAAGCAACATCGGAATTGATACCAAATACGGCAATAGCAACGGCGATTGCCAATTCGAAGTTGTTGCCCGAAGCCGTGAACGCCAGCGTTGCGCAACGGGGATAGTCGGCCCCGGCTTTGCGCGACATGAAGAAGCTGAGAAAGAACATAACGGCGAAGTAGATCGTCAGGGGAATCGCCACCAGCACGACCTTCATTGGATAATTGATGATCTTCTCACCTTTGTAGCTGAACATTACGACGATAGTGAAAAGCAGTGCCACCAGCGTGATCGGTGAGATACGCGGGATGAAAACCTTCTCATACCACTCTTTCCCTTTCGTCGGCAGTAAAATCACCCGCGAAAGTATACCCGCCGCGAAGGGGATTCCGAGGTAGATCATGACGCTGAAGAATATCTCGCTGATAGTAACGTCTTCGAGGGTCTTTCCACCAACGCCCTGAACACCAGACAGGTCGATTCCAAACCAGCTCGGCGCGATGGTAATAAAAGCCCACGCCAAAACCCCGTAGGTCAAAACCTGAAAGATACTATTGAGCGCCACCAATCCAGCAGCGTATTCGGCGCTGCCCTTCGCAAGTTGGTTCCATACGAGGACCATCGCGATGCACCGAGCAATACCAACCATGATAAGTCCGACCATTAGCTCGGGGTGGTTTTGGAGGAAAAGGACTGCGAGGGCGAACATGAGGATCGGGCCAATGAGCCAGTTCTGCGCGAGCGACAAACCAAGAATCTTTACATCGCGGAAGACACGGCCCATCTCCTCGTATTTCACTCGGGCTAACGGGGGATAAATCATTGCAATCAATCCCAACGCGATAGGGACATTCGTTGTTCCCACATCGAAACCGCTGATGAATCCCGGTGTTCCTGGGAACACGTAACCGATGACAACACCAACAGCCATCGCTGTAAATATCCAGACCGTCAAGTAACGGTCGAGGAATGAGAGCTTTTTAGAAATACCTTCAGTCACGTCCGGTTAATCCTTCTCTTCATTGGAGGTTCAACCACTTGCGTAGTGGGACAGCAGTCATCGCAATCTGCCTGACGCTGACACAGTTCCTCTGGTGAAATACTCAGAATCTGATCGAGCTTCTTGCGGTCGCCCGCGATGAGCTTTGAAGTGCTGGCCTGACGACAAACCCACAAGAGGACCTCGCCTGCATTTTCTGGAGCATCTTCTTGAGCGAGTCGGTAGTAAGACCAACGGCCATCCTTTCGTACGTCGACCAGCCCTGCTGCGGCTAGGAGACTAAGATGCTTTGAGGCGGTAGAAGCTGCGAGACCAAGCAACTCGTGGATTTGGCAAACACAGAGTTCATCGCGTTCCCAGAGCGCGCAGAGGATTCGAATCCGGTTCTGATCCGATAAGGCCTTGGTGATAGCAAGAAGGGACCGCATAAACACCTCCGTCAATTCGACAGATGACGAATTGACGGAGAGGCCAAGGCTGGCACAAGGCTAATTTTTCCTCACTATCGATCAGTTAGCTAATTCGTTTGCTAAAAATAAATAACATCATGAGCACAAGCCCAAACGCGATGGGCAGGTTGGTTGTGCCGACGCTGAAGGATTCGATGAAGCTTTCAACACTTGGAATAAAATGCCCGATGGCGACCCCGATCGCCATCGCGGCGAAAATCCAAACGGTCAGGAAGCGATCGAGAAACGATAGTCGGCCTTTTGTTGCGGTTGGGCAACCAAGGTCGCCGGTGGAGACAATTTCGGGCATTACAGAATTCTCCTGGATGATGGGTCCGGGTTTGGGGATTGCTGATTGTTTTTTGCATCGTTCGCCAGCGAAAGCCGCTAGCGAGTTCGTTAGTTTTTTCGCGCAGAGATGTTCAGGCTTGTCACATAGTCGGAGATTTTTGCGTCTTGGGGCAGCGTAGCGATAATTTTCCCATACAACGGGTCTTTCCACTCTGCCATGGCATCGGTGTAACTGCTCTTGGGTTCAAGAACGATGTCCGTCAAACCCGCTTCTTTTGCCATGCGTTCCGTTTCGCTGGCGAGAACGGCTCCGGCGACGCAGCCGACGAGCGCTTCGATCATCGAGGCAATATCCTCGGGCAATGGTTGGAGTAGCGCCATGTCGCTGACGGCGACGCGGCCACCGGGTTTCAGAACGCGGGCGATTTCGAGCCAGACTTGCTGTTTGTTGGGCGAAAGATTCAAGACGCAATTGCTGATGATGACATCGACGCTGTTATCCGGCAGGGGGAGGTGTTCGATCTCGCCAAGTCGGAACTCGACATTATCCAGACCGGTGCGTTCGCGGTAGGCGATGGCGTTGCGTCGGGCCTTTGCGAGCATTTCCGGTGTCATGTCCACCCCGATGGCGCGGCCTGTGGGGCCGACGTTGCGACCGGCGATGAAAATGTCGAATCCTCCGCCGGAACCGAGATCGACGACGACTTCGCCTTCTTTCAGCGCAGCGAGCGCTGTGGGGTTGCCGCACGAAAGGCCCATGTTGGCGCCTTCCGGGATGGCGGCAAGGTCCTGTTCCGTGTAACCGATGGCGCTGGCGAGCGCCGTGGCATCGTCGGCGTTGTCCGCTCCGCAGCAGGAAGTTCCACCGCAACATCCAGAGGGGTTGGATTGTGGTTGCTGGATCGCAATAGAGGCGTAACCGGCGCGTACCGTTTCACGGACCTCTTGGGCTTTTTGTTCTTCGATGTTTCGCAACATAACGAAATGGATCCTTGAAAAAAAATGATGTTCAGTACTTACAGGGTCTCAATCCAGGCGCGGATTTCGTCCCGCACCCGGCGGTAATGGTCGAGAGCTTCTTCTTCGGTCTTCGCGTCCTTCGCCAGTTTCGGCGGATCGTCAAAGCCGTGGTGTATGACCTTTGTCTTGCCCGGAAAAATCGGGCAGTTGTCGTCCGCGTGTCCGCAAACGGTGTAAACCACGTCGAATGTGATGCCGACTTCGAGAAGCGACTGGAGCGTTTTCGATTGCTGGCTGGTGATGTCGATGCCGTCTTCTGCCATTACCTGGATGGCTTTCGGATTCTGGCCATGGGCCACGATGCCTGCGCTGAAGGCGTCGATCACTCCGCCTTTGAGGGCGTGGGCGTATCCTTCGGCGATTTGGCTTCGGCACGAGTTTCCGGTGCACAGGAACAGCACTTTAGTCCGTTGGCTTGCCGCTGGCATAGTTCCTCCGGAGAGTAAGATAGGATTTGGTCAAGCTTGCGACGATCTTCCAGGATGGCTTTTTCTTTTCCCGCCTGGCGACAAAGCCACTGGACGATATCGGCGGCATCCTCGGGGATTTCATTTTCGTCCACGACGCGATAGAATGCCCAACGCCCTTCTTTGCGCACGGAAACCAATCCGGCGGCGGCCAGCAGGCTGAGGTGCTTCGAGGTAGAGGACGGCGCCAGCGCCAGAAGCTCCTGTACCTGGCAGACGCAAAGCTCTCCGCGTTCAGCGAGAGCGCAGAGGATGCGGACGCGATTCAGGTCGGCGAGGGCTTTGGTGATGGCAAGGATGGTGCGCACGATTTTCATCTCCGTTATTTCGCCAAAAAGCGAAACATTCAGATGCCCTACGCGCAAGAGGTTTTTTTAACCGAGCGGGTTTGCGAAGGCGCTTTTTTGATGCAAGATTACCGGAAAAGGCTGCCCCGGCGGGGGGTGAAAAACCACTTCATGGAGAAAACGAAGTGGAAATGTTGCCTTGAATAGAAAGGTTTTGGATTTATGTCCAATAATATCAATGGTCCGCTGTATGAAGCGTTTGAGGAAGTGAAGTTGGGGGGAAGGGTAAGAAAAGCATTGCCTTCATCGCACCAATTCGGATAAATGATAACTCATATATCGGTTATTGGCTTGCCGACCCCCATCTCAAACGCCTCAGGATTCGTCTTGAACACACCATTTTCTGAATACGGATTTTTTGGGGCGCTGCTTCTGGTTGGGGTAGTTCTCGGTCTAGCGCCAATTATTATTCCGCTGTTTATTTCGCCGCGCAGCCGTGGGGCCAAGACCACGGAGACGTATGAGTGCGGTATGGACACCATTGGCAGTGCCTGGGTGCCGTTTGGTTTGGCATTCTATTTGTTCGCCCTCATCTTTGTCGCCTTTGAGGTCGATGTCCTCTATTTATTCCCGGTCGCGCTTGTTTACGACGATGGCACATATGTCTGGCGCGATCTGATTGAAATTTCCCTATTCATCGGCATTCTGTTCCTGGCGATTTTGTATGCGTGGCGCGCCGGAGTTTTTCAATCCAATTTTGCGCCAAGCCAGACCAAAAAAGAGGGCATGAAGGATGGCTGACGAAAATCCCTCCGTCGATGAATTGTTGAAAACCGCCGGTCCGCTGGTGCATCTCGATGTGCTGGAGAATCTTCTCAATCACGCGCGGGCAAAATCCATGTGGCCGTTGACGTTCGGGCTTGCCTGCTGCGCGATCGAGATGATGGCGGCAGGCGCTTCGCGTTTCGATCTCGACCGCTTTGGTTCGGGCGTGTTTCGCCCCAGCGCGCGCCAGGCGGATGTGATGATTGTTGCGGGAACGATCTCGCGCAAGATGGCTCCAGTCGTTCAGGCTTTATGGGAGCAAATGCCGTCGCCGAAATGGTCCATCGCTCTTGGGGGATGCACCATCGATGGTGGGCCCTTCAAGTATCCAGGCCAGTATGCGATTATCGAAGGCGCCGACAAAATTATTCCCGTCGATATATATATTCCTGGATGTCCTCCGCGCCCCGAGGCCCTGATTGCGGGCTTGTTGAAGTTGGAAGAAAAAATCAAGGCGGGAAAGAATTTTAAAGGATGAACCTAGAACTCGCCAAATCGCTTGGATCTGCCGGTTCCTCCGTGCAGAGCGAAGTCCAGGAGTTCCGCCCTGCGGGCTGTCACGTGGTTCACACGATTGAGCTTGAGTTGATCCGACCGGTGGCGGGCGTTTTTGCCGATGCGGGGTATTGGCTCGAGATGCTGACGTGCCTCGACCATCGGAAAGATGAAAACTGCTTCCGGCTTGTTTATCAGTATCGCTATCCCGATCCGGTTGAACGTCAACGCGTGGTGGTGAACATTCCAGCAGAATCGTCCGCTCCTTCGATTGCCGACTTATTTGAGTCGGCAAATTGGTATGAGCGGGAAGTTTACGATATGTTCGGTGTTTCTTTCGAGGGGCATCCGGACCCGCGTCGGATTCTTACAGAAGAAGGCGCCGATTATCATCCTTTGTTGAAAGACTTCGGAGTACCCGAACCCGAGGCGAAAGAGGCTTCGAGCGATGTCTGATCTGACCTTAATTTCCAAGGGCGAGGACCGGGATACCTATGAGCTGAACATGGGTCCTCAACACCCCTCAACCCATGGAGTGCTTCGGCTCAAGTTGACCCTGCGTGGCGAGGAAATTGTCGAGGCCGACCCGATCATTGGGTATTCGCACCGTGCGCATGAAAAAATGGCAGAAAATCGCAATTATTTGCAATTTCTCCCCAACACGAGCCGTATCGATTACCTCTCTGGGATGATTTATAATATTGGGTATTGTCAGGCAGTCGAGACAATGATCGGTCTCGAGGTTCCCGAGCGAGCCGAATACATCCGAGTTATTGCCTGCGAGTTGAATCGAATTTCGAGTCACCTGCTTTGGTTCGGTACGTTCTTGTTGGACCTCGGAGGGATTACGCCGTTTCTTTATTGTTTCGACGATCGTGAAAAGATCCTCGATATCCTCGACTATGTTTCCGGCTCACGACTGACGTACTGTTATGGGCGATTCGGTGGGGTGACCGTTGATGCGGACGAAACGTTCCTCAAAGCGATCGATGGTTTTTGTCGGGAATTTCGCAAACGTCTTCCCGATTACAAGACGTTGGTCGAAGAAAATGTTATCTTTAGACGTCGTTGTGTTGACGTGGGGTACATAGCTCCTTCGCTGGCGCCGGAATTCGCGATCACGGGTCCCAGTTTGCGCGCGATGGGCGAGGCGCGCGATGTCCGGCGCGATGAACCTTATGGTATTTACGACAAATTCGATTTCAAAATTCCTACCCGCACGGAAAGCGATTGTTTCGCGCGTTTCCTGATTCGTGTGGAGGAAATGGAACAAAGTCTTTCGATCATCGAGCAGGCGATTTCGAAAATTCCCGACGGACCGATCATGCCCAAGAAGGTTCCGCGCAAAATTGCTCCGCCTAAAGGCGAATATTATTTTGCCGTGGAATCGGCGCGTGGACTTTTCGGGATGTTTATCGTTAGCGATGGTAGCGAAGTTCCACAACGCATCCATTTGAGAACTCCTTCCTTTGCTAATCTTGCTTCCATGCGGCGGGTTCTGGTTGGAACGCGTGTCGCGGATGCAGTGGCGATTCTTGGAAGCATCGATATTGTATTGCCGGAGATTGATCGATGAATCCAAGAACCCTTTCTGAGATTGTCGGAAATGTCTGGCTCGCGATTCCTCTGACCATCGCGATCATTATGGGCTATTTGACCGTGAATGCTCTGATGATTATCTGGATGGAGCGCAAAGTCAGCGCGCGTATTCAGCGTCGCCTTGGACCGACAGAGCGAGGTCCCTTTGGTTTGCTCCAGAGTATTTTCGACATGGGCAAACTTTTTGGTAAAGAACTCATCACTCCCGCGCACGTTAGTCGCGGACTTTATTTTGCCGCTCCCGTTATTGTTTTCGCGCCGATCCTTGCCGCGTGTTCGTTGATTCCTGTGTCCGAGTCCTGGGTATTCAGCGATTACGATGTGGCGTTGGTTCTCCTGTTCGCGTTGAGTGGCATGAGCGTGATCGGAATTTTCTTTGCGGGTTGGGGATCGAACAACAAGTACTCCTTGCTCGGTGCCGTGCGATCCGTATCGCAAAATATCGCCTACGAAATACCGCTGGTTTTGTGCGCGTTGGCGGTTGTGATGACGGCGAAGAGTTTGAACCTGCACGAAATCGTCATGAAACAGAGCGTAGTGCCTTATGTTGTTTTCCAACCGCTTGCTGCGTTGATTTTTTTGATTGCTGCGACGGCGGAAACCAACCGTGCGCCGTTCGATATTCCCGAAGCCGAGTCGGAATTAATCGGCGGGTTTCACACGGAATATTCCGGAATGCGATTCGGGATGTTTTTCTTCGCCGAATATTCCAACATGATTATCGCGTGCGCGTTGGCGACGGTGTTGTTCCTCGGTGGTTGGAAAGGCCCGTTGTTGCCGGGATTCGTTTGGTTCTTCATCAAAGTTTACGCCCTCATCTTTGTGATGATGTGGGTGCGTTGGACTTTTCCCCGTGTTAAATTCGACCAGTTGCTTGGGTTCTCCTGGTTAGTACTCGTTCCCGCAGCCATTGCAAACCTGTTACTGACGGCAGTGGTGTTGAAACTCATCCCAGGGGGAGCGCCATGAAAGTAATCAGCGAACTGGTGAATGGAGCGCGCTCCTTGGTCGAAGGCATGGGCGTCACCATTAAGAACATGGTGAGCAAGCCGGTGACGGTGGAGTATCCTCGCGAGAAAGCGCCGATCTCTATGAACCAGCGCAATGCCATCGTCCTGATCAACAAAGAGGAAATCGACTCGCACAATTGCATCGCGTGTCTTCAGTGCGAAAAAATTTGTCCCTCCAATTGTATTTCGATTACCGGTTATCGCCCCGAAGGATTGGCGATGAAACGCCCCGAAAAGTTCGATGTGAATTTCGCTCTTTGCAGTGAATGTGGTCTTTGCCTGGATGTTTGCCCCACGGAAACGCTTGGTTATTCCAAGACGTATGACAACGCGGGTTATCACCGCGAAGACTCGCAGTTCGATCTACTCGAAAAATGGCGCGAGACGGAGGAAGAAACCGTCGAACGGCTGCGTGAAATCGATCGCAAGAAGAAAGAAGAACGTGAGGCGAAACGTCTCGCCGATGCCGAGGCAAAGAAAAAGAAAGAAGCCGAGGCGAAATTGAAGGCAGAAGCTGAGGCAGAGCAGAACACGGAAGCCGAAGCAAAGAAGGACGCGGAACCCGCATCGGGAGAAGAACAGAAATGACAGAATCCGCTGTGGTGGCGATGATGGTTGGGTTGGTCGTTGGCGGAGCGGTCACCGCCGTGTTCGTCCGCCACGTTTTATACTCGATCATCGGTCTGGGTATTACGTTGCTCGGTTTGGCGGGGTTGTTCCTTTACTTGGGGAGTCCTTTTGTGGCGGCGATGCAGGTGTTGATCTATATAGGTGGTATTTCCGTCGCCATGGTGTTCGCCTTGATGTTGTCCGGAGCGATGACCAAGCCGATTCCAACCGAGGCGCGGCGTGTGGCGTTGGCGTGTTTAGGCGGGCTTTTGTTTTTCGGAGTCCTTGCCGCGCAAATATGGAAAACAACATTTCTCGCAGCGCCCGAAATCGATCCTGCGGCATGGTCCGTCAAGCATATTGGGCATTCATTTCTGACGGATTATAACGTGGTTTTCGAGGGGCTTTCGCTGATTCTGCTCGTGGCCATTATTGGCTCGGTCCTCGTCGCTAGAAGGGAGCCCGTAAGCGAATGACACTTCAGATGCTCCTGCTTTTATCATTGTTGCTTTTTACACTCGGCCTGATTGCCGTGCTGCATCGACGGAATTTAATCACGATCCTGGTGGGCATTGAATTGATGTTAAATGCCGCCAGTTTGAACTTTATGATCTTCAATAAATACGTCGCTCCCGATCCTGCCGTGGGCCAAGTGCTTGTTCTTGTCGTTATTGGGTTGGCCGCAGCCGAGGTGGCCGTCTTTCTCTCGATCCTGATGATCATGTATCGCAGCCGCTCGGGTATTGACGTGAATACTATCACGGATTTGAAGGGATGACATCGATTCCATGAATCCCACCACCCTTGCATTGATTACCACGACCGCCCCATTTGTGGCATTTTTCATCTCACTGGTCTTTCTCTTCAAGCAAACCAACGCGGCGCGCGCGGTGGTTCTGCTTGGCGGTGCCGCATCACTGGTCGGATCTCTTTTGCTGCTTGCTGCTGGACCGCAGGACCCGATTCGCGTGCTCTGGTTTACATCGGGTGAAATGAATCTTCAATTCGGGTTTCTGCTCGACGGCATTTCGCTTTCTTTCGGAGCCGTCGTTGCCCTGATTACTTTTTGCGTTCAAGTTTACTCCCTTGGTTACATGGCCGACGACCCGGGCAAGGTACGTTTCTTCAGCCTGCTGGGTTTGTTCGGCTGGGCGATGCTTTCGTTCGTTTATGCGATCGATTTGTTGCAGGCCTTTATCTTCTGGGAACTGGTTGGGCTCGCGTCGTTTTTCCTGATCGGTTTCTGGTACGAAAAACCGAGCGCCGTTGCGGCTGCGAAGAAGGCCTTCGTCATGACGCGCATTGGCGACGTCGGTTTGTTCATCGGTATTTTGATGATTTTGAATGCAACGGCCACGTTTGACATCCCCGCATTATTGGATTCTTCAACGGGACTGGTTGCATTGGTTACGCCGAAAACATTGACGGTGATCATGCTGCTGATTTTCTTCGGCATCATGGGCAAGAGCGCTCAATTCCCTCTGCACACGTGGTTGCCCGATGCGATGGAGGGTCCCACGCCGGTCAGCGCGTTGTTGCACTCGGCCACCATGGTGGCAGCGGGTGTTTATTTGTTCGCGCGACTGCATCCATTGTTTCTCGCATCGGAAACGGTGGTGCTGGTGGTGTTATCGATTGCTGTGTTCACGACGATACTTTCTTCCACCGTCGCGATGGTGGAAGAGGACATCAAAAAAGTCCTCGCCTATTCCTCGATCAGCCAATTGGGCTACATGATCGCGGGACTTGCCACCGGCAGTTTGTTTGCCGGTGTGTTTCATTTGATTACGCACGCCTTTTTCAAAGCGCTTCTTTTCCTCACCGCCGGTTCGTACATTCACCACACGGGATCGAACCTGATGCGGGAAATCGGCGCGCATGGTGGAAAGAAAATGCGCTGGACTTCGATCTTTTTCGTGATCGGTTCGCTTGCGCTCGCGGGCATTCCTCCTCTGGCGGGTTTCTTCAGCAAGGAAGCCATCATCGGCGCGCTCGGTCATCATGGGCACACGGTTTTCCAGATCGGCACCTTATTTGCAGCGATGCTTACCGCGTATTACACGTTCCGGATGCTTTTCCTGGTTTTGCTTCCACACGGCGAACCGGTGGAAGTTTCCCATGACGATCATCATCACGGACATGGAAGCGACTCGCCCCTCAACATGCTGGCTCCCATGGGAGTTTTGGCTTGTCTGGCTCTTGTGGCCGGTTTCGGCGGGGGAGCGCTGGGGCATTTTCTCGGAACCGAAGAAATCCATCACTCACTGTTGTCGATGGTTCCTGCGCTTTCGCTTGTCGCACTCGGGATTGCGCTCGCGTGGTACGACTTTGGACGTTCCAAAGCAACGTGTCGCGGTTTCATCGGTTTGATGAAGCCGTTGGATACGCTCTTTAAAAACAAATGGTATATCGACGCTTTTTATGCCGCGACGGTTGCCAGGTTGATCGATGTTTCCGCGCGCATCCTGCATGGTGTCGAAGTCAAAGGTTTCGATGCGGGATTCGATGCTGCGGGCGAGACCGTGGTCGATTCCGGACCCCTCGTCGCGCGTTCGAGCAATGGCGTCGTTCAATTCTACATCGGTACGACGATTGTGATGGTAGTGGTTGCTGTTTTCTACATTGGAATGCATTGACGATCGAGAGACGAAATGGAACTTCCTTTACTTAGCCTGATTCTACTCTGCCCCATCGTGGCGTTGGTGTCGGTCGTTTTGATGCCAACCAACGCCAAGACTTCCGTTCGATGGATTTGTGCGATCAGTGGCGCAGTCGCTCTATTGTTAAGCGGTTTGTTGTGGTGGAAGTACGACCCGACTGTCGGTGGTCTTCAGTTCGAGCAAATCTATCCCTGGGCTCCTGGGGCGGGTATTACATTTCATTTAGGTGTCGATGGTTTCGGAGTGGCGTTGGTGATGTTGAACTCGCTCGTATATTTCACGGGCGTTTTGACGATGTGGGATTTGGAAAACCGCGTGAAGGAATATTTTGCCTTCATGATGTTTCTGGTCGTGGGCGTTTATGGCGTTTTCATGATCCAAGATTTGTTTCTCTTTTTCTTTTTCTACGAAATCGCCGTGGTGCCGATGTATCCGTTGATTCTCGTTTGGGGAAGTTCGAATCGAGAATACGCGGCGATGAAGTTAATGATGTTTCTGCTCGCGGGCAGCGCGTTATTGTTCCCCTCGCTTCTGGCAATTTATCATTACGCGGGTCTCGGAACCTTCAGTATGCCTGCGCTTGCAACCGCTTCGTTTACCCCGGAGTTTCAACACTTCATTTATCCCTTTGTATATATTGGTTTCGGTGTTTTGGCCGGTATGTTTCCGTTCCATGGCTGGTCGCCGACCGGTCACGTGGCGGCGCCTTCTGCGGTGTCGATGCTTCACGCGGGTGTGCTGATGAAACTAGGCGCATTTGGCGTTCTCAGTGTCGGCATTCGTTTGCTGCCCGAGGGAGCGCGCTTCTGGGCGCCTACGTTTGCATGGCTCGCAGCCGCGGGGATTTGTTACGGAGCTTTTGTGGCGCTGAAACAAACCGACTTTAAGTTCGTGATCGGTTTCTCTTCCGTGTCGCACATGGGCGTTGTGATGTTGGGCCTCAATTTAGCCGTCATGGGCGTTGCGGGCGATGACGCCATGAACGGCGCCGTGTTCCAAATGTTCGCTCACGGTATTATGACGGCGCTTTTCTTCAGCACGGTAGGTTTTATTTACGACCGGGCGCACTCCAAGACGATTGCAGACTTCGGCGGCCTCGGCAGTCAGATGCCCCGTGCCGTTTCGTTCTTTATTCTGGCGGGTCTTTGCGGCGCCGGGTTGCCGGGCTTTGCCAGTTTCTGGCCCGAGCTGCTCGTTTTCCTTGCTGCGCTCAAGACGAATCCCGTTATCGGAGTCGCGATCATTGCCGCGCTGGTGGTTACGGCGTTGTATATTCTGCGCGTTTTCCAGATCGCCTTCTTCGGTCCGCCGAACAAGAAATGGGATGATCTGCGCGATTTTCAAGGATGGGAGCTCATTCCCCGAGCCATGCTGCTCGGCGTTCTTATCATCGTTGGTTTCGCGCCACGACTGGTGCTCGATCTGATCAACACAACGACAACCGCATTGACGGGGGGACTTTAAGCCATGCAGCACACCCTCCTTTTTCTCCCTGAACTTGTTACTCTCGTCGTTGCAACGGTTCTCTTTGTTGCATTGATCTTGAACATTGCCTCGGAGACCATTCGTCGCCTGGCGCTGGTGGGTGGGGTGGCGATGGTGGTGGGAGCGGCTGTTTCTCTGGGGTATTCGGGCGAGCCATTCTTTCCCGGAATTTATCATTCGGATTTTTTCTCTCAAGTTCTCAAACTTATTTTTTCCGCCGTGTACTTGATGCTGATTGTGATTGGCGAAAAACCCACCACTCTTGCGCGTCGGGCATGGGGCGAACTTCCCCTGTTCATCGCTGTCTCGACGGTTGGGATGATGATGCTTGTCAGCGCAACCGAACTTGCGACGCTTTACCTGGCGCTGGAACTTTCGGCTTATCCAATTTACATCCTTGTGGCTCTTCACCGGAAAGAATCGCTTTCGGGCGAAGCGGGCACCAAGTACATGCTCCAGGGTATGGTTGCCTCGGCGGTAACGCTCTACGGGATCAGCCTGCTCTTCGGGCTTTCTGGCTCGACCTATTTGGCGGACATTGCTCAGTTAGTTGCTTCGGGTCAAACAACGGCGCTTTTCTGGACAGCATTGTTGCTGACGTTGAGTGGCTTCCTTTTCAAGCTCGCGTTTTTTCCTTTCCATATTTGGGCGGCGGATACTTATCAAGCTTCACCTCATCCCGTGACCGCTTTTGTCGCCACGGCATCCAAGCTGGCGACCATTGCGGTGTTGTGCCGACTGATTGTTCTTGTGAGTGAGGGAACTGCCGAAAGCAGCGGAGCGGGATTCCGTTTCATGCTGATGTGGTTCAGTGTGATTGCGATGACGATGGGGAATTTGGCGGCATTGGTCCAGAAGGATCTCAAACGGTTGCTCGGTTACTCGGCCATTGCTCACGCCGGTTATTTAGGAATCGGTCTTCAGGCATTCAGCCAGGCGGGAATTACTTCCGTATTGTTCTATACAATCGGTTATCTCGCGATGTCGTTCCTTTGCTTCCTCGTTGTTTGCGAAGTTGGAAGGAAAGAGGACCTTGTTACCATCGATTCGCTTTCTGGGTTGTGGAACCGCTCGCCGTTTCTCGCCCTTTGTTTGTTGGTCGGAGTGCTGGGATTGACGGGCCTTCCTCCGACAGTGGGTTTCATCGGGAAATGGTTTTTGTTTTCCGCGGCCCTTGAACAAGGGCAATTCCTGCTCGTTCTTTTCGCCTCCATCAATGCTGTTGTGGCAACGTACTATTACCTGCGCGTGATCAAGGTCAGTTTCACCGGTACTCGCGAAGATGAACCGATCGCTCCTTCTTCCCTGGTCATCGCAACCGGTTTGTTTGCCTGCGCGGTGGTTCTCTGGATGGGCTCGGCGCCTACCTTCTTTCACGAAATTGCCCAGAACGCGACCACGATCCTTTATCGCTGAGTATCTCGACAGCCCCGTATTTACATTTGTTTTTGACTCCGTCCCCAATAGTTCGATATCGGGGACGGAGTCGATTGTGTCGCTTCTATAAGAGTAACAAATTCCAATATTGATTATTTATCAATACAGTGCGTTGAAGAGAAATGGAGCGAGTTTGTACGATAAATTTTTTAGGACGAACTTCCGAACTCTATTCGGCTTTGCCTTGCTCTACGCCTTGAAATATGCCAGAATAAATTGAATGTGTTGAGCAACAATTCAACAGCACTTCGATATCTTCCCCCGATTGCGGTAATTCGACGAATACGAATGGTCTTTCGTATTACCGCTCTTTTACAAACCGATTTCATCCGAAATTGGGGAAGAGTCAGAGCGTGAGGGACGCAGTCGTACGGAATTCTTCGGGATTCCATTCAAACGAAATTTTTTTCAACAGCCATAAGCTGTTCGTTTATGTCCGTTTGCTTCGCTTAGGTTTGCAGCAATCGGCTATTTGTCGTTTTATCGCCATGTTTGCCTGGCTGATTATGACCACTGCGCTCTTGGCGCAGGAACAAGTGGGTCTTCAGCCAGGTTGGACGAGTGTTACTCGGATGGAAACCAATAAGAACGGAACGTTCAGTACTTCGGGCGATCCGATAACGGTGGGGTTGGTTGCCTCGTGTTCGAATGCGCCGTTGCTGACGAATGGTGGAAATTTTTTTGCCGCTCACGATCAAGCGCATCTCACCATTCAGCACAACTATCCCTCCGACCTGCCTCCGGATGTTGCCGTTACGTTCTCGCAAATCACCAGCGGGGGGACGTTTTCCTCGTTTGGAGTGGAAAGCGAAGCGGATGTCGCCGAATGCGGCAGTAATATTCATACGGAGTTTCGAGCCGAAGGAGATCGGAGTGGCTTTGTATTTCTTCAGAATTTCTTGAAAATTGGCCACCCCAAAGTTTTCATTCAATACCGTTTTGACGACGACGAAGACCCGCAGTATTTCTTAGCAGCATTCGATCACACGTTGGAAAACCAACTCAGTCTTATTTGCACCTCGCCCGACTTCATGAATTTGACATTTCGGGTGCATGCGGAATCGGTCAATCCTTTCAATTCTTCTGAATACATTCCTTCCGAAGGGGTGCAGGTCCGGGCGATGTACACGGTGGAACTTTCCTTTACCGAGACCGTAACCTTTTACTTTTCTCCCTGGTTTGAAACCGATGAGACGGGTGATGCGTTGGTGAATGTTGGCAGTGGTGGGGAAGTGATCGACACGAACGCGACCTTGTGGGTTCCGGCTCCTTATGCAGCACTTACCGCCGATGGTTTTCAGGTCGGTTATGCCACCAATGCCGTTCAGGTCGATGACATGCGTTCGTTCAAAGGCACGTTGACGATCGAAACGAAAGACCCCAAAGACCGTCCCGTGGGCGGCGTTCAAATTCAGTTACAGGGAGGAGCCACCACGGGTGGAACCACCAACGGAAGTGGTGTGCTGGAAGTTGAAATCAATGGCGGTGGATCGAATACCAAAACGGTTTCAATAAAAGTTCCGCCGCGATTTTTGCCCGATAACTCTATTACCCAAATTGTCGATGATATTCTTCCCAGTCAAGTTCATGCTCAAACACCCGCAGTGTATGTTGCCGAATTTCGAATCAGCGATTCGGCTGTCAATTATCTCAATTCAGGAGACACGTTTGAGGACTTCACCCTTCATGTGTATGAAAACGAAGTGCTGGCCGCAGAAATCACTGGCTTGAAGGCAAAGTGCGAATCGAAGCTCACGCCCCAGGAAATCGCATCGGACGAAATTAATCGTTTTAAATATCCGGTTATGCCGGAAAGCAGTCTGAAAACTTATCGACATGAAGTGGTGTGGACAAATGAACGCGGCGATGATCTTCCCCTCATGTATTCGAGCGCTTCGGTTCCGATTCGGGAGGAAAGAGTGCCCGCTCTCGACCGTCCGTTACATATTCACTATGTTGGATTTGAAACATCAGGGGTGACCACGATCGGAGGTAAAGGGGTGCGGGGAACATATACCTCGGCATCGGGAATGGCGGCATTGAATGACTTCTTTCGCCTCATTTATCCGGGAACGGTTATTTTTACAATTGGTCCAGACATTCAAGCAACCGAACCGTGGTTTACTTTCGGTCCATTTCGCAAGCTTTCTTATTTTGTCGATCTTCAGCACCATCTGGACACGATGCCAGGTCGTCCCGACCTGATCGTTGGCATCACAGGCCCCGGCGTTTTCGGTGCCGATGGTTATTCCGAACCACGTTTTCGCGATGTGATCCTGCTTGATGGTGTCGCAATACGAAAAAACTATCTGCTGCACGAGTACATGCACACCTTGGGCAAACTGGATAATTATGATTATGAAACGGGGGCGAACGATTGTGGCGCCAGTGGGAATGGCTACGATCCTCGCACCATGACGCGCGTTTACAATTCGCCCGGGGTCTTGAAACCTCCGTTCCAAACGATGATGTACGATCACGCGCCTAATCCGTGGATGACCCACGATGATTACATTACTTTGTTAGACGAAGCCACGATGGGTATCGATTATGGTAAATCTTCGGAAGACACAAAATCAAAAACCGTGGCTCCAAAAACGGACCCGCAAGACGTGATGCTCGTGAGCGGAACGATCATGGGCAAACAAGTGTGGACGAATTTCAATTACACGCTGAGAGAAGCATGGCCAATATTTATTGATACCGACCTTGTCAGCATGCCGCAGGAGCCTGCGACGCCCAGTGGACGAGCGATCATGGCGGAATTATCCAATGGGCAATCGGCCCAGGTCCTGGAATTCACGCAATGGATTGGCGAGCCAGATCCGGAGGGGGACGGTAATCTGGCGGCAGCGCCGCTTTTTAAATTCCCCTACGATCCAACTGTTAATTCGGTAACGTTCAAGACTATCAATTTGAACGGTCAGATCACGACGATTAAAACGATCAATTTTTCTCCCCATGCACCGACGGTGACCATAGACTCGCCAACGGGTGGGACAGTGCTGCAATCAAACATGCCTATTGTTTTTCAGGCGAACGATGAAGATGCAAACGAGCAATTATACGCCTGGGTTAAAATGAGTTTTGACGGAGGAGCTTCCTGGCAGCCAATGGGAACATGGTTGCGGATCGAGCGCGGTCAAAACGAATACCTGCTTACCTGCAACGATTTGCCGTCGGTGCCTGGGGTGCTTCTCCGCGTTCTTGTCTCCGATGGCACACGGTCGGCACGCGCAGAAAGCGGACCTTATCCACTGAATGGGTACAACATGACATCCCATGCAGAGGCGATTCCTGTCTGGCATAAAGCCAAAGTGTCCGTAGGCGCACCCTGCGCGTTGCCTGTTACGCTTCGCAACACCGGCATGTGGACGTTGGAAGCAACGTTGCAAAGCGATCTTTTGCCTGCATGGATTACTGCTCGCCAACCCATCGCGCGTTCCATCAATAGTGGAGGTTCGACGCGCTTCCTCTTCGATTGCAACACTGCTACAGAAGGAACCTTCGCGACAAATCTGACCTTTAACACCAACGATCCCGACCTTCCTGTGCTCGAAGTTCCGCTTACACTGGAAGTAACATCGCAACCAACACCGCCATCGGTTATCGATGTGGCGAGCGACCCTTCCGCCGATGCTGGGGACTTGATTGCCTGGGACGGAGACCTGCATCTTGTGGTGAGTGAATTATGCAGTAGAACAGGCCTGTCGGGCAGCATTGCGATTCATCATGCGCAAACGGGCGACTTGCTGGAAACCTTGAACCTTGCACCGGGAACCCAGGCGGGCATTTACGAAGTCGATTGGCCGGTGCCAGACGATTTGCTCGCCGAACCGTTGGCTTTCGAAGCTACGCTCGAAGACACCGCCACGAGTTTGACGAGCAATGGTGGCAGCAATCCCTTGGGGTGGGATTTAGAGCTTCGACTGATGCGTCGAAACACGCCTCCGGAATTTACAAACCCGACGGGGAATACAAATGTGACGGTGTGGTTTCCAAGCGTCTTGGAAATTCCCTTTGCGGCGACGGATAACGAGGGAGACCCGATTCATTTTGCCGTCAAAAACACTGAGGATCTCGACGTCGTGCTGGACGAAGCGAACGGGCTTCTCCATGTGAGTTACTTGATCGATGCACCGCATGAATCGCAATCGACCATCCAACTGATCGCGACAGATCGCTGGGGAGCGTCGAATGGCGTGACGTTCACCGTTGGGATATATTATGCTTCGACTCCCTATGCTTATATTGTTGGCCACGACAGTGTATGGTTGGACGCCAATCCGTATTCGATGACGATTGCGGGAGCCGGTACCTCGGAGAGGCCACAAAAAGTGCGCGTCGATTATCGCGAAACCGGTACTATCGGTTGGACAAATTTGGGCGAATACAGTTTTACTCGTTTTGATAGCCAGATTCAATTTTGGGTCACGGACGTTTCTTGGAACTGGCTGGAAAACGGACCGTATGTTTATGATTTGCAACTTACATTGTTTGCAAGCGATGGCACACCCGATCCCAACCCGCCCATTTACCATTTTGAACGTCTCCGCACGGGGGGACGCGTAACCTCCATTGAAGCTCCCACCACCGTCGGGGCGGGAGCGTCGATTACCTTGCAGGTGCATGTGGAGAACGAATCTTCTGACCGCTGGTCCTTCGACACGGGATATGGTCTATTGGCAACGGAAGGCACCGATGCGCTGACGCGTTTGCAAACGGTGAGATTGAGTCAGCTCAATCCAATCGAACGCGGAACATCCGGCGTGATACAAATCGAAGCGACAGCACCGACAATACCTGGGTCATACACGACATCCTGGGTGTTGCAACACGATGGTGTTGCTTTTGGAGAGAGCGCTTCGGCGAGCGTCCAGGTCACACCCAGTGTCAACGACGCGACGGCACGCGCGGCAATCATGGACGCCATACTCGGTCGGATTTCGACCGAATCCATGGTCGTGGGGAAATTGGATATCAACCTCGATGGTCAAATCGACGTGGCTGATCTGAGAAAATTAATCGCGAATATCAACGCAGGTTCTCGATAGTATTTTCTCTCTAGAGTCCTTCTCTAAATATCCTGCCGAATAGAGCATGTTTGTTTATTGGCTTGTTTTCTGCCGATTGCCCAAGTGAGTGCTTGATCCAGGCGCTCGATAAGGAGGGCGTCGAGGTCTTTGGCGACGAAGTCGGTAACCCACGCCCCCGCACCGCAGCCTGCAATCGAACCAACAGCCCGCGCGGGTCGTAATCCTCGACATCTTTTCTTCGTGATACTTCGCGTCTTTGTGCCTTCGTGGTGAATGCTTTTCACGTCATCCGCAACCGAGCGATTATCGCGGTGTGCGCGGCGCGGGAGCCGGTTCGTTTTCGGGGCTCATGAGCGCGTCCAGCCCTTATTCTTTTTCCGGCGCGCGGTTTACGATTCCCAACGGAGCCCGGTTTGGCTGCCGCGTGCTGATCGTCAGCCCGCAAGCCATCCCCGGCAACGCGCTCGAAACAATGCTGACGCAAACCATCGCGTGAGACAAATAGTACGGTAACTGGTTAAATGAAAATGGGGACGGAGTGAAAAGGGCTCCGTCCCCGAATTATATTAAGCGTTATTTGTCTGATGAGAATTCGTCAGTGAAGTATGGAAATAACGGTCACGGAAAAACGAACGGCTTTGAAAAGCGACTTGTAGGGAAAAAAACAAAAAAGCCGGTGGGATGACTCCGTCCATCCCTTGACATTACCTTATCATGGATGTCTTCCTTTTACCCGAGAAATTCCTTTATGATATTGGAAAATCGATGGAACCCTACTATCTCATTATTAGAACAAAGATTCCGTATATTTTTGTGCCAAGTTATTTCTGTAGAACAACGATAATTTGTTATAATAAAATTCATAAATTCTTCCCAGTCTGGGGCAACTTTTCTCACATTTGGAGAAAAACGAAAAACGATATACATGCCTTCATAATAAGCCAATAAGTGAGAAAGCAGTGGTTCTCGTATATAGAAGCCTGGCCGGGAAATAATATCGGAGACTATTCCAGTAGCATCGATATATTCGCTTTCGCCATCATACAACTCAACCTGATTAGTACTCGAATATTCTTGATAATCTATTCTTGAACGAGACCAAGCTTCAATATCATTGAGGCCCTGATTTTTCAGGTAAATAGATGTTATGCAGTCCGCCTTATGACAATCATATTTCACTTTGACATATTCAATGTAATTGTTTAACTTATTTACATTACGAAATGCCTTCAACAACCTGAAACCACAAAAAAGGCCGCCTAAATAACTTTCGTAAGAGCTAAATCCTCCGTAGCCATAAAGCCCACCATGGGCTTCAAAATATCCATACAGCAAGTCCTTTTCCATATTCATTTGCACTCCTTGAAATTAAGATGGCTTACCGAAAGCAAAACTAATGAACGTATCGAGGTCCCAAGTACCAAGCTCGCCATACCCTGCATCATCGGCCATTTGGAGATTCATAATATTATGGGTACCGTTAACACGAACCCAATATTTAGTTTTCCACTCCTTAGAGGGAACTCCCCAGGGAACGTTAAGATCAAATACTGTTCCCTTATGATAAACGCCATAATGACATCCATTTAGTGCTAAGCTCACACTCCATGGAGAGTACTTCGCTACATTACCCCAGATGCCAAATCCAGGCTCCGGAGTAATATTTTCATTAAGGAAGTTATCGCCTGTAGCCGGATCTTTTTTCGGTATGAAATATATTATTTTTAGATCTTTGTACTTTTTTTTCTTCAAATATTCATATGCCTCAAGAGCGAATTTGTGACATTCATAAAGCTCATAAGCTTTTGCCATCTCTGTTAAGGCCCGTTTTATATTCGCAGCAGTAACTGCTGTTACTATGGAATAAAATAGGGCGATTAGTGAGAGACCTATTGTAAGACCAAGAACGAGAAATGCGATTGCTTCGGCTAAAACAGAAGAAGCAATACCTATCATTACTCCACCACTCACTGTTAATGAACCAACTTCTATAACCGTTGCTATTCCTGGTAATGTTTCGCCAATTGGTATTACTAACGCTAACTGCTCTGGTAATGCACCTAACCCACTTAGATCAGAATTACCAAAAGTATCAGTAGTGTCCGGTAAACTTTTTCGGACCCCGCCCTAAACCGTTGTTATTACG
>CAZOKZ010000068.1:0-22749 GCA_964580585.1 uncultured Candidatus Sumerlaeota bacterium | reverse complement strand
AACCACCAAATCGCCATCGACACCCTCGCGCCGACGTTCACCAACGTCTCCAGCGTCCCTGCCTTGGCACATTACAAAGAAGGCGACACCGTTTCGATCGTTGCAGCATTCGACGACGTCGTGACCGTAAATACTACCGGGGGAACGCCTTTCCTGAGCCTGAACACGGGAAGCGGTGCCAGCTACACAAGCGGCTCATCCAGTGCCAACCTGCAGTTTTCCTACACGGTCGGCGCGGGACAAAATACAAGCGACCTCGATGCAATCAGCCTGAATCTGAATGGCGCCGTTATCGCCGATCAGGCAGGCAACCTTGCCGTCCTCGCCATGCCGACCTCGCCAAACTCGCTCGCAGGAGGTCAGGATATCGTGATCGATACGGTCAACCCGACTGTGGCGCTCTCTTCCTCCAGCGTCACAGACGGCTCGACGGTAAACACGCCTGCCGTGTTTAATTTCCGGGCATCCTTTACGGACGCCAACACAATCGCCGGGTTCGATCCGACCAATCCGTCGGACCTTCAACTCACCGGCGCCACCGCTTCCGCGGGCGTTCAGACAAGTAATGATGTCGATTTCACCCTCACACCAACGGGCGACGGGACAATCTCTGTTCAAGTCAATGCCAACGCTGCTGCCGATCAAGCCGGAAACCTGAGCACGGCATCCAATGCGTTTAGCTTCACCTACGACGCGACGGGGCCTTCGGTCACGATTCCACTCGCAGAGACAACTCCGTCGCCTCACACCCACAGCCCGGTAATTTTCAGCATCACATTCACCGAGCGAGTGCAAAATCTGACGCCCGCCCATATCGACTTATCTGGCACTTCTCCTTCGCTGGGCTTCATAACAGCCAATATCTGGGCTCCCGGCACGCCGGGGAATAATACCTATCAGATTGCCTTGTGGGGAGCTACCGGCACCGGAACGATCCATGTTGAAATCCTTGCCAGTACCCTGACCGACGCCTTGGGCAATGCCTTTGTTGGCGCCAATCCAACGGCAACGGCCACATTCGACGATACCAGCGCGGTCAGCGACTGGATGGATCTCGAAGCCGAGTAAAAAATCTCTTTATCGTCATTTATTGTCAAACCCGCGTGTGGCAGCAAATCGTGCTTGCCACGCGCGGGTCGGCACACTTAATGCTCCTCTCCGTAAATCATACTGTTTTTGTAGGATTTAGACGAAGAGCCCTCAAAAGCAGTACCTCTCGACCAACTTTTTGCAAAAGCGCTGGTCTTAAATCCCGTGTTTTCAAGGGTTCATTGATTATGCTTGAGACAACCGACGGTCTTGCCGCACCATCCGCCTCCCCGAGCGGGACAGTTCCCAAGGAGAATGGTATGCAAGAAAGCGCCACCCAAACCGAAACGATGACTCACCTCGATTCGCTCGAAAATCAGTCGATTTTCATCCTGCGCGAAGCCTATAAATGCTTCGAAAAGCTCGGGATGCTCTGGTCGATCGGCAAAGACTCCAGCGTGATGCTCTGGCTGGCACGCAAGGCGTTCTTCGGACACGTGCCATTTCCGCTCATTCACATCGATACGAGTTACAAAATCCCGGAAATGATCGAATTCCGCGATAAACTCGCCAAGGACTGGAACCTGAAGCTGATCGTGGGTCAGAACAAAAAGGCGCTCGCCGAAGGTATGAACAAAGACAAGGGCCGCCTGACCTGCTGCGGGGCGTTAAAAACCCAGGGACTCAAGGAAACGTTGGCCGAGTTGAATCTCGAAGGCGTGATCGCGGGCGTGCGAAGCGACGAAGAAGGCACCCGCGCCAAGGAACGTTATTTTTCGCCACGCGACAAAAACAACGACTGGGATTTCCGCGACCAACCCCCCGAACTCTGGGATCAATTCAAGACTTCGTTCCGCCCCGGCACTCACGTACGCGTTCACCCGCTGCTCGACTGGACGGAAATCAACATCTGGGAATACATCGCGCGCGAAAACATCCCCGTCGTCCCGCTTTACTTCAACCAGGGCGAAGGCACGCGCTATCGCTCGCTGGGTTGCGCGCCCTGCACGTTCCCGATTCAGTCGCAAGCCACCACGGTTGAAGACATCATCGAGGAATTGCGCAACACCAAGGTCGCCGAACGTTCAGGCCGTGCTCAAGACGCCGAAGGCGGCGGACGCGGCATGGAAGAGTTGCGTAAATCGGGCTACATGTAAGTTCCCCCTTCGCTCGCTTTCCACTGGATCTTCAACCCTCTGTTATTTTCGCATCTTTTACGGGATAGACACGACATGCCGACTATTACTTCCGCAATGAGCCAAGCGGACAAAGACGCAAAGATCGAACATTTCAATATCGTTATCGTGGGTCACGTGGACCACGGTAAATCCACGTTGCTCGGACGCCTGTATGCCGACACGGGATCGTTGCCCGAAGGTCACGTTGAAAAAGTTCAACGCATCTGTGAACTTCAGGGTAAAGTTTTCGAGTGGGCGTTCCTCTTCGACGCGTTCCTCGAAGAGCAGGAGCAAGGCATCACGATCGACACGGCCCGCACGTTCTTCAAATGGAAGAATCGCGAGTACATCCTGATCGATGCGCCGGGACACAAAGAATTCCTCAAGAACATGATCTCGGGTGCTTCGCGCGCCGAAGCCGCCGTGCTGCTGATCGATGCCAAAGAAGGCGTGCGCGAACAAAGCAAACGCCACGGATACATGCTGTCGCTGCTCGGCATCCCCCAGGTCTCGGTCGCTGTCAACAAGATGGACCTGGTGGATTATGACGAAGAAACTTTCCGTCGGATCGAAGTCGAATACCGCGCGTTCCTGAAAGAAATCAACGTCGAGCCGCGCGCGTTCATCCCCGTCAGCGCCCGTGAAGGCGATAACATCGCCAACAAAAGCGACCGCATGCCGTGGTACACGGGCCCGACAGTGCTCGACGCGATGGGGGAATTTAAAAAGGAAATCGCCAGCCAGAACAAAGCGCTGCGCATGCCCGTTCAGGATGTGTACAAGTTCGACGCCCGCCGCATTATCGCAGGTCGCATCAACACGGGTCGCTTGAAAATCGGCGACAAGATCGTTTTCTCGCCGTCCAACAAATCGGCGCGCGTGGCTTCGATCGAAGGCTTCAATGTCAAGCCGCTGCCCAAAAATGCCTGTGCTGGCCAGAGCGTCGGGTTCACGCTCGACGAGCAAATTTTCATCGAACGCGGCGAAATTGCCCATCACGAAGACCAAATGCCCGAAGTCGGCGATACGTTGCGCGTGAACGTCTTCTGGATGGGTCGCCAACCGTTCGCCAAAAACAAAAAATATCTGCTGCGCATCGCAACCAATGAAGTCGAAGTGCAAATCCAGGAAATCCACCGCATCATCGATGCGTCGGACCTTGCCGCCGCGCAAGGAACCAAAGAACAAGTCGAACGCAACGACGTGGCCGAGGTAACGCTCTCCACACGTCGTCCCATCGCGTTCGATTTGTACTCGAATTTCATCAACTCGGGTCGCTTTGTCATCGTTGACGACTACGACATCGCGGGCGGTGGCATCGTCATGGCCAACGTATCGAGCGAATTGAGCGCGGTGCGCGAAAAAGCCCGTCTGCGCGATATTCGCTGGGTGCGTGGCGAAATTTCCATCGATCATCGCGAATTGGTAAACGGACACCGCTCGGGCCTTGTGCTCTTCACCGGTGAAGCAGGCATCGGCAAAGCCAAAGTAGCCGCGCGTCTCGAAGCCGAGCTGAACAAACGCCATCTGCACGCATATTTGCTCGACGGCGAAAACCTGAAAATCGGTTTGGACAACAATATCGACGTCGAACAGGAAGAACTCGAACGTCGCTTTGGCGAAGTCGCGCACATTCTGATTCGCTCGGGCCAGATCGTCGTTTCAACATCGAACGCATTTTCTCTGGCGGACCCAGCGTTCCTCCGTCCCCTCGTGAATCCCCAGCCGTTCCTGGAAATTCACCTCTCGGAAAAAGGCGAACGCACACCCGCCAGTGCTGACATTCATCTGACCGACATCTCGGATCTCGACGCCGTTGTGGCAGAAATCACCGCAAAAATGGAGGAAATGGCCTTCATTCCGAGCGGCACGTATTCGTTGCCTGAACTGATCACCGAAGGCAAAAACCTGACGTGGCACGATCAGGCCGTTTCGCGCACCGACCGCGAACGCAGCAACGCCCATCGTGGCGCGACACTGTGGTTCACTGGCCTTTCCGGTGCGGGCAAATCGACGCTCGCGAACGCCGTCGCCGCGCGCTTGCACAAACGCAATGTGAACACGTATATTCTCGACGGCGACAACGTGCGCCAGGGATTGAACCGCGACCTGACATTCGCGCCCAACGATCGCGTGGAAAACATCCGCCGCGTCGGCGAAGTTGCCAAGCTATTCAGCGACGCGGGCACGATCAACATGGTCGCGTTCATCAGCCCATACCGCGCTGATCGCCAGATGGCTCGCCGTCTGCAACCGGGCGAAAACGAATTCCTTGAAATTCACGTCGCCACGAAAATCGATGTTTGCGAGCAACGCGATCCCAAAGGCCTGTACAAAAAAGCGCGTGCAGGTGAAATCAAAGGATTCACCGGCATCGACGCTCCGTACGAGGAACCCGAAAATGCGGACGTCACCGTCGATACCGGCACGCATTCGCTCGAAGAATGCGTCGATCAAATCGTCGCCGAACTCGAACGCCGCGCGATCATTTTGCCGGAGTAAGATAATCATCGCATCCGCCTCTGCCAAGGCTACGGCGGACAACATGAAGGCGCGAAGCCGCAAAGAATCGCCAAGAAGAACCTACGAGGGACGGAGTTATTTTCTCCGTCCCTCTCGCATTAAGTGTCAAACTTTCTTTACCCTTGTTCGCGGTAGCGAATTTTTCCTCCGTGACTTCTCCGTGTCTCCGTGTCTCTGTGGTTTACCTTTGTCGTCTCCCCCCTGCAAACTCTTCGCCATCAGCATATACTTCGGCATGAAGTTCATGCCCGCCAACGCCGGGAACACATAGCGCAACGAAACCAGCAGCCCCACCCCCACCAAAATCGCGCGTGTGTTTTCCTCCGACGCAAACACGGTGACCAGCGCCCAATCGCGCACACCCACGCCCGCGATCGACAGCGGCATCAAGCCCGCGAAAATCGCGATCGGCATGCGTGCGAAGACTTCAAAAACGTCAACCTGCGCGCCGAGGGTTTTGAAAAAACAATAAATCTGTGCCAAGTGCAGCGCCCAGATGATGAAGCTCCAACCGATGATGCGGTTTCGACGGCGCCCGTCCGCGTGCACGAGTTGCATCACGCGCGGACCGGATTCGAAAATCTCGACAACCTTCGCCAACTTCTTTTTCCGTCGCATGAAACCGGGAATCATCGCCAACAGCAACCGCGTCCCCACCGGCGTGAAATACGTCAACCAAACGGTTCCGATAATCACAAGACCCAGCGCCAGCACGCCCAGCACCCAGCTCGCCATGCTCGGCACAAGAATCCACCCGATCACCATCCATGCGCTGAGCGCCGCAAGATCGAGCAGTTTTTCAAAGACGACGATGTGCAAGCCGTCGTCGAGACGACACCGTCCCTGGCGATATAAAAACACGCCTTTGGCCAAATCGCCCAGCTTGCTTGGCAGCACCAAATTCAAGCAACTGCTCGCGAGCACCTGCCGCCCAGCTTCGCGCCAATGAATACGCGCAATCGGTTCGGAAATCATCGCCCATCGCCATGCAATGGCCAACGTCTGCGGCACGAAAAAAAACACGGCCACTGTAAACCATCCCAAATGAGCGCCGAGCAACACGTTCATCAACGCGTCAAAATCCACTGTGGCAATCAATACGCCCAACAAGATCAACGAAATGGCAACGGAGAGAAGGCGTTTGGCTTTGGATTTCAAGTAATGACTCCAGTGAGTTGACTGAACAAAAAATTATCGATCACGTTTAAAACCGTGTGTACGATCAGATGTTTGCGCTTTGCCCCGGTTTCAGTTCAATGACACCCATTCCTTCGGAACTACGCATCCAAATGGAAGACTTTGCTTTATTGGTAACCTGTCGTCCGTCCTCGGAAAATTCCAGTTCCTGCAAGGCGGTCAAATAATCCGCAACTTCGATGAACGTAGCACTCCAAACGTCCGGCCGATTTTCCAGCTTTGCGCAGAATTTTTCCATCGATTCCCAACTATTCGTTTCCGGCTGTGCCTGACCATCCAACTCCCAAGTATGCCCCCAGATCAGAAGCAGACGAAGTTTTTCGTTACCAGTATCGAGAAAGCGGTCCGTCAAGGATAGAGCCTCGCTTTGATGACCGCTTCCCGGCCAAATCAAAAGGTCCTGCGGAAGTGTAAAGTCCGTATCCTGTGCTGTTGTCCGGGCATAAACAATCCCCAACTCTCTCAACACATCCAACGTTTCAAAATCCACGGCTCCAAACGGGTAGGACAACCCTCGTACCGGATTCCCGGCAAGCCTGGTCAATGTCTTCTGATCCTCAAAAACTTCCGCTTTGATTTCGTCTTTTGTAAGTGTCGTGAGATACGGATGATTAACCGTGTGGCATGACACCTCGTGTCCTGAATAAATTGCGCGCAACTCGTTGCTCGCGACATGATATTCCTGGTCGAGCTTACCCGAGTTCAGGTGGAACGATCCCTTAAGGCGATGCCGGTTGAGCATCTCCACAAATCGAATATCCTGCACCGAACAATCATCCATGCTGATAATCACGGCCTTGCTCAAACCGCCCGGATAAAGAAACGTTTCGTAAAAATCGGGGCACCGCTCCGTCCAAATATCGGGTTGCGTCGAGAGAGCTTTGATCACGCCATCGGGATCTGCATCTCGATTAGAAGCTGTGCCAAACGAAAACGCTCGGTGCTTAACCGTCTGGTCCTCCGACGCTTCCACGACAAAGTTACCTGAAGTATAACCGTTTTCGTCCTGTAATTCTTCCTGCCAACTTCCCAGCGTAAACTTGTATTCAATTTTTGATCCAACGGGAACGACGACTTCATAACTTCTTGTTTCGCCACTTCCATTCATCGGTGTCATCCCTGGGTCCCAAGGCCCCCACTCCGGCAAACTACCCGTGATATAAACGGAGCCTTCTGTCTTCTCGGGAACCGTCAAAAGAAACTTTACCGTTACATTCGACATCTCCGACTCACCTCCATCGATGGTCGTGGATTTGCCTGCGCACCCTACGCTGGACAACAGCAGGCTGGGCAACAATATTACCCAAAGGGCGCGTTGAAAACCACGCACACTGGAGTGCCATCCCTGCGGAAAAAGGCATCCTGAATCGAACATATTTCCTCGCTCCCGTTTTTTGTAAAACTCCTCACAAATGAACGTCCTGAGACGGATCGTGTCCAGAGTTTTGCGCATTTTCAATTGGAGAGAGAGAAAAAGCGGTGGAGCCACCCGGTGATATATATAATTTTCACAATGCGACTACCCCAGTCGAATTACCTGCCGACCGAACTCCGTCCCTTCAATTGCCTCAGCTATACGCACAGGCGCATCCATACCCGCCGTGCGCAGCAATGGCGACAACGCCCCGAGCGCGCGCTCCTGTGGTGCGCCTCCTGGCCAAAATGCATCGACAACGCGTTCGGCCTGGCGCGTGGCATCATCATTCTTCCGCGCCAAATATTGCGTCACGCGTTCCTGTAATTTCCCCGCGCCACCAACGAGCCCATGCTGCATTTTTTCCACCGCCTTGATCAATCCCGTATCGGCGGTTTCATCCTGCAACAGAGAAAGCAAACGCTCCATCGCATCGTTCGCCGCAGCAATTTCCGCCTTCGTCTTTTCGGCTAACCCCGACTGATCCGCACCGTGAGCAGCCTTTTCCCGCACCCCATCGGGACCAAGCGCCAACGATTCTTCCGCCGACAAACCCAACTTGCCCAGCAATCGCTCAATCCGTGGCTCAACCAACACCACGGAAGGACGCGGAATCACCGCTGGACGAAACACGTTGAAATCCGCATACAACCTGCCGATCTGCGCATGGTACAAAACCTCCGATGGTCCGCCAATATACGCCACCGACGGCAACGCGGCATCCTGAACCAGCGGACGGAGCGCCGCATTCGGACTGAATGCCTCCGGTTTTTCTTCCAAACGACGCAACAATTCCTCCGACTCCAATTCCGCAATCAACTCGCCCGTCTTTGGATTCAAACACCGCGCGACGCCGTTCTCCCACTGCACTTTTGCGCGTACTCCATCGAGTTCCAGAAAAAAATTAGCCTCCGTCCCAGCGCGATGAATGGTGAGTCCCTTCGCGCCAAGAGCCGCCAATTCTTCCCCTGCTTCCTTCAGCATCTGAGCACTGGCGCCTTGACGCTCAATTTCGCGGCGCATGACAGGTACCGCACGGCGACGTAACCAAGACAAACGAGGTGCAACGGGCACGATTCCTAACGGCCCAAGCCATCGCACGATGCACTGGAGAAACTGCGCTTCCCAATCCACGCTTTCGTGCTGCATCAACTCGCGCATAAACGCCGAAATTTCGTCGCGAAACTCGGATGGCGGAACAGAGTTTTCAAACGCTTCGAGCATCGCGCCTAACTCTTCGCGCGAAAGACGACGTGCATAAACCGGCCTGCCCGCATCACTGGGTTGCTCCGCCACTTTCCACGTTTGAGGCGTCCCCGAGGCATTCAACCAACGATGTTCGGCGACTTCCGCAAAATCGTGGTCGTCCGACGCCACCCAAAAAACGGGAACGACTTCCGTTCCCGTTTCCCGCGCAATTTTCCGCGCCCAATGCCCCGCGCCAATGGCCTTGTACAACGTGAACAACGGCCCACCCAACAGCCCGGCTTGCTGACCCGTCACCACAACGCGTACATTGCCACGCGCAAGCTTTTGCAGATTCTCACGCAAAGCCGCCGGTGGATTGAACGGCGCAAGAAACGCCTCCCATTCGGCAAACTCATCGGTCCCCAGTTTCCAATCGCCTGCATCATGACGCGTCGCAGCATGCGTCGCCACTTGATCCAACCCACATGCGTACCACGAGCGTACCGTTGAATCGTTTTTTGTGTATTTTTTAATCCACTCGGGAAGAAAAGCGGTCACGTGCACACAACTCCTTAATTCAGCATCGCGTTACTCGATCGAACGAACTCGACCGGCGGACGATTGATCGCGTATAAGCGATAAATCGTGAAAAAGTTATCGTAACCCGAAAGTCGTGCCAGCCATTCACCTGAAGAAGGAATTGTTTCCGTTCCTACAATCAATTCAGCCATCGGTTCCAGATCATCGCCAAGCAATGTCAGCCTCAACCCATGCGACGAATCGAACTTTTCGATTTCCGGCGCCTCCACCGTCGAACGTACAATCGACAATCGACGCAACAATTCGATCGCCAACTCAACGCGTTCACTTTCGGCTTCGTGCAACGCGCCATCGAACTCCACTTGCCACGCCGATTCTCCGTCCCCACGTATCATTCGATAGCCAGACTTCGATGAAATACTTTCCACCTGCCAACCGAACAGCTTGTCAAAATCCACACCTGCGAACACACGATCATCGGCCCAATCCTCCAAACGATCGCCTCGAAAATTGTCCAGCAAATTCTCGTCGATCATGGCAATCTGGCGGCTACTTGGGCGACGTACAAAAGTCCCCAGTTTCCCGTCCCTCCAAAGTGTCTGTCCCAATAAAATCGACTCAATATGCTGATCGCCCTGATAAAAATCCACTCGTGTAGCATCTTCTACCATTAAACCTGATCGTTGAAAAGCTTCATTGGACGAGTCGTTCTGAATCAAACCGCGCATGTTCGCCACGATTTCCGCCTTTCCGTCGTCACGATGAAATAATTTACGGACACGTTGATCGGTTAAGGGCACGGATTCTCCCGACGTTAAAACCTTTCTCCAATCCGTCGGCGATTTCAGCAATTCGATCTCTTTTTTTTGCGGTGAAAAAATTTGAATCCGGTCGATGGTATCTATTTCCGTTTCGGCAAAAAACGTCACGTATCGCATACGCACTTCCGTCGAATTTGAAACCGGAAGCGAAACGCGCATTGCCTGCCATCCAAACCAACCACCGACTCCCAATACAATAACGATCAGCACAACGAGAAACGCCGGGCGATTCAGCTTCACGCTTTTTATTTGTTTATTCCAACCCGACTTTTTCATCGCCTTTTCACGCATCATAGATCAACCGGGTCGCCTTCATCCACTTCCAAAAGCTCTACCCCGCCAATCCCACCTCGCGCATAGAAGGGCACCGTCTGCCGTTCTCCGTCCCCACTGACCGCGAGCAGCATAAAAATCCCTTGAGGGACACGACCCATTTCAAAACGACCATTAATACCAATCGGCACTTCAACCGTGTAAACATTTGAATCATTCCAGCCCAATAAATACACGATGCCATCCAGAAACGGTTTACCGTCCGCACGAATGACGCGACCCGAAATTGCCAACGCCTCATCCAGTTGAAAATCCATCAACATCGTCCCCGTGATCGTCCCCATTTTCAGCGTTTCCTGAACGGGAGCCACGTTCAATTGCGACGGCTCGATCTGCTCGCGCAATTCCCACTCGCCCGCCATCCCGCCACCCATCAAGTAGTGGCGTTTCATCGTGAAAGCGCCCTTTTGCTTCATCTCGGCAATTTCCACCGTCCCTTGCATCTCGTTCGATTCACCGTCCCACTCCGCCGTATAGATCACCGTCCCTCCAAACCCACCGTTTCCTTGATCCTGACGTTCCAACGTAACTGTTCCACCGTTTACCGTCGCGGTAAATGTGCTGCTGAAACCCTTGGGCCAAAGCTCCACGTCTCCCTTATACACATTGGGCGTTTTCCCCTCGCGCAACACAACATCCGCCACGCCCCACGAGCCATCCGAAGAGGGAGGCATGGCGGTGAAGCGATACTCTTCGCCAATCGGAAACGGTCCCAGCTTCCATTGACCTTTCGTGTCCGTATAAACCTGCGGCATGCCGCGATTGTATTCATCGCCCGCTATCACTTTCGCGCCCGACGCCGCTGCTCCCGAAGGCAACGTCACTTCACCTTCCACCATCACGCCGTGATCGATCACCAGCGTCGCCATTTGCGCGTCGATATCGTCTTCGGTCAATTCCTGCTCGGTCGGCAAATACCCCTCGGCCATCGCTTGCAGTTTCCCGCCTTCCAAATGCTCCGGAACACCCTTGAAAACGAACTCGCCGTTTTCATCCGCCACTTGCTGTTGGAAT
Organism: uncultured Candidatus Sumerlaeota bacterium; assembly: GCA_964580585.1. Lineage (GTDB taxonomy): Bacteria > Sumerlaeota > Sumerlaeia > SLMS01 > JAHLLQ01 > CAZOKZ01. The sequence goes on along the minus strand of CAZOKZ010000068.1, from coordinate 11,512 downwards.
TTTTCACCCACTGTCAAATACACCAATGCAAACGGTACTGGATTCTCCCCCCAATTAATCACGCGACCGGAAAATTTCCGTGCACTGACCATCGTTACCTCGAATCCTTCGAGCACCTCGGGCCCTTGGGATTCAATATTCAGAAACTCCTTCGCATAACCTTCCTTATAAAAATCCAACCGCTGCAATCCTGGTCGAAGCCCAAACGATTCCCATTCGCCGTCTTCATTGCTTTCCTGCTGTCGAACATTCGTTCCATACACCTGAACGCCTTCGAGCGGATTGCCATCCTCATCGCGCACCACTCCACGCGCCAATGTTCCAGGCTGCACATGCAATTCAACATAGAGGGGCAACTCGTTCCACGCCGTTTCGACGATTTGCATCGACTCGATATAACGCACGGAAACCGTGTTGAATTGGATGGCAATGCGCGGACGTTCATAAGCAGAAAGGTCGATGGAGAAATATCCCTGACTATCGGTGTGCGCCTGAAGATACGCGTACTGACGGCGCACGCCCATGTCGATCAACTCCAGCATCACCGTCACTCCCTCGGCGGGTCCCTCTGGACCCATCACCACACCAGTTGCACGGCAAGGAGAATCCGACGCCAGTTCGACTTCCTGTTCGTTCATTCCCGTCATCTCGTCGGTAATCTGCGCACCAACCAAGCCGTTCAACACGAGCATCGTCACCAGCATCAGCCAAAACAGAGGAATGCGAAAAAGCATTCCATCGTTGCGCACGAGATGAAACTGTGAGAGGTTTTTCATAGTATCGCTCAACGTGAGAAAAATCCACGATCTGTCCCAAAACAGAATCCTGTTCTTTTTTGGACACTTACAACCTCCGGCGCAAGCAATCAGATGGGCTCGCCTTGGAAATCCCAACCCCCTCGCCCCCCGACAACCCGCCGATCGCCTGCCAGGACCCATTCGAGGTTTTCCATGCTGACTGAAATCAAAACCCTGGCTAAAGCATCCAATTTCCTGGATTTCGAAATCCACATCGGCGAAGATGGACAAAACCCTCTACTCTTCGATCGATGGCCTCTTCCTCTCAGCACAGAACAGGTCGCCCAACTTTCCTACCAGGGAAACCGCGCCCAAAATTGGAATCGAGTCAAAATCTCTCCCGGTTGCAATCTGGAGCGAATTCGCAACGTCATTTTTGAAGGCAACTGCCTCATTGGCGATCTCGATGGAGAACCGCTCGAACTCTTCTCCGGCCTGACGATTCCGCCCGGTATTGAAAACTGTCGCCTGCGCGATGTGCTGATCGGGGACGGTTGCGCAATTTTCGATGTGGCTTTGCTTTCGCGCGTGGATATTCTTCGCCGCACCGCCATTCAATCCTGCCAGGTCATCGCGGGCGGCGATCTGAACCCTCTGGGCCTGGATCGCAAAATCACTTTCTCGCCCAGCATTGGCGAACGCCAACTTTCGATTTTTCCCGGCATGACCAGCGAAGCACTCGCCTGGCTGGCCGTCCGAATACAGGACCGCGAGGTACAGGAAGCTTACCAAACGCTCTGCGATACCTATCGTAAACGTCATCAACGAGTCACCACCCTGATCGCTTCGGATGTGCGGATCGTCGGAACGCGCAAAATCCTCCGTTCAGCCATTGGCCCCGGCGCCCGCATCGAAAGCGCCGCCTGCATCGAAGATTCCATTCTGCTTTCCACACCTCAAAATCGCACGTTCGTTGGATCCCGCGCCATCGTCCAGCGTTGCACCACGGGATGCGGCGTCGAATTGGCCGACGGCTGTTTTTGCGAAAATTCTCACTTTGACGACCTCAGTTGGGCGCACGGAAACGCCCGTGTCACCAGCAGCATCTTCTCTCCCTACTCTGGCGTCACCAGCGGAGAATGCAGCACGTCTTTCGTTGGCCCTTTCACATCGTTCACCCGACAGGCACTGCTGATTTCCACCTTCTGGCCCGAGGGACGCGGCAACGTCAGTTATGGCGCCAACATCGGAACCAGCCACAGCGGACGCGCCGCCGATCAGGAACATTGGGCGGGTGAAGGCATCTTTTACGGCCTCGGCGCCTCGATTCGTTTTCCGTCGAACTTCGTCGAATCTCCCTGGTTGCTCATCGCCAGCGGTGTCACCACCCTCCCGCAGCGCGTAGAAATGCCGTTTTCTCTCATCCAACATCCCACCATCCGCCCCGTGGATTTATCGCCCGCATTCAATGAATTGGTTCCTGGTTGGTCGATCGAGAAAAACCTATACGGCCTGCTTGCCAACGAAGAACATTACCGAAAAGTCCAGTCGGCGTACCCCTTACCTAACAACCGCACACCATTGGAAACACGTATTTTCCGCCCAACGATCATCCCATTGCTGCTCGATACATTGGATCGTCTGCACCGCGCTGGCAGCGCCAGTTCGGTCGATACACTACCCAACGGTGAAATGTACTATCTCGAATCGCAAATACCCGGCATCGGGAAAAACTTTGTTCGAGAAAGTGCCCGCCAACAGGGGATCTGCTCGCTGGAATTTGCCATCAACTACATCCTCGCCCTCACCATCTTCCAACACTGGAATGCAAACTCGTCGGCATTCGACCGCAACCAAATGGTTTCCTGCCCGGAACTCGATGCGCTTGCTCCCGATGTTCGCGCCCGCATCCCCAACGACTTCACCCACGACGTCGCCTGGGACGCAGCATTGAAAAAAGCCTTTTCCATCGCCGAATACGCCGTTGCGCTTGCGCGCACGGAACGAAAGTCCGACATTGCGCGCGGCATTCGGATCATTCCCGACTATACCGACGTGCATGGCGGCATCGAATCCGACCGATTTCTGCAAAAATTGCAGGCCGATTTAGAAGAGTTCCGCCAACTGGCCTATCCCTGAGAAAACCGACAAAGACCTTTGCATCCAAGAGCCCTGATCGACATTGCCGCGGAAATGTTCCGCGAGTTCCGCCACTCCATGACCCCCAGCGACCGGGTGGCTCGAAATTTCCTCCACGGACGCCGCTTTCTGGGCTCCAAGGATCGCCGATTCGTCAGCGAAACCTACTATCACGCCATCCGCCACCTGCTGCGATTGGACGAATCGCTACGCATTGCGTTGGAAAACGCCCCCCACGAACGCTGGCTGCAACGCACGACGGGTTTCCCGCTTTCCTCCGATTCAGCGGCAAAAGTCTGGGCAAACCCACCGTTCAAAGGCAAATCGGTTGGCGAGGTGGACCGGTGGTTCGACTCGTTCCGCATGGCGATGGCCGCCGAGGAACTTCACCCCGGTTCATTTCAGGAGATCGAAGACACCTTTGTCCGCGATTGGAAGGTAACCGGTGGTTGGTTTCACGAAAACTGGCTGCGTCGCACCATGAACCGCGCGCTCGATACTGCGGCGAACCTTTCCAACGAAACCAATCCCCTTCGCCTGCACCTCAAACACTCGATCCCCGAATGGATGTGGGGATTAATCGGTTACGGTCTGCCACCCCAGGAAGCCGAAACCGCCATCGCAGCGCTCAACACCGCCGCCCCAACGACGCTGCGCATCAATCGTCTCAAAATTTCCACCGAAGATTACCTCGCTCTCCTGGCCGAAAAAGAAATCGAAGCCCAGCGCGGCGAATTAGCCCACGACGCCGTGATTCTCTCCAAACGCCACAATCCCGGTGACCTGCCCGGATTCAAAGAAGGACTCTTTGAATTCCAAGACGAAGGTTCCCAACTACTGACCGAACTCATCCGACCAGAGCCTGGCCAGCGCGTGATCGACGCCTGTGCCGGCGCGGGAGGCAAATCGTTGCATTTTGCAGCCTGCATGGAAAATCAAGGCCAAGTGCTCGTTCACGATATTTCGCCCGGTCGCCTGAAAAACGCCATGAAACGAGCCGATTTGGCGGGCGCTTCGATCATCCAACCTTTCGATGCCGACCCCGACAAAGCCCCCAACCCGGACCAGCAAGCCGACATCGTGCTCGTCGATGCCCCCTGCACTGGCATCGGAACCATTCGCCGCAGCCCGGAGCTAAAATGGCGCGTCACCATGGAAACTCTCCAGCAGCGCGCCCGCATCCAAACACAACTCCTCGAACAATGGAGTCACTGGGTAAAGCCCGGAGGTCGCTTGATTTACGCCACATGCAGTCTGCTCCAAGGCGAAAACAGCGAACGGATTAACTACTTCCTTTCCAAATCTCGCGGGTTCCAACGTGCGCAGTGGTCCGACACCCCGCCCTATCGGACAGAAATGCGGACCCGGGAAGGCAACATTCAACTTTATCCCCACCGGCAAGGCACCGATGGCTTTTTCCTGGCCGCTTTGGAACGAAAACCATAAGATTCGCCTTGAAAGCAGAGGCAAAAACCCGCCAGATTGCCCCCGTTCTGTACGATATTTTTCCTTTACGCTCGACGGTGAGTGTTTTAGGCTACAATCGAAATGAGCGCAAAACACTCATGAACGTGGCACAAGCAACGTCCCATGCGAGATTTGAGCTAGAGCGACAATGAACGCATTGCCCGCCCGAGAGGGGGGCTTTTCGTGTAAAACTTCAACCCTGAACGCCAAACCATCCTCCCTAAACCGACAACTCAATGAAATGACCTCGACACGAATCGGAGTAGTTTGCTGGAATTCAAAAAGATTTGATGCAAAACCGTAGGTGCTGAATCGAGAATACGCTTTTTTTGTGCAGGAAATAGGCTTACTAATCTGTTTCCCGTCTATCCTCAATCTATAAGGATCGATAATATGGAAAGGAACAACAGCACTTCCACCCCTTGGAAATTGTCCGGACTCGCGGCGCTTGCCTTGGCCGGTGGAATCGCTATGACATCATCCCTCCAGGCGCAGGGCGGCCCCGACGTAGCCATCCTTGGCGCGCAAGGCAGTTTTGCCCCGCGTAACCTGGACATCCGTGAAAAACTCGAAGGAACCGGCGAGTTTTCCAAAGTAGATGTAATCAACCTCAGCAATGTAACACCCGATCTGCCCCTCTTGCAGTGTTACGATGCGGTACTGGTGTACTCGAACTTCTCCTACATGGACCCCGTCGCACTCGGCGACCTGCTGGCCGATTATTACGATGCCGGCGGCGGTGTGGTTTCGATGCTCTTTGAAACCACCGGCGACGGCCCGACGATCCTGACCGGGCTCGATATGGAAGGCCGCTGGTTGACCGACGGCTACCAGATCATTCCCCGCACGGGCGACGTTCGCGATCTGGGGGCGGAAACCCTCGGCACTGTCCATGTTCCGGGCAACCCGATCATGAGCGGCGTTACGAGCTTCAATGGCGGTTTCTCCAGCTATCGTCCGGTCGGCACCACACTTCTGAATGGCGGCACGCTGATCGCCGAATGGTCCGACGGAAAACCGCTCGTCACCGAATTGCAGAAAGGCGCCGCAGGCTATGTCGTCGATCTGGGTTTCTACCCGATTTCGAGCGATATCCACACGGACTTTTGGCAAGTCAACACCGACGGCGCCCAGCTGATGGCTAACGCGTTGCTGCGCGCAATCGACGGACGCACCCATGCACCGTGCCCGCACGGCTGGATTGGCGACTTTGTCTGGCTCGACCAGGACAAAGACGGCATTCAAGATCCGGGTGAGCCCGGTGTCGATGGTGTGGAAGTTCAGCTTGTCAGCAACCTTGCAGGCACAACGATCGCCACAACTTACACAACCGGCGGCGGTTTGTATGCCTTCAACGATCTGGTTCAAGGCTCCTACTACGTTCGCTTTATCGCCCCCGGCAACCCGGGCGATTACGCATTCAGCGCACGCAAACAGGGTGGCAACACCGCACTCGACAGCGATTGTAATGCTGGCGGACGCGTTCCGAACTTCATTCTGGCCCCCGGCCAAAGCAAAGACGACATCGATGCTGGCCTGATCGACCTCCTGCCGCCCTCTTTGCTTTGCGGTGGTTTGTCAATTGTCGGCCCGTCGATTCGTACATCGCTCGACACGATCACCTACACAGCACTTTTCTCTGAAGACGTAGTTAATGTGGAATCGGCCATCGACCTCAGCGGCTCATCAACGCCGGGTTCTTTGTCTGCAAACGTCATCCCAGGCGCTGGCCCCGACGATTCTTACGTCATCGAAGTCAGCGGCATGACAGGCCCTGGCGACGTGGTTCTTGCGTTCACGCCGGGCGTAATCGAAGACCTTGGCGGCAACGACTTTGACGTCACAGGCGTTACAGGCACCGTCACGATCATCGATCTGAGCGTTCAGCAGATTGGACGTCGCGTGGCGGCATTCGACCAGTTCCAGGACGACAAGTTCGGTAACTCGGTTTCGATCAGCGGACAATTCGCCATCGTGGGCGCTCCTACCGACGACGATAACTCGATGCCTTCTTCCGGTTCCGCTTACGTGTTCGAGCGCGATCAGACCGGTAGCTGGACGCTGAAGCAAAAACTGACCGCCAGCAACCCCGCTCCTTACGACGTCTTCGGCGAAGCCGTTGCCATCGACGGCGACCTTGCCGTGGTTGGTGCTCCTTATGCCGACAACCCGGGCCAGGACGCGGGACGCGCCTACGTCTTCCAGCGCGACACCAATGGCGTTTGGAGCGAAATCGACCAGTTGAACGCCTTCAACCCCCTGAAACCCGCTGACTCCGGCATCTATTATCGTTTCGGCAGCTCGGTGGACATCAGCGCAGGCCGCATCATCGTGGGCGCTCCGCTTGCCAAACGCATTACAACCCCGGCAGGCCTTGCTTACATCTACGACTTCGATTCGTGCGATAGCACGTTCACTCAGACGGCTTTGATCTGGGCAAGCGACGGGGCCAGCTATGACGACTTCGGTCGCTCGGTTGCCATTGATGGAAACCGCGTACTGGTTGGCTCGCGCCGCGACTCGACGCCGGTAGCATCCTACACCGGTTCTGGCTATTATTTTGAATTCAATGGCTCGGATTGGATTGAAACTCAAAAACTGATCCCGACGACCGGTGCACGCGCTGATTACTTCGGCACATCTTGCGCACTGGACGGCAACTTGCTGGCGCTTGGCGCTCCGAGCGACGACGGTGCATTCGTCGATTCCGGCTCGGTCCAAGGCTACTGGTACAATGGCGCAACTTGGGTCGAAATTCCTAAGACGGTTCAACTCGACCCGGGTCAAAGCGACCAGTTCGGCACCTCGGTCGGCATCAGTGGCAATTATCTGATCGTCGGCAGCCCGATGGATGACGATTTCGGTTCCAACTCGGGTTCTGCTTACGTATTCGAGTACGTCAGCGGCGTATTCACTCAGATCCGCAAGTGGACAGCAGACGATCACTCGGCCTCCGATCAATACGGTCTTTCGGTCAGCATCAGTGAAAACTCGACGCTGGTCGGCGCACCTTGGGGCAATGACAGCCATCCGGAAGATCCAATCAACAATGTCGGTACGGCGTACTTCAACCGTCTTGACCAAGTCGTTCCGTAATCTACCTTTCCTTTCCTGTTATCGCAATCTGGCCAGGAGTTTTCTCCTGGCCAGATTTGTTTTTATCCTAACCGTTCGGTCGATTTTTCTTGATGCTCTTGCGCCCTACGCCCACCACTCGGGGGAAATGAGCAATTCCCTAAATCGAGTGAATCCCCGTGCTGATCCCGTTCCTTCCCTCCAAATCCCGCACTCGTTCCAAACACTCGGTTCCCGTCGCCGAGCGCTTGCAAGCCAAGGCCGAAGCCGCTCGCGAATCGGGCGATCTCGAACGAGCGGTCGAGTATTACCGCGCTGCGCTCGATCACGCCCCACTGGACCGAACCTTGCGCCACACCATGGCCGAAGTTTTGCTGGAAGCCGCGCACAATAAACCCGCCGCGCGGCGGTCCGACGTGCCTTCGACTGCAGTGCTCCCGGAAGTGGAGTTCGACGAAGAAACTCCTCCTCCCGCGCCGCGAAAACCCAAGGAACCATCCCCCTCGCGACGTTTGAAAAAACGTAATCCGGGAATGGCCGACATGGATGAAGAATCCGAGCCCGAACATACCTGGAAATTCGGCGACACGCCATCGCCCGCTGTTCGGCGACCCGAAAAGCAGCCGAAATCCACCGCACGTAAACCGCGTAAATCCGCCCGGGGACGCGCACCGATGTTCATCATGGCCGCGCTCTTTACGGGTATCGTCCTGGTCGTTGCCGGTTTGGCGCATGGGGTAATCAGCCGCGCGATGGAATCGGCGGCTCTTCCCGAAGTTCCTGTGGAGTCGGAAGTGCCTTCCGTTCTCGCCTCGATGCTCTCGGATGCGGAATCGTTGCTCTCTTCGGGCGAGTCGGAAAAAGCGCTCACCCTCCTTGAACAAGCCAGCACGACATTCGCCGACCACAATGACCTGATCGACGCAGCCAAGGTCCAAGCCCTGCGTGTCACTGGCAGCCGCAGTCTGGAAAAACGAGAATACCGCGAAGCTATCAAGCAATTTGAAGAAGCAACCCGACTCGATCCGTTGAACAAAGACAACTGGATCGAACTGGCGCGCGCGTTCCGGGAACAAGGCCGCACTCGCCAATCGCGCGACGCCAAGGAAGGCCGGGAACTGCTTGTACGTTCGGCGGACGCTTACGAGCGCGCACTTGTCGTGCAGGAAAACGACCCCGCAGCCCTCGTCGGACTCGGGCAAGTGTACTCGTTCCTCAACGATCGCAACAGCGCCGTGCAATACTACCGCAAAGTCATCGACGCCGCGCCGGAAAGCCCCGAAGCCCGCATCGCCCGCCAACACCTGACGCAACTCACCGGCCAGGGGTAAGTGAACGTTCTGGCTTGACGCGCCCCGGCCCCGAATCCATGCCTTGGGCATGAAGCGCCCCTCGAACCAGAGTTTCCCTTCTTCCCTACACCCACTCTTGTTGGGTTGTTTTTTACTGGGCGCCGCCATGCCGCTCGGTGCCGACGTGATTTTTCACAAAAACGGTCAGAAATTTGAAGGCATCATTGTCGCCGAAACGGATACGCGCGTGGTGATTCGCATGCCGGGCGGCGAACTCGCTTTGCCACGTTCGATTATCGACCACATCGAGCGCGAGGACGCCAGCGCAAACCAGAATCTGGCCATCGACGCGGCGTTTCGCGCGGAAAACGTTCTCTCCGGGTTAAAAGAACTCCTTACCGCGCAGAAAACCGAACCCGACGCGGAAAAACTCAATCAAACGCTCCAGGACAATCGCGCCGCGATCCTGAAGAGCATTGCCTCGATGACCTCGAGCGATCAGACCGAAGCCCTTCACCAATTCGATCGCCTGCGCGAATCGGAATTGCTCGACGCCGATTCATTGCTCGTTCTCGCTCAAGCCTATCTGGAACTCGATGAACCATTAAAAGCCAGCGACGCGTTACGCGAAGCAGGTTTTGACCGTCTAAAAGAAAACCCCGAAACCGAAGTCTGGGTCGGCGATTTTTTGCGCCGCCTGATTCGCAGTCTTGTCACCGAAGCACGCTACCAGGAAGCCGTTGAACAAATCGAGCGCCTGCGCTTGCTGAACGAAGACACCGCCTCGCCGCAACTGCCGCTTGTGTACTTGGCCGAATCCGCCCGCGCGCGCGATGCCCGCAATTTCGAGGAATCCCTCCGCATTATCACCCAGGACCTCTGGCCTCTGGTTCCGGAAATCGCCCGCAATCGCGCCCTCGTCACGCTGCGCTTGATGACCGATTGGACCGAAAAACACTGCGAGGAATCCCAAGGTCGGAAATGGATCAATCGTTGGCTTGCCGCAAAATTACCCCTCGAATCCCTCGTGGCAGGCCATCGATTGTACGCATCGGAAGCGGAACGTTATCTGCGCGAAGCCAAACCCGGCATGGCGATGCGCGTTCTGAGCCAGGTGCCCGAAGACGAACGCCCCGAAGATTTACAACACATCTGGAACCGAGCGTACCTCGATGCGCATCGCGAAGATATCGGCGAAACGGACCCGATTGCACTCTTTGAATTGGCGCAATGGGCCAGCGAACACGGCCTGGAAAATGAATCCATCGAACTCTTCCACGAGCTGAAAAAAAACGAATCGCTCAAAAAAGCCGCCGAGGATCAAAGCCGTCTTATCCGCCAGGAGCGCGATCTGCGCGATTTGCAACGCGCCATCGAGGCATTCGACAAAGGGCTCATGACCGAAGTGATCGATATCTGCAACAGCTTGCATTTGGACGAAGGTCACGAATCCGCAAACCAGAAGGAAATTCTGCAACTCGCCGACCTCGCGCGCGAAGAAATGTTGATGGATCAAAAACGCCGCCCCTATCAAGCCGAGGCGTTTTACCAGCAAGCCGAGCGCGCATATTTCACCAGCAAAATCGACGAAAGCTGGAATCTGATCGACGTAATCCTGACCCACTACGCCGACACGCCCGCCGCCCAACGGGCCGTGGCTTTGCTGCCCGACGTAGCCCGCGAATTTGAAATGCAATTGCTCGAAGGCCGCCGCAAAACGGTGCCTTCCTACGAGTCAACCGTCTCGCGCGACACCGTGGTGGAAACCGAAGAACTCGACCGCGAAATCCGCGCATTGCTCGACGCGCTCTAAGCACCGTATTTCATTGCACAAAGTGCTGCGGCCTTCATGGCTTGACGAACAGCGGGAAAAACAGGTATTGGACATGGCGGAAATATCGCAGGGGGCAACCTTAACGCTGATCACGCCAATACTTCCAACTCCACCTATTGATAACACTCGTGCCAAAAGCTGGCAGCACCGGACGAACGAGGAATGCCATGCAGTCATCACCCACAATTGACCGGCAAAAACCTTGCGCAGCAGAAACGCATTCCCAGTTGGATTCAAAGCGAGTGGCTGAGAACCAAAAGCCAACAAATCGCCCGAGTCGGATCACCAAGCTGATCCTGATTCTCGTCGGGCATGTGTCCATCGTGCTGGGAGTCGTGGGCATCGTCCTGCCGCTTCTACCAACCACGCCCTTTCTGCTTCTGGCAGCCGCCTGCTATATGCGCGGTTCGGTAACGTGGTACAACTGGCTGATAAATCAACGCCATCTGGGTCCTTACATCGTCGATTACCGGGAAGGCAGAGGAATCAGCCTGAGGTTGAAACTCGGATTGATTGCTTTCGTCTGGATCACGATCTCCATCTCCGCGATACTGCTGATCGACATCCTCCTTCTCAAAATAGCGCTGTTCAGTATTGCGGCAATCGTGTCTGTGCTCATCGGGCGACTCCCTCGGCGCAAGTGATCGATTCACAGGGCGAGAAAACCATGTCATTGAAGAACGAACTCAATACCATCCGCGAGATGATTCGTCTGTTTTGCAGAGATCATCACGGCGGCGAGGGTGAACTGTGCCCGGCGTGTGCCGAGTTGCTCGAATATGCGCAAACCCGCCTTTCACGGTGCCCCTATGGAGATCGAAAGCCCCAATGCAAGAACTGCCCGATTCACTGTTACTCGCCCTCGAAGCGTGAACAAGTGACTGAGATCATGCGATACTCCGGACCACGTATGCTCACTTCCCATCCCGTGATGACGGTGCGGCATTTTTTGAATTTGAGGAAACCGA
>CAZOKZ010000067.1:0-22855 GCA_964580585.1 uncultured Candidatus Sumerlaeota bacterium | reverse complement strand
AATCAATCGAGGGCAAATCATCCGATTCGGTGATCAAAAATCTTAGTAGCGGTTTTGCTTCACTTGTCGTAAGTTGATCTCCAAATTCTTGTGCCTTTCTTCCAAATGTGTTGTTGTCCGTTATACATTCATTCATCAAATCGAGATAGTTAAGTATAAATTCACGTCGGGGGCCCAAGATGATCTTTTGGTTGTTAATATACTGGGTTATTCTATCTCTTTTATTGTAATATTGATTCGTTTTAAACTCGACGTGTTTTTCTTCAAGATAGTCTTGGAGAAATAGCTCGTATGTTTGGAAAATTAAAAAGGTGAGAAAGGGAAGACACAGCGCCCACAGTATAATTGTCACCAATAAATCATAGCGACTTTTTGGGATACATAGTATCAAACCAATCAGTATGAGTAAGGTGCTTAGGATAGCAGAGACTTTATAAATTTTTCCTCGCATTGTGGCATCCTAATATTAGGAGTCTTCACTCCTCCCCCTCGAGTCCATACTCTTCCAATTTGCGATAGAGTGTCTTGCGTCCAAGGCCGAGCACGCGGGCGGCTTTGGCTTTGTTGCCGGCGTATTCGGCGAGCGTGGCGCGGATCAGTTCGCGCTCGGCGTCGCGCACGGTCATGCCAACGGTCAGGCGCAATTGCGGGCCTTGATCCGGGTCGGTGCGCACTTCTTCGGGCAGGTTCGCGGGCGTGATTTCTTTGCCCGGCGTCAGAATGCACACGCTCTCCATCATCGTGCGCAACTGACGCACGTTGCCCGGCCAGGAATAATGCTGGAACATGCCGAGCGCTTTGGGTGAAATGTTCAGTTGCCGCCCGTGCTCTTTGCCGAAGACTTGCAGAAAATGATGCACCAGCAGGGGAATGTCTTCCTGGCGTTCGCGCAGCGGCGGCACGTCGATTTTCACGACGTTCAACCGGTAGTATAAGTCCTCGCGGAAACGCCCGGCTTCGACTTCGGCTTTCAGATCGCGGTTGGTCGCGGCGATGACGCGCACATCGACTTTGACCGGCTTGTCGCCGCCGACGCGTTCGAATTCCTGTTCCTGGAGCACGCGCAACAACTTGACTTGGAATTCGGGCGAGGTCTCGCCGATTTCGTCGAGGAAAATCGTGCCTTTGTCGGCGGCTTCGAACCGCCCGGCGCGCTGTTTGACGGCTCCGGTGAAGGCGCCTTTTTCGTGGCCGAAGAGTTCGCTTTCGAGCAGCGACTGGCTGAGGGCGCCGCAGTTCACCGCGACGAACGCTTTGTGGCGACGCGGGCTGTTATAGTGAATCGCGCGCGCGACGAGTTCTTTGCCGGTGCCTGTTTCGCCCTGGACCATCACGCTGGCGCGCGTGGGGGCGACCTGGCGGATCATCTGGAAGATGCGCTGCATCGACGGCGCGTTGCCGACGATGTTTTCAAAGCCGTAGCGTTCGTTGACTTCGGCGCGCAGACGTTCGTTTTCCTGCTTCAGTTCGCGCTGCTCGAACACCCGTTTGATCAGCAGGCCGAGTTCTTCGAGGTTGACCGGTTTGATCAGGTAATCGAACGCGCCGACTTTCATGGCTTCGACGGCGGTTTCCACGGTGCCGTGGCCCGTCAGGATCACGAATTCGGTGTCGGGAAATTCCTCGCGGGTGTGCTGGAGCAGTTCCATGCCGTCCATTTTCGGCATTTTCAGGTCGGAAATCACCAGATCGACGGGGGAGTCGCCCAGCATGACGAGCGCTTGTTCCCCGTCCGCGGCGAGCACAACTTCGGCAGATTGACTCTCCAGGGCCCACTTCAGGCCTTCGCGGGTGTTCTTTTCGTCATCGACGACCATGATCTTGTGTGTCATTGGCGGGTGCTCCCGAGCGGTGTGGGTCAAAAAGACCCGGGTGTTTCCGAAAAGGGCAATGCTTTTCGGAGTGAGTCACAAGAACCACGCCTAACCATGGAAAACACGGAAAGCACGGAAGGGGAAACGAACGCGCGCGAGCCCGAGGCCGCGCCCTCTTCTGTCACGCGGCTTGCTCCTTCGGAGGCAACCCGCGCGCCAGAAGCTGCGCCCTCGCGCGCGTTGATCACGTCAAGTCAGGGTGGTGTGATGTGTATGTTGTCCTCGGGGGGCTCGAGGTGTGTGTCTTTTCCTCCAAGTAATTCGGCTTGTTCCGCTGGGGAAAGACTACGGGTGATCAGTTGCGCCCGTTCACGTGCGATTTGAGGAGTTTGGAGGGCTTCGGATTGTGCGTTCTTCTTTTTCTTCTTTCTGATCGCCGCTAGCGATTCATCGAATACATGTCGAAGTACAGCAAAACTCAGAGCGTAACCCAAGCTGAAGGGCAGGCCTAACAGGCACCAGATTCCATCAACCAAACCACCCTCGCGTTCTTGATCATAACCAGAAAGTGCCTCCCCTATGATGATGCCGATCAGCCAAAACAGCACGCCCGCTAAGCCAATAGAAATTTCAGGCCGACGACTGCGCAGAGCAATATAGGCAGGTACAATGAGCCAGATATACAACGCGATTTGATCGAAAGTTTGAGCAGTGAGCATGATGATTCAACGAAACTGAAAGTGGCAACATTGATGATAGTCAATTCAGTAAACATTCAACGACATGGTTTCCTGCACCGCCTCACCCTATATATCCTTCCTCGGCGGCTTGACGTTTGGCGGCGAGCGACGTGTTGGGGACATCCTTGTAATCGGCGGGGCGTTGCGCGACGGGGAAAACCAGCGTAAACCGCGCGCCACCTTCGGGGCGGGTTTGTGCGGTGATGGAACCGCCCTGATCTTCCATCAAACGATGGGCAATCGCGAGCCCGAACCCCGTGCCGCCTTTGCGTTCGGAAACAAAGGCGTCGAAAATGGCGGTTTCTTTACCGGGAGGGAGACCGGGGCCTGTGTCGTCGATCGTCACGGTCCAGGTGCCGGATTCCTGGAGCGTTGCGCGCAGGTGAATTTCGCGGCGTTCGGATTTTTCCATCGCTTGAGCCGCGTTCAGCAACACGTTGGTGATCACCTGGCGAACGGCGGTGGGGTCGGCTAAAATCCAGGCGTCTTCGGAAATTTCGCGCTCGACTTTGACGTTGCGCGAATCGAATTCCGGTTCGAGCAAGTTGATGACTTCGCCGGTCAGACCGTGCAAACGCAGGGATTCCTGATCCAGCTTGGTGGGAATTGCATAATTCATGAAATTCGTCAAAATGGAACTCAGGCTGTGGATTTGTTTTTGCACGTTGGTGATCGTGCGCTTGACGACTTCGGGGGAATTTTCACGCGGATCGTCGAGTTCTTCGCCCGCCGCCTCCAGATGCAGGTTCATCGCGTGCAACGGGTTGCGGATTTCGTGCGCCAGACCACTTGCCAACGTACCAATCGAAGCAAAATGCTGAGCTTCGTCGTGGCGGCGTTGGAGTTCAAGATGGTGTTTGCTCACTTTTGTCAGCAAATAAAGCGCGAGGCCAAACGTTAGAATCACCAGGCACACCATCCAACTGAGGTTACGGGAAATGTGGTTGCTGATCGGGTCGAGTTTGGCAAGCGCAAGCGATTCCTCCACACCGTACTCGATGTATCCGATGGTTTTTCCATGCGACATGACCGGTACGCGTTCGGGATCGACGCCTTCGGGAAAACCGCGCACCTCGAATTCCCACGTCATCTGGTCGTCGATGCCGGGAATGACGCCCTTCAACTTGCTGCCACGCCGTTCGGGACAAATCTTCGTGTCGCCGTATTGGTAAATACAGGTGCCATCGCTGTTGATCATTGCGGTCAGGACAACGTCCTGCTGGCCGGAAAGAATGCGGAATTGCGCGCGAATATCCGGATCGTAAGCAATTTCCGACAACGAATTGATCTGCATTCCACGGTGTTCGTAATCGGCGATGATGCCTTCGATTTCGCGACTCGCGTTTTCACCCACGCGGCGGATTTCCTCGCGAGCCACCTCGACCATCTGGTTTTTCAATTGATTGATAAACACCGCAGAAAATAACACCACCAACGCGCCAGTCCCCAAAAAAATAGCCGCCGCGATCAACATGGACTGAAAGCGCAGAGGAAGGCGACTCACCAGGCGTTGGCGAGTTTTGAACTTGGTGGCGGGGGAGGGCGTTTCGTTGGAACTCATGGGATAAACCAAGCCGGAGATGAAGGATGAGAGATCAAGGATGAATTGCCGTTACCGTACTTTTTATGGTGTTCAGGTGTTTAGACAATATTGCCACCGAGTGCCCAGAAGGCGCAGAGATAAAATGCCAGTCCTCGTCGAGTGAGTAGAAAATATTTCTTTCTCAAGGGTTGAATTTCAAATCAGGGTGTTTCGCGGTGAACAACTCCGTGCTGCCTCTGCGACTTCGTGCCTCTGTGGATTTTTTTTAGATTCATCCTTTATTCCTCATCCTTTATCCTTTCTAACAATGCTTGTGCCGGACGGCAAGGGTGGAACAAGCATTCTCTTCCGCCTATTTGGTGGCTGGATTTTTTCGACGAGGTCGATCGAGTTGAACCTGACACCTGCCTGGATAATGCGATGGGTTGCCCACCACGGTTTCTTGGCGGGGCAGATGGTGTACGGATTGCCGCGTCCTCGGCGAGGATATTGGAGTCGCGCGAATCGACTAAAATCCAAGCGTTTACCGCTTTTTTTATATTCTCAAGTGGCGTGGGATGATGTTTGGCAACGTCCCCAGGAGATGGCGTTGGGATTGGCCAAATATCGCCCGGTGGTGTATTGCTCGCCTGTTCAAGTGCATCAGACCGCCGGACCGC
Organism: uncultured Candidatus Sumerlaeota bacterium; assembly: GCA_964580585.1. Taxonomy (GTDB): domain Bacteria; phylum Sumerlaeota; class Sumerlaeia; order SLMS01; family JAHLLQ01; genus CAZOKZ01. Next base: position 18,099 of record CAZOKZ010000067.1, on the reverse strand, counting down.
TCCGCTCGCGATGGAAACCGGTGCGGACTTTGATAAAAGGAAACCTGCTGATTTTATCGCCTCAAATTTTGAGCGGTGAGTATCGGAATGCGGGGATTCGAGCATTGAACCGTGCCATCCTGGCGCGGGCGATACGGCCTTTTGTTGAAGGGAAACCTCATATTTTCCTGACAAATTCGCCCTTTAGCGACGATTTGATCGAATCGCTTCGACCGGTCCGAGTTGGCTTTGACCTGATCGACGACTTTTGCGCTTTCGAGTGGTCCCCGCCCGACAGCCGCCAGCGGCAAAAACGAATTCTCTCGCAAACGCATTTTTCCTTTGCCGGAACCTATGCCCTGTTGCAACAGTTCAAGGGCCAGGCCAAAGATCTGGATTTTCTGGCAAGTGGTGTCGATTACGCGAAGATGACGGCGCGCGCGGTCGAACCGGACGAGTTGAAAAGGCTTCCACGGCCTCGCCTTTTGTACGTTGGAACACTGAACGACCGGTTGTCGGGGGATTTGATTGACAGGGTGGCCCGGTCTTTTCCTTCGGCCAGTGTGGTGATCGTGGGGCCGCGGAGGGCGACGTTTTCCGCACCGGCGTTTCCATCCAATGTGGTCGAGTTGGGACTTCAGCCGCACGACCGGCTTCCCGGCTTTTACCAACATTGCGATCTGGGGATTATGCCGTTCGCAGACAATGCCGCTGCTCGGGCGATCAATCCGGTAAAAACGCTCGAATATCTTGCTTGTGGTCTTCCCGTGATATCGACTCCTGTTCCGGATGTCGTTCGTTTTTATTCGCCCCCAGTAGTCGTTGCTGAACCGGAACATTGGCCCGAGCAGATAAGGATGTTGTTGAGTCACGGTCGTTCCCATCAAGCCGCCGAACGTCAACAGTTTGCACGCGGTCGCACATGGGATACTCTGGTCAAGAAGGTAGAAGCGCAGTTGCGCACGCTTGAGGCGATCAGGGAGCAGGGATAAAAATGAAGTTTCTTTTTGTTACATATCGTTGGGGCGCGGACATTTACGGGGGGGCGGAAATCCATCATCGGCGACTGGTTTATGACCTGGTTGAACTGGGTCATCAGGTCGAGGTGTGGACCACGACGGGCAAGGATATCTCGCCAGCGGCCCATTGGGGCGTCGATTGGTCCGAACATTATCCACCCGGCGACACAGTCGAAAATGGCGTTCGCGTACGTCGTTTCCCGCTCGATCCCGTCAACAAACTGATGGTGCAGATGGCGGCAAAATTCCTGCAGCGCCAGATCGAAAAGGAATGGAGCAACGGCTCGCTCGATGCCCTGGATAATCTTGCTGTTTCCCAGTTGGAAAACGAACGTTCGACCATCCATCTACTCGATGGGTGGCATTCGGTTGAACTTTCTGGCGATGGTGGCGTCGCGCGTTGGACGTTTCGCCAATGCCGGTTGTCGGTGACGCCAGGATGCGCCTCCGGTCAGTTGCGTTTGAATGGCTCGGCGCCGCGCGCGCTGAAAATGATGATCACCGACGATGCGGGAAATACCACCACCCACGCGGTAAATGGCCCCTTCAGTATCGAAACTTCCATCCACAGTAATCGGCCAGGGGTATCGCTGATTAAAATCACGGTCGATCGCGCTTTGCGCCCCGTGATGGATCACCGCACGCTGGGTGTTTATATCACCGGAATCGAATGGCGCCCCGACAGCGATGCGAATCGTTCTGTTTGGGCCAATTTATGGGACGACCACCGTGCCGTTGGCCGCCAGAATCCGGAGCCCTGGTGGGAATTGCTCTGGCATCAAGCCGAACGTCGCAATCAATCGTTGGGAGCGATGTTTGACTGGGTGCGAGGGCCACGTTGCACAGGTTTACGCAAGGCGTTACGCGGGGTGAAAGACGGATACGATGCCGTCATTGCCGCGAATTTGCCGTGGTCGATCATTCCGATGGTGGCGGAAGAATGTTCGCTGCCCATGATGGCAATGGCGCTGTGGCACATCGAGGACGATTATTACTATTGGCCTCATTACATCGATGCGTTGAAGAAAGCGCGTTTGGTTTTGGCCAACACACCGTATTCCGCGGATAAATTTTTCGTTCCTCGTGGAATTCCGGCTGTTTTTGTTGGACCGGGGGTGCCGTTGCCTCCCGAGCCTCCGAAAGATTTCAGCCCCCTTGCCTGGAAAAAGAAGATCGGTCTCCTTCCGAACGAATCAATGATCTTGACGGTGTGTCGCAAGAGCCCCGAAAAACGTTACGAAATTGTTGCAGAAGCGGTAGGCCGGTTGCGCAAGGCCGGACGCCCGGTGCGATTCGTGATGATCGGCCCGGACGCCGACCATCGGGCGTTACCCGAGCACGCAATCTATCTTGGACGTCAAAGCGACGAGGAACTCGATTGCGCCTACCGTTCGTGCGATGCTTTCGTGTTGATGTCTGAAAGCGAAAGTTTCGGGATGGTGCTGGCCGAGGCGTGGTTGCGCGGCAAGCCCGTCGTGGCGAACGAAATCTGCGGTCCATCGGCTTCACTGGTGGATGCCGGGCGAGATGGGTTATTGGCGCGTGACGCGGAATCCTTGGCCGGAGCGCTGGCCACGTTGCTCGATCATCCAGCGCGCGCGGAAGCCATGGGCAAGGCCGGTCAGGAGAAAGCCCGGCGCGAATTCGTCCAGCGCGCGGCCACATTGCGGTTCCTGGATGCCGCCGAACAGACACTTTCTGGCCATTCGGTGAGTTAATCCGAGTTCACTGGGTTGGAAAAAACACGGAAAATGATCCTCGGATTGGAAATTTTGGCGAAAATAGCGCGAGTTTTGACTTCCTACAGAAGCAATTTCACTTGCCCAACTCAAAGTTGAGTGTTTTGCTGGAGGTCGGGATAAGAAGCATGTTGAATTTGGGAGAGTTCCTAAGCCAAGGATGGCCAAAGGCGTCATGATTTCGTCCATCGAAGCCACGTTGACGGTAGATCAGCTCACGAATCTGATCATGCCCGTTCGCAACATTGTGACGGACGATATCTATGGCTTCGAGATTTTGGCCCGCGGACCCGAGGGCACGGAGCTTGAAAATCCGGAATATTTTTTCAAGGAAGCCCGCCGCCAGGGATGTCTGCCGCTGATCGATTTTCGGTGCATTGCGAAATCGATTTCCATTTTAACACAATTTCCTTCGCATTTCCGCGTTTTTATCAACGCCTACCCGCAAACGGTGCTGCATCCCGAGTTCGTTCCGTGGATGGAGCAACTGTTGGACGATTTGCCCGAGGGTGGTCCGACGCTTTGTTTGGAAATTCACGAATCGCTCTCGTTGCACCAGTTGGCGCCGCTGGTCGATCCCTTGATGGAATTACGCGGGCTGGGACTTGAAATTGCACTCGACGACCTGCGTCCGGACGATTTGACTCCAACGCATTGGATTTTAAAACCGGAGTACATCAAGTGCGACCGGTCGGTGATTTTAAATCTTTCGAGCGCAGAGTTTGACCAATATATTTATATTCTCAAGCGTTTCGAGATGGCTTATGGTTGTCAGGTGATCGTGGAAGGCATCGAGACCGAGCAGCAAATAGAGTCATTAAAGCGTTTAGAAGTGCAGTTCGCACAGGGTTTTTTGTGTGGACGCCCCGCTTCGCTGGACCTGTATTTGAAATCCCAGGACGCAGGTTCTTGATTCATCGTAGCAATGATACGGATGGAGGGAGGCCGAAATTTCCTTGAGGGAATGGTGGCCGGCAGTGATTCAGAAGATCGATCGGGAAAAACCTTCACTTGCGTCCCGGGCGGAAAATGCTTCTGATTTTTTGAATTCCGCCTAAGGAAACAGCACCGCACCATCTGAAGATGGATTCGAGATCCGCTTAAGGATGACGGGTAACCGATGGGACTTGGGGCTAAAGAACTTGAAAAACTGGACCAGGATTTTCGCTCGGGGCGAAATCCAATGGCCTATATCCCCTTGAGTCAGGCTCTCCGGCGCCAACGCCGGTTTGCCGAGGCATTGGATGTTTGCCAACGCGGACTCTCCACCGACGTGCGTTCCGTTGCGGGTCGCATTCAATTGGCGCGTTTGCTGGCTGACACCGGGCGTTATGACGATGCCATGCAGGAAATTTCGAAGGCCGAATCGTTTGGGGCCATCGGCGCCATGGGACTGCTGGTGGAAAAAACCCGCTGTTTGATCAAATTGAAACGCCTCGAGGAAGCGGAAGTGTGTTTGAGAGAACTGGAGTTGCGTAATCCTCTTGATCCCCAGGTCCAAGTCCTCAAAAACGAATTCCGTACACATCGACCATCCACGGTCGTCCACCGGTCTCAGGACGCGGTTCCGTTGCGCGGAGCCCTTGTCTTGCAGATGGATGAAATCGTCCAAGGGTTGAAGAAACAGATTTCCAGCCTTGGAAAAGTTTTCGCTGTCGCACTTCTTGACCTTGATTCCGGAAAATCGTCTGTGGAAGGTAGTGATGAGATTGCCGAAATCGCCGCACGCTTTCACGAGGAAGCATCCGTTGCTTGTTACGAGTTGGATCAAGGCTTGTTGAATTATGGGTTGATTGAAACCAGCAAGACATTGGTCATGGTGGTTCAGCGACAGCGGCGGCTTTTGATTCTGGGAGTGGACCCTCAGATCAATTTTGGCAAGTTGCAGCATCGGGTACAATTAGTTGTTCGCCAGCATTTACCTGTTGAGGACAATGAATAGGCAGTGGATAACGAGCATGTTGCTCTATTCAGTGTGAAAGGATCTGAAATATGATTCCGGTCTCCCGCTTGGCCGTCTTCATCATCATCGCTGCATTGGGGTTGATTGCAGCCCCGATGGTTTTTGCGAACCAGGCCAGTCCCTTCGATAATCTCCAGGTGTGGGCGCCCATTGTCGTGGCGGTGGAAATAGGACTCTATTTTCTCCTGACCCTGTTCACCAACTCGCGCATGACCATCGGCGCGGTCTTTGGACTGTCGATTGCATTGGTGATCTTTCGCTGTGTCGGATCGATGATTGGCTTTTCGCTCCAGCACATCCTGCTTTCCGACCAATCCGGTACGGGTCCGGCGGCGTTGCAGTTCTGGATTGGCAACCCGATTGCCGTCGCGGTCCAGGTCGTCACCCTGATTCTGGTAACGCCGCACGTTCTGGAAGCGCTTACTCCTGACATGGTGGATAAGGAATTCCGTAACAAATTATCGGGCTCCGCTACTCCGGTTCAGACTGCCACGTCCCACCACACCGTGGATTCCAATCCGCAGGGCGGATTTATCCAGGTGTTCAGCTTCGAGGAACTGGCCGCCGTCGTGCGCAAGGCTCCTGGTCTGGAAGGATTTTTGATTTTCAGTCAGGAAGGCCTGATAGTCTGGCGCGACCTGCCTATGCGTGTGGAAGTGGACGAAATTGCCGCTCGGTTGATGTCGAAAAGCGACCAGATCGGCAACACAATGGGGGCGGCAGGACTCAGCAAAATGCGCCGATTAATGATCGAATCGCGCGAGCATCTGATCTTTATTACAGCGCTCAATCAAAATTTTGGATTGATTCTCCTGTTTAATGGGCGGACTAAAATGTCGGATTGTGAAGGGCGGATCGGCATTCTGGCGAAAACTGCCCGTGAATTTTTGCAATGGAAGTACCCTGGATTGTCCGTGGTGGGCTCGCTTGCCAGCCAGTCGGCCGCAGAAGCCCGGTAATTTCAATCAGTTACAAAGAAATACTCATCGCACGTTGAGATCTTGTCATTGGAGCAATACACATGGAAAGAACATTGGCAGAACTGAACAAGACACCAGGAGTCATCGGCTCTTTCGTCGTGGCCGCCGACGGCATTATTGTCGCGTCGGATTTTGCCACCGAACTCAATGACGAGATGATGGGAGCGTTGACGAGTTCGATTATCAACTCGACGGAAAAAGCGACAAAAAAGATGGAGCAGGGCGAATTGGTCTCCTTTATCATCGAAACCGATCGCAACAAACTGTTTTTCAACTCGACGCGGTCGGGCTTTTTGGTTTGCGTTGCCCAGCCGGATGCGAATTTAGGTTTAATCCGCGTAGAAATGCGGGCGGCCTCCGAACGACTGAACAACGTCGGCATCGGAGTTTGATTGGGCACTGCAAATTGGTGCCTCCCCTGAATCAGAATACTTGCTCGGGCAGAATAGCCGGGTTTTGCGACCCCTCTCAATCAGGCAACTGCCAGCTGGAACTTTACGGAAACGAATGAGGAGACGATGGCCACACTAAATTACGCCTTCAAGGAAATCTCCTGCAAGATCGTGTACTACGGATGCGGTCTCTGCGGTAAGACGACCAACCTGATCCATGTCCATAAAACCGTGCCCGGGAAATTCCGCGGCGAATTGGTTTCATTGGCAACCGAACAGGATCGAACGCTGTTTTTCGACTTCCTGCCATTGGATCTGGGCGAGGTTAAAGGTTTCAAAACCAAGTTCCAACTCTACACGGTCCCCGGTCAGGTGTATTACAACGCAACGCGTAAGCTCGTGCTGCGCGGCGTCGATGGGATTGTGTTCGTGGCTGACAGCCAGAAAGACCGCCTTCAGGAAAACCTCGAATCATTCGAAAACCTGAAACAGAACTTGGCTGAATATGGCTATCATTTGCAGGTCGATAAACAAGACGAAGACGGCATCCCCTGGATTTTGCAGCTGAACAAGCGCGACATGCCACAGATCAGCGGCAAAGAGGAAATCATCGAAATTCTGAAGGTTTCCAACACGGTTCCGACCATCGATGCGGTTGCCGTCTCGGGCCAGGGCGTCAAGGAAACGTTGAAGGGCATCAGCTCACTCGTCATCCAGCGATTGAACAAAGGTGGCAGCGTTCCCGGCGGAAGCGGATCGAAGCCTGGTTCGGGATCAACTCCCAAACCGGTTGCAGCCACCCAGAGCAAACATGCCGATGACGAATACGAAGCAATTAACGAAGATGAATTGAGCGATGATGCGTTGGAGGGTAAGAAGTCGAGCCAGAAGGCCTCGACACCAAAGCCCGCCAAGGCTGCTGCTCCCAAACCGGAACCGGCTGCCGCAGCGGCGGACGAAGATTCGGGCGAAGCCGCCCCTTCGTTGACGGTAACCCAGGATTGCGACGGTTTGTGGCGCGGCATGAAGACGGGCAAGGGCAGTTTGACCCTGGCCCAGATTTCCTCGGGCTCGAAGGAATACCAGCTAACGGGCTTCCTGTCGTTTATGGGAATTTTCAAACGCACGTTTAGCAAAAAACTGGTCCTCAAGGGCGCCGATGCCCGGATGTACGAAGGCCAGCAGTGCAAATTCCATCTGCTCGAATCCGCCGAAGGTCAAGATGGACCGGCGGTCAATGTCATGGTGCTCGATGGCAGCACCAAGAGCTTGTTCATGACGTATAAAGGCTTTGGCGGAGAAATCGCCGTCCTGGCCACGGGCAAGAAGACCATGCCTTGATAGAGAGCCGGCTTGCCGATTGATTTGACTTGCGGAATTGTGATTATTAGAAAGGACCAGACAGATGGCCAAAGCTCCACTGATCTTGACGAAGACAGAGATCACGCAGATCCATCGGACTTTGTTGCAGATGTTGAAACAGTCCGAGGCAAAATGCGCAATCCTGGTCGATGCCGACGGTAAGTGCCTCGCCAAAAAGGGATTCACGCAGAACATCGATACAGATGCTCTCGCGGCGCTGATTGCCGGCTCGTTCGCTTCGACACGCGCCATGGCGTCGCTTGTTGGCGAATCGGACTTCTCGGTACTCTTCCACCAGGGCGAAAAGGACCACATCCATAACATCCTGGTAGATAACGATACGATTTTGACGGTGATTTTCGACGATCGAACAACGATCGGCATGGTGCGCCTGTACTCAAAAGAAGGCACCAAGGCGATTCGTGAAACGCTCGACAAGGCCCGCGCCAAACGCATGCCTGCCGGACGCCAGATCGATATCGAACGCGACGTGGAAGATCGTCTCGACGACCTGTTCAGCTCGGATTAATTCCCCGACTGATGCAAGGTGACCAGAAAACTTAACTGAAGCGCGACACACAAATCGGAGTTCGAGAGAGACCCCATGCAAGGAAGTCTCAAACAAGTCCCACTGCCAGAAGTTCTTCAGTTTATCAGTATGGGTAAGTCCTCCGGGGTTTTACAACTCCGCAAGGACAGCCACGAGATTACGCTTTCGATTCATAACGGGAAAATCATCAATTCATCGTCGATGGAACGTCGGCGTCGCATTGGCGATCTGCTGGTGAACCGTGGTTTGCTCAAGCGTAGCGAGCTATCGAGGCTCCTTAATATTCAAAAAACCGTGGAATCCGACAAGCGTCTCGGCCAGATCCTGGTCGAGCGCGAAGTCGTTACCGAAGAGACCATTCGCGAGACCCTTCGCCTTCAATTGGAAGAGGAAATTTGGAGTCTGTTTGCCTGGGACGACGGGGAATTTAAGTTTGAAACCATTGACCCCAAACGACTTGGCGATGCGATTGTACAAATCGACATCGAGCCGATGATTTTGGAAGGCACGCGCCGAAACGATGAATGGCAGAAGATTCTGACCGTACTTCCTCACGATGGCCTGGTTCTCAACACGGCGCCTCCGGACGATAATTTTGAACGCCATCTGAAGCTGCGTCCTCAAGAATGGCGCGTTCTTTCGCAAGTCAACGGGCGGTTTACAGTTCAGGCCGTGGTTAATCGGTCGAATATGGGGCGGTTTGAAGTTCACCTGATCCTGAGTCAGTTCATCAAGTCCGGCCTGCTGCTTGTAGATGAAGAAGCCACAGGGCGTCATCGTTCAATCGCCGAGCAGGAGGGCGACGAGGATGAACAGGAAAAAGCTCCCTCGAAGGGTGCTCAGGAACGAGGCGGTATTTTTGGCGGATTGATCGGTGGAAAAGGAAAAGAAAAGGGCGATAGCAGAGTCCTTGAGTTCGTTTCCCCCATTGGTGCGCTTACATTTTTCCAAAACGAAATGGTTCGCCGTATTACGTCCTTGAAAGAGTATTCCGCAGGGCCCGGCGATAAAAACGTGCTTGAACGCATTTGGTATGAATTGGTCCAAACGTACACCCGGGCGGATTTGTTGAAGGTTCGCCGCAATGTGGTGGATAGCAAAGAAATCGAATCATTCTTTGAGAAATGCGAATTTGTCGAAACGATCGACGAATGTTACGAAGACGCGCTGGAAGGTTTGATGAGCTTGATGCAGGCCTCTTATCGCCACTTTACACAAGCGGTGGGCGAGCGTAGCGCGACGAAAGTGGTACGTGATCTGATGGATGAAGTCGGTTCACGCATTAATGTAATGAATCGTGGGCCGTTCCCGTTTGTCGAGCGTGTACAGACGGTTCTGAAAGTCGCTGGATAACTTCGTCGGGGGCCCGCTGCAATGGGCCAGACGGGGCGAAATTGAAACGCGAGGAGACGAGTCATGCCCGGAGAACGGGTTTTAGTGGTCGATAACTCCGCAACTGTCCAGGAAATCTGCAAAGGTATCCTGGAAGATAACGGATATCGTGTCACCATCGCCAGCAACGGGTTGGCCGCGGTTGTTCATCCCGAGGTCGAGCAGTACGACCTGATCCTGGTGGATAGCTCGCTCGAGGGCATCAGCGGTCTGGAAACAACACGCCAGATCAAAACGGATAAGGAAACCTACAAAATTCCTGTCCTGTTGATGATTCCCGAGGACAGCATCGACTTGCTTGAGAGCGTACCCCTCAAGGGGGCAACGGGTTGGATTTCCAAACCGTTTACGCCGAAAAAGCTCCTCATCAAAGTCAACGAGATCATCGAAGAACAACGCCTTCTGCAGTTATCCCAGGAGTACTTGAAGGACTCGGCAGAACGGCACATGCAGACGCTGGCTGAGCAAAAAATTCAGACAGCCGTTGAAAAGAAAATCCAGATCATCGTTGAACGCGCCATTCAGTCGATTGTGTCGATTATCGATCAGCGCGCTCGCCGCGAGGTGGAAGCCCGTGTGACGGCGCTGACGGCAGAAAAAGAGCAGGAACTCGTCAAGCTCACCGTGCAGGAAGTCGCCAAATCGATGGTCGAGAAGCTGGCCGAGCGTAAAGTTTCGGAAGCAATTGCCGGTGTCTTGGTCGAACAGACGGAAAAAACGGTCAAGCGCGCTGTCGATGGGATGTTGCCGGGCTTGATCCGGGAACGTTTGCGCGAGCAGATTGAAGGCACGTTGCCGCGCGAGATCGAATCGCGTGTTAACAAAGCCGCCGAAGAACGCGCGGTGGAAATCGGCGAAGGCATTGTTCAAATCGTTCAATCTCAAGCCCAGAAATTGGTGCCAGTGGTGGCGCGCGAAGCGATGCCGGATCTGGCCGAACGTCAGATCGCGATTGTGGCAGAGGGGCGTTTGCCAAAGTTGATTTCCGACGCTGCTCACGCGGCCATGAGCCAGGAAATGAACGGCACCGTGACGCCGTTCGTCGATTCCGAGCTGCACCGTGTGCGCAAACGCATGAACTATCTGTTCGTTTTTGCCACGCTTATCTTGATTTTGGCAACTGTGCTTCTGGCGATTTTGTTATACTTCTCGAACGAGAAGTTGATCGATTCGATTATCGAAAACCGCATCGACGATGCTTTTCCGACGACTCCAAAGCCAAAAACCGTCGAAGAACCGACGTCTGCCGTGTTCGATGGCGAATCGTGGAATCTCGCCTCGGTGCCTCGTGCAACACTGGACGTTGTGTCCGTCGATTGATTCTCAGCAAGGTCTCTTTGAATCGAACGACCCGCTCGAATTTCCGAGCGGGTCGTTTCTTTTCTAGGTGATAATGTTCGCGAATCGATTATTGGGTTGCGTTGGCGGTGGGTTGTTCCGTTTGCGTACGCTGCACAGGGACAGCGCGAACATAGGCGTTGTAGGGGATGGTGAGGGATTTTTCATCTTCGCCAACTTTACCCGTCAACACCACGTTGCCCATGTAACGACCCGGGGTTTCCGGAGCGGTAAAAGCAATGTGAACTTGCTGGGATTCTTCCCCTTCATTGTCCAGGACTTTGACGTCGATTTTGGGCATCGCGCCATTTTTGCTGGCCATGCCGGTATTGGTGACATTATCGACCTCGAAACTGGACATGCTGAAAGTTTTACCTTCGGCCACAACCAGCTTCGCGTCGCGTTCGGCGGCATCGTTCGGCGTCAGAATGCCGAAGTAAAGACGTTCGGGTTCCAAAGACAGTTCGCCGCGAATGTTACCGTTCATGACCACGATGAAGTTCGGGCGCGAGGTGTAGTCGGTTTGAACGGACAGGTTGGCCGACAAACGACCCACCGGGTAGTCCGACGGAATTGTCACCGAAACCGGGATGCGAACGCCTTCGCGATTGCTCTTCGGGTCGGTGTATTTTTCCGGGTCTTTGACTTCAATCTTTACGGCGCCGGCTGTCGATTGTGTCGAGAGGACTTTCACTTCTTCGCCGCTGATGTTTACAATGGCGAATTCCAATGTTTTTGTGTCGCCCTGCATCAAATCGCCGAATTGCAGAATGCGTTCGGTTGCGTAAACCTTGGAAACGACTTCGCCTTTGAATTGAAGACGATAGGTCGGGTTGTCCGGGTCGTCCGTATCCACCGTCAGGGTTTTATGTTGGATGCCGCTACGGTTCGACGAATTGAAGATTGCTTTGATTGTGTCGCCTTGGCCGGGTTCGAAGACTTTTTGCTTTAAATCGGCGGCGGTACAGCCGCACGAGGGTTTGATTTTGTTGATGGTGATTGTTTTGTCCGACGTGTTCGTAAAGTTGAATTCGATGTTTACCTTTTCACCTTCCTCGACACTGCCGAAATCGTAATCTGTCGTTTCAAACACCAATCCCGGAGCGGAAGCAGCTTTTTCAGGCTGGCCTGCTGGTTGGCGCCAACCGGGATCGAGGGTTACTTGGGTGTCCTCGGTTGCCTCGGCGACAACCATGACACCCGAAACGGCTTTTGGGCCTTCAACTAGTGCGGCGACGTTCAGCGATTCGACCAACGCCGAATCTTCGCTGATTTCCGTCGTGGTGGCTTCTTCGGCCCAGGCGGAACCCATTGTTCCGACACCTGTGGTGACCGCAACCAAGCCAAGAGCGAGTAGTTTGCTGACGTGTGTTTTGTTCATAGATACGACAACCTCACTGGAAATAAATGGTGATGAATTATGTGCGATCCTCGGCATTCGAGGAGTTGATTACACGGTTGAGACTTCCACTTTGAAATCCTGCTAAATCCAACGCCACCCAAAGGAAACCAATACGGCGAAGCTCGGCGACGATCTCGTCGCGATGAGCGAGGATAATGCCGAATTGTTCAAGGGGCACCTCCAAGCGAGCCACTTTTTCGTGATGGCGGCAACGGAATTCCCGTATCCCGAGGCTGGCAAGATATCGCTCGGCTTGTGCAACCTGGTCGAGTTTTTCGCGAGTGATGGTGGTTCCGTACGGAATGCGGGAAGACAAGCAGGGGCTGGAGGGACGTTCATGATTCGGCAGACCATAGTATTTGGCTAGCGCGCGGACATCCGTTTTCGAGAGATTCGTCTCACGCAAGGGTGAGCGAATGCCTTGTTGCGAAACTGCTTTTAAGCCCGGGCGATAATCGCCAACATCGTCCGTATTCGTTCCGTCGCAAATGACGTCGAAAGTGCGGTCGTTTGCCAGGTTCGTGAGATGGGTGTAAAGGGCCGATTTGCAGAAAAAACAACGATTTACCGGGTTTTCTGCGTAATTTTCAATGGCGAGTTCGCTGTAATTGATCACCTCGAATTGCAAGCCATGTTCCTCGGCGATGCGTCTGGCAAGCGCGATGTCCTCTTCGGTGTTCGATTCCGTATCGGCCAAAATACCGGTCGCGTTTTTCCCAAGCGCGCGTGTGGCGGCTTTGAGTACCACCGTGCTGTCCACACCGCCGGAATAAGCCACCAATACCCGATCGCCAAGCGAGCGAATGTGTGTTTCCAGGCGTTGTGCTAATTGCTCGACAGTAATATCCATGCTCGATGCCATTGAATTCATGCCTTGGACGGTTGCGACACCCATACCAGCTCATGAGTTGAAGCGGCTGATACGAGCAATCGGGGAACTATTGGGCAAAAAGCCCGCCAAGCAAGGGTTTTTGGGGATTTATCTGTAAATTGTGACAGGCGGAAAAGACTTTTCCAAAGGGAATATATGCGAATTCGTCTCGATTATCGTCGAAGATCGGGACAAGATGACGCATTTCTTCTGGACTCCCTTGGTGGTTTGGCATAATTTACTCCAAATACGATTAATTCCTAAAAACTTTTCGCTATTGGGGGTTTTCCCGATGATCGCGACGATAACACTGAATCCTGCGGTGGATTTGTTTATTGAAACACCCGAAATCGAATATGACAAAGTGCTGCGTTCGACTTCTTCGATGCGCGTGGCGGGGGGGAAAGGCATCAACGTGTCGCGCATGCTGCATGCGCTGGGTGAAAAAACCTGTGCCGTTGTCATGGTCGGAGGGACAACGGGTCAGGATTTTCTCAATCTGGCTCGGCGCGATGGAATCGAGGTTTTTCCCGTGGAAACGTCGGCTCCGACACGCATTAACGTGGTCCTTCACGATATTTCGACGGGCCAGCACATCAAGGTAAATACGCCGGGCGAGGAAATGGATCCGGGGTTTATGACGGGTCTGCGGCGGGAGTTGCAACGCAACGTGGGTGAAATGAAAGCCTTGGTTTTGGCGGGGAGTCTGCCGCCGGGGCTGCCGCGTCATTCGTATGCCGAGTTGGTTCAATGGGCACGCGGGTCGAATATCCCGACATTTGTCGATACGACGGGCAATGCGTTGGGACGGGTGATTTCCGAAAAGCCGGAGGTGATTAAAATCAACCGCACGGAGTTGGAGGAAGTGCTCGAACGCCCGTTGCCCGACGCGGAATCTATCGCGCGCGTGGCGTGTCAATACGTGGGCACGGGGATTCGCGCATTTTGTGTGACGATGGCGGCGGACGGCGCGGTGCTGGCGAATAATAACGGCGCGTGGCATTGCAAACCGCCTGAAGTGAGCGATCACCGCGCGGTGGGGGCGGGCGATTGTTTTATGGCAGGGTTGGTTTCTTCGTTTTTGAAAGGGAGCCGAGGCGCCGATTTGCTGGCATACGCGACGGCGTGCGGTTGCGCGTGGGCGGTGCGAGAGCGCCAGCATGTGACCATCGAAGAAGTGCAGGCGTTTTTGCCTAAAATCAATACGATGACATTTGAGCAATTACCCGCTGTTTAATCGCGGTCGGAACGCAAATTGTCGGGCAACAAGCGTCCCCAATTTGCATCGTAAGGATGAACGCGGTCGCCTCCTTCGAGGTGGCCGTTTTCTTGTGCCCAGGCGAAGATGCCGCCCTCCAGATTTGAACACCGGGCGTCGGGATGATCCGATAAAATCCGGTCTCCGGCGCGACCGCTCCGTACGCCGATCGAGCAGTAAAAGACGATCGGTTGGCCTGAGTCGGCGGCCTGGGTTACGGCTTCGGGAGGCGGGTCGCCTGCTTCGGAATTCCACAAAATTGCGCCAGGGAGGTGGCTGGTGGCGTATTCCTCGGGCGCGCGGGTATCGACGAGTAAAGGTTGGATGTTGGATTGAAGTTCGGTTTGCAGGTCGGAGATTTGAATGGGCGGAGTGTGGAATTGGGTGACGGCTTTGTAGCTTTCGGCGACGAGCAGGGGATTGCGATTGCTGAGTGGGCGATTGGGAGGAGTCAAACTGGGAACAGTATCTATATTAAGCATGGAGAGGCGAATCAAAGCAACAAACAGGATTATCCCAGCCAGGGTAATCAGGATTGTTTTTCGATGCGGGTATGATGACATGAGAGGACCTCTCGAAGCGTTCGCCATTCGCTCATGCAAGAGGTGGGCCGCGCGCGAGCCCGAGGCCGCGCCCTCTTCGTCACGCGGCTTGCGGAGCAACCCGCGCGCCGAAGCTGCGCCCTCGCGCGCGGCGGAGTCGAGGGCGAACGTTGGTGCGGGATTGGCCGATGCGGCGTGAAAGGCAATGGTGATGCCGAGCTGGGGCTCGGCGGTCCCAGGGAGGTGGTTTTCTGGTGGGCGGAAGTCAATCGGGGCTTGCAATTGGGTAGGCGTTTCGCCTAAATTTCGCCAACGGCGTCTCGCTGAGATTTGAATTTCGCGCCACGCCGAGGTTGGGCACCCGAGGAGTTCCCCAATGCCGCCGCCACGCACCATCATCCATGTCGATATGGACTGCTTTTTTGTGTCCGTCGAGCGATTGCTCGATCCGTCGCTGATCGGCAAACCGGTGATTGTCGGCGGACCGTCGGACAGCCGTAGCGTGGTGTCGTCGGCGAGTTACGAAGCGCGCAAATTTGGCGTGCACAGCGCCATGCCGTGTTCGCAGGCGAGACGGCTTTGCCCGCAGGCGATTTTCGTCAGCGGGTCGTACGGGCGGTACGGCGAGTATTCACGCGCGATTCGCGAAACGCTTGAATCGCTGACGCCGCTGGTTCAGATGGCGAGCCAGGATGAAGCGTATCTGGACATGACGGGGACGGAGCGTTTGTGGGGTTCGCCGGTCGAAATGGGCGATCGCGTACGGCGGGCGATTTGGGAGAAAGTGAAACTGCCCAGTTCCGTTGGTATTTCATCCACCAAGACGGTTTCAAAGATCGCGTCGGATTTGTGCAAACCGCGTGGATTGCTGTGGGTGCCAGCGGGGACGGAGAAAGAATTCCTCCGTCCCTTGCCCGTGGGTAAAATGCCGGGGATTGGAAAGAAGACGCAGGAAGCCCTGAAAAAACTGGGCGTTTTGCGTCTTGGCGACTTACAGTCGTTGGGGACGGAGACCTGCGTGCGGCTCTTCGGCAAGCACGGCGCGTCACTGCATGCACGTGCGATGGGGACGGAGACGTCGGTTGTTGTGACAGAAGAGGACGTCAAGTCGATCAGCAATGAACTGACGTTTGATCGCGATACCAACGATGCGGAATACCTGAGTGGCGTACTCTGTGCGTTGAGCGAAAAAGTCGCCCACCGCATGCGCCGCGCGGAGCTTTCCGGACGCACGGTTCAGATCAAATTTCGGTACGCGAATTTTGAAACGCACACGGCGGCGCGAACGCTTGACGGACCGACCCAGGATCAGAAGGTTATTTTCCGAACGGCGTTGGAATTGCTCGAATCCAAACGCGATCCAGAACGCCCGTTGCGGCTGATTGGCGTGGGATGCACGAATCTCGAAGGCGAATGCATGCAACTCGATTTGCTCGACGCCGAATTGCCGGATTTAGAGAAACGCGACCGGTTGAATCATGCGCTCGACGAAGTACGCGCGCGGTACGGCGAAAAGATTATCGGCAACGCGGCGGGGAAAGAAGCACGTGGTCAGATGATTTCGGGTGCTTTTGGACCGCGCGAGGGTAAAAAGAGCCAAAACAGTCCTTGATTTGAACAACCGCTCACCACGAAAATTTTTCCCACGTTCCTGGTTTCGGGAAAATTTAAACATGGGTACCTCGAGATGACGAAAAATCGTTTACGAAATTTTCTGCTTTTTACTGGCCTGTTTGCTTTGGTCGCTTCGCCTGCTTCGGCGCACTTGACGGGCGACCAACACACGCATAGTGGACTCGCGTCCGGCATTGCGCACCCGCTGTTCGGACTCGACCACTTGCTGGCCATGGTGGCCGTTGGGCTTTGGGCGGTTCAGAGCGGCGGCCGCAAGCTTTGGGCGTTGCCCGCTGCATTCGTCAGCGTCATGGTGCTTGGCGGCGTCATGGGAATGATGGGAATTGGCGCGCCGCTCGTCGAGCAAGGCATCGCGGCTTCGGTTCTTGTGCTCGGGCTGATGGTCGCGGCGGCGGTTCGTCTGCCGATGGCGGCGAGCATTGGTCTCGTGGGTGCTTTTGCGTTCTTCCACGGTCATGCACACGGCACCGAGTTGCCCGCAGGCGCAACCGGCGCGGTTTACACAATGGGATTTGTGGCTGCCACGGCAGCGCTTCACGCGGCGGGTATTGGAATGGGCCTGGCAGCGAAGAAACTCGCCAAGAGCGAAGCCGCTCAACAGCGTCTTGTTCGCGCGGGCGGGGGATTGGTTACGGCGGCGGGTGCGTTGATGATCGCGGGCGTGCTGTAAGCGTCAAGACAACAAGCGTTAAGTATTCAATCCGAGGAGCCCTGTGGTTCCTCGGGTTTTTTATTTTACCGCAAAGTCGCTAAGACGCTAAGTTTCGCAAAGAAAATGAGGAGGAAATATAAGGAGAGGAACTTTGCGTTCCTTTGCGACTTTGCGATATACTTTCCTTCGGTAGTTTTTTCCCTCGTGATTGGCTCCCTTCCCTGATTGACGCGCGTGGGGGGACGCGCCTAGTGTCCTCTCCCTGCCGCGCGGCGGCAAATACTGACCCCTAAATCGAGGTTTGGAACCGTGTCCGACGGAGCGACGACGATGAAAGTGGAACTGCCTAAACAGTATCAGCCGAAAGAAGTCGAGCAGCGTTGGCTGTCGTTTTGGGCCGAAAACGAATATTTCAAGGCTAACCCCAATGATGACGGCGATCCCTACTGCATCGCCATCCCGCCGCCGAACGTTACCGGTGTGCTGCACATGGGGCATGGTCTGGACGAAACGATCCAGGACACGTTGATCCGTTACCACCGCATGAAGGGCCGCAATGTGTTGTGGGTGCCGGGGACGGACCACGCGGGTATCGCGACGCAACACGTGGTCGTCGAGAAGCTTCACCGCGAAGGCCGCAACCGCCACGAAATGGGCCGCGACGCGTTTGTTTCCGAGGTCTGGAAGTGGAAAGAAGAAGCGGGCGGCCGCATTGTCGAACAACTCAAACGCCTTGGCTGCTCATGCGATTGGTCGCGCGAAGCGTTCACGCTCGATGACACGCGCGCCCATGCCGTGCGTGTGGCGTTCAAGCGCCTTTACGATAAAGGCCTGATTTTCCGCGGCGAATACCTCGTCAACTGGGACCCGGTCAGCTTGACGGCGCTTTCCGACGACGAAGTCGAATACGAAGACGAAAAAGGCCATCTGTGGCACATGCAGTATCCGCTCGAAGACGGCAGCGGCCATGTGACCGTGGCGACGACGCGCCCGGAAACGATGCTGGGCGACACCGCCGTGGCGGT
>CAZOKZ010000066.1:0-23163 GCA_964580585.1 uncultured Candidatus Sumerlaeota bacterium | reverse complement strand
GTCTGGACATGTTTTCGCCCAGTGGCCCGTTTCGCGAACCGCTCCTTTACCAACAAGCGAATGACCATTGGCTGCTGATTTCGCGTGGCCCCGACATGGATGCCGATATTCCAACGGATTTGATGGCGCTGGATTTCGATAAAAAACAGGCGACAGCCCAATTGCTTGAATTTTCGTACGATCCCACGAACGGTGTGGAAAGCAGCGGCGATCTGTGGATCGCGGACTTTGCCACGGTGAAATAATCAGAAAGAGAGTTACCGGTGACCGACACCGAAACCCCTGAAAAAGCGCCCGACGTTCCCGCTCCGCCTGCTCCGCAACCGGGTGAAACGTTCGATCGTTTACGCCCACAGTTTTTTCGCCTGCTGGTGGCGATTGTTCTTTTATTCTTCCTCGGTATAGGAGGGATCTGGCTGTTCGGGCCCAAGTATCAGGATTTTTTTCTCTCCCCCGCTAACGAAACAACCCGCCAGCAGGTCATCAACGAGATGACGGCGCGACTTGCGCAATCTAATGAACTTTCCGACGATGACCATGCCATCGCCATTGTAACGGTCGAGATTCAACGCTTTGCAGTCCGAGAAGGCAAATTGCCACACGAGTTGCACGACCTCGAACTTCCCGAGGACTTCGTGCTCTCCTCCGGATATCGGTTGGTTGCAGGTGGTGGTTATTGGCGGCTGTACAATCCAAAGAAACGGATCATCGCACGGGGAAATTGACAAAAAAATCGCCATTCAAACGAATGGCGATTCAGGGTAGCATCGTTTCTGAAACTCGATTCATGGCAAACCGCCCAGGTGATCCTTAAACAACTCGTCCAATTTACTTTCGATATAATTGACCGATTCCAGCAGCGATTTGTTTTCCTGGCGGGTGTTACGTTTGTCCTGTTCGATTTCAACGCCAACGGCTTGAACGAATTTCCGGGCTCCGTCGCGCACCTCGCCTGTCGAAGCGCTGCTGCCATAAAGTAGGCACAGCACGAGGCGTTCTTCGATCAAGACGAAATGAATATTATCGACTTCGCCACCGTAAAACTTCACGGATACTTCGGGTGTATTCGCGCGAGCCACCATGGTGTTTAAAGCAGCAATGGTCGCTGCGGCGGTGGCGCCCAACGTCGAAGGATTCATGGCTCCGAAATCGCCCGCCGAGGCCATGATGCAGCCGGTGCGATCAATGACGAGCGCACAACGAATCTTGGTATTTTCGACAAGATCTTCCAACGCATCGACCAATAATTCCAGAACGCGATAGGATAGCGCATATATCTGGCTTCCCGCTCCACGCACGGGGCGGGGAGTCGCTTGCGGACCCATGGAAAAATTCCGCTCGGCGGCGTTGGGGGAAGGTTTGGGGTTTTTTGTCACGTTCGAGTCTGAACCTTGTCTGGTCACCGCTCTGGATCTCCGCTTCCACAGGGTTATCGATAAGAACCGAATTGCTGGGTCAGCGTTTCATTCAGGCGCAGGACGACTTCCCGGCAAACGGCCCGGAAAGTTTCCACAACACCCTTGTATTTCACGGCGATGGCTTCGAATGATCGGCAACCGCGATGGTTTAGTACTTCCTCAAATTCGTCAACGGGTGTGATAAAGAAAAGGTCTCGCTTGTTGTATTGGAAAACAAGCGGAATTGCTTCGTAATCGTAGCCGTATTCGGTCAACATCGACTTCAGGTCTTCGAGAGAATCCAGGTTATCCTGAATGCGCGACTTATCGCTGTCGGCAACGAAAACAAGACCGTCCACTCCGTTGAGTACCATTTTACGCGTCGAGCGATAGTAAGGCTGGCCCGGCACGCCATAGATCAAAAACTTGGTTTTGAATCCCGCGATTTCTTCCAGATCCATGGAAAAATAATCGAAAAACAACGTGCGGTCGCCTTCGGTGTCGATCGACTGAAGATCCGTACGGTTGTTGCCGGGAATCATCCCGTGAATGGCCTGGATGTTGGTCGTTTTGCCCCCAAGGCTTGGACCGACATAGACGATCTTGCAGTTCACTTCGCGCGTGCGGTAATTAATGATGGGCATTTTTCACAGTTCCGTCGGATTTCTCTCAGATTCTTTCAAACGGTGGTCGGCTTGCCTAAGACATCGCGTCAGCCTATCGGGAACAACACCATCACCATTCGTGCAACATCACCAGTAACATGGGGCATCAACGGTGGATCATTATGGCTACTGGAAAGATTGTCGTCAACAGGAATAGGCCGTTTGACTTCACCCAGAGTCTAGGAGAAGAGCCCGGTAAACGTCAAGCAAGTGTTGCAAATCGAGGAATTTATCTTCGTAAAGTTCAAGCTCTGCTTTATCTTCCTGGACTCAGCCGAATCACATCGACTTTTTCTCCCGCAGCGAGCGGACCTTCGCCCGGCTCGATGACCATCATGCAGTTCGCGTGCGCGGCATTTGCCAGATTACCCGAGGATTGATGGCGAAAGGGATAGACTTTCCATTGGCCATTCTCCAACGCGCACTGGGCGTGCGCAAAGAATAACCGCGATCGGTCACGGATGGCTTCCGATGCCAGCACCATGGGTTCACGGGGCGATTCGACCGGCAAAATCCCCATCGAGCGCCGCAAATACGGTTTCACGAAAATTTCCGTGTTTCCACAGACCGACATCGGATTACCCGGCAAGCCAAAGTATGGTTTGCCGCCAATTGTCGCCACCAACATCGGTTTTCCGGGACGAACGGAGACTTTCCAGAACCGAATGTCGGCGCCCAGCGATTCGAGTACTCCGCCCACTACGTCGTGCTCGCCTACGGAAACGCCCGCCGTGGTAATCAGCAGATCGCCCCAGGCCAGAGCTTGCTCAAACTGGCGTCGAAAGGCATCGGGATCGTCCGGCGCGATACCAAAGTTACGCGTTTCGCACCCGAATGCGCGCAGTTCCTCATCGAGATAATAGATATTCACCCCAACGACATCGGTTTCGCGCAACTCGGCTCCGAGAGGCTTGATTTCGTCGCCGCTGGTCAACAGCGCCACGCGTGGTCGGCGCACAACATCCACCGTATCGAGGTTATACATCCCCAAATACGCCAAGATCGCGGGGTCGAGTCGCGTACCGTGTCCAAACAGGACAGTACCCTCGGCCACATCTTCTCCCCGTACCCGAATGTAACGCCCATGAACCGCAGGCTCGGTGAATAACACCGAATGATCGGAAACCTGAACACGCTCGATGGGCACAATGCCATCGGCTCCGGCGGGAATTTGCGCGCCAGTGCTGATGCGCAAAACACCGCCTTTTGGCATTTCGCCCGCGTAAGGATGTCCGGCTGCGCTTTCGCCTTCGATGGGCAGAATCAAGGGCTCTTCTTCGGTAACGCCTTCCAAATCCGCGCACCGAACGACAAAACCGTCCATCGCAGAGTTGTCGAACCGAGGCAACGGCCACGGCGCGGTGATTGGCCCGGCTAATATCCGCCCGCCCGCTTCGAGAAGCGGCACGCGCTCGGCTCCGAGGTCGAGCGCCAGGCCGAGAATTTCATCCAACGCCTCGCGATAGGAAAGCATGGGGGTGAGTACTCCTTGTGCCATGAGTCTTGCCCTCCATTTCAATGATATTTCAGGTTGTCGCAACGCCTAATGCGCTTCTCAAGGACGCTACCTGAATGAATCCACTTGCTTTACCTTTACGCGCACCTCGTGCCATTGTGGTCAGCACCGGTACGGAAATCACCCAGGGGCTTTACGCCGACACCAATGCGATGGAGATTTCGCGTATTTTACTGGCGAATGGCTTCCAGGTCGTCGGCCATATAGCCGCGCCAGACGACGTCGAGCGCATCGAAACAGCGATCCGTTCTACGTTTGGGTTGTGCGAATTTGTCGTGGTGACCGGTGGATTGGGTCCAACGGTGGACGATTTGAACCGTGAAATTTTTTCCCGGCTATGGCAGTCGGAATTGCGCAAAATCCATCGGGCCGAAGTAATGATGCGCGAGCGATTCACGCAGCGGGGGCGCGAAATGCCCGAATCGAACATCTGCCAGGCCTTCATTCCCGCCTGCGCCGATCCCCTGCTGAACTTCTGGGGCACGGCACCGGGGATGTTACTCCCCCCGGGTGAAGGTCGCCCCGCCCTGATGGCATTGCCCGGCGTTCCCCACGAGTGGCGCGCCATGATGGACCGTTATCTGCCGCGCCGCGTGCTGCCGTTGTTTCCGCAACGTCCCTGCATGGTCGTGCACACGCTGCACCTGGCGATGATTCCCGAATCGACGGTGAACCAGATGCTTGGCGAGTTGTTCGACGCGGACCCGCGCATCAATGTGGCGATGCTTGCGAGCCTTGGCGCGATCCGCGTGCGGCTGACCGCCACGGCAACAAGTGAAACCGAGTGCCGAGAAGCAATCGCGTCCTTTGTTCCACGCGTTAAGGGCGCCTTGCCCGCCGACAGGATATACGCGGAAGGCCCGGAAAACATGACGTTCGAGGCCGCGGTGATCGAACGTTTCCGCGCGAGAGGAAAAAAAATGGCTCTCGCCGAATCCTGCACCGGTGGCGGAGTTGCCAAACGTCTGACCAATGTCCCACACTCTTCGATGGTGTTGTTGGAAGGCCTGACGACGTACTCCAACGAGGCCAAAATGAAACGGCTGGGCGTGCGGCTCGAAACGTTGGAAAAATTCGGAGCCGTCAGCGCCGAGTGTGTGCGCGAAATGGCGGAAGGCGCGTTGGCGGGACTCGATGCCGACGTCGCCGTGGCCATCAGCGGCATCGCGGGGCCCGGAGGCGGGACGCCGGAAAAACCCGTTGGCACCGTTTGGTTTGGGCTGACCGATCGGACCGGCGGTTCGTGGATCCGGCATCACCGCATCCCGGGCGACCGCGACCGTATTCGCCACTGGGCGGAAAATCAGGCATTGGATATGCTGAGAAGATGGGTGGATGGCTTGCCCATCGAATAATTCTTGACGATGTTGGGGATAGTTTCCGGTTAAGATTTCACAAGCGAGTGAAAAATCCTTGCAAGTAATCCCAGCGAACCGGTTTCGTCGCTGTATCATCGAAAACAATGAGGCAGGAGAATGCCGAACCGTCGGCAAAAAATGAGACTTCGACTCGCAGTGAGCGCGTTTTCACTGGTCGGCCTGCTGTATGGCACTCTGGCATGCGCACAAGGTTTGAGCGATGTGGCCGAAGCCATTCGTCCCCTGACTCCTCCGACGGCCCGCATGGAAGCGGCTGCGGGCAGTTTGTTGCCCGAAGCAGAAAACGACTCCGCCCCGATGACCGCCGATGCTTCCACGCCAGCGGCAATCGAGGAAACGCTCCCGACCACTCCCACTCCTAATCCCACGCCAGCCCCTATCGCCTACAAAGCTCCTTTCAGCTTGAGCGATTGCATGGATTTGCTCGATTTGGCCATCGATGAATTACCGGTCACCGCCGAGGAACAAAAACCTTACAATCAAGAATCGATGCTGCACATGCTCGAGGCGATTTCGGACTACCTCAAGGGTCGCGACGATCTTCATTCGACGTTGATCGGTTACAAATGGGATCGCATCGCACGCGTCCCCATTACGACGGGATTGATCGATGACAAAAGTTTCATCTGGTCGGGACGCGACATTCCGAAAAACGTCACGGCACTTTCGTTCGAGGTCGAACGTGGCGACGTGTATTTGCACAATTTGGAAGTTTATGACGAAAACGACGAGTTGGTGGCACCGTTCGCCAAAGATCAGCAAGTGATCCTGCGCCACAGCATCCCGCGCCGATACGTGTTTCACCTGTATCTGCCAACGAACATCAAGTCGATCAAGATGGCCTGTTCGCAAGTCAACCCGGCGGATAATCGCACGCCTCAGCTTTCCATTCACGCAGGCCGCACGCGTCAGGCCGAGCACGGCAAGGCCGCAATTCACTATATTTGGAAAGCCGAACTGGACATCGCCGCTCAAAACCCCAGTCAGGCCCGTATGAAGCTCATGTTGTCACAGGACGAAATACGCGAATACCGCCGCGCATTGCGGTTGTACGATTGAGCGAAATTCGGCTGCTCATCCTGAATTGCCTACTCTTTCCGTTCTGCATTTCTCGCTAGCTTCTAACTCTGGAAAGTGGAATTGCCTGGACCATCGTTCAGGTGTTCGGGCAGGTTTTTGTCCGTAACTCTCCCCCACTCGACGAGGTCCCCCAACACGTGAGCTCTCACCCCGCGCGATTGAACGCGCTTTCCCAAAAGCTGAAAGATCTGGGTATCGATGCCTTGGTTGTTCACGATCTGATCAACATCCGTTATTTGTGCGGTTTCAAAGGCACCTATGGCTTCCTGATCGTCGATACCCTCGGCGCGACGTTCATCACCGACCCGCGTTACGGTGAAATCGCTCTTGGCATGGTCGAAGGTGCTCAAATCGCCATCCAGCCGATGACAGAGACCGAAAAGTTTTTCGCGGATTTCTTCCGAAAAGCAGGCTATGCGCAAATCGCCTTTGAAGGCACTCTGAGCATCGATGGATTTGAGCTGCTCAAACAACGCGTACGTCCGTCCAAGGCGAAACTGGTCAAACAAAGCAAGCTGGTCACGGCGCTTCGCGCCATCAAAGACGAGGACGAAATCAAGCTGATCGCCAAGGCCGCGCGCATTGCCGACAAAGCCATGGCAGCGGCCTGCGATGCAATGAAACCGGGTGTGCGCGAGTCTGACATCGCTCGTGTGATTCGGCATGCAATCGAGGATCATGGCGGCGAAAACCAGTCGTTTCCCTGTATTGTGGCGAGCGGCCCGAATGCCTCGCGACCGCACCATTCGCCTTCGAGCCGCAAGCTGCAGAAGGGCGACATGGTGACCGTGGACCTTGGC
The DNA here is from genome assembly GCA_964580585.1 of uncultured Candidatus Sumerlaeota bacterium. Lineage (GTDB taxonomy): Bacteria > Sumerlaeota > Sumerlaeia > SLMS01 > JAHLLQ01 > CAZOKZ01. The sequence goes on along the minus strand of CAZOKZ010000066.1, from coordinate 16,326 downwards.
GCGCTCTACGGCGGATATTGCTCCGACATGACGCGCACTCCGGCGCTCGGCAAGCTGCATCCACGGTTCGAAACGATTTACAATGTCTGCCTCGAAGCCCAGGAAGCTGCACTGAAAGCCTGCACGGCAGGCGCAGCCTGCAAAGAGGTGGACGCCATCGCCCGTGACATTATCGACTCGCACGGATTCGGCGCATTTTTCGGCCATGGTCTTGGCCATTGCGTCGGGCTGGAAATTCATGAAAATCCACGCCTGAACAAGATCAGTCCCGCCGTGCTGGAAGCCGGACATGTGGTAACGGTCGAACCGGGAATTTACCTGCCCGGATTTGGCGGTGTACGCATCGAAGACCTGATCGTGGTCACAAAGGGAAAGCCCCGCGTGCTCTCTCGCAGCCCAAAAGCCTTGACGGTCCTGCCTGTTTGAGCGCCACAATTCGACACGCTCATTTCCAATGGAACAAAACCGGAGTCCTCGCTCATGCCGCATCTTGTCCTTGAAGGTCCGATCACTGTCGAAGATATCTGGCTGGCGTTTAAACCGCTTGAATTACACGAAGGCGGTTGTCATTTCCGCGCCCCGGAATGCTACCTCAGTTCGGATAAACGGTCGCTGCTGGTGCGCAGTCTGATCGTCGAGCGCGATTTCCCCAAAAACTTCTTCGTCAAAATGACCGAGAAGGAAGGCGAAGTCACCATCGGACTCGAGGTCCTCGCCGCCCCCGAACGTACCGATGCCGTCAAACGATTCCTCGGGTTTTGCGCCTGGCAAATCATCCAGGCCGTTCCCGAATGTGTCATCACGCGTGGCAACGTTCAGGAATTCGTCTCGGGACCAAAAGCGGGATAGAAGGCAAAGAATAGAACCGCCTTTGTCTTTACCCGATTCATTCGAAATCTTTCGCCGTATAGAAGCGAAGCCCTTCGCCTTGTTTTATTCTAATATTTTGTGGTCAAATTATCATGTCAAATGAACGTCCCCCTGAAACACCGGTCACGTTGCCAGAAACTTGCATTGTCGATCTGGCGATGTTGAACAAACCTCTCGATTGGGAAGCCATTTTCGGTCGCCCGGGCCGGGTTGAAATCGAAGTCGGCATTGGCAGCGGGTATTTTCTTTCCCGATATGCCCAGGACAACCCGGACATCAATTTGTTTGGCATGGATAAAGAAGGTTCGGAAGTTTATCGCACGAATGACAAATGCCGTCGTCTGGGAATTCCAAATGTACGGTTGCTGCGATGCGACGCGTTGTATTTTCTGACCGATTATCCCGGCGATGCCTCGGTGGATGCGTATCATATTTATTATAGCGACCCATGGCCAAAGACACGTCATCACAAACGGCGTTTGTGGCGCCCGGAAATCGTCCCCATGTTGGAACGTACGTTGAAATCCGGGGGCGATTTATTTATGAAGACGGATGTGACGGAATATTTCGAGGTCATCTGCCAGGTTCTCGGCGCAGCAACTCAATTGGAACTAGTCGAAGAACGCCGAATCGATATCGACCCGATTGAAAACGACTACGAAACAAACTTTCAACGCAAAGCGCGCGAAAAAGGGCATCCGCTTCATTACCAACATTGGCGTCGCAAATAAGGTATCTCATGACTCGCGAACCTTCATCGAACGAATTGAAGTTATCCGATCGATTGGCGCAGGATCGCACCAGTCTGGCAAATGAACGTACCCACATGGCGAACGAACGCACAATGCTGGCGTACTTCCGCACCGGTTTGGCATGCGTTGGCCTGGGAGTATTCTTATTAAGGTTTGAAACAGGACAGGTGACGCGTATTGTAGGAATACTTTCTATTGTTGGCGGAATCGCAATCCACGTGTATGGGTTTAAACGTTTCCTAAGTCTGCGCAGATGGATTCAGCGACAATCGGAAGTTGCTGCGTTGGTCGATGAAAAAGATGATGTGTAATACGCGAGGCGGATAAGTTTATTCATTAACCGGTCCCAGTGGAATGGGTAAGAATCCTTTTTGTTGCTCATTGGATTCCTGGGGCTTCGATTCCAGATAAGCTTTTTGTTTTAATGTATTTTCTAAATTAATACGTGCATCGGCATAGCCGGGCGACAGTTCAAAGGCTTTTTGAAAATGCCAAATGGCTTTATCCAATTCGCCTCTCCCTTTCAGCAAAACTCCGTAATTATTGTACGCTTCGTGGTAATCCGGGCGAAGGCGCAAACTTTCAATCCACGCTTCTTCCGCATCGTTCACGCGACCGGAAGACGCCAATGCTATTGCCAAATGATTCCACGCCACCGCGTCTTCTGGTTCGCGACCAAGCAATTCTTCAAAATATGCAATCGCCTCTTCGAGTTTACCTTTTTGTAACAAGGCAATCCCCGCTGTTGTTTCTTCCCCGATTGCATCGGCGGGCGTCAATTCTTCCGCTTTCGCAGCGTAATCTTTCGCACGTGCCGGTTTGCCTAATGCTTCGTAAAGTTTACTTAGGAGTTTATAAGTCGCAGGCTCTGTGCTGTCTTTTTCCAGTGAACGTTCCAAATATCGTTTGGCATCGTCCAATCTATTTTTCTGAAGAAGAATTTCTCCCATTTCACGGTCGCTTTTTGCTGGAATGGAATGGAAATCCGCTTCCGATTCATATATAATAAACGCTTCGTCATATTTCTCCAGATGCGCCAGCGCCTGACCTTCCCACATACGAACATCTCTTGCATAATAATTGCGCTCTCTACATTTTCGATAAGCCGCAATTGCGTCTTCATAGCGTTCCATTTTATCATAGGCAACACCTAAATTACTTAATCCACCATGATAATTTGGCATGTATTCAACGACTTGTTCCATGGTCTCGGCGGATTTTTGAAAATCATCGATGAAAAAATAAAATTCGGATAAACTGCTCAGCATCCGCCAATCGAATCCTCGTTTATCGAGTGCTTCTTTATATTGCTCGATGAACTTTTTCAACGCAGGCGGACGACGCGCATCGGCCAGCAATCGCGACGTATCGATATATCGAACGACTTCGTCCTGATAATTCGATTGATAAGTAAACGGTGGAGCTTTCATGCGAGTCAGCACATCGTCCACGATGCGCAAATGCATGTAATCATTATAACCCAGCAGAAATTTACATTCTTCGATCGATGGCAATTCATCTTGTGCTGGTTGGACTTCGGGAAAATGGTTTGCCAGAATTTTATCCAGTTCACCCATCATCGCCGAAGCAATAACATAATTACCCTCGAACGTCATGTGAACATGTTCCCAGAAAAGTTCGCGACCCGGTATTCCATTCGGACTGGCGTCTTCCATAATTTTTTCGATATCGAGCAAGGTGACTCCCTGCCCTTCGTATTTCAAAGCAACTTCTCTCGTTGTATTATTAATACCATTTTCAGCACGAAATCTTAGTGTGTCTAATTCACGAGCAGCCAAATAATATTCTTTGGCTTTCTCCGGCTCGCCCAGCGCCAAATAACATTGACCTAAACGGTAGGACAGATCTGCAAACCGATCATCGATTTCCAGGGCAGCGTTGAATTGTTCAATGGCCTTTTCCCAATCGCCTTTTTTCTGCAATTCATCGCCTTGATTAAACAAGGATTCCCATTTTGTTTTTTCCGTGCTGGCAAGGTCTTCACGATGACTCGATCCAAATGGCGCACAGTCTCGTAAATTACTCCCAACGGTACACATCAGCATTGGTACATGTGCCGATTGCGCGGAATGCACGATCGCATTCAGGTTATTGCGGAAGTGAGAATAAGTCACTTGTAATCGAGGCGAGTCGGCTGTTACATGGTTATTAATAAACAGCTCCATGCCTTTCCACTCTTGAGGAGCCTTGGCCGCGACACCTATCGAAGTAGCTACTTTATTAAGTAACTGCCCCGTACGCGTCGATTTAAGAAACATATTAAATCGAATAACGGATAAACTCTTCGATAATGGGCTAAAAGCCGTCCCCGGCCCATAGGGCCCAACAACTTCGTTGTTTCCAATATAACTAATATAGATATCCGGTTCATGCTCGGTGCAATCGTCGGCAATTTCACGGACAACGTGGGAACTGATCGCGACGACACCTGTGTTCCACACTTCAAAATCCGTGTCAGGGTATTTTTTTTCGAGCATAACTTCCAGCTCCCGTGCCATACCAAAAGCTGGCTCGGGATCCCCCATTGCCGCCGATTCCCCCAATAAGACGATGCGAATTGTTTTTTCCGCTTTTTGGGCTGGCAGTCGAAAACTTTGCGGATGACGTGCCGCACCCGGAGAAAAAAAGCGCCAGGCAAACGCGGGATTATCGCGGATGACCTTTTCACCCTGAACTTCCGCATATTCTACAAAATGCGTGTCGTATCCATAGGACACGAGCCGCAAAACCAATTCGAGCAGCAGCAAAAAAAATGCGGGAACAATCACCAAGGCTACAAAACGAAATAACCAAAGGCGCCGTCCACGCGGCCCTCTGGCGCGCGTTTCCTGGCAACGCTTACTCTTCAATCGATCGGCAGTGCTCGGAACATGGGAGGATGATTCGGGTGTTTGCTCGCTCATATACTCTTACGGACAAAGAAAATAGAGAGCGTCTATCGCTCGGAATTTCAATGGCATCAGATGGTGGGGGGTAACTCAAGGGAGAATCTTGCTCTTTTCTGCGAGCGCCAAAAACAAACATCCCGGACAGCCAATAGCCGCCCGGGATGTGGGTTTATCGTTTGGATGGGCTGAAATCAATTCGCGCCTGTTTCGGGTTCAATCTGGATCGTCAATTGATTCACCGGTTGGTTGAAATAAATCGTCGTCCAATCTGACGTACCAATATCAACACCATCGCGCGTCAGAATCGCCCGGTACGTTCCATCTGGCATTGAGGGGAACCGTAACGTATCGCGATCCATGTTCACGTTATCGAGAATCTTGACGTCTTTACCGTCCACCGACTTCCAGAGGGACAAAATTCCACCCTGAAACAACTGCTCGCTGGTAGAGGCATGCACGGTCATGTCGGAAAGGTACAACGAAATATCTTTGCGCTGTGTTTCCTGGCCGCTGTTCACGGTAAACGTTTGGTCCAACGGCACTTGAATTTGGTTTTCGCTGTAATAAACTCGCACATCGCCTGGGAATACCTTGGCCGAATACTCTCGCGCCCCTGCATCTTCCGGCAACAAGTACGTGTGATTACCCGTGTCGCTCATCACCGAAACGCCGGTCATGTTGTAGCGTGGCTGGTCGTTGACGAAGATCGTTCCATGCAACGTCACCTGGGAGGAGAAATCGAAGGTTACTTCCTTGGATTCGCCCAATCCAATGGTGACGATCTGGCTCGCGTGATTCTTGGAATTATCCTCGCTGGCTGCAATTGTCCAAGTCCCGGCATCGGGCAGGATTTTTTCGTACGTTCCATCCTTGACCATTATCGATTCGCCACCTGCTTCACGTGTATTCATGGAGAAATACAACGACGCGCGACGTGCGGGACGGCCAGTGTCCGAAATCACATTACCAAACACTCGGGGGGCGTTTTTCATGGTAAGGATTACCGGCGGTTGTTCGTTGGAAATAAGGCTGACAACAACTTTGCCCGACGTTAATGTTCCAATAGCCGACTGCAATTCATAATCTCCAGCTTCCAGCGGGCCAATTGAGAAACGACCTTCGTCGTCTGCCGTTACCTCGTAACGTGAAGTGAACGACGGGGATCGGAAGACCGTTTGTTCGAGACCCAGAGGCGGATTCAGCAACCAAACTGGAGCTTGAGGAACCGGACCTCCACCATCCTCGGCAACGACGATTCCATTGAGCATGATACCGTCTTTCAACGTGACGGTCACGGTTTGATCGCCCTGTTCGGGATCGTATTCGTAAACCAACGTCCCTTTTCTGCCCGTGTAATTACTATCGCGACCCAACTCGGCTACTTCAAACGTGTATTTCGCGGGTGGCAATTCTTCGAGTGTGTACGTTCCCGCACGGCTGGTCACGACACTTTCTTCGAGCGACTCGTAATACATGCCAAACGGCCCGGCCACGTCGCGTCCCACACGAACACGGTAATTGGACAGTTTATTGCCTTCGGAATCTTCGACCTTTACGGTGATAGCGCCCAAACTGGCAAGTTGGAATGTCACTTCGCCGTCTTGCACATAAACGTTATTGATCGATTGTTCCTGATAACCGCGCGAAGAAGCCGTCAGGAAGCCCAACGACATCGCCGTCGGAATGCCAGGTATTTCAAAATACCCGCTTTCGTCGGTATTCGCAGCAAACTCACGCACGTTTGAATAGACAAACGCTTCTGGAATTGGACGACCGCTTCGGTCGTAAACATAACCACGAAGCGTTTCGCCTTCGGAGAGCACGAAATTAAGATCCGTCAATTCACCGCCTGGCTCCAGGTTAAAACGCAGAGGCTCGGGAGCCGGATATTTGCTGCTCGGCGAAAGGTGCAGTTCCATCTGACCGCCGCCTGGCGCGACTTTCACCATCGTCCAAACACCTTCGGAATCCGTGAAAACAACTTCCTCGGGCGGCAGCACGGACGTAATATCGTCGTACCCCATATCGCGCCGCACGGCGACTTCGATGTCGGGCACCCCAGTGTCGTCGTCCAACTTCACCGTACCGCTCAACATACCGAAGGCCTGGAGCACGAAGACAATTTCTTCGTCGCTCGACCCTACATTTGAAATGATCATCGCCCCGATACCTTCATCGGTAACGGCTTCGATTTTCAAGTCACGGCCAGGAGTGGCCACGATTTCAAACACGCCATTCGCATCGGTTGTCACATCGCCAAACACCCGGTCGCTTCCATGGAACACCGTTGTATCGGCCGCCGGAGTTTTTGCATCGGGTTGAAACAAACGTCCCCGAACAGTAAAACCCTTGGGAAGTTTAACTTCTACGAAGGCACTCTCGCCCGAGCGTATTCCACTGAACGACAGGTAGTCCTGGGCAATGGTGTAATTTTCGCCAAAGCGGTCTTCGTCCTCGGGCGGCAACCACGGTTGTGGAATCTTAATGGCGATTCGCACGGAATCGCCCCACGGAATCAGATCGTCCACCCAGACATCGAGGCTGAACCGGCCATCTTCGTCAGACGCCACCGTGGGCGGAGTATCGTTTTCAATATAGAAGGGACGTTCGGAAATCATCAGCACACCGGGAATGCCTTCGCCACTGTCTGCATCGACAAAGCGACCCTCCACATGTGCCGCAGCCGGTAATTGCAGTTCAATTTCCGCGTCCTGGTTTTTCAACAGGACAACGTCCTTATACGTCTGGCACCCAATACCGAATTGAAAGGCGTTTTCCTTGATGGCTTTCACCGTATAGGCGCCACTGCGCAACGCCGGGAAACTGAAACGTCCATCTTCGCCCGTATGCGTCATCTGGGATTCGCGCATCGAATCGACGATTTCCACCACTCGATCGGGTTGCAGATCCAACGTTACTTTAACCCCAGGAGCCGGCGAACCATCGGCAAAATAAACGATACCGGTCAAACTGGCTTCCTTCGGTGCCATCATGATACGCACACCGGATTCGCCTGTTTCCGCCTCGCGTGAAATCGTATTCACAAAGCCTTCGGCTTTGGCGGGGATTCGATTATCGGTGACCTCAGAGCTGAAGCCCTTCAGAGTAAACTGCCCCTCCGTATTTGTGGTGGTCCACGTCGAAGGAAAAGGGCCATGATCAACAATCGTCTGACTCGGATCCCGTCGCACAACGATGTCGCCCACGCTGGCATTTTCAATGGGCTTGGCATCGCGAATATCCAACACAGAGCCGGAAATCGATCCGCCTTCGTGCAAACGAAAGGTCGCAATCACCGGATCGTCGCGTAACGAACCGCCAATGAACATCATAATCACCGACTCGTAACCTTCTTTTTCAACACGACGCCCAATCGTTTCGTTGGCAGCAATTGCCTCGGGTTCATCGATCGTGAACAAACCCTCTGCGTCGCTGACGGTCTCTCCCAATACGCGCGGATAATTATCCGACATCGTATAAACACCGTCTGAAAAGAGGTAGCTGGTGATTCTCGCCCCAGCGATGGGCTTCAACGTTCCAAAATCCAACACCCGACCGCTGATGCCTTCTGGCAAATCGATGGTTTCCTCTTTTTCCTTCTCTCCACCGGAACTCAACTCCATCGCCGCCGGAGTCGGCGTTGGCACGGCATCGGTTGATGCAGAGCCATCGTCACCATTTGTACTGGAGACATTTTCTACCTTGGAATCAGTATCCTCCACCACGGGTTCTTTGCCGGTTTGCGTCATGACCAATACGATCACCAGCAATATCGCGGCGATGGGGATACCGATTATCAAGGGATTCGTTTTTTTACGCACGCGAACACCTCTCGCTAAAGAAACATTGGAATTTAAACATGCACGGTTCATCCATCCCACACGCCCGGGACAAACCGCATCGTTGAGGCTAAATGCGCGATGAGAGTCGGCGCAACGAATTCTCGCCAATTCCCCAAGGATTTCTCACCAAAAACCACCTGCCAGTTGGGAACTGGTCACCGCGCTAAGCTAACTTTTCACTTTGGGCAACCGGCCCACGCGCGGGCAACTCTAATATCGACGCCAATTGCATCATTTCGAGTCGTTCACCCGCGCGTTCTCCCAGTGGTAAAAATCAGGAGCGCCAACCGCCTCGAAAACCGCCATTCGGCAATTTCAGATTTGGTTGGCGCCCACCATCTTGGTTAGACCAGAGCTAGAGTTTCAGAAATCGAATCAAAACTCCATCAGCAAAGGGCTTGATGATCAATAACCGTTCGGTGCGTAGAGAGCGTAGCCGCGAGGAGCCGCCCACGGTTCAACCTGGCCGTCGCTGGCGCAGAACTTGTTCGCCGGTTGATAGTTCTGGCCGCTCTTGTGCGAATACCATGCGTAGCACTTCAGCGTCTTGTTGCGCAGTTGCGAGTTGCCCACGTTGACCCAGGCGCCGCGCCAGTTGTTGGCGTTGTCGTTGATCGCGATCACATAACCCGGGCTCGAGGAGCTGCCAGAAGCGTCCGAATAGATCAGCAAATCGCCGTCGTTGGTCTTTTCGTTATCCACGGTGATGCTGCCACCGCCGAGTTTTTCGTGCGTCCAGGCAAGCTGCTTGATGCCATTGCCCCACTGGCCGCCAAGGCCCTTCAGGCCATAGTTGAAGTAATCTTTGTACCAGATGCACGGATAGCCTTTGTAGCTCATCACGTAGGCATAAGCGATCATCTTGTCGTTGGTGATCGGGTCGGTGTCGTGGTTGCCAGCAAACGGAACCGCACGCACGGACCATTTCGCTGCGAAGGACTTGCTCTGATCCACCAAGTTCGGCAAGTAGCCGCCACCACCGGTATTATCACAAATGCTTTCCATGGTGTAGAGCGAGGCGAAGTCGAAAGCCGATGCGTTTGCATTATTACACCATGTATTCAACGTGCCAGTGTTCGAATCCCAGTATTCGCCGATCGTGTAGCCACCGGTGCCAGCTTTGTGGTCTTTGGTGTACCAGGCGTGGATGCCCTTCACGTAGTCATAGCGCCAGCCGCCGTTGAAGCCCGCATTGGTGGAGCTTTCCAGCCAGTTACCCCAATCGATCATGTCTTTGTAGGGTTGACCAACCGAGTTGCCGGTTGCGTGGCAAAGGTCGGGATAACCACCGAAGGCGCCTGGGTCCCAGCCTTCGTATGTTGAGGGGTGGAACTGGTTGTAGTGCCATTTGGCGAAGCCGGAAGCTTGCGAACCGAAGTTCGTCCAGGTATTGCCGCCGGTGTTCGGGTTATATTCGCTGCCGCCGCCCGAGCGATGGTTCAAAACGATGTCGGCCATCGTCACGATGCCCTTGCCACGATAGGTGGACGTACAAGAGGTCAGTTCGGCTTTCGTACCGAAACGGGTCTTCGTGTCGCCGTGCTGGTTGTAGTTACCGACGTCTTTATAGTCCGCCACGTCGTAACCCATCGAATAGCCGCCGCCCTGGCCTTTGGACGGGGGCGGGAAATACATGCGGTCGAGGCCGTAGCCACCCGCCATGTTATCGAGTTCCGTCGCTTTGCCCTTCATCGTGTTGTACCAACCACTGGGTGTGTCCCAGTAGAATCCCTGCATCATCACGCCGGCATCCGCCGACTTCGGGGCCAAGAAACCTGCCGCCGCCACAAATGCCAATACACCGTACTTCTTGAGAGTAGCCATGTGTCACCTGACTTTCTTTTTCGATGTGCCGCTCCTGATTTCAGCGGTCCACTCGAAAGTTTTTTGGGGATCTTGCAAGTGAACCGTTGCGCTAAAGGGGAACCGCTCCGGTTTCACTCAATGATTCTGCGTCATGTAGAGCAGAAAACTTTTCCATTAGCAAGGAATTTTTGCACTATCTTCCAAATTTTTAAAAATAAAATGTTTATTTCGACCTAATATGGGTCGATTTTTATATAGAACATTGACAATTGACCAGTTACGCGGCAATATCGTTTCTTTTTTTCGACAATTTCCAATCCTCGGTTCTTGCGGAAGGCAAAATAATGTAAAAAAAGCTTCTCTATAAATCGCTTCTTCAATTCAACAGCCAAAAAAAAGAAAGGCGCCAGCCCGTGGCCAGCGCCTTTCCATCCGATGACTTTCTGCGGTAGATGCAGAAGGCAAAGTCATGCGAGAGGATTCCCCGCCTCTCGCATGACTGGAGATTGTTTGAGAATCAATAACCGTTCGGTGCGTAGAGCGCGTAGCCGCGAGGAGCCGCCCACGGTTCAACCTGGCCGTCGCTGGCGCAGAACTTGTTCGCCGGTTGATAGTTCTGGCCGCTCTTGTGCGAATACCATGCGTAGCACTTCAGCGTCTTGTTGCGCAGTTGCGAGTTGCCCACGTTGACCCAGGCGCCGCGCCAGTTGTTGGCGTTGTCGTTGATCGCGATCACATAACCCGGGCTCGAGGAGCTGCCAGAAGCGTCCGAATAGATCAGCAAATCGCCGTCGTTGGTCTTTTCGTTATCCACGGTGATGCTGCCACCGCCGAGTTTTTCGTGCGTCCAGGCAAGCTGCTTGATGCCATTGCCCCACTGGCCGCCAAGGCCCTTCAGGCCATAGTTGAAGTAATCTTTGTACCAAATGCACGGATAGCCTTTGTAGCTCATCACGTAGGCATAAGCGATCATTTTGTGGTTGGTGATCGGATCGGTATCGTGGTTGCCGGCAAACGGAACTGCACGGGTTGCCCACTTGGCCGCGAAGGATTTGTTTTGGTTCACCAGGTCGGGCAGGTAGCCGCCACCACCTGTATTATCGCAGATGGCTTCCATGGTGTAGAGCGAGGCAAAGTCGAAAGCCGATGCGTTCGAGGCGTTGCACCACCAGTTCAGCGTGCTGGTGTTCGAATCCCAGTATTCGCCGATCGTGTAGCCACCGGTACCAGCTTTGTGGTCTTTGGTGTACCAAGCGTGGATGCCCTTCACGTAGTCATAGCGCCAGCCGCCGTTGAAGCCCGCATTGCTGGAGCTTTCCAGCCAGTTGCCCCAGTCGCGCATGTCTTTGTAAGGCTGGCCCGTCGTGTTGCCGGTTGCGTGGCAAAGGTCGGGATATCCGCCAAATGCGCCCGGATCGGAATATTCATAGGTAGAGGGGTGGAACTGGTTGTAGTGCCATTTGGCGAAGCCGGAAGCTTGCGAACCGAAGTTCGTCCAGGTATTGCCGCCGGTGTTCGGGTTATATTCGCTGCCGCCGCCCGAGCGATGGTTCAAAACGATGTCGGCCATCGTCACGATGCCCTTGCCACGATAGGTGGACGTACAAGAGGTCAGTTCGGCTTTCGTACCGAAACGGGTCTTCGTGTCGCCGTGCTGGTTGTAGTTACCGACGTCTTTATAGTCCGCCACGTCGTAACCCATCGAATAGCCGCCGCCCTGGCCTTTGGACGGGGGCGGGAAATACATGCGGTCGAGGCCGTAGCCACCCGCCATGTTATCGAGTTCCGTCGCTTTGCCCTTCATCGTGTTGTACCAACCACTGGGTGTGTCCCAGTAGAATCCCTGCATCATCACGCCGGCATCCGCCGACTTCGGAAACATCATGCCCGCTGCAGCGAGAACTGCAACCCAACCGAAATTCTTGAGCGCTTTCGAAACCTTCATCTGTGTCACCTGGCTTTCTTGTTTCAGGAGAGTTGTTGGCTCTTACGATCAACTTCCGGAAACATATTGGAAAAAGTGTTTTGCGGCATACTGGTCACTAAAGGGGAGAAAGTAACGAGTCCTGCCGTCGAATCTGGAGGCATCTGACCGAATTCCGTTCCCAAAGTCAAACAAATATTTTGACAATTTACAAATATTTTAAAATAAACGGCGAAATTACGGGTAAAAAATTTATAAACAGACGCTATATGCTTGATAATCGGTCATTTATGCGTCACTGCGTATTGAATATTTTCTTTATTTTCAAAATTCACCATGCCAATTGCTGATTTTTCGCATGTTTTTTTGAGGTGAACCCGCCTCGAAGCACCCCAAACCACTCGCCAGCGTAAAAAAATGAATGGGCGCTGGCCGTCTCGGGGTTCCCGTCCGATCTTGCCAGCGCCCATCCGCATCCGGTGACACAGATGATATTACGGATGTTTCAACAAGGGATAGCCATCCCCTGGTTCTGCCATTGTGGATTAGAAGCCGTTCGGTGCGTAGAGCGCGTAGCCGCGAGGAGCCGCCCAGGGCTCAACCTGGCCGTCACTGTAGCAGAACTTGTTGCCGGGCTGATAGTTCTGGCCACTCTTATTCGAGTGCCAAGCGTAGCACTTCATTGTCTTGTTGCGCAATTGCGAGTTGGCCACGTTGACCCAGGCGCCACGCCAGTTGTTGGCGTTGTCGTTGATCGCAATCACGTAGCCGGGGCTCGATGAGCTGCCCGAGGCGTCCGAATAGATCAGCAAATCGCCGTCGTTGGTCTTTTCGTTATGGACCGTGATGCTGCCGCCACCCAGTTTTTCATGGGTCCAGGCAAGCTGTCGAATACCATTACCCCATTGGCCACCCAGATTCTTCAGGCCGTAATTGAAGTAATCTTTGTACCAGACGCACGGATAACCCGCATAGCTCATGATGTACCCGTAAGCGATGGTCTTGTGGTTGCTGATGGGGTCGGTATCGTGGTTGCCCGCAAACGGAACCGCGCGAGTCGCCCACTTGGCCGCGAACGACTTGCCGCTGTTCACCAGGTTCGGCAAATAGCCGCCACCACCGGTGTTGTTACAGATGTCCTGGAGCGTGTACAGCGAGGCAAAGTCAAACGCCGACGCGTTCGAGGCATTACACCACCAGTTCAAGGTGCTGGTGTTCGCATCCCAATACTCGCCGATCGTATAGCCGCCCGTGCCAGCCTTGTGATCTTTGGTGTACCAGGCATGGATACCCTTCACGTAGTCATAGCGCCAGCCGCCGTTGAAGCCCGCATTGCTGGAACTTTCCAGCCAGTTGCCCCAGTCGCGCAGATCTTTGTAAGGCTGGCCCGTCGAGTTACCCGTTGCGTGGCAGACGTCCGGGAAACCGGCAAAACCGCCAGGGTCGGAACCTTCAAAGGTGGAAGGGTGGAATTGGTTATAGCGCCATTTGGCAAACCCGGATTTTTGTGTCGTGAAGTTTGTCCAGGTATTTCCGCCCGTGTTCGGGTTGTATTCGCTGCCGCCGCCCGAACGATGGTTTAACACGATATCGGCCATCGTCACGATGCCCTTGCCGCGAAAGGTGCTCGTGCACGAGGTCAGGTTCGATTTCGAACCAAAACGGGTGTTGGTCGTGCCATGTTGGTTGTAGTTACCGACGTCCTTGTAATCCGCCACGTCATAACCCATCGAATATCCGCCACCCTGTGCTTTTGACGGAGGCGGCATGTAGATACGATTGAGGCCTTTGCCGCCTGCCATATTGTCCAATTCGGCAGCTTTGCCCTTCAATGTGTTGTACCAGCCACTGGGAACGTCCCAGTAAAAGCCCTGCATCATCACACCGGCATCCGCCGACTTCGGGACAATCATGCCCGCCGCCACCACAACGCCTAACCACCCATACTTCGCGAGTACTTTCGTGCACTTCATGGGCCACCTGACTTTCCGTTTCGGGAAACCTGCAACGTGAGCGCGCAACTTCCGGAAACATTTCAAAATGGGAATTAAGAGACAGTCCGGTTGAAAAGAGGATACCAACAGGTCCTGTCGTTGAGTCTGGACCGAATGGATCAAAATCAATTGCCAAAGTCAATCTAATTTTTACGATATATCTAAAATTTATTATTATCTGCCTAATTATTACAATATCCAACAGATTCATTGCATTTTCAGGCATTTTTGCGTAGTTTTCGCACTTTTATTTTTCCGATTTTTGAATATTGTCATTGGATGTACTGTTTGGATTTCCAAAAATATTCGACTCGCGTTGGGCGGTGGGTGGACGAAGGTAAAAAAAAACAGGCGGGCACCGACTACTCCTCTGGTCGGCGCCCGCCTTCATCTGGTGACACAGATGGTTTATGGATGTTTCAACAAGGGGTAGCCATCCCCCTGATTCTGCCGTTGTGGATTAGTAGCCCGTCGGCGCGTAGAGCGCGTAGCCGCGAGGAGCCGCCCAAGGCTCGACCTGGCCGTCAGAGGCGCAGAACTTGTTGCCGGGCTGGTAGTTCTGACCACTCTTGTGCGAATACCAAGCGTAGCACTTGAGGGTTTTGTTGCGCAGACGGCTGTTGGCGACATTCACCCAGGCGCCGCGCCAGTTGTTGGCGTTATCGTTGATCGCAATCACGTAACCGGGGCTGCTCGAGCTGCCCGAAGCGTCCGAATAAATCAGCAGATCGCCGTCGTTGGTTTTTTCGTTATGAACCGTGATGCTGCCGCCGCCGAGTTTTTCATGCGTCCACACCAGTTGTTTGATGCCGTTGCCCCACTGGCCGCCAAGACCCTTCAGGCCGTAGTTGAAGTAATCTTTGTACCACACGCAGGGATAACCCTTGTAGCTCAGAACGTACGCATAAGCGATCATCTTGTGGTTGTTGATCGGGTCGGTGTCGTGGTTACCGGCGAACGGAACTGCGCGGGTTGCCCACTTGGCCGCGAACGACTTGCTCTGATTAACCAGGTTCGGCAAATAACCGCCGCCGCCCGTGTTGTCACAAATGCTTTCCATCGTGTAGAGCGAGGCAAAGTCAAAAGCCGATGCATTCGAAGCATTACACCACCAATTCAGCGTGCTGGTGTTCGAATCCCAGTATTCACCGATCGTGTATTGGCCCGTGCCGGATTTGTGGTCTTTGGTGTACCAGGCATGGATGCCTTTGACATAGTCATAACGCCATCCGCCGTTGAAGCCCGCGTTGCTGGAGCTTTCCAGCCAGTTGCCCCAGTCGCGCATGTCCTTGTAGGGCTGACCTGTCGAATTGCCCGTTGCATGGCAAAGATCAGGGTAACCGCCGAATGCGCCCGGGTCGGACCATTCGTAGGTGGATGGGTGAAACTGGTTGTAGTGCCACTTGGCAAAGCCCGATTTTTGGCTGCCGAAGTTTGTCCATGTATTGTAGCCAACGTTCGGGTTGTATTCGCTGCCGCCGCCCGAGCGGTGGTTGAGCACGATGTCGGCCATCGTCACGATGCCTTTGCTGCGATAAGACGACGTGCAGGAGGTCAGCTCCGACTTGCTGCCAAAGCGTGTTTCCGTGTTGCCGTGCTGGTTATAGTTACCGACGTCTTTGTAGTCCGCCACGTCGTAACCCATCGAGTAGCCGCCGCCTTGAGCTTTTGACGGGGGTGGAAAATACATGCGGTTAAGGCCCTTGCCACCGGCCATGTTGTCCAACTCGGACGCCTTGCCCTTGATGGTGTTGTACCAGTTGCTGGGGCAGTCCCAGTAAAATCCCTGCATCATCACGCCGGCATCCGCCGACTTCGGAGCAACCATGCCCGCTGCGGCGAGCATTGCAATCCAACCATACTTCACGAGTTCCTTCGAGTTCTTCATTTTGCCACCTGGCTTTCTGTTTCAGGCCCCAGGGATCGATTTTCTGCCCCGAACCGGAAACTGTAAAAAGGTTTTGGATAAGCGACAATCCGGGCAGCAAAGGGGAGGAAGCGCCGGGAGCTGTCGTCGAATCTGTGCAAAAGGAATCAAAAATACCGCTCGAAGTCAAACAATTTTAACGAAATTTTTTTACCGCTTGATTATTTTGCTATAATTATGTGCGTAAGCGAGTTTTGTTATTGCGTAAATTGTTGAAAAAACGTGGCTTACGGCGATGATTGGAAGCATAATTTATTTTATATTTTTAATTTTATTTCGATTCAAATCTTGTTTGTAATTTG
>CAZOKZ010000065.1:0-23852 GCA_964580585.1 uncultured Candidatus Sumerlaeota bacterium | reverse complement strand
GGCTGAGCTACGGGTGCGTGCCGATTCGGCAAATTCGATGGGGCGGATGACGGGATTCGAACCCGCGACCCCCTGAACCACAATCAGGTGCTCTAACCAACTGAGCTACAACCGCCACAAATCAGGACAACAACCAGACGGCGCATGGGAAACGCGCGCATGAGGACGCTTTGTCTAGGGTGAATCCTGCCCTCAAGTCAAGCCTGGAATCAGCGCCTTTGACAAAAACTTTGCGTTGTCGAGCTTCAGAAAATGCCTCGCTCCAACCAGGAGACGAAATCCCTGGGGCTCGGCGATCCCAGGGGCATTGTTCTCATATAACAAACAGCGGTACTTCTTCCGCCAAATATGACTCGCGGATTTCGAGAACGTCCTTGCCTTGGTTGACCCTTCGCGCCCAAGGATCGTCCGTTCGATTCGATCCCCCGCGAGGACCCGGTTTGCTTGAGCATCGCCCGTAACAGCGCTATCGACGCCACCGCCCAGGTTTTCACCGTGGGTCTCAGTCTGGTGTCGGGAATTTTCGTCAGCCGATGGCTGGGAAGCGAAGGCCGTGGCGCCTATGTTTTGGCGACGATCGTGGCGCACGGATTGCTCGTGAACCTTGCGAATTTCGGGCTGAGGCTTGCCTGCCAGGTTTTCATTGCCAAGGATCGCAACCGGCTTGCATCGCTGAATTCACTGGCCATGCTGATCTCTCTTGGTGTGGGGGGGATTGTTTCGGCGGCGCTTTTGATTTTCGCGCCATGGGTGCAAGGCGTGCTTTTCCGCGGCATTGCGTTTCAAAGTCTCGTTGTTGTGGCGGCGGCGTTTCCTTTGATGATTTACGGGGCTGCATGGCGCGGTTTGATGAACGGGCTCGGAGCGATTCGCGCACGGGCACTGTTCGACGTTGGCTTTGGCGCCTCGCAAAGCATCACGATTATCGCCATCATATTACTTTGGCCGGGCGAGGCTCCCATTTTCCCACTCATCATTGCGTATTACGTCATCGCCACGGGATCGACCGCGTTTATGGTATGGTTACTGCGACCGCACGGGCGGCTGTGGCAATGGCCGTCGCGCGCGTTGGTGGGAGAAGTCCTTGCTTATGGCAAATGGGTGTTTATTGGCGACATGGCCGCTCGCTTGCGGGGTGAACTCGACCAACTGCTGGTCAACTTTGCGGGCGGTGGCGCGGCGCTCGGTGTGTACAATCAGGCCGCCTCGCTTGCCAAGCGCTCGAATTTGCTTCCCGAAGCCCTCACGACGGCGTCCTATCAGGCCATCGCGTCGAGCGATAGTGCCGAGTCGAGTCGACTGGTGGCGGCGGCGTTTCGCCAGATGTTGCTGATCGGTATCGTCCTGACACTTTTGGGGTGGATTTGTGCTCCCCTCATCCCAATAATCTATGGCGCCGATTTCGCCGGAGCCATCTGGCCGTTTCGTGTGCTGGTGCCTGCATTTTGCCTGATGGCATCGGTGCGTGTGGTCGCGGCATATTTCAGCGGTCATCTGATGCGTCCGCAAATCCCGATGGTCATCAACTGGATAGCGTTGGCGATTCAATTCGGCGCGTGTTATTTATTGGCAGCCAAATTGGGCGTTTTGCGCGGTATTACATACGGCACAGCGGGTGCGTTTACGCTCGCCAGCATGGCGTTTCTCCTGGTGTTCGTCTGCAGACCCGAAACGCCGCGCGCCGTTGAGCTGGTCCGGTTTCAGCGCGGGGATTTTGCTCGTTGGGGCGTGTTGGTAAAGAACGCCATACGGCGCAAGGGTTCCTCCTGAACGGACTCCTGATCAAATACGCTCAATCGCTTAAGTTGCCAGCGTGAAAAAATACCAAAAAATCAAGGGTTCCGGTTGTCGAACCCCAACGGTCGAGGCTATATTCGCCAACGATATAATGAAGGAAAACCAGACCTCGGCAAGTGGGGGAGATTCTTCTTGCCTATTTACCGGGACTGGCGTTTCGTGGCGACACGATATTAATGATTCAAAATACGGGGGTTGGTCACTTGTTACCCGAACAAGTACGCGATCGATTTCTAGGCGCAACCCTGGGACTAGCCGTTGGCGACGCGCTTGGTTCGCAGTTCGAAGCCCGAACCGCGACCGAGATTCGCCTCAGCCTGGCAAACCGTCCCTTCCGAATGGAAGGATCACGGCGTTATCGGCTTCGTCCTGGTGAATGGACCGACGATACAGCACAGTTTTTAACCACGATGAACTCTTTTGTGAACAACCAGGGCTTCGAGGGCCTGGATGTCGCGGGAGCGTTATGCGAATGGCTGCGTACCAATCCGCGCGGTGTGGGAATGCACACCCGCGATATTCTGCGCGACCTGACCGATGACATCGAGCTGTGGGAAAACCTGGGTCGCCGTGTGTGGCTCGACAGCGCAGGCATGAAGGCCGGAAACGGAGCGCTTTGCCGTTGTCTGGTCGCTGGATTGTATTACTGGAACGATCTGGAAAAAATGGTCGATGCTACCATTGGCCTTTCCCAGATCACACACTTCGATCCGCGCGCGATCGAAGGCGCGCTGGTGGTGAACTTCCTGCTCATCCAATGCCTGCACAACCGTTACTCATACAATCTGCTGGACCAATGTCTTGCGTTCCTCGAATCCGTGCGCCAGACCAAGTCCTTCAACGAAAACGTTCATCGGTATAATTTGGCCGAATTGAACGAAAACACCAATTTCTCGCCCTATCCGACGTATCATCAGGAACATAACGCCATCGTCGATGGTCTAAAACATATCCACAGTATGAAGATCGAAGATCTTCATACAACCGGATACGTGGTCAACACGGTGCAGTTGGCCGTGTGGTCGTTGTTCCACAATGAAACGTTTGAGGACGCCATGGAAACTGCCGTTTGTTTGGGTGGCGATGCCGATACGCAAGGCGCGGTTGTCGGCGCGTTGTGCGGGGCGCGTTTTGGCCTCAGCCAGATACCCAACGAATGGTATGGCCCGATTAAAGATCGCTCGAAACTGGTAACCGAAAGCGAATTGCTGCTCGAACGTTCAACGACCAGCGACGAGAAATCTTTCCGCGCGGGCGAACGAAAACCGTCCGCTTTGCCGCCGTCGATTTTGTAATCAAAGTCTCTTGAAGTCCGCGCTTCAAGAGTGGTCCCGGCTGCTCCGGTTCAGGCCATCGTCTGCCGGAGCGGCTTCGTTTTTACCCACCCCGTTCAACTCGTCATTTTCATACGCTTCGTACAGCGCAAACAATGCTTCGCGCGCGTTGCCGCCATGCACGGCGAGCAGTTGCTCGGCGTCCTGGCGTGAAAACTCGATACCCGTTTCCCCCAGTCGTTCGCAAACCAACGCTGCAAAGGCATCGGCTTCGGCTTGCATTGTTATGGATTCTCCCCAACCGGTCGGACGATGCACTGTCACAACGAGTCCCGACCCGACAAGCCGACACATGCCGCGTAGCAGTGCGAACGAGATGCCCCAGAGGATTTCCGCACTGTCCAAAAAAACTACGCCGCCTGGCCGCACGTGCAACCACCAACCAAATGGTAAAAAAGGCCATCCGTCGCGGCATTTCCACCGCACGCAATGCATGCCGCGTTGCTCGGTTTCGGCAGCCAGGTCATCAAGCAACGTCGATTTCCCCACGCCATGCGGGCCAACGAGTTCCGCGCGCCATTGGGCGACTTCGAGCCGCGTAACCAATGCCTCGAATGAGTTCCCCGGCGCAAACACGTACCGCGTTCCTCGGGGACCGAGCAGATGAACGGAAAAGGGGTTCGACCGTTTGCCGGTTTTTACGAATGTCGTCATTGAAGAAGAATGATCATTCTGGCGGAGGCGGCAAATCGTCCACGTCGATATTGAATGGCGATGACGAGGCAACGTTGTCCTGCTTTTCCCACGGCAGAGGCGGCGCGGCAGCCGAAGGTGGTGGGGGAGAACTCGATTCGTGCGCCGTTGTGTTTTCCCTGCGACCTACCAGATGAAACGGAACTTCACACGATTGCTCTGCTTTTCCGCCGTCCGCGCGTACGTACAAACCAACGGCCCAATTGATTTTCAGCTTACGACCACTGTATGAAAGAGGTACTTCCGGCAATCGAAACGAAAATTTGCGTTCCACGGTTGGTTGAACCATTTCGCCTTTTTTGGCGAGTTCCATCTTTCCCGCCGATCCCGAATCCGTATCGCCCAGGCCCGATGTGGACCATCCGACGCTAAGCTCCGCGTACTTGGCTTCCCACGACGACGGTGCGCTGATACGGGCACGTCCGGAAATGGTTTCCCCCGGGTGGTAATCGGAACGCTTTTCACCGTCCAATTCTACGGTAAGTTGCAGATCGTCGCTCATGTTATCTTCCTCCCACGGGCATCACCCGCACTGGGTAGAAATCGTTCACATCCGGTTTACCGGGAATATCGATTTTCACCTCGAAACCCCACTCGATCACGTTGTTCGAGGCTTTGAACGAATGCATGGCGTTATTGGGAACAAGGAATTCAGCCTCGACAACCGGCCCGGTATTATTCGCCCGCGAATTGTTTTGTTTGACGATTTCGGTCCGGGAAACTTCCTCGGTGCTGGTGACGCGTCGCGTGCCTTGCGAGTAGGTAACCTTCTCACGGCAAACCAACGACACAATAATTTCGGTAATTTCAAAGCTACCCTTCTGATAGAGCGACACTTTACCCCGTTCCCCCGGTTTCAACGGTTCGGCGCTGATTTCCAGCGGTGTGTCGCCCACGAGCAAAATGCGGAACAGCGCGTGAAACACCCCCAACACCAGCGCAATGCCGATCAGGCAAAACAGACCGATGAAAATGACAGGAATCCACGCAAAGCCGCCGTCGCGTCTTAACTCCTTGGTGACCTGGAACATGGCGAACCACGAAATGCCGTTCCAGAAAGCCGACACAATAATCAGACCGATGAATTTGGCCCACATGCCAGCTTCGGGTTTGACCAGCACGCCGCCACGCGGCCCGCGACCTGCGGTGTTGACCTTGGGAAAATTCGGACTTTCCAGCGCCGTGCCGGTGAAAGCCTTCCCTTTCTTGCGGCGCGAGGAAAAATCATACCCGCGCATCGTTTGAATGCCGCCCCAAATGATGGCCCCGCCGATTGCGATGAAAATCGACGAAAACAACATCACACCAATCGCGCCCAGCCACGTTGGCGGTTCGGGTTTGCCCTGCATGCGCGACCAAATCGGCATGGTGAAAAAAAGCATGCCCATCAGAAAAAACGGCAGCCCGAAAAACATCATGCACCCGCCGCCCGCCTTCGACGGAGTCGAACTGCCGCGATTGCGACGGGAATTGCTTTGAAACGTTAACGCCATATCGACCTCGTGTTGAAATTCTACCACCCCCCTGATGCCCTTCGGCATTTCGCCGTTGTTGGCTTCCGCCTCACACGTCCTCTACGTCCTATAAAGACAATTTATTCAAATCCACCACCAGGGCAAGAGTGGTTTTGGTGTGGTTAAATGAGCCTTGACTGGGCGTACGTTATTGCGCACGCTTTGTCATGGAGGACACGCCCATGACGATTTTAAATGCCACCGAAGCCCGCGCGAAACTTTATAGCCTGATCGACGAAGCTCAGGAATCCCACGAACCGATCGTGATTACTGGGAAGCGCGGTAACGCCGTGCTGGTTTCCGAAACCGACTGGAACGCGATTTCGGAAACGTTGTACCTGCTGTCGGTGCCGGGCATGCGCGAATCCATCCGCGAAGGTTTGGCCGCCGATGTGTCTGAATGCTCGAAGGAGCTTGAGTGGTGAGTTGGACATTGGTGTTTACCAAGCAAGCGCAGAAAGACGCCAAGAAACTCGCCTCTGCCGGGTTGAAACCGAAAGCCCAGGAACTGCTCGCGATTCTCGAAACCGACCCATTTCAAACCCCGCCGCCGTTCGAAAAACTCGTCGGCGATCTGGCAGGCGCGTATTCCCGACGTATCAACATCCAACATCGGCTTGTGTATCAAGTTTACGAAGACGAACAGGTGGTGAAGGTGATTCGACTTTGGACGCATTATGAATGAAGGAAAATTTGTACAATGATGGAGGCCTCATGGAGATTTCAAATGAAATAAGAAATATTGAAAGGATGATTGATTGTGAAATTGAAAAACTAGATCTTTGGAAAAATCCGAAAGAACAAGTTCTTTTTTGGGTGATGAATTATTATTTATTTTTCTATAAGCGATTGGTGCTCGGGCTACAATGCTCAAAATTTATTTATAATTTCGAAGAAGAGCATCACCGATTTTTTGAACAAGAAGGGGCATTACGTTCAGGAGTATTCTGGGCCTTGAAATGGGCGAATAAATTTTGCGATTATTGTAATTTGGGCGACATATATCTGGATGCTAACGATAGCAGTGAATGGATGGATCAATTAGATAAGATAGTGAAAGAAATTGCCCCGTCTTATCAATGCTTTGTTGATTTGCTAAAAATGGCAGGTATGGGTGAAGGGGAAATTCAGTTTAATAAATCATCGAGCACAATAATTTATTTCCAAGGGAAACAGTCAACTGATTATGATAAGAGCATCGTGGAATATTTGAGAGCAACTTCGCCTAATTTGTACCAGGTTCAATTAACTCATGATGATGATCAGTTGACTTCAAAGTGGAAAGCGGGTGATTATCGGAGGGTAATGAAATATTTAGCGTCTATTGCTTCGCAATTTGAGGAGAAAAAAGAACTGTTGCCATCTGAATGCTTTGTTGAGATGGGTGCATTAAATCAGAAGATTACATATAATGAAACTACGAGTGTTCAGTTCAAACGACCTGAAATGGGTCCTGAACGAGATGTCTTTGACGATTTGATTTTTCCAGATCAGATGAAGGAGCACGAGTTTTGGAAGATAGTTTCTTTTTTAGAAACACCTATTGTGAAAATCGGTGAAGAATACATCGCTTTGTCCAGTGACATCATTGCACTTTCGCAGCTCGACGACTATATGCTCAGGTTGGCTGCACGAATTGATAATAATCAATACTGCAAAGTAAGCGGGTTACGCGAGCACAGGATGATCGAAGTATGTGATTTAATTCTACGAAATAATTCCGCTGCTTGGCATGTAGAGCATAATGTTAAATATAATAACCCAGTTCAAGATGCCGATATCTTGGCTAAGAGAGACGGACAACGTCTTGTTTTGCAATTGAAATCGACATTGTGTCCAGAAGCGCCTTCGGAGGTCACCAAACGAAATGAGGATATACTGAAAGGAATAGGTCAAATCGAGGGGCTAATTAATAGAGGTGAAGCTGATTTTGGTCTTGTTATAACTGATGGATATCAAGGCGATTATAAGTGTTGGGCGAAAGCATTGGTAGCCAATGTCTGTATTGCTACAATGTATGATATGCCAATGATTGCGAATGATCCACAGCAGGCAATTCATGAAATAAAACGACGTCTCGGAATAAATGGCGTCGAAAAAGAACCTATTACAGATCTGGAATTTACATTATTTGGTTGGAATTTTAGGATAGTGGATGGTAAATCGTCATTGCGTTAATTGGAAATGATTATTGCGCAAATATTATCTTTCCCCACTTCCTCCTTGATTGCCCCGCCCCCTCGTGCGGACAAAACGCGCTCTTTCACGGCCTGCTATCGAGAAACTTTTCGGTTATTTAACTTCATTATTGATTTTCACAGGTACGATTGTCGTCGATTTTGACGGTCGGTTTTCGGTTGGAAGGCGCGGTGAGTTTACGGGGTATTTCGCCCTGTCAGGGCTTGGAAAACATGCGTCCCGCACCTGGGGCGACGCGCTTCGCGCTTGCCCCAGGCTAAGGAATTGCGCCCCGTTGGGGCAACAAAATGCCCGTATCCGTCGGAACGTCAGAAGTCGCAGGCTGCAGGAATGGCGTAAACCTTATTTATGTAGATCATTCGTTGCTTCGGAGAAAACTTCTCGGCAAAAACCGGCCCGTTGGGCCGTCTTTGTGAATATCATTGCATGGTGTTGAAGCTTGTTCTCCAGTGGTGCGAGAAGACGACCAAGTACATAGCAATGATGTTTCTCAACGACAGTGTACCTCTTGTTCGCTGGGAGTCAAAACGCCCCAACGGGGCACGATTCCTAAGCCCAGGGCGGAGCGAAGCGAAGCCCTGGGACAGATGTTATTTGCACACCAAGCCCTGAAAGGGCGTGATACCATCCCGCGTTTCCCCCCACTTCCTCCTTGATCGATCCGCCCCGGCGTGCGTACAACACGCGCTCTTTCGCGGCCTGCTCCCGAGGCGGCTGCGAGACCACCAGGACGCTTGCAGCATCCGCAATCTCTGCGTTGCGCGTCGAAGAAGTGTTGTTGGGTTGGGGGCTTGGTCACGTACCCCAAAGTACGCTCCCATCGCCCTTGCCTTGCGCGCCTGGAGCTTGCGGCGCTGACAATCGCCTGGAAAACCCCTCAAGGAGCAGTTCCCATGCGGTTTGAAACCAAAGCCATTCGTGTCGGTCAGGACGTCGATCCCGCCACCGGCGCCGTCATTACCCCGATTTACCAATCCACGACGTTCAAATTCCAGGAGGTCGGTCGTCCCGACGCCAGCGGGTTTGAATACTCGCGCTCGGGCAATCCCACGCGCCGCGCGCTCGAACAATGCATCGCCGCGCTGGAAAACGCCGAACAAGGTCTCGCGTTTGCCTCGGGAATGTGCGCCACCGACGCCGTGCTCTCGCCGATGGAACCCGGCGATCATGTTGTCGCGGCCGTAAATTTGTATGGCGGTACGTTGCGCCTGTTCGAGTCGTTCTACAAGAAGCGCCAGACGACGTTCACCTACGTTGGCGGTAACGACATGGCGGAATTCGAAGCCGCCATTACGCCGAAAACGCGCTACCTTTGGATCGAAACGCCGACGAATCCGAAGTTGCAACTGATTGATATCGCCGCCGTCGCCGAAATCGGCAAACGCCATGGCATTCCCGTCGTGGTCGATAACACGTTCGCGTCGCCATATTTCCAGCGCCCGCTCGACCTCGGTGCGAGCGTCGTCCTGCACTCGACCACGAAATACATCGCGGGCCACAGCGACGTGATCGGCGGCGCCGTCGTGACGAACGACCCGAAATTGCACGAGGCGTTCTATTTCTACCAGAACACCGTCGGTGGGGTGCCCAGCCCGTTCGATTGTTACCTGTCGTTGCGCGGGCTCAAAACGCTCTCGCTCCGCATGCGCGCGCACGAAGCCAACGCGCTCCAGATTGCGAAATTTCTGGAGGGGCATCCGCTCGCCAGCGACGTGTGTTACCCCGGCTTGCCGTCGCACCCGCAGCATGAGCTGGCAAAGCGCCAGATGGACGGCTTCGGCGGCATGGTGACGTTTGAACTGAAGGGCGGTCGCGACGCCGTGAACAAGTTCATCGCAGGGTTGGAGTATTTCTTCTTTGCCGAAAGCCTCGGCGGGGTCGAATCGCTCGTTTGCCATCCACCGACGATGAGCCACGCGGTGCTGACCGAAGCGCAACGCGCCGCGATGGGCATCACCGATGGCACCATTCGCCTGTCGGTTGGCATCGAAAACGGTGACGATCTGGTCGAGGATTTAGCCGGGGCGCTCGAACGCACACGCGCGTGAACGTTGTCGAGTTCATGTTGAAATCATGGTCGTTAAATAACTTCGCCCGGCGGATGAAATGGTCCGCCGGGCGAAAGTTTATCTGTATCACATTCCAAAGTTATTTAGTACTTCCTTCGATTCCATCTCTTCCAAATTGTCCACGCATATATACATCCCACAAACCACAAATAAAGAATATTCCAGGATTGCCGCCATGCCCATAGTCGCCGCCTTTGAATATGGAGCCCGGATTTGGTGTGAAACCAAGGATATCGCTTTTATTGCTATTACCACCATCCCCTCCGTTTCCACCTATACATCGTAACCCAGACGAGCCACTTGTGGTTGTTCCTCCTCTTCCTCCATAGCCACCATTTCCAGCGTAGGCGATGACGGCACCCGTATTTCCATACATATTAGAGCAACTAATTTCGACAAAGCCCGTATCACCACCACGTCCGCCATTCCCTCCTGTCCCAGGGCTTACTCCGCAGTTTCTGTTGAATTGAGGAAATACGTCACCGCCATTTCCTCCATCGCCTCCATCGCCTCCATTTACCGTAATCGACTGAAAATCCCCCCAAATAAATGTCTGGCAGTTGAATTGGGCGCAGCCTCCCAATCCACCATTGCCACCATTTCCTCCATCATCAGCAAGAAATCCTTGAACAGGTGGTATTGCGGTTTCAGGTCGGACGTCGTATTTGGGACAGGCAGTTGCTCCATACCCTCCATCGCCCCCGCTGAAATTCAAATCGCTGGCATAAACAATCGTATCACTCGCATTTACAAACAGACTGCCCCCACGCTGTCCCTTTTCGCCATCTTTCGCTCTGAAAACACCTGCAGATGCATAAAGACAATGTGGTGGATCTGGAGTAGCATCTTGACCGAAATGACCTTGCAATGAAGGAGTTAGGTGGAATTCGCCTAACTCGACATTTCTCCCCTCGATTTTCACATTGATACCGGTAATAAAACTTCTATTCCCATACTCATCTACTGAATAAACATCAAAGCCATCTCCAGAAATCAAAATGTCGTGTCCGGGGTGAACTACTTCAAAATTAGTCGATTCTTGGCCTTCCTGAAGTTCGGTAGGGTAAATGATATACCATTTTTGATTTGTTGAATGCCACTTGGGGTCGATCAAAGTCCCTTCACCAAATGAAACGTTACTCGGTCCCGTATTACGCTGAATACGGAGATTTGTATCGCCACGCAAATTTCGGATCGTACTCATTGCAGTTTCATGAAGCTGGTGTTGTGCGTTTGATATAGAAGTCGCATTAATTGACAGAGAAGTCGATTCGCCCGGTGCGAGTGTTCCAGGCGTGGGAGCCGTCATGGTAAATGAATTGCTTCCGTCGAGTGAAAATTCATCGATCGAAATGCTTTCAGGGGAAGTATTCTCGACATTGATAGTGATGCTGTCGGCGGGTGCACTATCGAGGTGCAGTCCAAAGTCTGCCACGGGTGGATCAAGACGAAGATAGTTCGATCCATCGACGAGCAAATCCACCATTTCAAATCCACGGTCCGATTCTAAGGTTAGATAAGAATGTGTGTCCCCTATATCAAATGGTGTGACTGTAACTGATAAATTACGTGTTTCGCCGGGCGCCAGTGTGATCGGAGACTGATCCAGGTTGAAATCAGCTCCTGAATTCCCTAGCTGTTCGATCTCCGAAATTGTCAGCGGCGATGAGTTGGACTTGTTATACAACGTGATATTCATCGGCAGTGAAGTTTCATTAATCGCGCGATGTCCGAAATCCAACGCCGTCGGAAAGACTTCGAGTGCTGTGACGCCGGATCCGGAAAGAGGCACAGTTGCCGAGCCCTTGGAGGTTTGAATGCTCAGGGTCGCAGTTGCTTCGCCGGAACTATAAGGGGAAAATGCCACAGGTATCGAGCGCGATTCACCCGAGCCAAGGAGTGAAGTTACCATGCTTTGGCTGAATGCAGGCGTATTCTCCCCTGTGATGTTCACAGAATAAAAATATGCCGACTGTGGCGAACGGTTTTCAATCATTAGAGTTGAACTTGCTGTATCGCCAATGACTGTTTCGGGGAACGTTGCATTATTGGGCGTCACTTTGACAGGTGTGCTCGAAGTACCCACGCCCAGCAAATTGATTGGCCCGATTGACGAGTCATCGATGTTATTGGTGTTGATCGTTAGCGTCGCGGTGCGGGTTTCCGTGATGCTCGGATCGAAATAAACGCTGATCGTGCGCGTTTGACCGGGATAAATGGGAGCTGTGGAACCGGAAACAATAAAATCGTTGGGATTGGTTCCTGCCTTTAGGAGTCCTCCGTTCTGGAAATAAACCGTTTGGCTACCGATGTGAGTAATCGTGATTGTTCGTGCTGCCGTTTGACCTTGATCGATGTCTTTATATCCCAAATTCATGGTGGAATTTTCCGCCACCGAAACGGTAATAACCGGACCCACCCGTTGGTATGGCGGCGGTGTTGGTGGCGTGAATCCGCCGCCTCCTCCTGGCCCAGCGTAACTGCAAATGCTCCCGAATATCACTGCGCTGCCAGTAAGGGTACCGATCGTCGTCGGCATTCGTTTCATAAATCCAAAACTCATCTGAGATGACCTCCCAAGGAAAATGTAAATTTTTTATCATCACAAAACTTGGCACTGTTTTCCCACACCGAAATGAGACATTCCGGACTTGGTGTGGAAGGGGCAAAGCAGTGATGGACAACGGGAACTGTATGGTGACTTTTAGAATTCCATGTCAAGTGAATCGACGACGTTTTTTTTGTTGGGAATGTCGATTTTTGAAAAATTTGCGGGAAATTGAAACTGAGTTGGGCGATAGTGTTATTTCCACAGATCAAATGATCTCGCATTTAATTTTCAGGCAACATTTGCGCGAGCAGCCACCAGTCGCAGTAACCGGTTTTGAGCATCAACGGGTAAGCGTTCCATTGCGAGTGTTGCGGCACGTAGAGGCTTTCGACCATGGGGGCGGGGAGAACAGCGGGAGGGGCGATACCGATCGGTTGTCCGGATTCGCCGAGGATGGTGATGCGATAATGTTGTTGGAAAACGGCCGATTCCATTCCGCGGTAACTGAGCGTGTAAGCCAGGTCATCGTTCGGTGTCAGGAACATTTCATGATAGTAATCGAGTGGCGATTGCAAGCTGCCGAACAATTGCACGGTGCCACCGACAATGGCGATAATGGTCAGGGTAATTCGACGTGCGGATGTCATCCAGCCTTCGAGTACAAACGCAGCCCCCAGCATGAGTGGAATATGCAGTTGAACTAAATGGCGCGGTCCCCAGCACCAGCCGCCATCCCAGTTCTGCCACTTGACCATCACAAACGCGAATGGCAGAAATCCGCCCGCCGCGAGCGCTAATGCCCACCGCCGGTCGCGCGGCGCACGCCGCCATCCCCATATTCCAAGCAACAATCCTGGGCTGAAGAAAAAGAGGCCCTTGCCCGGCGACATCAACAAGCCATGCAGGCCAACGAGCAATGGGGTACTGAGTTTGACGCCTTCGGATTGGTCGCTGTACCCACCGCCAAACAGCGATCCCACGCCTGCAAATCGCCAGTGGTTGAACGCCAGCAGCGCCACGTACGAGCCAAGGACAAGCGCGCCAGAGACCGTGTAATCGCGCAGGGGAAAATGGCCTTTGGAATCGCCAAACGCCGACTCGCGACGACGTTTCCATTCGCCGCCAATCGCAAGGGCTAATCCCAAACCAAATGCCAACAGCGCTGAATCCATGCGTGTCCAGATTCCTGCCGCAAGCGCGCCACCCAGGACGATCATCTGGCGCAGACGGGTCTTTGACGTTTCCGAGCAGAGCGGAGTTTTGTACCAACGTAACAATTGATCGAGCGCCAGCAGCGCGAACATTCCCGCCAGCGGTTCCGTGAAATAAGTTCGCGAATGAGGCCACGCCACCGTGGTCAGCGCCCAGAGTAATGCCACTCCCCAGCCTGCGCGTCGGTTACCGCCGGTTAAAAATGCCGCACACCGCATCAGCAGCAAAGCGGTCAAGGACTCGATCAGCGGATTGAAGTACATTACCACCACGCCTCGTCGCCACATCAGTTCGGGAGCGAGTGTGGGATGGCGGTAGGTGTTGGGAAGCGTTGTCGCAAACCATTCGGCGAAGAGCGGTCGGGTTAATTCCGCCAGCCAGACCAACGGGACGCTGAGGACGGATTGAAGGGGAAGATATTGAGCGTAAAAATAGCCATTCCGTCCTTGGACGGTGGCGAATGTTTGGTCCGGTGGAACGACAAGGCCACCGGCTTCTTCGATATATTCGAGTGGAAGCACATGCAATTCGCCGCGAAGCGCCAACGCTTCGGTCGTGCGGTACATCAGTTCGCCATCCGGCGACATCAGGTGCCCCGATGTCACCGCCAGATGCGCAAAAAAGACGATCAAACCCAGCCAGAGATACGATCTCCATGCCAAGGGAGCGGGAGAGTCCCTGTCCGCGTCATTCATCCGTTGGAGTGTCCTTCATTCTCGAAGCAGCAGGCATTTCATATTCGATGCGTGTATCGTAGAATCGGTCTTCGTTACCTGCGATGAAGCTGTTCAGCGTTGAGATCGAATCTTTCAAATCCTCGAACGGCTTCGGATCCGTCAGCAATCGTCCAACGGTGCCTTCGCCACGTTTGATTTTGCGAATCACCGCGTCCAGATTGGTGCTTGTTTCCTGCAGATTATTGCTCAACGCGCGGAAATCGCCTTTTGTGTCGTCCATGAAACTGACGGCGGAATCGGTCATGCGGGCGCTGCGTTCATCGATCTGCACCACGGTTTTGTTGATCGAATCGATGGTTTCTTCGGCTTTGGTGGTGATGTCGTTGAGCTGGCCGCGCAGGTCTTTGATCGTTGCGTCCGCGTTGCCGGTGATTTCGTCCAAGCGCCCTTCTTCGGCGAAGAAGATTTTCGCGCGTTCCGAAAATTCTTTCACGTCTTCCGAAATTTCACGAATGTTTGCTACCGATGCGGTCACGTTCTCTTCGTTTGTGACAAGATACGTGTGCATTTTTTCGACGGAACGATTCAAATTCTCGATCGTTTTACGGATTGTGGCGATATTCTCGTCGTCGGTGGCAAATTCGCGAAAGCTGGCCACCGTGGCTTGTAAATCGTCCACTACCTGCTCGGCTTGGATAAAGACGCGTTCCATGTCGAAGAAGGGCTCGCCGCGCAACGGGGGCGAATCGTTGTCGATCAGCTTTGCGCCGCCGTCGGGTGTGCCGGGATCGATTTCCACGCGCTTATCGCCGATGAAACCTTGTTGGACCAACCGAACACGGGCGTTATCGTAAACGGGGAACTTTGACCGCACCACCATCGTGACAACAACAGGTTGTGCATCCAGAATTTCGCCATTGCGTGATTTAACGTTAGGTCGTTTATCCTCGGGAACATAGCGAATACTGCCCACGCGGCCTCCATTGATGCCACTGACCAGCACCGGCGAACCGACTTCGAGTCCGCTGACCGTGTTGAACGTCACCTTGATCTTTGTCGTGCCGCCAAAAATGTCGTCGCGAATCACGAACGTCACCAGATTGACCGCGATGATTCCCAGAATGACGAACAACCCAACGACGGTATCGCTCGTTGTTTTTTTGCGCTTCATATTGAGTTCCCGTTAGTCGTCCATATGGTCGTCCATCGACTTGATTCGACGGATCATCAAAGACCGATTCACCATCTCGGTCGAAAGTCGCTGCACGTCTTCGTCTTCGGTGGCTGTAATGGGGCCAACCGACAAACCGTTGATAAACTGATACACCACCGGGTGGTCGCTTTCGCGAATTTCATCGGGTGTACCAGTGAAGATAATGCGCCCTTCGTACAGCATGCTGATTCGGTCGGCAATCTTGTAGGCGCTGTTCATATCGTGTGTCACGACAATCGAGGTCACATTGTGTTTTTCGCGCGTTTTGACGATCAAATCCCCGATCACGTCTGTTGTTACGGGATCGAGCCCTGTTGTAGGTTCGTCGTAAAGCACGATTTTCGGTCCCACGGCCAATCCGCGAGCCAGGCCCACGCGCTTGCGCATGCCACCGCTGAGTTCCGCGGGTAGCAAGTGACCCGTATCCGGCAGGTTCACTTCCTCGAGCAACTCATTACAAATGCGGTCGATTTCCTCGGTGCTTTTTTTGCTGTTGTTTTCCAGATAAAACCCAACGTTTTCCCGCACCGTCAGTGAATCGAACAGCGCTCCCATTTGAAACACCATGGTAACGCGGTCGCGGATAAACTGTAACGACTGCTGATCGTACATTTGCACCTGCATGCCGTCCACCCAGACCTCGCCGCGGTCGGCTTCGAGCAATCCGCAGATGTGTTTGAGCAGCACGGACTTGCCCTCGCCCGATCGCCCGATCACCGCGTGGGTTTCGCCTTCCTCGACCGTGAGGTTCAACCCCCGATATATAACCTTGGGGCCAAAGGACTTATGTACGTCCTTGATTTCGATCATCGGGGGCATTGCCAGTCCTCGCTGCAATCGATAAAAGCACCTGCCCTTAAGGTGGTGGGCGACGTGGCGGTGTCAATGGGGGAGGTGCAGAACCAACGATGCATTGAATTCGTCCTACCGGTCTGGGGGCGTGCCTTGCGCGGGGGAAAAAGCTTGTCTTGTTCACTTGGCTAAGTGTGAAGTCACGAACCTTTTTAGCCATATCAACCAAGTTGGAGGAGGTTTGTGTTATGTGGATATCTCGTATTGGTGTCCTTGCCAGTTTTCCCCTGGTACTGAGTGCTTGTTACGCGACGAATAATCAGAAAGTGGAAATTACCACGTCATCGACCGGGATGGAACCACTGGTCGCGGGATACGCTGGGCAACCGTATGCCCGCGTGATTCCGGGTATTATCGAATGTGAGCAATACGATCTGGGCGGCGAAGGCGTCGCTTACCACGACATCGAAGCCACGAATGAAGGAACCGGTTGTTGCGATAACGCTCTGCGCCCGAATGAAGGTCCGGACATCAATATGATCAAAGATCACGATCACACGGTGGACGGTTCCGAACCGTTGCATGGCGCCCGTTATCTGGGATGGATTCGTGAAGGCGAATGGATCAAGTACACCGTCGATGTTCCAATCGAAGGGAACTTTGCGATCAATTCGCACATGACTTGCGGTGGTCCGGGCAACCAGATGGAAATTTTGTCGAACGATGTGCCATTGACCAAAACCCCGCTGGAGCTTCCCAGCACGGGCGATGTTCACACCTGGATGATAGCAGAAAACCTTGCGACGGTTCATTTGCCCGCGGGCCGTCAAGTGCTGACGTTACGGATGGTTCAGGGCGGAAACTGGAATCTCGATTACCTGGAATTCGTGTCCGTGGACGAATCCAAACACTGATCGTGGCGTTGGAGCGAAGTGCTTACTCCTCTTCCTCCAACTTCTGTCGTATTTCGTCGCAGAACAGGTACACGTCTTTCTGTTCGAGCGGTGCGATCAGAATCAAATCGCCTTCGCCATCGTTTCCAAGCAGCGGATTATAGCGAAACGGCGCGAGTTTAGCTTCGGGATTGGGATCGTCGGGCTCGACCGGTCGGCGTGGATTCAACTGCCACACCCCGTCGGGCCCGGCGGAAAATACAATAATGTGCTTGTTCGTGAAAAACACGCCAAACGTTGCGTGTGAATCGTCGGCAAACGGGTCTTTGGGCAAATTCGTTGCTGTGTAAACCAACAAATCGGCAGATATCTGATTGTCGATTTCAATGTTTTCAACGGCGGGCAACGTTGAAATCGGAAAGTAAACCGACTTTGGATAGACGGTACGGTTAACGCTGTTTCGGCCCAATTCCGTGGAGTCTTCAGTCCCCAGCAATTCCCACGTACAGTGTGCTGCCTGCGCCATCAACTGCATGTTGCGCTCAACGAGAATCATCTTGTCGTCAAAGCTCATCGCTTTGTGAATGCTGGCGGCAGAGCGCTCGAAATGGGCCTCGAACCACGGATTGTTGGGGCGCCAACTATCGAAGACCAATAGCACGATGGCAAATCCGATGGCGGCCCATCCGATCCGCACGCCTACGAAGTCGGGATGCACGGTTTTGATGAGGAAAATCGCCATCGCGCCCATCACCAGCCCGACCAAGGTCATCAGCCCCATTAATGGAAGCGCCGGGCCGGTGGAAAGCACGGCCATTGCCAGGAAAACCCAGGCAATAATAGCCGCCCAGTGAATACGCGGCAGGCGGTCGAGGAACAGGATTTCGTCGGGACGTGTGCGTTTTTTCGCCACGCGTACACGCTTGGTGGGATGTTCGCTTTCGATCACCAAATCCACGGGTAACACAACCACGTCGTCCCACGCATCGCCCATCGACCCCATGGGAGGCACGCGCCACGGCACCACGGGCGGTGGCGGAAGCTCTTCGGAATGCGGCTCAGATTGTTTTGGCAATTTTCCCATCAACGGTTCCCGAGCGGAGTGCGCGTCTGGTTTATAAACGCACAATAGAATAGTTTTGTGTCGGGCAGAGTAGGGGGAAACGAAGATTTAGTTCTTCACCATCACTTTTTCGGCAGCCCAAAAAACTCGTCGTCCTCGGGTAGAGGAGCGATGGCGTGCTCCTCGGCGGGCAGGTTGAACAAGTGGCGAATGAAGTCGAATTTTTCCGCTCCCGAAGCCGATTGGTTTTCCAGCGACCGAATGTTCAGCGTTACATCGTGCAATACCGAACGCAGCAGGCTTTGCGTCAGGCGGTCGATGTCGGGTTGTTGCTCGACGGGGAATTGTCGCCCGAATCGTTCGAGATGTTGCCGCCGAGTTTCTTCGATACGACGGTGCAGCGCATTCGCCAGTTCTTTGGCATCGTTGCTATTCAACCAACGCTC
Source organism: uncultured Candidatus Sumerlaeota bacterium (assembly GCA_964580585.1). Classification (GTDB taxonomy): domain Bacteria; phylum Sumerlaeota; class Sumerlaeia; order SLMS01; family JAHLLQ01; genus CAZOKZ01. The sequence continues at coordinate 5,399 of CAZOKZ010000065.1, read as the reverse complement.
GTATCGGGCGGTTTCTTCGACGATCAACATTTCGACTTTTGGAATTTCCGCTTCGCGTTGAGCCAGGTTTTCTTCGGCGACCTGTTCGAGGTCCTTCAGAGAATAGACGCGCACATTGGACAGATCGCGCGCGGCGGGATCGACGTTTCGAGGCAGTGCCAGGTCGAGCACCACGAGTGGCGCATCCGGCGTGCGCGTCCCTGCAGCAACGGAGAGCTGTTCTGGCGTCAGAAGAAAGTGCTCGGCGCTGGTTGCGGAAACCACCAGGTCGCTTTGCGCCAATTCATCGTCCAACTGATCGAGGCCGATCAGGTTAGCTTCCAGTTCCCGCGCGAGGCCTTCGGCGCGTTCGCGGGATCGATTTGCCAGCGTCAGGAATTGCACACCCCGTTGCCGAAACGAACGTGCTGCACGTTTGGCTGTGTCGCCTGCGCCGATGACCAGGACGCGTTTCTCTTCCAGATCGTCGAAAATTTGCGTCGTCATGGAAACCGCAACGGAAGCCACCGATACGTCGCCGCGCCCAATGGCGGTTTCATGGCGAACGCGGCGCCCCAGATTCAGTGCCCGCTCGAACAAACCCAGTAAATTAGAACCGATCGTTTTCAGTTCTCGCGCGCGCTCGAGCCCGATGCGAATCTGCCCGAGAATCTGGTTTTCGCCCACGACCAGCGAATCGATTCCGCAGGCCACGCGAAACAGGTGTTCGACTGCTTTCTCATCATGCAGCACGTAGAACTGGTCGCGGCGTTCCCGCAGGTTGAGTGCGCTTTCTTCCGACAGGCGCTTGAGCAGCGCACGCCGCGCGTGGCAAACTTCGCTTTTGAAAAAGTAAAACTCGAGCCGGTTACAGGTCGAAAGGCACGCGATTTCGTCGAGATGTTCTTCCTGGAAAACATCGACCAGCATGGCGGTAAGCCGTTCATCACTCAAACTGACGGCTTCTACCAGATCAAGGGTGGCAGAACGGTGGCTGAGACCAAAACAAACAAGGGGCATTCGATGAAAATCCTGAAAAGGGGCAGGGGGAGAACGTTGCGCGGTAATTAACCGCGCGCCAAGGCGACGATGCCTTTATCGTTGCTTGAACCCGTGTGGAAATTCACAAAGTAATGTTGGCCATAACCGCGCAGATATTGCACCGCGTCCATGACGCCTTCGATGTTGGCGTTGTGAATCATGCAAATGTGATGATAGTTGAAATAATTGAGCATCTGCAAATCGTCGAGTACGCCTTCGTAACTCGTGTCGCCATCGAGGAAGATCAACGCTGGGCGTACGCCGAAGAATAAAGGCTTCAGCCGGTGTGAATCGCCGATAATCGGCACAACGCGATGCAATGCGCGTTGATCGCGGAATTGCTGGATTGCTTTCAGGTAGCTGTCCCCGGGGTACTCGTCGCCCGTCGGTCCCAAGTAGCCTTCCTGAAACAGTTCGACGGTGTAAAGCAGGTCGTTGCGCTTCAGATTGTTCATCACTTCGGACATCAGACAGGTGGTGATGCCCTTGTGGGTACCGATCTCGAGAATCGGTCCGGGCCAGCGCTGTACTGCCACGGCCATAATGAACATTTCACGCGGATCGAGCATTTTGGAGACGCTGGCGTACTTTTTCACCAGTTCCTTCCAGCGCATCAATTGGCCAACCAGGGTTTCCTGGGATGGCTCATCCACGTCCGCCGGTTCTGCCGACGGCCACAGGCCCTTCTCGTTGAACTCCTCGTGACGGATGCCTTCCAGAACTTGGAAGCAATACGCCGTATGGCGAACAAATGGATCGCCGATTTTCATTTCAGTACCCCCGCGTTCAGGCCTCTCGCCATCCTGATAAAAGCAATCATGTGAAGGGTGTGTAGGCAGATCAAGTGAAACTCTTTCTTTAGAGGTCCTAAAGCTGTCAATCTGGACGCTGCATGTCGGTGGTCTGCATCACAACAGTCGCTGTCTGTTAAGAAATCGCTCCGGGTAAGAGTATCTGTTGTTGCCCGGTGGACAAGCTTGTGCATACGGTTTAGCTATCCGATTCGGGAGACCCCCCGCCGTGCCAAGGCAAGCAGCAACCGCACCGAAAATCTCGTCGAAAAAAAGCAAATCGCCAAAGACCATGCGGGCGATGTTGTTGGGGCAAGACGCTGGCCAGATTGAAAAATTCGTTCGTGAAGCCGGTTTTGAAATCGTCGAATCCGAGGCGGATCTGTGTATTTGTTTCGGGGGCGATGGCACGTTGCTCGGTGCCGAGCGGGATTATCCCGGTTTGCCCAAGGTGCCTGTGCGTCGCCGCGCCAGTGGTCCGCAAGCCGCGAAGTTTTACCGCGAATTGTTGGGTCGTGTGATTCGTGGCGAGTCGGAAGTCACTCAACTGCCGAAGTTGCGCACCTGTCTGAATGGCAAACAAACGTTATTGGCTCTCAACGACGTGTTTTTGCGCAACGCCCACATCACGTCGGCGGTGCGTTATCGCGTAACGATCGACGACATCGAACATTTTGGCGAAATTGTCGGGGATGGACTCGTCGTTTCAACACCGTTTGGCTCATCGGCGTATTACCGTTCTATCACGAACTCGGTCATTCATGTGGGGATTGGTTTGGCATTCAATAACTCGACCGAACCGGTGAATCACTTGGTGCTTTCGTCGAAATCATTGATCCGGATCGAAATCACGCGCGGCCCGGCGCTCCTCGCAGCCGACAATAATCCCAATGTTTTGCCGATTGACGAAGGCGACGTGATCGACATCGAATCGGCGAGCGAAAAAGCGGTGATTTGGGAGATCAACAATCTTTTGTGCATGGACCGCACAAGTCCCAAAAATGGGCGACGACTGCGCTGGTTGCATCCCAGTGCGGGCGATTCGTGAGAATCACAAACGAATAGAGGGACGGAGCACCATGACTCCGTCCCTCTCTCATTTGACCAATTTCGTCAAACGCTTGTCTTTTGTGTTTCCCGTTTACGTTCAGCGGATTTTTCCAATCCGGGAACGTGAGGCTGCCAACCGCTTGAGCCAAGCAATTCGTGCAACCCCAGTTCTAATCCCGGGCAAAGAGTGATTTGGCGGGTGGCGATTTTTTTCTGCAAACGCGTAGGTTCAGGCGATAGTCCTGAAAGCCGAACAGGAGTGGCTCCTGAGTAAGTCTTCAGGAGCGTCAGGAGTTCTTTTTCTTTTTTGCGATCAAGTTTGCCTGCGCGTACTTCAACGCATTCCGCGCGCAACGAGCGGCGTGCAGCGCTTTCGGGCGATTCCACCATGTGCGCTTTCAAAACCCACTGAAAGCTCTCGCGTTCCAACTTACCCGTGACCAACACATGACGGCCTTCGTTGTAATATTTCTCGAAATAGGGCTGATAATCCGGGTGCGCTTTGACAATCACTCCGCCCATATCGGCAAGACAATGAGGACGTTCTCCGCGTGTCATATCTTGAAGCACGCAGACTGGTCCAACCAGACTGACCATGCTATCGCGATGTTTAAGCTTCAACGCAGCGGGTTCCAACGCGCGGGCGTCTTTCAGAAAGTCCTTCACGAAATACAAATGTTCGACGGAAAGCAACACACCGGTCGTTTTGATTTCCTGTTCGGCAATCCAATCGATTGGGTCGTCGGCATCGAGTTCCGACGCGGACGATTGGCCCTCGGAATGATTGTCCACCCACCATTCACCGTCGCGTCCAAAGAATTCTCCCCCTGTCTGGCCACTACGGGGACGGAGCAACGGGTCCAACTCGTCCAATCTCGTCATCAGACGGCTGCGACTGGCACCAAACGAATCGAGCGCCCCAGCGCGAATCAGCATTTCCAAATGAGCTTTCTTCAAATTTCGTCCATCGGTGCGACGCAGCACGTCGCCCAAATCCGAGTACGTCATTTCGCGGCGAATCAGTTCGATTTCTTGAATCGCCGTACCGGGCAACCCGCGCACCATCATGAATCCTGGGCGAAGCGCGTCGCCTTCTGGCGCCCAACGTTCGGTGGACAAATTGATGTCGAGAGCCGACAAGCCAATGCCCATCAGGCGCGCGTCGTAAAGCAACGCGGTTACTTTTCCGGGATCGTTTGCCGCGTGCGAGAGCGCCGCCGCTAAAAATGCTGCCGGTTCCTGTGCCTTAATCGCTGCGCAGGCAAACGCCAGCATGATTTGCGCGAAAGATGGCGTTGAGGCCTGGCGTTCGCGGGCTTCTTCGGCGAGCAATTTGATCAGACCTGCCAGGTCCGATGGTTGCACACGGCGCAAGGCACGCTTCACGGTTGGAGTTTCCAGCAACGCAATACCCTGAGTGTTGCCCTCGCGCAGCAGACGGAAGGTTTCCGCGTCATCGAATGCAATACGCATCGGGTTGAACGTGCGGTTGCCTTGCTCGCGAATCCATGTGGTGGCTTCTTCGACCAGATCGAGCATGGAATTGTGAGTGAAACTGACGCGGCCGAAACCGAGCGTTTCAAGCGCTGTGGCGTCCCATTGTGTGGTGGCGGTACCGTCGGCCAGTTGAACGCAGGGGATTGAAATGTGGATGGGATTCACGGAGAAGGTGACTTCGGCGGTGGCGGCACGGAGAGACCGCACGCGGCCTTCGAAGCGACGGGTCAGCCATGCGAGTGCGCGCACGTTGCTCAAGGGCAGCGTGAGATCCGGGTCCTGACCCGATGGGGCCAACGCCATGGTTTCGCGTTCTTTGTCCCACACGGCGAGCTTGGTGATCTTAGCCGCTTGAAGCGACGTTTGCTGGTCACTGAGTTCCAGACAATATTCCAACGCGCTTGAACTCGTCCATCGCGACCAGCGGCCCACTGCGCACAAGTGTCCATCGAACAAATCGTACAACGCATCGAGCGCCGGGTTAATTTGATTGGAAGAAATCGTCAGCTCGAGTAGCGGCACGCATTTTTCCGGACCTTCCGGCAGGACGAACGGCAAGTCGAACTGCAAGGGATCGAGATTCGTCAGGTTCAACAACGATGCCACCAGGCTGTTGGTCAGGAATCCCGCGCCTGGACCGCGCAGTACGCCGTTTTCTTCAAACGTGCGATCCAGTCGGGCCAGACAAACGAGCGCGTCGGTCAGTTTTGCCTCGACCAGGTCGCGAAATTCTCGATTCAAACGTTCGCGCCAACGCGCCGGATTGTTCCCGTAACGCTTTGCTGCACGTTCGAATGCCTCGTTCCAGATATACGAATCCGCGTCCACACCGCGTTCGAACTCATGCACGGGAAAGCGACGCGGGGCTTTCGGCAGGTCGAATTTACAGCGTTCGGCCAGAACCGCGGTGTTTTCCACGGCATGGAGAAAGTCCGCATACGCAACGCGGACTTCTTCGGTGGAAAGCAGATACTCGCGTTCGGCCATGGGACGCGCCAGATCGCCCAAAACTTTTTCGGACTTCTCGTCTCCAGCGGTTTG
>CAZOKZ010000064.1:0-25352 GCA_964580585.1 uncultured Candidatus Sumerlaeota bacterium | reverse complement strand
AGACAATCCGTACAAGATCGAACTGAGATCCAAACAGGATTGGGAATATTTCCTCGAAACGCAGAAAGAGATGGTTGTGAGCAACGCGGTATTGGCAAAAACCATCGCAGTGGTAGAGGAAGTTCCGGAACAAAGTGTAACACCGGAACAAATCGACGATTTTTCTCGGCAAGTGAAAGTCGTTTCGCGCTCGGGTCTTGGAAAGAATATTTTTTCGGGTACGGGAATCGGTCAATCTTACGTGTTTTTCGTGACGGTTTCCGGGCGAAGCGCAGAGAAGGCCGCGACGAGCGCAAACAAGTTGGTGGAAAGCTACATGCAGGTCTCCGATCGCGTGAAACGCGAGCAGGCCGAAAGCGCGCTGAGCATGTTGCAAAGCTCTGTCGATGAATCGAATAAACGCGTTCAGGAAGCGCATGCGCGACTTGTGGATTTCGAGCGTCAGACCGGCGCATTGTTGCCTGAGTTGATGAGCATCGACAAACCGTCGGTTCGCGTGTTTCCCGAATTGAGCGATCTGCGCGCGCGATATGAAATGCAGAAAGCAGACATTGCAAAATCCCGCGCGACCGTCGATGCGTTGGATACGATGTTGGCTCAGGGTGGCAAACCCGCAATTCAACCCGAGTTGATGGAAAGTTTTCCGGTGCTGAAATCCATGAGCGAACGCATCGGCCAATTGCGTTTGGAACTCAACGAGTTGCGTCCCTACTTTACGGACGATTCGCGCGAAGTTGCCAGTTTGACGGAACAAATTACGTTGAGCGAATCGACGATGCGTGAGGAGTTGAAGAAAATCGCCACCGGCGCGCGCCAATCGTTGGCGTCTCTTGAAGCGTCGCAAAAAGCGCTCGAAGATGTGTTGGCGGATTATGAAGGAAAGCTTGCCCGGTTGAGTGCGGAGAACAGTCGTCATGCAGAATTAAAACGCGATTATCAGGCGCAGTCCAAAGCGTTGGAATCTCAGATCGAGGGATTGGCGAAAGCCGAAATCGCTTCGGCAGAACGCACTTCGAGCAACGCGAATATCGCGATATTGGACTGGGGGAGTGCCGACTCTCGCCCTGTCAGTCCACAATTGGTTTGCAATGTCATGTGGTCCATTCCATTCGGTTTGGGGCTTGGAATTTTGATGGTATTGCTCGCTCAGATGACGCATCCAATTTATGTACATCCTCGCCAGTTGGAAAAATCTGCCGGAGTACCCGTGGTTGCGGTGATGCCGCAATTAAAGGGATAAGCGACGGAAAGGAACCGGGTCTTGAAATCGACGTTTGGGCTTCAGTTGCTGAATGAAATCGACCGGCACGTGGAATCGACCGCGCCGTGCGTGGCGGTATTGCCGTGTTGCGCGGGAGACGGAGCCACCACGGCGGTGCGCGAATTGGTAGAAGGCGCAAAACGCGCGGGACGAAAAATCGCGCTGCTCAGTTTGAATGGCCGCGATCCAGAGGGTTTTAATTCGTTGGCTGACGAGATTCAGCCGTTCGATTCGAGGAATCTCCATCTCGATCCCGAAGCCAACAATCTGGTGATTTGTTATCGTCATGAGGGTGGTACAGCGGAAGGGACGGAGATCACGTTACGCGAATTGAAAGCTGCTATCGCGGAGATGTCTGCGAAATTCGATTTGATTGTGGTGGATGGCCCACCGTTGTTTTCGGATAATTTCAGCGAGATCATCGCGTTGGCTTGCGATCGTCTTTACATTACCGTGCGTCAGCAAAAAACAACGCAGTTTCAACTGCGCCGGGTGCTCGATCGACTTGAAGGCCTCGATGTCAAACCCAGTGGGCTTTTGTTTAATGACCGCCGTTTATTGGTTCCCGATTTTCTTTATCGATTGTTTTTTCGATCCGCCAAGAATGGTGCTAAAGCGTAATGACTCGCGGTAGTGCAGAGGATCGCTTGCAGGACGTGACCGGTTTCGGCCAGTCAGCAAGCGGCATTTCTTCGCGGCCCGGTTGGATTCCCATCGCGACGGTGATGTTCGCCGCAGCGGGTGGATTTGCCATCGCGGGTCTCGGGTGGCAGGCCGCGGTGGCATTGCTTTGTGTGGCGCTCGCGCCGGTGATGCTGGCGAGGCCATACTGGGCATTTTGCCTCGTGGTTGGTCTGGTTGGCCTGGATGCCCTCAGCACGCTGCACAGTACAGAAGTTTACACACTGACGCTGACAAAAATAGCTGGCGTTGTATTGTTGCTCGCGATTATACCGCATGTCATGCTCCAGCAACTCCGTCCCCGGTTTGATGCGGCAACGTGGACGCTGGTGTTTTTATTAATATGGATGATTCCAGGAATCGCCCGCGCCATCAACTTCAGCAGCGCGTTATCCGCGACATTGACGTATATTCAACTCGCAGTATTTTGGCTGATCGCGCGAATGTTGTGTCGTCGAATCGAGCAATTGCAAACCTTGGGGACGGTAATGATTCTGACGATGGGAATCAGTGCCTTGGTGGGAATTTTGCAATTTTCGATGGTTCCTGAATCGCGCATTTCGGGCACATCGCAGAACGCGGCGATCCTATCGTCGGACCTCTATGTCGCGCTCGCATTTTGCGTTGCGATGTTTTTTACCACATCGAGTGCACGTGTTCGGATTTTGCTTAGTGGCGGGTTGTTAATACTAACAACGGGGCTGATTGTTACTCTGTCGCGTGCGGCATATTTAGCATTGGTCCCTGCGGTTATCGTAGGATTTATTGTTTTTGGCCGCATGCGTTATTGGATACCGGTTATTGGTGTCGCGTTGGTGTTGTTGTTGGCAAGTTTACCGCTTGTTCAGTCGCGTTTGATGGAAATCGATCCGGTGCATGATAAATCAACTCGTGGGCATTTATATTCAATCGCGGCGGGCGGTCAGCTCATTGCGGATAATCCCTTGTTTGGTGTGGGAGTGGGGAATTACCCCGAGTATTATTTGCAATATACAAACGATCCGCTTCAGGCGCCTCGTTCGGCGCACGATACCTATTTGACCATTGGGGCTGAATTGGGTTTGCCCGGGTTATTAGCATTTTTGCTCTTGCATGTTTGGGCACTGAAAAAGCTGTGGCAAACGGCACATTTAGCACGGCTGGAAAAACGTTTTGAGATACAAATTTGGGCTGCCGTATTGGCGGCTGCATTGATTGCTTTGATGATAATCGGTGTCTTCCATTCGTTGCATATCTCCAAATATTTATGGCTATTATTCGCGTTGGGCATGGAATTTCCACGCATTGCGCGCGACGAGAATAATTGATGTCGCTTCAAATAACATCGCTTATTATCTATTTTCTTCTTCTCGTTATTCCCGCTATTCCATTTCTATTTTATCCCGCTGCAATAGCGTTGATTTCAAAAATACGTCCCGCGCTCTATCGGCCCAAACCAGATAAATTGCCATCGGTGACGTTGATCATCTCGGCTTACAATGAAGAGTCAATTATTGGCGCACGAATCGAAAACGCATTGGCCTCGATATACCCGCGCGAGTTGCTGGAAATTATCGTCGCCACCGATGGGTCGAGCGATTCGACGGATTCTATCGTTCGGCGTTTTGCGCCGCAGGGCGTCCGATTAATACAAAGCAAAATCAATCGCGGTAAAACGGCTGCCTTGCGAAAAGCGGTGGCGGTTGCGCACGGAGATATATTGGTTTTTTCCGATGCCAATTCCATGTACAAACGACGCGCTATTTGGTATCTGGCACGTTGGTTTGCGAATCCCCGCATCGGTTGTGTCTGTGGTCGTTTGTATTATTCGCCGTGGGGAAGTGTTGAATCGTCGGGCGAATTGAAATATTGGAATTGGGACCGGCGATTGAAAACATGGGAAGGGGCTTCGGGTTATTTATTAGGCGCGAATGGAGCGATCTTCGCTCTGCGGCGCGAGTTCGCGATTCCATTGCCTGCCGGACAATCGAACGACATGGTTTGGCCGATTGTTGCGCGATGGCATGGAAAAAAAGTTGTCTATGATCCGCTGGCGGTTGCGGTTGAACCGGCAACCGCGACCGTTCGAGGTGAATTTCGACGGAAAGTTCGCATTTTGCTACGCGGACTCGATGGTGTGCGTTGGTCGTTGAATTATGGCCGAAACATACGAGAGACAGAGGCGACATTTATCCAGCGGACAATACTTCGTTTGCAAATAATTTGCAAAAAAGGATTTCGCTATCTTGCAATTCCTTCGTTAATCCTGGCGTTGGTATTGGGACTGTTTCTCCCCGAGCCTCGAATAAATTTGCTTTCGATTCTTTATCTTGCCGTTTTGATTGGCGCTGTTTTTTCAACTCTTTTGAGCCGATGCATCAAATCCCAACTTGCCCGCGTATTGGATCAATCGTATCTCTTGATGATCATGATGGCAAGCTGCCTGGCGTTTGCGAAATTTCTGCTTGGCCATCGTATTGCTCAATGGCGTTCATCGCGTTGATCTAACTGGAGAGCAACCACCATGTGCGGTATCTGCGGCTGGGCGGGAACAAATGTTCAGGCAACTTTTGCTACCAGCACGCTCCGAAGCATGGCGGCGCGGTTGGCGCATCGTGGTCCAGATGGCGATGGGATATTTTGCGAACCCGGAATAGCGTTGGCGCATCGTCGATTAGCGATTTTAGATCCCGCGCATGGTCAGCAACCTCTGCAATCGAACAGTGGCCGTTATGTGATTTCTTATAACGGCGAAATTTACAACTCGCCCGTATTGCGGCGCCAACTGGCACGCAAGGGTTATGAATTTCGCACCCATTGCGATACCGAAGTCATTGTGGCGTTGGCGGAATTTCGTGGTTATAATTTTCTCGACGATTTGGAAGGCATGTTCGCGTTTGCACTTTGGGATCGTGAAGAATGCCGTTTGCTTCTTGCAAGGGACGGAGTCGGAATTAAACCGCTTATTTATCGCATTGATACTGACGGAATTCGTTTTGCCTCGGAAATCAAGGCATTGCGCGAAGAAAAAAATCTTGCGTGGAACATTGATCCCCAAGCGTTACATCATTATTTTGGCATGAATGCAATTCCTGCGCCTTTTACGGTTTGGCGCGAATGTCGAAAGTTGGAACCCGGCGAGCAACTGATTTGGTCTGCCGGGAACGTGCGGCAATTTACCTACTGGTCGCCGCCTGATTGTTCTGTGGTTTCGCGTTGCGATATTGAGAAGCGCGCGGGGGCTGTTCGCAAAGCAGTGAGCAGCGCTGTGCGGAGCCAACTGCTCAGCGACGTTCCGATTGGTGTATTTTTGAGCGCTGGGATGGATTCTGCGATTGTTTTGCGCTCGGTGGCGGAAGCGCGATCATCGGGTATTGGGGCATATTGCCTTGGGTTACAGGAGCGTTCGTGGGATGAACGGCCCGGAGCGCGCGAGACGGCCCGGCTGATGCGTACCCAATTACATGAATGTCTGGTGGAATCGGATCTTTCAACGTTGGTTCCAAAATTGGCGGTTCATTTCGACGAACCGTTTGCCGATTCGTCCGCGTTGCCCGTGTGGGAGCTCTGTCGTCAGGCTCGTTCCCATATTACCGTGGCGCTTTCGGGGGAAGGAGGCGACGAAGTTTTTGGGGGATATGAAACCTATCGAGCCCACGTCATTGCTAATTTATTTCAACGCATATTGCCAGGAACGACGTTTAAATTGGCACGTTTATTTACCGAAAATCTTGCCGCGTCGGATCGCAAAGGTTCCATGAATTACCGTGCTCAGCGTTTTTTCCGCGATATTGACGCCCCCGATGCCGAGCGACATTTTTTGTGGAAAGCAATTCAGACGGAATCGATGAAATATAAACTTTATTCAAATGCATGGGGGACGGAGAACGGCGGGCTTGAACCCACAGTAGAATTGTGGCGCCGCGCGTTTCATCGTTATCGTCGTCAACAGCCCGTGACGCGTGCGATGCTGGCAGATATGTCGATCTATATGGCGAATGATCTTTTGCCCAAAGTGGATATGGCAAGCATGGCGCATTCTCTCGAAGTCCGCGTTCCATTGCTCGATCGTCGGTTGATTGAGCTTGTTTCGCCACTTCCCGATTCATTGAAAGTTGGTCCTCTGCGGCGGAAAAAACTTTTGTGGAGCGCGTTTCCTGAACATTCGATGCAACGTATATTTCATCGCCCCAAAGGTGGATTCTCTATACCTGTTGCGTCTTGGTTGCGCGATCAACTCCGTCCCCTTTTGTTGGATGCAATATCATCCAGTGCTTTCCGCCAGTCAGATATTTTGCGGCGCGACCAAGTACTGAAACTCTACAAACGACATCTTGACCGGCGAGAAGACATGAGCCGTACTTTGTGGGGTATATTAATGTTTGCTCTTTGGCTGGAAGAAGCTTAAGGGTGAATATTTGTTATTTGGATGTTTCTGATTGAAGTGCTTCAATGGCGGCGATTTTTTCTCTGCATTTAATGGCCTCGTCCAATTGACCGAGTTCTTCGAGTAACTCGCTTCGGGCTTGAAGCGCCTGTTTGTTTTTTGGCTGCAGATGGGAGATTATTGTCCACGATGCGAGCGATTGTTCGATATCTCCTAACTCGCGTGCTAAGGGCGCAAGATTATGGTGGATCGTCAACAGAGTCGGTTGAATACCCGCAGCGGATTGCAGCAGTTGCAGAGCTTTTTCCTTTTCGTTATGACTCAGATAATATTCCCCTAATTCAATTCGGATACTGGCATTATTGCGCAGAGTTGCTAATAATTGTTCACGGGCAATTATAATCTCTTCTTTGCTGGTTGTGGTTTCCTTTGCATATCGTTCCAGGTAATATGCCGGACCGTATTCTTTTGGATTGTCTGGATTCATTTCAAGCGATTTGCGGAAAGCGACTTGTGCTTGCTGGGTATTGCCAAGCATGTGACATACAAGGCCAAAGATTTCAAAATCATCGGCGGTAAGTGAGTTATCATGTTTAAGCGACTCAATTGCCTGGGCCTTTTCAAGGAGCGCTTTTGCTTTCTCATAATTACTTTTCCGGAATGCAATTTTTCCTGCAAGTGCCAAAGCTTTTGCGGGAGGGGTGTCTTGAAGTAAAATTGGAGCCAGGATCATTTCGGCTTCTTCCAGATGATCGAATTCTAATTGTATCGATGCCAGTTCAAGGCGTGCATCGTCCGAGTATTCAGCTTGCTCGGCTAACTCCTGGATGTCCGAAAATTTAGTAATATGAATGATGTTGGAAGGATATCGTTTAATTATCTGATTAGCGATCAGATTGGATATTTCATCTATTTGAGTATCAAAAACTTTTTCGTAGGCTTTTTGCCAACTCTCTCCATTGGCAATGAGAGTTAACAATGTTTGAAAACTTTCTTCATCCAGGATGTCGCGGGTTGCTTGGATAATAAGAGCAGCCGCCGTGCGTGCATTAACATTGCGTTCGTTAACGATTAAGCTTTCCATGGATGGTAATGAATAATACCCACCGTCGCGCATTAAAGTTACCGTTGCACTGAGCGAGGGGGGCATTGTGTCGGGAAATTGCTGCATTGTTCCCAATCCCGTCATCCCTTCGCGAATCCATAAAGGTGCTTTGGGACCAAGCGCTTTCAATGCCATACGATGTGCAACGGCGCGATAGAGTGCTTCATCGAAACGATAGACGGGATTTAACCCCGATACTGCCGTTGGTGTTTGCACATAAATATCATCAGGATAAGCGAGTGAACCTTGAAGGTCTGACGAAGTACCACCACAACCAAACGAGGGGATTCCGGAAGTAATTACACCCAAATCGCCATTTCCTGAACAAAGATGCACTCGCGCGTCAAAAGCACCCGTTTCCTTGGCATATCGTTTTTGCTCAATTTCCCAATACTTTGGAATTAGATAACGCGTGTACTCCGCAATAAGTTCGTCCTTTTTACGGTAGAAAATATCGAACATTTCATTTGATGAAAGAGTATCTTTTTTTTGATTGTCGAGAAAATCGAGCAAATTTTTTGTTCGCCAATCGAATGGATCGTCATTGAACGCTTGCTCAAGCCATGTGTAAGCAAGATTCAACTCTCCACAACGAAATGCTACAATACCGAGCCGGTGTATAATACCAAAATTCGACGGATTTAATTGATGCGCGCGCTGCAACCATTCGAAAGCGTCTTTTTCTTGCGAGCGTGCTGCGAAGATTTCGCCAATAAGGCATGCTTCATCTGCTTTTGTTATTTCAATGGGTGATTCAGAGGTGAAAAACCTTAAAACATTTTTCAATCGTTGTGTTTCACGATCGTTTGGATTATGTTTAATATTTTCATCCAGCAGTATTTGTGCCGAAGACCAATTATTCGAGACAATAGCGAAGTAAGCTTTCAATATCCGGGGCTGAAGTCGTTCGGGTGAAAAGGCGAGCGTCTTATTGCAATAATAATAAATAGTTTGAGGCGAAACATTCATATCGACGAATGTTAACGCCTGTTCTTCGTAAGCTTCGAGAAAGGTTGGTTGAAGTTTAATAAGTTTTGCGCCAATTTTTTGTGCTTCTATTAATGCATGGGTCGATCGATAGAGACGAATGCGTTCAAATAAAACATTTGGGTGCGCAGGGGCATGATCCCACGCGATTTGGAATAGTTGATTCGCTGCCTTGGGCTCTTTCATCAGCCGCATAGCAGCTGACCCAGCGAGCAATTCTTCCACAGTATCGGGAGGAGACATGTTGATGCGCGATACAAGCGATCGGCGCAGTTCGTATGCTTCTGCGTTTAGTCCTCGGGCATCGAAAATTTCTGCACGCATTTCTGCTAATGCAATTGAGGAAGGATTGAACAATATACCTGCGTCGATGCTGTTTTCCGCTTCGTCGTATTCTCCACGCAATAAATGTACACGAGCCGTTGTGATGCGAGCAGCGGTATTTTCTGGAATGCGATCAATTATTTGGTTCGATATTTCCAGGGCATCGTCGTATTGACCTTCCCACCATGCTAATTGCATCCGTATTTCCTGGGCATCGCGCCAAACATTGTCGGGTGCATCGTCCATGATCCAATTAAGAAATTCGCGCGCGTTTTCGATATCCCCAGCGTACGCATAAGTTTCCGCTAGTAAATAATATGCTTGTGGATCGGTTGGTTTGGGAAATGTTCTCAATATCAAAACTGCTTCATCTCGTTTGCCTTGGCGATTTAAAAATCGCACGTAGTTTACACGGGACTCGATATCTTCTGGATTGTTATTAATTTCCTCCAGGAGTTCCTTTTCAATAACAATTGCTCGTTCCTCAATGGGTAATATTTCGTCCAGTCGAGCTTCTAAAGAATTTAAACATAAAAAAGCAATAGCTAGCATAATAGCCGTGAAACGCGTGTAAATAATATATCGAGACGAAGTGATCACGGCGATGTACTCTTTGTTGTATAGAAGATGATTTCCGAAGCGATATCCCCGTCTCCCAGCGCCATGCCAACGGCTTGAGTTGTGGGAGTACGGTCGCCATTATCATCCAATGCAACCGTAGATAGTTCGAGAACCGATCGAGATTTGAAATCTTCCTGAACACGAAGAGAGAGGTATTCGTAGAGTTCGTCGAACGTTATTTGACGATCACCGTCTATATCTGGAGCAGATGGAATTTTCAAAGCATCCAACAAAAAACGATGCATGTGTGAAAACTGAATCTGAAGCGGACCGTCCGATGAAGCGATAATGCAACGTTGCTGTGATGAAATCTGTTCAAGGATATGGCCGGAACATGCGAATGATAGTATAATACGCTGATCTTTGGCTGATAAAATGTTCAGCAATTCATTCAACTCTTCGCCGGACAAGTCGGGACCCGGCAAATTAAACTTTGGTTGAAGGAAATTCGACTGACCATGTCCAATCAGGATGAGCAAAAAAGTGTCTTCCGCCGTCATCGCCTGGGCTTGATCGTTAAAACATAAACGAATGTTATCGAGGGTTGAAGAGTGGGAGAAGCAATCATCAGGTACATTAATATCGGCGAGCACTTTCAATGTATCGGAGGTGCAAATCTCGCGTTCAACCAAAAGACGGGCTGTCTCGGATGCCGTTTGGCGAAATTCTGAATCGTACGGTTCTCCACCTCCGATTCCTGTAATCACCATGGCGAAATTACGGGCGGAAACAAAGTTGGGAAAGACGGATAAAATAAGGATGATAATGAGGTTGATTCGTTTCATTGTTTCACTCATTCCTAATCAGTGTGTTAACGCATAGGTGATGATGTTAACACCCATTTTGAAGCACTGTTCCCGTCCTTCTGGGGAAAACCATCCCACCCAGGCACAATGCAAATCGCCGGATGTTAAAAATGCGACAAGGCGATCTTTGTAAAACAATCCCATGTCGGGATGTGGTGTTCCTTGGAAAAAAGGCGCTCCGTTTGGGAAATCGTAAAAGCAATGATAGATGGCGTGGTTGTGTGGAACAGGATGCATTTCATATCCCGGCATCACCTTTTTGATTTCTCGCAGGAATGATTTGTAAAACTGATCGCCCGTTGTTCCAACGACGCAGTCGTCGGCGTACATGAATCCACCGCGTTTGAAAAATTCTCCTAATTCGGCTGCTTGTTCCGACGTCAGGGTAAATTCCCCTTCTCCCGTCATGAAAAGAAAAGGAGAATTGTACAACCGTTCGCCTTCGTCGATTCCGACGCTTCGCTTGTACCAACTTTTATTGGAGACCTTGATATTTGTGGCAATGCGCAAGTAAGCCAGCATATTTTCATCCCCTGCGGGATGCACATCCCAAACATCTTTTACGCGCGTGTCGGTGATATATCGGAGTCGGGAAAAAACAAACACATTCGGATCGTCTTCGTCCACATTAACCGGTGGCAACGATTGGCGCCACGATTTGAGCGGATCTTCCCAAGTTGGATCCCACCAGGAAGATTCCGGCTCTCGTGAGCTTTCCTCGGCCACGAGCCAAGGTACCTGGCTGGCGAGCCAGATTCCCGCTATGCCTCTTGCGGATTTGGTAATAAATTGTCTGCGATTCATTATCTTCCTCATGTTCTTTATGACAGGTTGCCTAATCGCCTGATGCTCCATTCACCAAACAAGCAAAGCACGATGCCGAAAAAAATCCAATACGAATCCCAAACGGGTGTTTCCACGATGCGCGTTTCCGTTCCGGTGGGTGGATGGATATTTTCGGGCAATCGACTGATTTCCGACACATGGAAATATTCTCCGCCGGAGGCATCGGCAATGTCGCGCAGCAGCGAATCGTTCAATGCCACATCGCGGAATTCGGGTGTTTCGTCCAAAACTAAAAAACGGGTTTCGTCCTCGATCAATTCATCGGGATTATTTCCTGGAAGCCGCGCATGAATTGCATACACGCCGGGTAATGTTGGACGAAGGATTGCGCGAAAGGAGTATTCCGCGGAAAGAGCGCTTTCCGTTTCCACGGTAATGCGTTCACCGTTTGGGAGAGTAGCAGTGATCGTGACGGGAAGCGTTGGATCGGGTTTGTACATTTCATTGAGGGCAATACCTTCGAGTGTCACCGATTCGCCGGGAGCAAGCACGACGGGATCGGCATCGATTTGCAGACGTTTTTGTTGATGTTCGGTCAGAATCAGGGTCATTGTTTTCCAGAATGTACTGTATGCGGGATCGCTGGATGAGGTATGAAACTTCCACGGCCAGGTGGCTTCGATCCCGCAAGCCATGGTGCGACCCAGGCCATAGGATTGCCACACAACGACGGGAGGATTGGCTTCGTTTTTTTCGATGTCCACTGCGCACAAGGGAGTGGCGCCCGGTTTGAGCGGCCCGAGCGAATAGAGCCCTTCGAGCGCGGGAAGTTTGTCCCACGGATTTGGTTTTTCGTCGTCGGTACTCGGACCGAACATCGCGCGTCGTTTGCCTTCTGCCGTGAGCAGAACATGCAAAGCGGTTTGAGCCGGGAATGTTTGATCGAAATGAAACGGTAACGTTTCAGCCAGAGCGGTTTGTGCAAATCCGTCCGGGGCGAAAGAATTTTTACCCGCCAGCAGAAGAAGACCTCCTCCGCGTACACGCACAAAGTCGCAAATCCATTCAATTTGTTGCTCGGAAAATTGCTCGGCTTTAACGTCGCCGAGAACGATGACGTTGTATTGAAATAATTCTTCGCGGGTATCCGGGAAACCATTTTTTAAATCGTTTGGATACTCGATTCCCTGACGCAAGAGTCGTCCACGCGGGGAAACGCGCAACACGGAGACGATTTTGAATCGCTCATCTTCTGAGAAAGCTGCGCGCAGAAATCGGTATTCGGGGCGCGGATACCCCTCGAAGTAGAGTATCTTTTTTTGCGGCTCTTCGACTTCGAGAAAAAATGGCTTCTCGTTGTTCCACGGATACGAATCGGCTGTTTCGCTGGACGCCGTTGCGCGGCAAAGAAAGATCCCTTCCTGTGGCGTTGGGAGATCGAATTCGACACGAAAATTTTGCGTGGGACGATCCGGTTGAATCGTTTTTTCCTGTGGAGCGAACCCTTCGCCCTCCAGCCTTACAACGATGGGTTGATCGGGAAAAGTATGCGTTTTAACAATGACGGCAATGCGTGCCAGGGTATCGCGGTAAACTGCTTGAGGCGCGATGACTTGGTCGATCCAGAAATCTTTGCCCGGTTCGGTGGGTGCGCTGCCCACCGTGTAAATTGGTGTGCCAAGTTGTGTGGCTTCGGCCAGAATTTCTTTACGATCTGTGTGAAGCGATGGATTGCCATCGGAGTAGATCACGGCTCCGGCCAATTGCATTCCCCGTGTGTTGCTTCGAATCGCACGCAGAGCCTGCGCGATGTCGGTTCCTTTTTTTTGCACCTCGATGGTTCCGTTTTCATCAACGGCATCCAACGATTCGTCGAATGTAAAATCCAACGGGTGATAAAGGACGTCCACGGTATCGCGAAATTTCGATCCGCGACCGGCTTTCCATTGTGTGGATTCAAGCCGCGGTGTGGATTCCATGTCGGCGATTCCCATACTTTCGGAAACATCGATCGCATGAACCAGGAATGCGTCTTGTGGAACAGGTTCTTCAAACCGTCGGGTTGGCTCGGTTAGCACCAATAAAACAAATGCAAACGCGGCAATGCGCAGGAGTGATGAAACTGTGATTACCCATCGCGTGGCTTGCCTTCGTTGAAGAGCCGCGAGAAAGATAACGACAATCAACAATCCAGCGAATCCAGCCAGTGCGTGCGCCAACGGAATCCCATTGAGGACCAGCACGCCGTTTTTGACGGCGGTTTCACTCATGGTGTGGAACTCCCCTCGGCGTTGTGGCTCAACAATTCAAAATACTTGGCTGCCATGGATCGGTATTTGGCGGGCAATTCATCTTCGGGTAACTCGCGAAGTTCCTCGGTGTTTTTCGTCACCTCCAACTGCAGTAAAATAAGTTCCTGCAAGCTATCGAGCGATTCGACAAATTCGTCTGTGAACTCGATGCTGCCACTGGTGGTGTAATCTTCTCGTTGTTTCAGTTGTTGCAACATTAACGCCGCGCGTTGGGAGATAGGCTTTGTTGTTTCATCGCGATCCAAGAGCTCTCGCACGTTACTCAACGTAGCTTTCATTTGCTTGACCAATTGGCCTTTTGCCTGCGGGGTTTCCGAAGCGGTTTGCGAATCGGCGGTGCGTTGTGAGTTTTGCGAAGGCGCTCCGTCTTCCGAGCCATGTTGAGTCGAACTGGGCGATTGCGATTCACCTTGTTGATTCTGTTCCATGCTTTTCGGTTTCCCGGGCGCGGATTCGGATGATTCGCTGTCGGACGATTCGGGTGAATTATCCTTCATTTCACTGGGCTTGCTGGGTGGTTCAATCGAGGCCTTCGCTTCCTGAATTTCTACCTGCAAATCCTGAATGGCTTCGAGAGCTTCGGCTAATCGTTCCGCGGGATCGTTATTTTCGCGTGCCACTTGCTGGTCTAATTGATTCTTAGCCTGATTCAAGGCATCGAGCGCCAACTCCTGTTCTTCCATGGCGGCTTTCGGTTGGTTTTTTTCTAAAAGTCGCCCAGCGTTTGCCATGCTGTCCGCGGCCTGCTGAAGCAATTCGCTTGCGGGCGCATCATTGGATGTCGGCGGCTTGTCGCTTGTATTGGGGACACTCGTTTTTATTTCTTTCGTTTCCCGGGCAAGACCACCCTGAGTCTGTACCATCGGTTCCCAGTCATGTCGATCGTCTGAAGACTTGGATTGCATTTGACGCTGCGTTGCATCGTTCAAATTTTGCTGCCGGGTTGCCAGTTGTCCGACTTTGCGGGCAAGTTTTCGCAACTGCTTGCGGTCATTCCTTTTTTGTTCCTTCTTCAATTGCAATTCCAGCTCCAGGAATCGGTCCATGACGCGCGCATTGGCGCTTTCCGCCTTTTCGATTTCCTGCTGACGCAATGCTTCGTCTGCCGAGGCCAATTCTTTCATTGCATCGTTGACGATTTCCTGAAGGCGAGCCAGCGCTTCGGGATCCAAGTTTTGCATTTGATCGAATTCGTCGCGTAAACGTTCGAGCTCCCGTTTACTTTCTTCCAAATCGTCGCGGAAATTTTCAATCGCTACATTATATTCCACTAATGGAATAAAAGGCATATCGGGTTCTAAATTTTCGCCCGCTGTGGGAAAATTTCCGAGAGGAAAATAATCGAACTTCGGTTGGTTGCGCAACTTTTCCTGGAACTCTTTTTGGCGTCGCGCTAATTCCTGAACTTTGAGCAATGTTTCGAGGAATCGCCGATCGGTATCTTTCTCCGAGGAAACCGAAATATCCATCTCGTAGCGATTTTCGTCCAAATCAAGTTGTTGTTCGGTTAGCGACATTGCTGTCACCGGAACGAACGGGGTAATTTTCACGTCGTTGACCCAATCGGCAAATTCCGGAAGTCCAGAGGTCGCTTTGGTCATTAAACTCAAAGCGGCGGTTTCATGTTTTAGCGCTTTCTCAAAATCGCTATCCCACAGCGTGTCTTCCGCCTGGCGCATTTCTTCGATCGCCTGATCGAGAACTGCCTGACGCGCTTTCATTTCTTCAATAGGTCCCAGGTCCAGGCATTCCAAACACTTTCGTTGGGTATTCTGACGGATGTTGCTTTGAGTGCGGGAAAGATCCTGTCCCAATTCCTTGACTTTCTCTTCGTCCAGCTTGGAACGCGAATCAATCAATCGTTGCGTGGCGATAATTAACTCGGCTTCACCAGGGGGAATGGTTAAATCCCCAGGGACTTGGTTGCCTTTCTTGGTAACACTATCGAAGGGACGGATTTGCAGAAAGTAGGATTGCGAAATGGCACGTCCGATTTCCCTATCGGGCTGACCGTCTTGTGCAACGATGCGATACAAAATGAAATCGCCCGGTTCGAGACCCCAATCTTCTAATTCTAAAACGTGGTGAATGGTCTGTTCGGATTTTAGCGTACCAGTCTCTGGTGCACGATAGAATGAAAGCGTTTGAGCGTCGCTGTTGTTGACATGATATTCCAACTCCACGGTTTCAACACCGACATCGTCGCGAACGATCAGATCGAAATCGATTTCTCCCACGCGGTGAATGGTCCAATCGGCACCGGGTTGGCGAACATCCACTCGGGGGGCATTATCGTCGTTCGCCACCAGTTCCAACACCGGTGGATTTAAATTTTCGTGCTCTCCCAGGTCAGCGATACGTACGGTGTACGAAACGTTATTTTCCAACGTCAGATCGAACACAGCTTGTTTGTCCTTCACCGTTCCTTCGAGGATATCATCTCCGTCCCCGACGAGAAAAGCCGACGCCAAGGTATCCGATGACATGACGGTTATTTTCAACGTCGAGCCTTTGAGCGCCGAGATGAAGTTGCCTTTTTCCGAATGAGCCGCGCGCCGCGTGTATGCGGGAGGTGTTACAAGGGTGGTGATAGAATCGATTCGTGGTGGGTCGTAGGGAATGATCGTGTAGATAGGGCTTTGAAGTTGATCATTTGTTACTTTATAATGTGTGGTTGATTGAATAGATGGCAGTTCCATGAAATACTTGCCAGCCTGGTCCGGACTGGAATTCATGACCGTCGATTTCGACTTCAGATCGCCCAATGAAGCGCTGAGAACCGGATTGCTGGATTGAGCGATAGCATTCGATGGTTCGATCAGGGCCGTGACGATTACCCGCGAACCGCGTGGAACTTCGGTATCGCCCGGCTCCACGACAAGACGTGGTACTTGTGAAGGAGATGCGATCGTTTGTGGTGAAGCCGAAGAATAAAGATATCTGAATGCCGTATTTATCGTCGTGGGATTCCACCATGCAAGCCACCCGCCAATAACAATCGGAATCAATGCGAGTATTGCATGTCGAACGAAGCGACGTGTGGGAATGGCGAGAACGGGATCGAACTTTTCAAAGTTCTTGCACGTTTCCAGCAAGAGCGCGTTCGCAACATTGTTGTCCCGAAAAATCCGGTCACCTTCCGTCCCCGATGCCATTTCCACGCAGGTGATCAACCGTTCTTTGAGTTCGGGAAATACCTCTTCGCACCGCAGCGCCCAGGATCGAAGGTTATGGCGATGCCAGAGGAGGTGTTTTGTTCCCCAGATGAAAGCGGCAATAATAATAACGATGTGGAGAATTAATAAAACGAGTCGTAATGCTGGATGTGAGACGATATGTAAAATCGCGGCGAATGCAACGAGTGTTAAAAACCATGCCCACAACATGGTCGTAGCACTTTTGCTGAGAGCCAGTGTCCAAGATCGCCTGCGGAACGCCGCGATTCCCGCAAGCAATTGTGCTAATTGAAAGGTTATGTCACGCGTGGGTTTCAAAGATTCGATTCCTTAAAATAGACATCGGCTATTTTCGTGTTCGACTTGCCAGAAGCGTTTCGCACAACATTAAACCCAGAACTCCGAATAGTAAATATTTCCAAAGACTTAAAGGTTCATCCGGCTGAGGTTCGGGCCTATTGAGTTCCACTAATTGGGAAAGATCGTTGATATTTTTCGATTGGACTCGCGAAATACCGTATGCCCATTCTTGCAATTCTTCCGCGTTCAGGGAACGAAGATCGGATTCCTCCGTCGGAATACATACAGCCACCTGCAGTGGCTTGTCTGAAATAGTAAGACGATGAAATCCTGGTTTTTGAAACACGTAGGATGACTGAAGATCAATTTTATTTCCGTCGGGATCGATGAGCGTTGCTTTCTGTTGACGATCTGCGGGCAGAGGGAAATTTTCACCGGTTTTATATAATTGCACAGATGCAGTTTCTTGAGGAGGATTCGCCAGTTGATACAAAAAAGGAGAAAATGATGAACGTAAAACTAGATCGGTTGCAGTGGGCCGCGGGGGGACGGTGAAAGCGTAAATCTCTCCGGTTCCAATACGTTGATGAATTAAAAATGAATCGCCATTATCGAGAGCGATGATATTTTCTGTCCCTTTATTTGGTTGGATGGAAATTTTCAGATGGGTATAGATTTTGGGATATCCCAACAGATCGTGCAATTCGCGATACGAACGAGAAAGTGAGGCGGTTGCCAGATGATATTTTTGACGATGTGGATCGCGAGTGGACCAGCCGTCGCTACGTACGGGTAAAAAACCACCGAAGGGCTTTGTGGGCGATTCGCTCGGAAACAGGATAATTCGGCCACCGGCTTGTGTGTATTGAATTAATGTATCATGTGTTTCGGGAGACAATTCGTTCGGTGAATCAATGATGACGAGCGTATAATTATTCAAAGACGCAGTGTTCAATTCAGAGGAGAAAAGCCAAGTCGTTTCGGCCCGGTTTTCCCAGGCATTTATTGCCGCGACGATATATGGGTTTCGACGTTCACCTTCCGTCATTAAGACAATTGTTTTAAACGGTTGTTTTGCAGGCAGGACAGCATAGCCAGAGTTATCGGCTGATAACGCGTCTTTTGTTTTTATATCAACGCGTAAAAAGAATTCTTGATCGCGTGGTAAATCGAGTTCGGTATCGATAATTTCCATCGAATGAGAATTCACGGACACTGGAATTTGTGTCAGGACTTTATCTCCGTCCCTAACTTCGATAGCGTCGTTTAAATTTCCATCGCTAAAATTGTGTATTTGGATAAGCACATGTCGTTTCGGGTTGTTTTCTTGTGAAATATCGCGAATGGTGCCTACTGCTGCATTGGATTGATTTTCCGTGCTCATCGAAATGGGAACTAATTCCACCTCGGATGGAAGCGTTGGGTTTCCGAGCATGCGACGGATAGCACTTTGTTGAAAGTCGCTGACAAGGTAGATCTTTTTCTCTTTTGCCGGGATAGATTCTGCAGCTTCCGATGCTGCACGCAAGGCAGCTTCCAGGTCTGTTTCCATAAATCCAGGTTCGAGTTCTTTGAGGGCGGAAAGAACGTCCTCGGAGCGATTGGTGGGTGGAACTTCCAGACGTGCCTGCGCGTCGAAAGTAACAAGAGCGAACCATGTTTCGGGCGGTTGGGCGTTCAGATACGATTTGATTGTATTTTGCATCTGTTTCCACACGCCATCGGATTGCATGCTAAACGACGTATCGACGGCGAACACAACGGCATGTCCGGGTTGTTCGGGTGACGGAGCAATGCTGTTTTTCGATTCAAAAATAGGGCGTGAAAACGCCATGACAATCAAGGCAAGAATCAAAAGCCTCAATAACAGCAAGAGCAGGTTTTTCAACCGATGCGTTGCCATGGTATTTTGCGATGAGGCGGGCAGGAATCTTAATGTCGGCAAAATATAACGCTGCGAATGATCCCGCAGCAACATGTGCAGCAGGATAGGACCAGCCAGTGCGCTTAGCCCCAGGAGAAATAAGGGGTTGAGGAAAAACATCTCCGTCCCTCACTTTCTCCGTGGCGATTGAAGAAACGCCAGCAATGCTGCATCGAGCGGTTGCGAGGTATCGACGAGCGTGTACGTAATATTCGTTTTGCCCAGAATCTGCGCATATTGATCGAGAAAAGCATGTAAACGGGCGAGGTATTCCGTGCGCACGTCCTCGCTCATGGTTTTGATTTGCAATTGGGATTCTGGATCTTCAAACAGCGCTGGACCTTTGAAAGTGAATTCTAATTCTGCTCGATCGAGTGTTTGAAAAACGAGCACATCGTGTCCATTAAATTGCAATCGCCGTAATGCATCGATAATATCGTCCGCGTCGTCGAGCAAGTCGGAAATAAGAATCACCATGCCTCGCCGTTTTAATTTTGCCGCCGTGGTGTGCAACACTGGAGCCAGCGAAGTTTTCCGACTGGGTTGTTCCCGTTCCAGTTCGCCGATCACTTGTGCCAGATGCCCGCGCGTATTGCGATGCTCATGTTCAAAACGCAGCTTTTCGTCTGCCACGACGAGACCAATTCGATCCTGTTGGCGTTGCAGTACATACGCGAGGCAAGCGGCCAACGTTCCCGCATATTGCCATTTGGTCATGGCGGCCGTTCCGAAAGCCATCGAGGCGCTGGCATCGAGAATAATGGTCGCGTCAAGATTCGTTTCGTCGTCGAATTCGCGAATATAATAACGGTCCGACCGGGCGTAAGCTTTCCAATCGATGCGTCCCGGTTCGTCGCCCGGTTGGTAGGGACGGTATTCGGCAAACTCTACCGACATGCCGCGATATGGGCTCGGATGCAACCCCGTCATCATGCCCTGAACCACCGCGCATGCACGCAGTTCCACGGTGCGAAGCTGCAAGAGAACGTCGGGGGGCAGGAATCGTTGTTGGAGCATCGTCAAGTCCCTTACTCCGTGTCGCTTACCGTTAATTTATATTCCGGTAACATTTTCCAATTGTTGAAAGTTCCACGCAGAAACACGCTCGATTGTGGAAGCAACCGCACGTGGTGTTGAAACGAAACTTCTCCCGTTTTGTCGTTCACCTTGGGCCACTCCGAGCGAACGCCCTGACTGTCCACCGCGCCGCCCGGCACCGAAAAAGCGCTATTCGCTAGACTATAATTATTAGTGCGTTGAGGATTCAGAGGATCGGCGATCCAAAATCCTTGCGGGTCCGTATAGAACTTGTACTCGTACTCGCCTGGCTCCAGATGGGTCGTTATTTGATAAACATGTTCAACTGGGTCGATCTTTTTGAAGACGAACGTATGATTTCCATTGGGCTCGATTTTCATCCAATCCGTTACGGGAACAACTTCGTGAAACCGGCTGCGCAGAAATCCTTTATACTCACCCGCTCCTATTTTCCCCAGATATGTATTCGGTTCGTGGATCATTTCCTGAAGCACCGGATAATGAATTCCGTCTTTACGGCGTTCGATCAATGTTAATTGCAGCGGATATTTTTTTGATAGAGGGAATCCAGTTAGTTGAACATTTGCGTCGATTTCATCATGCGCGGCGGAACCGTTTCTCCCTTCTGGCAATCGAACGATGCGAAAGCCTTTCGATTCCTGATGATTTTCGTTCCACCATGTCGCATAGGAGGCAGACGTTTCCAACAGATCAGCGTAGTCGCCGCCGCGAATTTTCAGCGTACCATCGTAGTCATAGCAATATTCGGAAACGTTTCCCAATATATCATAAAGTCCCCACGGATTGGGATTTCGTGTTTTGACGGGGTGCGTTCTCATTTCCGCATTATCCACCATCCATGCATACTGCATCAATCTCGTTGGGTCATTGCCGAAAAACCATTTATCCTGCCAGTTTCGATTCGCTCGCGCCGCGTACTCAAATTGCAGTTCCGTGGGAAGTGTATAGCGACGTCCTGTTTTCTTGCTCAGCCATTCGCAAAATATCATCGCGTCTGTCGGTGTGACGCAGCAAACTGGATGCTGGTCCGATTGATTCATCGCGTTATCTTTCCACGTTACACCGCTGATCAATTCAAATGATGTTTTGCCCGGACGCCAGGAACCATGATCGTCTTCCTCAGCCCTTGTGACGTAGTTCGTATCTTCGACAAATTGACGAAACATCTCAACGGTGACTTCTGTTTGGCCAATCCAGTATCCTTCGATGAAACGCTTATCTCCCGTTACGGGATCGATATCCGCTGGCCCACCCGGAATCCACACCATCTGGTATTTACATTCGCCAATATTTTCAATGTAACTGTCTTTCGTAAGAACGAAATCGATCGCACTCGATTCTGTAAGTGGCGCGATTTCCATTGAAACAGGCTCGTCCTCGCCTTCAGGGACGGTGACGGCGTAAATGGGTTCCCCCGTGATGAAACGTGTTCCTGTTAATCCCAGAAAGACTAAACCAGCAAGCCAGTGCTTCTTTTGTATCAGCATGATGAGATCCCTCAAAACTTATTCGCGGTAAAAATGATCGCTTACTTCAATCCCGACTTGGGGACGGAGACGCTTTCCAGCAATCGGTGAATGATGGTGTCGGAGGTTTGTCCTTCGGATTCGGCAAAATAATTTGTCAGCACGCGATGGCGTAAAACGGGAATCGCCAGGGCGCGAATATCTTCGATACTGACGTGGAAGTTTCCGTTGAGAAGCGCGCGCGCTTTTGCGGCGAGCACCATTTGTTGACCACCGCGCGTGCCTGCTCCCCATGTTACCCACTTGTTAATGAAATCGTACGGATTATTGCGAGAGGGACGCGTCGCCGAAGCCAGCCGAACGGCGTAGCGTGCCACGTGTTCGGAAACGGGTACGTCGCGAACGAGGCGTTGGCTTTGCATTAAACGCTCGGCGGTAATGATACGATGCGGTTGTGTGCTTTGACGTGCGGTGGTCTGGCAAACAACGGCCAACTCTTCGTCCTCGGTCAGATATTCAATCTTCAGATTGAACATGAAGCGATCCAGTTGCGCTTCGGGCAGAGGATAGGTGCCTTGCGATTCAATGGGATTCTGTGTGGCGAGCACGAAGAACGGCTCTTCGAGCGGAAAAGTTTTTCCGCACGTTGTCACGTGGTGCTCCTGCATTGCTTCCAGCAAAGCTGACTGTGTTTTCGGCGGTGTGCGATTGATTTCGTCGGCCAATACGAGGTTGGCGAAAATGGGGCCTTTTGAAAATCGAAATTGCCGATGTCCGGTGGCGCGTTCTTCCTCGAGAATCTCCGTCCCCAGAATATCCGACGGCATCAGATCGGGTGTGAATTGAATACGGTTGAACTTCAAATCGAAAATTTCACCCAACGTGCGAACGATCAACGTCTTGGCTAATCCGGGCACGCCTGTCAGCAGGCAATGTCCGCCGGAAAACAAGGCTATCAGGATCAGATCGATGATTTCCTGCTGACCGGTCACGACTTTGGACATTTCGCCGAGGACATCGCGATGCAACGCCGCCAGATCGTTCAGGATTGCTTCGCCGGGCGGAGCCGGGGCGTTTGATTTGTCCAGTGTATTCATTGCGGGAAAGCCGCCTTTCGCTGAGAAATTATTCCGTACCCGACTGAAATCGTTTGGGGTTATCTTGGTGATCGCTTACGGGGAAGATACGTGTCGAAGAAGGTGAACAATGCATCGGGCGGTTGTCCAGTGCTGACGACAGTTCCCGTTGCATCGACGATAATCGTATAGGGTGTTTGTGTAATTCCAAAAGCATTATTTGGCGATCCGCTGAAAAGACTGGGGCATGTAATTCCCATCTTGTTTGCATACCGTCTGGCGGTATCGCGGTCGTTGTCCACGCAAACGCCGACCATTTCCAAACCGCGTTCGTCGAATTTGTCATACAGGTTCAAATATTCCGCTGGCTCAATCGTCATCATGAGAGAATCGAGGCTCGACCAGATGAAAATCATCAAGTAACCCGAATCCGGTTTTTTCAGTGTGATCGGAGCGCCATTCAAATCTGTTCCTTGTACCAACGGGAGACGTTCGCCCACGCGTATGGGTTTGAGATGCGTTTGGGTCGGTTTGCGAACGAGCGTTGCGTTTGTGTCGTTCAACGATTGCAACGACCATTCGTAACCATTCAGAAGCAGGGGTTTGTTTGCAGGGCCAACACTCATTAACATGGAATGCGTGTTGGATGTGGGGGTGGTCATCCAACTCATCAGGGTTGTTTCATCCCGGCCAATCCTGCCATCCATATCGCGATCGATCAGACAGAATGTTGTGAGGGCGTCTTTGCCTTCGGGGTCGTCGGTGGTGGGAGTTCCTTCCATCACTATGGGGAACACGTATTCCAGACGATCGGTGTGGATGGTTCCTTTATTTTGAGAAATTTCAATCGGCAGACGAATCCAGATATTTTCAGTGGTCTGACCGTCGGTTTGGAATGTCACGGGAAACAAATCGCCCGGGGTGAAATCTTTGTACGCCACGTAAACGCGATCGTCATCCAGAGTTCCATTGCCGTTTTCATCCACAATTATAGCGGGAGCGAGGTCGCGACGCGGTGCGACTTCGACCAGCAGCGAAGTGGCATCGTCATTGATCACGAGGGGGATTTTTCCCACGTAATTTGAATCGTCCTGCGAATGCAACTGAACGGTCTTGGTTGAAATCATCGAAATCAAATTGCTGTCGGCTGCAAGTTTCGCACGTTTGAGCGCCACCGTGTAAAGCACGGGAAGCTCTTTGGGCGAAGAGACTAAGTCTATGTCAGTGCCGGGAGAAATAGCAATTGTTGGCATGGGCGGCGGATTCAGGTGATCGGTGGCGATTTCCGTGGCGTTCATCATTCCGCGCTCGCCCGCTCCGAGAACCACATTCGTTCCGCTGTGCAGTTGCAGTCGAACGCGTCCTTCATCGACATCGACGATAACAGGGTCGGATTTTTCGACCGTGACCTCGAACTCGGTTCCCAAGTCAACGATCTCGCCATGAGGACACAGAACGGTGAAGGGATTTTCGTCGCTGGCGCGTTCGGCGCGATATCGCACGGTGCCGCTGAATTGTTCGACCAGATGTTGCTCGCGAATTACCACGCTGGCGGGTTGGTTGGCGGCCAGGATTGTCCCATCGGCCAGAACGAGACGGATTTTTGCCCCTTCTCCGATCGTCAATTGGACGGGATAACGTACCTTCTCTCCCTCCTCCAAGTATTGCTGTTCGTTCGGGGTGCCGGGATAGCTGATAGCGACTCGACCTTCGATTTCTTCGATGAACATGGATTGGTCATTCCGCTGAATTCGCAGGAACAACCCTGTGACCACCATGAAAACAATGGCGGCTGCCACGGCCAGCAAACGCAGATTCCACCACCGTGATTTTCTTTGGTCGGTGGGGAAGAGCGTCTCGCCATCGAGCGCGTCTTCGATTTTCACCTGGGGCAGTTTTTTTGCCACAGCGGCAGTCACGCGGCGGCTTTCTTCGCCAACCGGCGCGAGGGTCGATTTCATCGGCCCGAGCATTCCGCCCCATTTGGCGTACAATTCCGCAACATCGGTCTCGGTGCGGACGGCATTTTGAACGCGCGTTGTTACTTCCGGGGACGCATCGCCAAGTAGCACATCGATGATTTCATGTTCGGTTACTTTCATCGCGCCCCTCCTTACTCGCCAAGCGAAGCTGGAGAAATACCACGTTTCTCCAGCGCGTTGCGCAATTTTTTTAATCCGCGCATCATTTGCATGCGGACGGTATTTTCTTTGATTCCAAGACGTTTGGCGATGGTTCGGGGTTTTTCTTCCCCTATCAGTCTCAGGAAGAGCACGTCGCGATAATGTTCGCTCAATTTATTCATTTCTTCGATCAGGATCATGCGCAACTGCCCGGTTCGTGCGTGCTGGACGGGGCCCTCGGCGGCATCGGGCGTATGATCCAAAATATCGTATTCGTTTTCCGAGTCGCTTGGGTTGCCGCCGTAAACAACCTTTGGCGTTCGGCTTTGTTTGCGGTAGAAATCCACCAAACGGCTGTTG
This sequence comes from uncultured Candidatus Sumerlaeota bacterium, assembly GCA_964580585.1. Classification (GTDB taxonomy): domain Bacteria; phylum Sumerlaeota; class Sumerlaeia; order SLMS01; family JAHLLQ01; genus CAZOKZ01. The sequence continues at coordinate 619 of CAZOKZ010000064.1, read as the reverse complement.
GCAATCATCATCAACCAAGGGCGGAAACCACCGCCTTCCTTTAAATGACGCAACTTGCGATACGCCGTCAGGAAAACTTCCTGGGCTAATTCCTCGCGATCGTCCTGGTTGGAGACCTTGTTGTACAAAAATCCAATTACCAGGGACGAATAACGCTCCATCAGGATTTCGAAGGCTTCATTTTGACTATCCAGCGCCCGTTGCACCAGGGCATGATCGTCCTCCTGCTCGAGCACCGCGCGAGGAGCCACCGTGTCACCCGACCGGTAAACGATTTCAGGAACTGGAGTTTCGCACACGCCCGATTGCCTCGCCGAAGAGCACAGTTGCCTTTCACCCACCCCACGCCCCGCCCACTCGTCGAATATTACGACGCCACCGCAGAGAGGAACGTAACAGAAAACGAGAAAATTTCTCGAATTGCTCCCCCTCGTCCTGCCATAGGAAGTTCAATGTCACATTCGATGTCATTTAAACGTCTGAGAGGGAAGTGCTTTTTACCGCATTTCGTCTTTTATTCGCATTTGGTTAGAAGAGAGAGCCTATTATGTCGAGAAATTACCGACTTACAGCTCGTGTTTTGACGAGTATCCTGGTTTGCCTGTCGATTGTTCATCCC
>CAZOKZ010000063.1:0-26190 GCA_964580585.1 uncultured Candidatus Sumerlaeota bacterium | reverse complement strand
CAACCATCGAAGTAAACTCCGTCCCCATGCAAAAAACGCATGGGGACGGAGTTGTGTTAACTGGTAATGGCAAGTCGTGGGTGAGCGAATCTCGAACTCGCGCTCCTTTCCCCTAAAGCAGATCGGTATCAATTCTTGCGATATCAAAGTAATCATCGAATATCGTTAAAATTCACTTTTCCCCCTCCTTCCACGAGCCTGGTTTTTGTCTCGGAGCGACACCGAATTCGTCACGATTTCCAATTCTGAGATTTAACTAACGCAACGTCTCCCCGCTCAAACGATACACACTTGACATTCTGTCCTCCTCGTGCGTATTTATGACTAATAAGATAAGTCATATGTGAGTAATACGAAATGCGTGAGATTTCAAAAATCATGACCTTTTTTCTGGAAGGTCGCTCTTTCGGATTAGCTCTTCCTTCGGTGATTCGCGTTTTACGGATGATGGAGGTGACACCGTTGCCCCATGCGCCTGAAATCGTGCTGGGTGTGTTTGATGTGCATGGCACTGTCGTTCCGGTGGTCGATCTTCGACAGCGATTTCAAATACCAAAACGAGATCCGGGGATTGACGATCAAATTATTCTGGCGCGTACGCCTCGGCGCCAGTTAGCTCTCGTCGCCGATCGTGTTGGGGATGTGGAGACTGTTCGTGACATGGACTGGATTCCGGTCGAGTCGGTTTTACCAAACAGTCGATATGTTGCCGGGGTGGTCAAACGAGCGGACGGTCTCATTTTGATCCACGATCTCGATACGTTTCTCGCCCTGGACGAAGAGCGCACGTTGGATATCGCGCTGGCAGGTGGGGGAAACCTTCCATGACGTTTACTCCCTCCAGTGTGTTCCTCGAGCGGGCGAGTCGATTTGTCGGCGAACAGATGGGGCTGCATTATCCGCCATCGCGATGGCAGGATCTGGAACGCTGCTTGGGGGGTGTGGCGCATGAACTTGGTGTGGAGGATTCCGAAGGTGGTTGGGAGCGGTTGATTGAAGGAAAACCGTCGCCGCGTGAGATGGAAATTTTCGCCCATCATTTGACGATTGGTGAAACGTTCTTTTTTCGCGAGCCTGCCGTTTTCGATGCCTTGCGTTCTCATGTGTTGCCCGAGCGTTTGAAAGCAATCGAGCAAGCGGGTCGTCGCAACCTTCGCGTTTGGAGCGCCGGTTGTTGCACGGGCGAAGAACCGTATTCGATCGCCATGTTGCTCGAAGACGAACTGCCTGACATCGATTCGTGGAACCTTTCGATTCTTGCCACCGATCTCAACGCGCGGTTTCTTCAACATGCTGCTTCGGGAATGTACAAAAAATGGTCTTTTCGGGACGAATCGTCGAATCCCAGGCAACGGTTTTTCCAATCCCAACCCGATGGTCGTTGGGAACTGATTCCACGCATTCGTCGTCGCGTCAATTTTGCTTCATTGAATCTCGCCACCGATCCGTATCCATCGCTTGTGAATGGAACCTGCAGCCTCGACTTGATTTTTTGTCGTAATGTGTTGATGTATTTTTCACCCCAGCGAATGCGTGAAATCATTGATCGTTTCTATGAATGCCTGGTCGATGGCGGTTGGCTGATCGTCAGTTCAACAGAAGTTTCTCATCAACTTTTCAGCCAGTTTCACGCTGTCCATTTGCCAAACGTCGTCTTGTATCAAAAACTCCTCGCGAGCGCACCTGCCAATAAATCGAAGAGGGATTCCTCTCCGTCCCTGGTTGAAATGACGAACTCTAATTCTCTCCGTCCCCGTACGTTTTCACGACGGGCTGTACGTCGTGCTCGTGACACTTCGCCAAAGATTCAATCCCACACTCCTGCGCCGCCGCCGATACCACTTCTCGATCAAGCTCGCAGGGCGGCAAACACCGGTCATTTGGAAGAGGCTCTGGCAATTTGCGACGGTATGGTCGAAAGGTACAAAATGAATCCTTCGTTCCATTATCTGCGGGCAACGATTCTCGAAGAACTCGGCTCGTTTTCCGAAGCCGAATCTGCACTTAAGCGCGCGCTTTACTTGAATCCCGAATATATTCTGGTATATTTCGCACTTGGTAATTTAGCTCTTCGCCAGCAAAAAACGACGCAGGCTCGCAAACATTTCGATACCGTGCTGAGACTTCTCGAACGTCACCAAACGGACGAAGAATTAACCGAAGCCGATGGATTAACCGTTGGACGTTTAGCGGAAATCGTTCGCTCTCTTGGAATTGTCGCCTGAAAGGAATCGTATCGTGGTAATCAAAAACTCTTCCGATTCTAAGTCGTGTCAAGCGAGTTGGGATGCATTCCATGAACGATTGAAACAAGCGCGCCAGAATATCGAGCACGATTGGTCCACCACCGACGAGCGGAAAAAAGAAATTCTGCGTGATCGAGCCCACCAGATGGCTGCACCACTCGCAAGTACACAGCACGAAGAACGGCAAAGATCAGATGTCGTCGTGTTTACTCTTGCACAGGAAGAATACGGGATCGAATCGCGTCATGTTGATCAAGTCGCTTCGATGCGCGAATGCGTTCCTATTCCCGGCGCATCTTCGCTTATTCTTGGAATCATGAACCTGCGCGGGCAACTCATCCCCATTATTAATCTCAAAAGCATCTTCGACCTCTCTGGAACCGTCGCGTCCATGGAGTCCAAAGCTATAATCCTTCACGTAGGTGAAATAACTTTTGGAATTCAAGCCGATTCTGTTGCAGGCGTAGTCTCGATAGCTGCCAACCAATTGCATCCACCCCCACCTACGTTGACTGGCATTCGAGCCGAATACTGCGCAGGTATTACATCTAACGCGCTGATCGTCTTGAACACCGAACGATTGCTGACGGACGAAAAATTGATACCTCGTTCTGCAAACCCCTCAATCTAGAAATTTATGAGATCAATCCACCATGATAGTGACGAGGAAAGCTAAATGAACCGGACAATTGGAACCAAGATTGCAGGGAGCTTCATTTTCGCTTTGTTGATCTTAATCCTGATAGGTGGCGTTTCCTATCAAAGCCTGACCAGGATGAACGAAGCTCAGGACCTCGTCGAGGAGTCGCATGTCATTGCGACGAGTGTTGAAAAATTGATCGCAACGATGACGGATGCCGAAACAGGGCAGCGTGGATATGTCATCACGGGAGAAGAACAATATTTAGAACCTTATCTGAAAGCGCGCATGGATTTCGATGCGGACTATAACAAGCTGCATCAACTGCTCGTGAATAATAAGGAGCAACTCGATCGCCTCGAAAAAATTAAAGTACTGGCAGATTCGAGTTTCCAACACCTCCATAGTGTCATTGAAACTCGACGCGGCGAAGGCGGTTTCGAGGAAGCCTTGGAAATGGTGAACGCCGATAAGGGTATAGCGATAATGGACGAAATTCGTTCAATTGCCGATAGTATGTTGGATACGACTCAATCTCGACTCGACGAGCGAAAAAAAATGGAGGTCGAACGTTCGAGCCGTGCCCAATTCATTATTCAATGGGGGATTCTTTTTACAGTCCTTGTACTGGGACTGATCGGTTTTGGTTTGGCGCGAAATATCGCCAAACCACTCGGAGAACTTTCAAACGCGGCTCAAACCATCGCGTCGGGAGATTTATCCGTATCGCTTCCACCGATGGGAACGCGCACCGATGAAGTCGGCACTTTAATCCAAAGCTTTGGTCGCATGACCGAATGGTTGAACGGGATGTCCCGTGCTGCCGAACGGATTGCCAATGGCGATTTGGTTTCTCCGGTCACGCCAAGCTCCGAACGCGATGTATTAGGAGCAGCATTCCTGTCCATGTCCCAAAGTTTGCGTCGTTCAACGGAAGAAATGAAAGAAGCCGCCAATGTTCTCGCTTCCTCGGCGAGCGAAATCATGGCGACTTCATCCCAGGTTGCTGCGGGGGCCTCCGAAACCGCGACGGCGGTTTCGGAAACCACCACCACGGTCGAGGAAGTCAAACAAACGGCTCAGGTTTCCAGCCAGAAAGCGCGTGTCGTTTCCGAAAATGCGCAGCGCGCCACCGAAATTGCTCAAAACGGAAGTCAGTCCGTCGATGATGTGATCGAAGGGATGCAACGCATCCAAGAGCAGATGGAAACCATCGCGGAAACGGTCGTCAAACTCAGCGAGCAAAGCCAGGCAATCGGCGAGATTATCGCCTCGGTCAGCGATCTGGCTGAGCAATCGAACCTGCTGGCTGTCAACGCCGCCATCGAAGCCGCCCGCGCGGGCGAGCAGGGCAAAGGTTTCGCCGTCGTGGCGCAGGAAGTCAAATCGCTCGCTGATCAATCCAAACAAGCCACCGTTCAGGTTCGCACGATTCTCAACGACGTGCAGAAAGCCATCGCCAGCGCCGTAATGGCGACCGAGCAGGGAGGCAAAACCGTCGAATCGGGTCTGCGCCAGTCGGAAGAAACCGGCGAGGCCATTCGTTCGCTCGCTGAAACCATCGAAACAGGGGCGCAGGCAGCGTTGCAGATCGCCGCTTCCAGCCAGCAGCAGTCCGTCGGCATGGACCAGATTGCTTCCGCCATGGAAAATATCAAGCAAGCCAGCGCGCAAAACGTTGCGGGCACCCGCCAGACCGAAGCCGCCGCGAAAAACCTCCACGACGTCGGGCAGAAATTGAAAGCACTGATCGCGCAGTACAAGGTTTAGGTTCGCGCTTCGTTTTAGTTTATTGAAAAGAGAGATGTTCCATACTTTTGCGGTTGAGGAAAAATCAGATGAAATGGTTTCTGGATCTCAAGACGTCGGGCAAACTTTTATTGGGATTTGGAGTTTTAATCATTCTCATGGGATTGGCGTGTTATCTTGGTAGTAAATCCTTAATGGATGCACGCGATAGCCAGCAAAAAGGGTTGGATAATTTCCAAGTCGCCATTACAATGGGTAGTTTGTTTAACAATTTCAACGAACAACGTGCTTTGATTGTCTCGGCAATGTTGACAAATGCACCGGAAATTCGGCGACAAAATATCCAAGCCATTCGTGATATGAGTGAAGAGGACGAAGAGCTGATTCAAGAGTTGAATGGCGCCGAGTTGAGCAAAGAGCTTCAAGGTAAAATGAAAAATCTGCTAGAACTGGAAAAAAGTTATCGAGACGAACGCGATATTAATCAAATCCCCCTGATTCTGGAGGGTAAAATCCAGGAGGCGGAGGCAATATCGACGGGTGTCCAGCGCGATCAAATTAAGAAAATCCGCCGCTTAAGTGATGAAATTTACCAAGGGTTGAACGATTCAGGGCTGGATTCTATCCAGACCACCATAAAAAACACCGATAACACAAATCGGATATTTGTTATAGTCTCGGTGCTTGGAATAGGCTTCGGATTGATGATGGTGGCAGGCCTGCAAAGGATCGTAGTCGCACCGCTCAACGAAGCTGCTGGACTCGCCGACGAAATTGCCTCTGGAAATCTGGCTATCGATGTCTCGACAAAATCGCGCGAGGACGAAGTGGGCAAGCTGCTGCTGAGTCTTGATCGAATGGTTCGAACGTTGCGAAAAATAACGAGTGAAAACCGGGATGCGGTGGAAGTTCTGGCTTCCTCGGCGAGCGAAATCATGGCGACTTCATCCCAGGTTGCGGCGGGGGCCTCCGAAACCGCGACGGCGGTTTCGGAAACCACCACCACGGTCGAGGAAGTCAAACAAACGGCTCAGGTTTCCAGCCAGAAAGCGCGTGTCGTTTCCGAAAATGCGCAGCGCGCCACCGAAATTGCTCAAAACGGAAGTCAGTCCGTCGATGATGTGATCGAAGGGATGCAACGCATCCAAGAGCAGATGGAAACCATCGCGGAAACGGTCGTCAAACTCAGCGAGCAAAGCCAGGCAATCGGCGAGATTATCGCCTCGGTCAGCGATCTGGCTGAGCAATCGAACCTGCTGGCTGTCAACGCCGCCATCGAAGCCGCCCGCGCGGGCGAGCAGGGCAAAGGTTTCGCCGTCGTGGCGCAGGAAGTCAAATCGCTCGCTGATCAATCCAAACAAGCCACCGTTCAGGTTCGCACGATTCTCAACGACGTGCAGAAAGCCATCGCCAGCGCCGTAATGGCGACCGAGCAGGGAGGCAAAACCGTCGAATCGGGTCTGCGCCAGTCGGAAGAAACCGGCGAGGCCATTCGTTCGCTCGCTGAAACCATCGAAACAGGGGCGCAGGCAGCGTTGCAGATCGCCGCTTCCAGCCAGCAGCAGTCCGTCGGCATGGACCAGATTGCTTCCGCCATGGAAAATATCAAGCAAGCCAGCGCGCAAAACGTTGCGGGCACCCGCCAGACCGAAGCCGCCGCGAAAAACCTCCACGACGTCGGGCAGAAATTGAAAGCACTCGTTGGACAATTTAAGGTTTGATGGAGAACCTCGATGAATGAACGCGAAAACGCTCTCCGCCAACGATTGCTTGCAACCTTCAAGGTGGAAGCACAGGAACACCTCGCGGCGCTTTCAACGCACTTGCTGAATTTGGAGAAAATATCCTCGCGAGACGACGCCAGTGCACTGATCGAGTCGGCATTCCGCGAATCCCATAGTTTAAAGGGTGCGTCGCGCATTGTCAATTTCAGCGAAATCGAGCGCGTGTGTCAGGCGATGGAAAACGTGTTTTCAGCGATGAAACGCGGCTCTCTGGGTGTCACGAATGAATTGCTCGACATCTTGTTGCGAGCGGTGCGATTGCTCGAACAAGTCCAGACAGCATCCGAGACCGGATCGACAATGCCGACAATCGCGCCTATGATTGAAGTATTAAAAAGCGCCGCGCACTCAACGGATTCCGATCATTCGGAGGAAGTTATATCGATACGCCCTGCGGTTGTCTCGCAAGAATCGCCGCCCCCAACGCTGCCTGCCGACCGCTCTGCCGACATGGTGCGAGTGCCGACGGAGAAACTCGATGCCGTGCGGATTCAAGCCGAGGAACTGTTGGAAGACAAACTCACCTCGGCGCAATTGGCTGCCGATCTTCAGCATCTATGCCGTCGTTTTGCGGATTGGCGAAAGCAATGGACAAAAACGCGTGGGGAAACGCGAGGATTACAATCCGGTCACCTGCCTGGTTTTGGCCCTGCAGCCCAGGCGCGCCAACTTGCCCGATTGAGTGAGTTCCTCGAATGGAATGTTGGATTCATGGAATCGATCGATCATCGATTATCGGGTCTGACTCAAACGGCATGGCAAAATCACCGTTTGCTTGCCGGGAAAACCGACGGCTTGCTCGACGATACACGAGACCTTCTGTTGATGCCGTGTTCGTGGTTGTTCGACGGCATGCAACGCGTGGTTCGCGATCTGGCACGCGACCAGAATAAAGAGGTCGAGTTAATTATTGAAGGCGGAGACATCGAAATCGACCGACGCATTTTGACGGAAATTAAAGATCCGCTGATTCACATTTTACGCAATTGCATCGACCATGGTATCGAGCCCGGCGTTGATCGACAGCGAGCGGGCAAACCACATCAAGCACGCGTCCACATTCTGATCGCTCCGCTGCATGGTAACCGTGTCGAGATTTCGGTGAGCGACGATGGCCAGGGGGTGAAGCTCGATAAACTGAAAACTTCGGCTATAAAACTCGGTATTCTCGATTCGGAACAAGCCGAGCAACTCAAAGCAAACGAAGTGCTGGATTTGATTTTCCGTTCCGCCGTCACCACCAGCCCCATCGTCACCGATTTATCGGGAAGAGGTCTGGGGTTGGCGATCACGCGCGAGAAAGTCGAAAAACTTGGCGGCGCCGTCAGTCTGGAAAATCGTCCCGGCAAAGGAACCACGTTACGAATGGTGCTGCCCTTATCGTTGGCAACTTTTCGTGGCGTGGTCGTTCGCGAAGGAACCCGGTTCTTTGTGGTTCCCACGGTGCATGTCGAGCGTGTCCTGCGTGTGAAAATGGCAGACATTCGCACGGTGGAAAACCGCGAAACCATTTCGTTTGCGGGAGAAACCACGGCGGTTGTCCGGTTGCAGGAAGTACTTGGACTGCCCGCAACAACCATCACAGATACTCGTCTGCCTGCGCTTGCGATGAAAGTGGGGGAGCACCGGATTGTCTTTTTACTCGAAGAGATTTGCCAGGAACAGGAAGTGCTGGTGAAAAGCCTTGGCCCAATGCTTCAAGATTTACCGGGCATTTCCGGCGCAACGGTCTTAGGCATGGGAAAAGTCGCACCGATTCTCGACGGCGCCGAGTTGATTCGCACGGCGATTCAATTACACGAGTTGGGGACGGCGGGTTCCGTTCTCGGCAAGGAACACGATCAATCCATGCGCAAACGCTCGATCCTGGTGGTCGAAGATTCCATCACGTCGCGCACGTTGTTGCGAAATATCCTCGAAAGTTCCGGCTTCCAGGTTCAAACTGCTGTCGATGGCATCGACGGAATCGAAAAAATGCATGCCAATACCTTCGACCTCGTGGTGTCCGACGTAGATATGCCACGCCTGAACGGGTTGGAGCTCACCGCGCGAATTCGTGCCACTCAGAAATGGAATGAACTGCCGGTTGTGCTTGTCACATCGATGGATTCGCGTGAAGATCGCGAACGTGGGATAGAAGTAGGCGCTAACGCCTATATCGTGAAAAGCAGTTTTGAACAAAGCAACTTGCTGGAGGTCATCCACCGACTCATATGAGCGACAGCCCACCGAAAAAGAAAATTCGTGTCCTGATCGTCGAGGATTCTCCGGTCGTGCGCGAGTTTCTGGTGTTTCTTTTCGAGTCGGATCCCGAGATGGAAATCGTTGGTGTGGCGTGTAACGGTGAAGAAGCCATTGCCGCCGTCGAGCGGCTGACTCCCGATGTCATCACGATGGACATCAACATGCCCAAAATGAACGGGCTCGAAGCCACACAACACATCATGCGCAACAATCCGATCCCGATCGTCATTGTCAGCGGAAGTTGGGAATGCGAGGAAGTTGAACGCACGTTTAAAGCCATGGAAGCGGGTGCGCTTGCGGTGCTTCCGCGACCGCCAGGCCCTGGACATCCGAACAGTGCCGCTCAATCCCGTGAATTAATTCGCACGGTGAAAGCCATGGCAGAGGTCAAAGTCGTTCGCCGATGGGCACCGCGCATTCAAGGAACCCCTCCATCGCCTCGCCCTGTTCTGCCAAACCACTCGAAGCAGAAAACGATCCGATTCGTGGCGATCGGCGCATCCACGGGTGGACCCTTGGTTCTCCAGCAAATCCTCTCCGCCCTTCCTGCAAATCTTCCATTCCCAATTGCCATCGTCCAGCACATGGCGGACGGATTCATGCAGGGATTTATCGAGTGGCTATCGAATTCGACCAAGTTTCCCGTGCATTTGGCAGCGAATGGCCAGGTCATGGAACCCGGTCATGCATATGTGGCGCCTGACGCACATCATTTGACGATTGGCCCGAACAACCGAGCCGTCTTGAATACCAATCCGCCCGACAACGGACTGCGACCTTCGGTTCGTCAATTATTTCAATCGGTTGCGCGCATCCATGGATCGCACGTATTGGCAATCTTACTGACAGGGATGGGGACCGACGGCGCCGCGGAACTCAAGGAACTCCGGGAATTAGGCGCCTTGACCGTTGCTCAGGACCAAGCCACATGCGTCGTTTTTGGAATGCCGGGGGAGGCCCAACGTCTCGAAGCAGCCCGATATGTTTTACCCCCAATCGAAATCGCTCGATTAATCCTTAGCAGTGCGAAAAGTCCACCGTAAAAAACTTGCGTCTCTCGCGCCAAAAACCTTGACTTAATCGCATGAATATTGCTTTCATATCCGCAACAATTATAGATGTACGAAATAATCACATTTGAAAACCTTCACGACTTTTGAGTCCAACGAATAACCACCACCTCAGAGATCGCTGCATCGTTACTCGCCAGTCCTCAATCGGTCCTGCCAACCCTCAACTGGTCCCCAACATCCCGATCTTGAAGGAACTCGCATTTTGAATCATGTCGAATAAAACGAATCACAATGGCGAACCGATTACGATTTTGGTCGCGGAAGACAGTCGCACCCAGGCGGAGCAAGTTTGCTGCACTCTGGAAGCGCATGGCTATACGGTTTTTTTGGCGCAAAATGGTCGTGAAGGGATCGAGATGACGCGGGCGCACCGCCCCACCCTGATTATCAGCGATGTGGTCATGCCTGAAATGGACGGCTACGAATTTTGCCACCTTGTCAAGCAAGACCCAGATTTGAAGTCCACGCCGGTTATGTTGCTGACATCGCTCTCCGATCCCGTCGATGTGATGCGTGGATTGGAATGCGGGGCTGACAATTTTCTCGTCAAACCTTACGAAGAACGCTACTTGATTTCTCGCGTTTCCTACATGTTGTCGAATTATAATTTACGCGAGACCGAATATACGAAAATGGGGGTGGAAATATTTTTTTCGGGGAATAGGTATTTCATCACCTCGGAACGGCTTCAAATTCTAAATCTCCTGCTTTCAACATACGAGACGGCAGTTCAAAAAAACCGCGAGTTGCTCGATGCGCGCAACGATCTTCAGGAATTGGCTGAAAGCCTGGACGAGAAGGTGCGCGAACGCACCGTTCAACTCGAAGCGGAAATCGAAGAACGCCGAGCGGCAGAGGAGAAACTACGTCAGTCGGTCGAAGCGGAACGCAAACTGGCGGTTCAACTTCAACAAGCTCAGAAAATGGAAGCCATCGGGCGCTTGGCAGGCGGCATTGCCCATGATTTCAACAACTTGCTGACCGTAATAAATGGTTGCTGCCAGATGTTGATCGCCGAATGCACAGAGAATGAAGAGGCGCACGAACTTTTGCTCGAAATTTGCCAGGCAGGAGAACGCGCCGCGAGCTTAACGCGTCAGTTGTTGGCTTTTGGGCGCAAAGCCATCGTCCAACCCCAGCGATTGAATCTCAATCACCTGATTCGAGAATTGGAAAAAATGATCTCCCGCCTGATTGGTGAAGACATCGATATCGCAACAAAATTCGAGCCGGAACTTTTTCCCATCTACGCCGATGTTTCCCAGATAGAGCAAATTCTAATTAATCTGGCCGTCAATGCGCGGGACGCCATGCCAAAAGGCGGCAAATTGACAATTGAAACCCATAACATTCACCTGGATGAGCCTTACGCAAACCCGAGTGTGGAAATCGAACCGGGTACCTATGCCATGATTGCCATTTCGGACAACGGCCATGGCATGGACAAAGAAACTCAAGCACACATCTTCGAGCCGTTCTTTACCACAAAAGCGGTGGGCAAAGGCACCGGACTTGGCCTTGCCACCATTTACGGAATCATCAAGCAACTCGACGGTTTTGTTACCGTTTACAGCGAACTCGACAAAGGGACGACATTTAAGATATTTTTACCTGTTATCGATAAAGATGTCGCTTCTCCAATACCCATATCGACGCCATCCTGTGAACTTCCAAAAGGTACAGAACACATCCTGCTGGTTGAAGACGAAAAGGGTGTTCGTAACCTGACACGCATCATTCTCGAATCCGCCGGTTACAAAGTACTCGTCTGTGCCGAAGGTGAAGAAGCGATTCAAATTGCAAACAATTGCTCGGAGCCAATCGATCTGCTTCTAACCGATGTTATCATGCCCAAAATGAGTGGAAGCCAGGTTCATAAGGCAATGCTGGAGAAATATCCCGATATCAAAGCGATCTTCATGTCCGGCTACACCGACGACGCCATCCTGCGCAACGGCGTCATGAGCACCGCCACCCCGTTTCTTCAAAAACCCTTCACCCCAGGCATGCTGACAAAGAAGATCAGGGAAGTTCTCGATCAATAAAATAAATCGAACATGACTGGTCGGGGCGCCCAGACTCGAACTGGGGATGAGGGGGCGTTGGAAACGGAGCCACGGTCGGAATGAGGCACTGGCACAAAGCGAAAGCTGCCAGCAACTGCTACTCCTCGCACCTAAAGCCGCCGCGCCAGCGCCTTACTCTACACATTCTCTTTTTGAGAAAATCACGAAAATCGGCGTTTTTACCCCCTTCCCGTGGGCCAATTTTCGACCCCGAATTGACGTTTTTGTACTCCATTTCGCACTTCGGATTTCGATCTTGCCCGCACCCATCTCCCGAGGCTTCGAGTTGGCGTCGCTCAACCATCACATAACCACAAACAAATGGCCCGAAATGCGAAAGGTAATTCACAATCCGGGCCTTTGGGTTTGTCGATACCGTTTATTTGGCGACGCGTAATCCGCGAACGGCGAATCCCCAATCACCGTGGCCTTGCGAGACTTTGAGCAGAATCACGTTCTTGCCTGCGTTGAAGGTGACATCGACTTCCTCCCAGTCGTGATTGACACCGCGCATGACATCATTGCTGTGAAGTTTTTTGTCGTTTACCCATGCTTCGATCCCGTCGTCACTACGGAAACCCAGGGTCGCCTTGACCGAGCTGGCAGATTCGAACGTGGTGACGGCATAGGCCACGCGGTTTTCGCCGTCGTGGATGGCACGCAGGTCAACGACGCCTTTTTCGTCGGGGCTTGCGTCGGTCCAGTCGGCGGTGTTTGCCAGCTTTAACAATTCCGAAGACGAAATGGTTTCCGGTTCAAACTCTTGCTCGTCGAGAGTTTTCTCCAAGTCGTATTCGTAGAACGGCGACACGCGCCACGATTCAAGACGTCCGTCACTTTGGCCAATGGGGACGGTGACGGAAACGGGATGGTCATCGATGGCACACGTAAGGGTTCGTTGATCGACGGCAGAGGTCAAAAATGCCAACGATTGCGCGGTAAATTCGGGTGAGGGGAATTCTTCCAAACCGTCGAAGTTCGGGAACGTCAGGTTGGAGTTGGGTGTTGTTTTATCGCCGGGAACAATTTTGCGCGACCATGAAAGGCTGATGCCGTCCGATGAAAGAATTGAATCGTTATTGCGAACGACGCGGTTGATCAGCCCAACCTCTGGGTAGTGTGTTTCATTTTCGATGATCGCCAGTCCACCGAGTGCGAGCAATCCTGGCAGGATTTCAGGATTTGATTCAGAGGCCTTTTCGATGGCTTTGGCCAGTGATGAAGAAGAATCGTCACCCAGGATACCTTTCAACCGACGTTTAAGCGCGCGTTCCTGGAAATACGCCGCGTCCGTAACTGTGGTTTCTACTTTGATTTTAACATTGTTGCGAATGGATTGCCTGGGGACGGTGACGGACAGCGTGCGTTCTTCTTTATTCCATTTGCCGTTGGCTTTTTTGCCATTCACTTCGACAGAGGTTGGTTCTTCCACACTGTGTAGAAGAACTTCGTAGGAACGATTTTCGACTTGTCCATTATATTTGCCATCGACGGGCGCGATGGCGATTTCGATGACACCGTCACTGGCGGCGCTTGAAAGTAACGTCGTCGCATATCCGTTGGATTCATAATCGCGCGAAATACCATCATCTTCGTAGAGCGTAAATTCCGTGGTTTGGCCATCGTGACCAGGCCACAGTTTGACGATCAAGGTGTCGAGCGATGCGGTGGTTGGCCGCGAAGAATATGGTTGGGTGGGCAGCGGTGTTCCCGCCCGAACGAATGCAGGGAATTCGTTGATGTCGGCGGAAACGACACGCCATTGGGGTCCCTCGAATTTTTCCGAAGTGAATGTGTTGTACCAGGTGCCTTCGGGGAACCAGACGAGTTGGTGTCCGACGCGCCCAGGGCCGTAACCTGCTGAGGCAATCGGGGCGACAAGCAAGGCTTCGCCGAACAGGTATTGTTGGGGGGCCATGTAGGCATCGGCTTCTTCGGAGTAGGCGATGTACATGGGACGATTGAGCGGCAGCGAATCGCGATAGCATTGCCAAGTGCTGCTGTACACGTATGGCATCATTTCCGAGCGGAAATGAAACGATCGGCGCATCGATTCCGTCGCCCAATCTGCCCACTTCCAAGGACGACGGTCGAGGTAAGGAATAATACCTGAATGCAGACGCATGGCGGCTGTGGTGGCGGCAAATTGCACCCAACGGGTGTAGGGTTCCTCGTTGCGATCGCCAAAGTGTCCGCCAATGTCGTGGCTCCAGAAGTAGGTGCCTTCATTTCCGGCTGTTGAGGTAAAAGGCACTTCAAATCCCAACATGCGCCAACCCGTGTCGGCGTCGCCGGAGAAGTGAATGGGATGGCGATGATCGCCCCAATCGCCCCATCGGCTGAATTGAAGCCCGCGTTTGTTGTTCCGCTCGGAATTCTTATAATAAAGGTAATTGAGCCACTTCAAATTCAACAGGTCGGGAATACCAATGGTGTAGGGATATTGTTGCCAATCGAGCCACCAGAAATCGACCCCCTCATCTTCTCTGGGTTGGTGGGTGTGCTTAAAAAGCGCGTCCATGTATTCGCGATTGGCGGCATCGTAGGTTACTGTTTTCCCGGATTCGGGGTCCTCGCCCAACTCGCGCATAAAATCGGCGTACATCGTTTCGGTCGGTGCCACACCATCGGCAGGGTGGACGTTCATGGTGATGGTCAGGCCCTGTTCCTCGAACCATTTCAGCAATGCAGGCGGATCTGGCAGAAGTTCGTAATTCCACGACCAACCGGTCCAGGGACCAGTGTGCCATTCCATATCCATCACAATGATATCGAGTGGGAAATTATTGTCGTCGTATTCGCGGACGATTTCTTTATAGTCTTCGGTCGTATATTCCCACCAGCGCGAATACCAACTGCCGAGTACGGCTTTGCGTGGCATGGGAACTTTGCCGCCAGCCGCGGTGAAAGCCTTGAAGGCTGCCTGGAAGTCTTTACCGTAGCCGAACAGATACCAATCCGTGCCTGCATCCTCGGGACGAGGAGCCGCCCAATCGTCGATCAGCAGATGCATGCGCGAATCATCGATCAGGTACCACCCGTTGCGGGAAAGAATACCCTCTTCCAGGTCCACGGGGCCGCGCACCTGGTCGAGGGTATGGATCGTGCCCCCCAAATTTTGAGTTTGCTTTGAAGCAGGTGTCCATTCGATGACGCGATCGCCTCCTGCGATTTCCACGCGAAGGTTTTCCTCCGAAAATGGCCCGCCATCGGGTTTATACTCAAGACGCATGCGTCCTGTGTTGATGACGAGTGCTCCGTCGGGGGTATGTTCAGTGCCCGTCGGTTCCGTAAAATCCGAGCGGTTGACCGCGAACAATGACGGGTCGTCGATAAAAGCGCCATTTGTGCTATACTCGAGCCGGATACACTCAGGTGTGATGACGGTGAAACGAGCCGATCCTTCCACGATGGGATTGGCTTGGGCTCCGGTACATGGCGCCAGGAGGGCCGCTGCACAAATAGTGGCTCTACTTGTCGATCGAAGATTCTGCATGTGATAATTTCTCCCTGCCTCGGTTGAAGATTGCCGTGAAGGGTAACCTTCCTGGTTGACGAAATCAATTACGTAAAACCATAATCGTATTACACTATGCCTTCAAAAGGAGTGCCCATGCCCAAAGGTCAGCGTCGAATTGCCCTGGATGTAGCCCATTTGGGTTTCACGGAAAATTATCGTATCGGGGCGGTTCGCGGGATCATTCAATATGCGCGTCAACACACCGAGTGGCAGTTGCTTTATAATCAGAAAACCTTGTCGCTCCTACATAGTTTCGAGGATTTCGCTTCGCTGGGCAAGATCGGGATAGACGGGGTGATTTTTTCATACTGGGACGATCAGAAGCTTTCGGAAATCAGTAGCCTGGGTGTGCCCATGCTGAGTATTTCGAACGATCATCCCATTACTCCGCCACAGTTTGCTTGTTGTATCACGGACGACCGAGAAGTGGGCCGGGTGGCGGCGCGAGATTTTCTCGACCGGGGTTTTGCCGAGTTTGCTTTTTATGGCGACAAGACTTTGTGGTGGGAGCGCGAGCGATATGAAGGATTTCGCGAGGTGCTTTTAGCTTCGAACGATGACTGTAGTTTTATATGCTGTGATTATTCGACCCCGCCGCTGGAAACCGCGAGAGACGTCGCCAAACGGTTACGTGAATTGAAACCGCCGTTGGGAGTATTGGCTTCTTCCGACACGCGAGGACTGCATTTGCTGGAAGTTTGTCGCCATGCAGGGCTTGCCGTGCCGAACGATGTAGCCATCATCGGAGTAGATAACAATCCATTGATTTGTGAAGCGCAATTGCCCTCGTTGTCGAGCGTTGAGCAGGACCCGGAGCGTGTTGGTTACGAAGCAGCGGCGTTGTTGGGGCGAATGCTCGAAGAAGAGCGTCAGCTTTACGATCAAGTGGTGGTGAAGCCGCGAGGTGTTGTCACGCGGATGTCTTCGGATATTGCGGCGGTGGACCATCCGAAACTTTCACGCGCGCTGGAATTCATTCGCGAACATGTTGCAGAACCGATCTCGGTTAAAGACATTGCAAACGCAACAATGGTCAGTCGAAGCAGTCTGGAACGGATGTTTCACGAACGTTTACGCAGCACGGTGAACGGCTTTCTGCGCAGACAACGGCTGACGCTGGCCAAGGACCTTCTTCTACACCGCGATGCATCGCTCCAGCAGATCGCCGAGTGGTCCGGGTTTCGACGGGCGACATACTTGTGTAATGTGTTTCAAGAGGAATTCGGTCAGACGCCGACAGAATGGCGCCAGCAGTTCAATATAAACAAACCCCTGTGAAAATTACTGGGCTAATCGCTGGCGAAACTGAATTTCGTGCGCCTTGATCCCAAAGCAGGCGCGTAAACAGACTCGAATTTTTGCGTGACGAACGTCGTGGCTTCTGGGAACAATACGGCTACCACAACCACGGCGACCCGTGGACGGAAGAACGGTTTGGGTGAAGGGGGATTTGATGAGTTACGATATATTCTTTGAAAAATTAAAACCCGGTATCACGCGAGATGAAGCGAATCGTCTTCTCGAGTCCTCCGATGGATCCGAGGACGATGTTTTTGAATCTGAAGTCCACCAAGCCATCACGGAAGAGAATCGCGAGGCCATAAAACATATTTGCACATTGCTTGAAGCATTATTAGAAAATCCAGATATCTGTGAAGGCACACATGGGGTTGAATTGACGGACGATTGGGGGATTCAAGTGTCGATTTCTCCCCGATCAGTTACATTGTCTATTGCTTATTGGCACGAAGGTGACAAAGCAAACGCCGCTTATGATCGCCTGTTGGAGTGCGTTCGGATTATCGAACGTGAAATGGGTCTTGTTGGTTTTGATGCTCAATTAGGACGAATCCTCGATCCCGACAAAGACCTCGACGTTATTATGGGGATCAGCGAAGACGTCAGGAAAAAAATGGCTGTGATTCCTGGTGCAAGTCAAACTGGGTGCTCAGTTGCAATATTGGTTACTACATTTGCGGTAGCACATGTTTTTTTGTAACTTGATTTATTACACCCCCATCCCCAAAAACTCCACGAACTCGTTTTTGTCGCGAATCAGGCCACCGTACGTGGCGATGACTTCGTCGTCAGGCGTGAGAATCACATAGTACGGTAGCGAAAACGTGCCGAAGCGGGTGTTCTGATACTGTTGGTATTTTTCACCGTGTACTTTGTCGTCGGTATAAAGTTGAACGCGCACGTATTGTTCCATCAAGCCGCGTACTTCGGGATCGGGAAAGACTTTGATTTCGTTCAAACGGCAGTTCGTGCACGTCCAGCCAGTGAAATCGATGAACAGCGGTTTGCGTTGTTCGCGCGCGAGTCGCTGTGCGCGTTCCAGGTCGTTCTGGATGAATTCGAGGTGCCTTCCCTCACTACTTCCCCCGTGGGGGGCAGTAACTGCGGCTCCGCGCCGGGGCGGCAGGAACGACTCGAGGCCTGCGTGCAATTGCCCACCGAAGAGCCCAAACGCCAGATACATCGCCAGCGTGCCAAACAACACCGCAAACGTCAGGCGCATGGGCCCGACGGGTTCGTTCTCCGTGTCGTGCGGTGTACGAAACATGCCCACCAAATATATTGTTGTGATGAGCGCAATTGCTGCCCACGCGGCCAGCAGCACTTCGCGCGTGAAAATGTTCCACTCCCACACAAGGTCGGTGTTCGAGAGGAACTTGAGCGCAGCGGCCATTTCGATTAGCCCCATGACAATCTTGGTTGCATTCAACCAACCGCCGGATTTCGGCAGCGATGAAATCGCTCCCGGGACTAATCCAAGGACAAAAAACGGGAGTGCAAATCCAACGGCGTAAGCCGTCAGACCAACGAGCGGGCGAATCCATTGGCTTTGTTCGCCGAGCGTCAGCACAATCAATGGCCCAACAATCGGCGCCGTGCACGTGAACGATACGATAACGAAAATCATCGCCATCAGGAACGCCCCAACGGCATCGGTGCGCTTGCCTTTGCGTTGTTGCAGCTTGTTGGCCCAACTGGTGGGCAGGCCAATTTCAAACAATCCGAAAAGACTTAAGGCGAAAAAGACAAAAACGGCTGTGATCATCAAATTCAACCACGGATTAGCGGCGAATTGGTTGATGGCGCCGGCTTTTTCGACACCAAGACCGGAGACTTTCATTGCCATGGCCAACCCAAACCCGAGCAGCGCAAATCCCAGCACAATCGATCCGGAGTAAATCGTGCAAAGGCCAATGCGTTCGGCGGCTGTCTTGGCCGCTCGTTTCGTAAAAAACGATATCGTAATTGGGATCATGGGAAAAACGCATGGCGTCAGCAGCGACAATAACCCGGCAATAAAGGCTAACCCGGCAAGACCAATCAGACCCTCTTCGGCCAGTTTTTCTGTTTCATTGGGTTGCGGAGAAAACGTTTTGGGTGCGGTTTGAGCAAGCTCGTTCGCCGATTCCTCCGCGGAACTGGCGGCAATGTTCTCTTCCGGCATATCGGGAGAAGTTTGTGGTTCGAGATCGGCTGCGATCGGGGTTTCTGAGGACGCGGTCGGCGCTCGATCTCCCGCATTTTTACGCACCAAAACAGTGGCGCTAAAGGAAGAGGCTTTGGGGGGCAGACAGGACGAATCGTCGCAAATCTGCATGGTAATTTTTCCGGTTACCGAATGATCGCCTTCGGCGACATCCAACAACTTGAATTGGCGCGAATAAACAACGCGTTCGGCGTGATAGCGAATGCGCGTTTCGAATCCTTCATCGTATTTTTCGTGGGGTTCCTGCTCGGTCCAATCTTCTCCCGGAATGGGTTCCAGCAAATCGTTGGAGTCTATTTTGATCGTTGTCGCCACGGGACCGAACGCTTCCGGATCGACGAGCGGATCAAGCGAATACGCAAAGTATCCTTTGTCGATGGAAACGATGACGTCCAAGCGAACGGTTTCCCCTGTCAAGGCCACGGGCATGCCAAATTTGGCCTCGACTTCGGCGGGATATCGGAATTGGGACGGGGCAACAGAACCGAACTGAGCGGCGGCTCCCAAAGGAATGAGCAGGAACAAAAAGGCGTAAATAATCCATCGCGGCGCAATCGAACGTGGGGAGGATTGCGGGGTGATGCTTCTTATCATGACAGCATTAGCTCTTTAAATTGAATTGAGTGGTGTGGTTTCTACTTTTTACCGAAGATATATTGGGAGGCGGGGACCGCACTCCGGGCGGGGGATGCCGTCGGCTCGTGTGAGCACGTACGATCCCTACCTCCACTGCATATTACATCACGAAACGTGCCACGTACAGCAACATCGCCATGATATTCAGAACAAAATGCGCGATAATCGCAGCGCCAATTCCACGGCGTAAACGCAACGTTCCGATGATCAATCCAACAAGGAAGATTTGAACTTCCTTAACCCCCATGGGTTCAACCATCCCCGCGTGCCCCAGCGCCCAAATCAAGCTGGCGATTGGAATCGCCAGCCAAATGGGTTGTCCCAATTTACTCAGAATTCGTTCGGCGCCGCCTTGAACGGCGAGGCGAAAAACGATTTCCTCGGTAATCGGCGCCAACAACGCGATGGGGGTAAAGAACATCCATTCCTTGGGCGACGACACCAATTCGGTGATTTCCTTGGATTCCTCAACGGGAATCCACTGACTTGCCAGCAATACCCAGGCCCAAGAAACGCCCACCACGGCCACAGAGCAAAGTGTGGTCTCGTACACCATCCAGAAACGACCTTCCTCGCAGGGCAAACGGTGCTCGCGATCCCATTGCAACCCCATGGGCAACGCGATGGCTGCCATGGTCAACATCGACCAATTGAACGATATTGTGCTGAAAAGCTTCTGCCCGATCATTTCACTGCCAAGGGCAAAATACGCCGCCAGATTCGTGATCATTTGAACACCAAGAACGATTCCAATTCCTGCAATGAGCAATCGGCCCATCCGAGGACGATCTTGCTGTGGTTGCGCCACCGCTTCAAACAGCGCCACCGCGCATGCCACCATGGCACACCCCATGTAAATGCTTTGGGCAAGAACGGGATAAGGAATATTGATCATGACGAGGCTGGGCTTTCTTTGCATTCGCTTGGTTTGACGCAGGTACCAACCATGGTTGTTAGAAACAGCAGAATGCCGATGCCCGTCGCGAATAATCCAATACGATAGGATGAGGGGCGATATTCCCAGACGATGGTCGCACCGCCTGGAGGGATATCGAGTTTCTGAAAAAGGGCGACATCTTGCACTGCATGCCAAACGGTCTCGGATTCCAGCCTCCATCGCCAACCAGGGGCGACGGTTTTTGACACGCGAAGGGTAGCATTTTCGTTGGTTGCTATCTGAAGAACCTGCCGATCGGGTCGATATTCTAACCAATTCGTTCTTGCAAATTTGTCGTCGCTCATAATTGACACAGCAGAAGTTATGCCCGGGTCACGGACAAGAATTCCTCCCGGTGGGGTGAGGAATTCAGCCTCGACGACGAAATTTTCTGGCAAGCCTTTCGGCTTGGCAGAAAACCAGATACGATTTATGCCCCACTGGTTGCGCCATTCGGGGGTTCCGGCACCGAGGTCGGACAATTGCTCCTCAAATTTCCGGAAACCGATCGGGTGATAGCCCAATATCGCGTCACGACCATGCAATATTGGCTGCGTTGCCAACTCACGGCCAAGTTCCAACACGCGAACCGGCGGTTGCTCGTCCGCCAGTGCGACGTCGAGAGCCGTTGGAGCCAGATAGCGGGAATAAGCAGCCCAATCCTCGGCACAAAGGAACGCGCGGTTGGCCAAAATCTGGTCGCCTGCAACAAAAGCGACTACCGCAAACGCCAACATCAAACGCGTCCGAAGGCATCGTGCTGCTGCAACGCCCACCAGGAGGATGAACCCGAACGTGAGCACCCCCGCCGACCGCATCAGGGCAGTTTGAAACGTAAATGCACGCCAAAGATCGAGATCGTCGGGAGTGGCAGAGACTTGATGTCCAAGCGCCACGACCTTGAAATTCGCCAGGCTGTAAACCAACGCAAACGTAATAGCTCCAATACCCAACATTCGAATCGAGCGAAAGATCCGGTCGCGGTCCTCGATGCGGGTTAGAAAATGATCGAAGCCCATTGCGCCCAGAATTGGCAAGGCCAGCGCTACCGCGCAATAATATGTGCCGGGTGAACGAAAGCTGGTCATACCGGGAAAAAAACGGAATAGAAACTCGTAGATGGGAGTGTAACGACCAAAACCGATGATCAGAAAGCCACCCGCGATCAACCACCAGAACGCGATTTCGCGCCGTCGCTCGCGTTGCCGCAGGCCCATCAGCGCCAGTAAAAAAACAAACACCCCAACGTAATCGGAGACCAATCGTTCGCCCCATTTTCCCGCATAACGTCCATATCCAACGCGCGAGGAATCCCCAGCCATGCGCGGCAGAATGAATTCGAGAGCTTCGCTTGGCGGGTAACTGGTTTCGGCGGATTCGGCAAACGCCATGCCTTCACCCCCGCGATTGCTGAGGGCACTCATTTCGAGTCCAGGCACCAACTGACCCGCGCCGATCAAACACCCGAATGCGACCACTCCAATTGCGATCGCAGGGGCGAACCATTGTCGCGACGCCAACGCAAAAAGGACTCTCAATCCCAAAATAAGCAACATCGTGTAGGCAATTTGCGGATGGCCATTCAGCAGAGCCATCCCAAGGGCCCCCGCCGCTATCGCGACACCGCGTGTGGCTTGAGTCCGTGTCGCTCCGGGAGCCAGCGCGAGCAACATCCCACCGGCGAACCAAGGCAACCAAGCCAATGCCAGGCATTTATGCATGTGTCCTGCGTAGATGAGCGTAACAAAATGCCCCCCGACACCACAGCCCGTGCCAAGGAGCAAGGCAGCCACGCGCCGCAAACCAAGAACCCTTCCTAGCCAATAACCGCCTAAACCAAGCCAGAAAATCATCCAGAGAAAATGAGCCCGCTGGGCCAATGGAAACGCCACGAATGGATGCGTCCACATGGTCGGAGCAAACGGGGTCCATAAAAAAGCACCGATGGAAGGTAGTCCACCTTTGAGCGGCGGCATCCATAACGGCATCGTGCCGTTGGATTCCACTAAGTGGTCGTTCATCCAAAGAAGAGTAATGGCGTCTTTCGATACGGTATCGGCGCCAAAGAGAAACCACGGACCATCGGGGCGATGGTGAACCGCAGGACCAAGCTGGACCCAGGCAAGCAAGGCGAAAAAGCCAATAAGCGCTAATCGACGCCAAACGACGCGATCCATCACCATCCCCTCCGAATACGCATTGCGGGAGGCGCCAACGGGTCGCCACTCGGCGCGGGGATGTCGAAACCTTCTGCACGGCCAAACAGATCCGTGTTCGGTCGTGCCACCCAAGCACCCATTGGCAAGGGCTGGCCCGGCGCGAGAATCATTGTCCGCGTTGCATCAAAACCAAATTCGTGGAATTCCGCTGGTTCAGGTTGTTCAAAATAAAGAATATAATAATGGGCATATGGAATCTCAGCGGAAAGTACATTCGGCCCATTGGGATTTTCACGCCAGAGGGTTTCGAGCGCTTCCAGCACGCCGTACTGCCAAGGAGGACCGTCTTTTTGGATGCGATCGAAAAGCGCAATGCCCGTCAGGCTGGCGGAAACGATGAAGGCAATCGCCACAATCACCGCGAGCGGTCGCGGAGCAAGCCAACGTCCCGCGATCAGCACGCCTCGGGCGCTGATAAGATGAACCGCGGGAAAAAACAAGATGGAACGCAACGCGTGGGGAATGCCTTCATTCGTCAAGGCAGCGGCCACAGGCGCAGAAAGCAACCAGACAAGAAGCAATCGCGATCCAGAACGTCGCCAGGGCACGAGGCTCGCCAGACCAAGAAGAAAAAATGGTGTTTCTGCCCACGCCAACAGTCCACCCAGTGGAAGCGCGTGACGCGGATTCGTATCGCCCGTCATAAATAAAAACCGCGTGTCGAAGTGATGCAGCCAATTCCCCAGTGCGAGCGCCAGACCATCGAAAAACGAGCGATCGGCAAAAACAGAAATACGGGCAAAGCGCCCGGAGCCTTGTGTTGTTGCGTAGATAAACACAGGAATAGCGATGAGAAAAAAAACAGCAGCCGCTGGCCAGTAAATACGCACCAGGCGCCGCCAATTTCCTGCCATTTCCCAAGCCAACCCCAGTAATATCAATGGGACAACCAACCGCATGGGAGCGTACGCATAAAACGCAAGACCAAACAAAAACCCGGCACCGATGGCCAAAGCGCGCTGGTTTTTTTCGGCAATCGTGGGAAGCTTCAACACCGCCAGAACTCCCGCCGTAAAAAATAACGGCACGGTGATGCCCTGCTGCGCCCAACGGCTGAACAGAACATGCGTTGGCGAAACGGCGGCGAATACCATGGCAAGCAATGCCACCCAGGCAGCCGCTCCTTCGGCCGGTTGATAGGGCATCGGGCGATCACCCGCCTGGAAATGCTCACCTGTCTCGAGCCGACCCGCCAAACAACCAGCCAACCAAACCGTGATCAACCCGACCAACGCCGCCACAATTCGCGTCGTCCAGCGATTCAGTCCAAACGCACCCACAAACGGCGCCGACAAATATTGATAAATAGCAGAGGTTTTCACACCTCCTGCATCGAGAAAAACCGGCGCAAATCGACTCGATTCCACCATGCCATTGGACAAAATCACCCCCTGGCGCCCAGTGCTCCAAAGTTCGAGTGCAGAATAACCTTTCTCCACCTCATCGCGAAATACCCCAGGCGGGACACCCCCCAAATCAGTCAACCGCAACAGCGCCGCCACAAATAAAACAATACCGACAACTCCCCACCAGGCGCGACGAGACAGTAAGAGCGGAGAGGAGGATGAGTAAATATCTGACACCAAACAATTCCCGATTCACAGCAAAGAAATGACGTGCCCCGATAAACCGACGCAAGCCAAAGGCAGGTCAACCCATCGCGTGACAGCGCGTTACGTTGCGTGACCCCCGTGCCCATCCGCAACACAGAGATTGCGTGCACGAAAAACCAATGCACGCAGTCCTAAAATTTCAGTATTTCCCATTGACGAGGCGCATGCCTCTCCGCAGCCTCTCACCTCACCTGTCGGGGCGTGGCGCAGTTGGCTAGCGCACCTGCTTTGGGAGCAGGGGGTCGTCAGTTCGAGTCTGACCGTCCCGACCAGTAACCCCAATAAAATCAAATATATACCCCTGCGTTTCGACTAGCGCACCTGCTTAAAAATAGCACCAAAAGTAGCACTTTTTAGCACATGTGCTACAATGTGCTACTATGAGGCAGCGAGAGCCCACGGTCTCACTTTGAGAAATCGGCTGATAGTGCTTGGCCATTGCGTTTTCATGTATCTGTATAAGCGCTATTTATTCGCCAGAAAAATAAGCTGATTCAATGACTCGATCTCTTGTGGTTGTTGTTATTTACATTCGGTTCGCGCTGGACTTATCCTTCCATTTTTCAACCATTTAACTTGCCCCACTCGTGTGAATATCAAAAATGCAAGATGATTGGTAGATGGTTCGCGCTTTTGTTGCTTTTGGTGCGTGCACGGTATCACGATGTCAGCGATCAACTGGCATTCCACGTTACCTGGGGAGAGAAGAATGGAGCATCAGCAGACTCAGATACGATATTATGCACATACCAAGGATGGTTGTACCGAGGAGGAATGGGAACTTCTCGAAGACCACTTGAACAAAGTCGCAAACCTAGCTGCTGAATTTAGTGAGGCGTTCACCTCGAATGAATGGGCTTATTTGGCGGGATTATGGCACGACCTAGGGAAATATCATCCTCGATTTCAAGCCCGTCTGCGGGACGACACGATCCGTCAGCAACACGCCGGAGCAGGTGCAGCGCATGCCGTTGAGCGCGATCCGAAGCTTGGGCGATTCCTGGCTTGGATGATCGCAGGACATCATGCGGGTTTGGCAAATTTCAAGCAGTCTGGCGATGGTTTTCCTAAGCCTTTGGGCGAACGCTTGAATGATGCAAAAGTTTCCGAACTGCAAGGTGCATTACCGAGTGTTCCTTCTGATATTGCCTCTCGATCTATTCCGCATTTACCGCCATGGATAGCGAGTGTTGTTTCTAATAATGAAGACAGGACATTGTTTTTCGAATTCTGGACGCGCTTTCTGTTCTCTGCGCTCGTGGATGCCGACCGATTGGCGACGGAAGCCTTCAGCGATCCCGAGAAGTCGGCCAATCGCGTGGCGGCGTACGCTCCGATCAGCGACCTACGCGCGCGGCTAGAAACACATCTCGCTGAAATGATGACTCGACTTGGTCCCATGAATGCCGAACGCCTAGTCAATCAGGTGCGCCGTTCGATTTCAGAAGCCTGCCTGCACGCGGCGGAACTTACGCCCGGGTTGTTTTCGCTGACAGTTCCGACGGGCGGTGGAAAAACGTTGGCCGCGATGCGGTTCGCGCTGGCTCATGCCGAGCAACACAGCATGGAGCGTGTGATCGTGGTGATTCCCTATACCAGCATCATCGAGCAAAACGCCAAACGTTACGCTGGAATTTTTGGTGCTGAAAACGTGCTCGAACATCACAGCAACATCGATCCCGAAAAACGCCGCGAAACACTTGGGACAGAAATTACCACGCAACAGGAGCTCGCGGCTGAAAACTGGGACGCCCCCATCGTCATTACCACGACAGTGCAATTTTTTGAATCGTTGTTTAGCAATCGCCCCTCGCGATGCCGCAAGTTGCACAACGTCGCGCGTAGCGTTATTATCCTGGACGAAGTGCAATCGTTACCTGCGGGCTATTTGCTCACGATTCTCGATGGATTGAAGCAACTCGCCACGCTCTATGGTTGTTCCATCGTACTTTCGACGG
>CAZOKZ010000062.1:0-26542 GCA_964580585.1 uncultured Candidatus Sumerlaeota bacterium | reverse complement strand
CGACAGTAGAAGGGAACATGCGATGCTGTTCTGCTCTTAGGATTTCAAAGAGCCATTGCCGGGGAATTCGATCAAGCCCGGGCTAGGGAAAGCAGACCACAGCCAAAGGCTTTGGCGGGGCCGATGCCTTGGCGGATAAGTTGGGTGAGTTTTTGGCTGTCGATGACGGTTAAAGAACCTTCATAAAGGACGGGGGAAAGATCACCCTCTCCTTGTTTCCAGTCATTCTTGTGACGCTGGCGAATAGGGAGTTCGCGCCTGACACGCAAATCGTACAGCGATGTCGATTCGTTGGGATTTTTGTCGAATGCAAAATCGTCCCATCGCGGTTCTGAGATACGGGCTAACTGCCCCGCGCCCGAACGCTCGAATCGGGCAGCGAGCCAATCCGCACAGGCTTGCTCGATTCGAATATTTTTTTTGCGCGTGAGTGCGTTGAATTCTTCCCGACCGGTGCATTTTTCCAGTCGTTCGTTGTACTCCCGAACGACCGAGGCAAAGGCCGGTTGGCGTTTACCACGTTCCCGTTTTCCAGGAGATTTTTCATTTCCAGGAGGTGTACTCTTTGTTGGACAAGCGCGCAGGCGAAATCGCAATCGAGTTCCAGCCGGAACATCGATTACAAACGGTTTGGGGTCGGACGGCGTTTCAAGAAATAGCTCGCGATGTTCGGAGGTCCAAACAGGCGGTTCGGTGCTTTGCATCAGGACAACGATTCCACCCGATTGACGATCCGGTTCAGGTTCGACGCGATAAAGAAATCCGCTTTTGCGACGACCTTTTTCGACGGAGCCGCCGCCAGTGTGATGCTGCAATTCCGTCCCTTCGAACGTATTGAGCAGTTTACCATACAAAGCTAGTTTGTCTTTAAACAATTCGCGTCGAAACTGCGACCGTGGATCGAGAACCAGCCGTGATAAATACAGCGTTGAGGAGATCGTGGATGTTGTACTCATGCGACGGACTCCTTGGCTGATTGCGATTCCTGCCAGCGATTCAGCGGCACTTTGGTAAATTCCACAATGACATGTCGAGTGGCGAATTCACGTTTCCCTTTTTCGAAACAAAGCGGCACATCAACGCGGGGGAAACCACGGCTGGGATCGGGAGATTCCAGAACAAGGCGCAAGTGTTCCACGCGCGGTTTTTTACATTGATCATCCCGATCCCAACGCAGATCGGGCTCTTGCGGAGCCCATTCTATTGTTTCTACAATCTGGCGAAGTGATTCACCTTCGAGTATATCTTCACCAGGTTTTCCAATAATGGGTTCGGCAGGTACGAAAGATTTTCGCCCCAGGAAAAGTTGATTCACCGGAGCGCGTAACGCGCCAGCAAGTGAATCAAGGAAGGCACGCTGGGATTCGTCCGATGTTCCCAGCGTCACGAGAAACCGAGCGTCGGCCAAGTAATAACGGTTTGAAATAGCAGTCTCGGGTGTATTTGAATTGGCTTTCGAAACGCCGTAAGAATAGCCTCCACCACGTTTTTGTTTCATTCCATGCATCGCACAGAACCAATCGGGGGCGTTGCCTCCGCCGACCGTGTGGAAGTCCTTCATCTTTCTTCCTTCGCGATCCACAC
Source organism: uncultured Candidatus Sumerlaeota bacterium (assembly GCA_964580585.1). Lineage (GTDB taxonomy): Bacteria > Sumerlaeota > Sumerlaeia > SLMS01 > JAHLLQ01 > CAZOKZ01. Next base: position 24,958 of record CAZOKZ010000062.1, on the reverse strand, counting down.
GAACGGCCATTTCCAACTGGGCCAAATCACTCAAGTCCGCATCGCGCGGTCGCCCAAGCGCAGCGGCAAGAATCCCGATCACGCCGGACTTCGAAGGCTCCAGTTGTGTGTCGCGTTCAGAAAAACGACTCTGCGTCCCCCAGGCTTGCATCGGAGCCGCGAGCCGAAGAAGCAAAGCGATCATGAGCAACCCTCCGGAGACCAATTTGCGAGTTCCGCTGCCAGTTTTTCGGTCAACGCGTCCAGGCCGGTGACTTTTTCACCATGGGTGAATTCAATTTCCTGGGCGCTTTTTGGAACGATGAAGAAAGGCGCTGAACAAATTCCCGACGCGCCATAGGCGTTGGTGACTTGTTCCCAATATTCCGCAAGAGCCTCAGCAGATTCAATGACGAGGCCTTTATCCGATTTGCCTCTGGCTGGTTTCGCAAATGCGTTCGCCAGTGAAAGTGCTGCGCCTTTTTCGCGCACGACGGCAAAGACTAAATCGGGCGGGTTGAGCGCTGCATGCGAGTTTTGTTTTGCCGACGGAATCGATAAAATAAACGAACGCACAAACGCCAATGCAGCCGCGCGTGCAAGATCGATATCACCGCCCAAATTCTTATCCAATTGTGGCAAATGAACATTCGCATAACGATAGAACGTGGCCGAGTTGAATTGCTGCGTCCCCATCATGCCCGCGCCCACGGTGTCCTTGGGCTGCAAGTCGTCCACCGCAGTGAAGAAATCAAACTCGGACGGCACCGCGTGTGTGCTGATCGCGTGCGCAACCTGCGCGGCGGCATCGACGTTGAAGTGGGTCGCTTCGGCAATCATGCGACCGAAGAGAGCGATGTCGGCAGCCTTCGTCCCTGGCTTGAAAGCGGAATTGATTTCTTTGGCAATTTCCTGAGAGGCACTTGTACCGCTTCCTTTTTTTGCTTTCTTCGCCTTGCCACCCTTTGCTGGAGTTTCTTCGTCAGATTCCTCGCTGGCAGCCGCAAGAAGTTCATCGTAACGTGCCTCGACAGCCTCGCCAATTCGCGAGATTTCATCATAGCCAAGATAAAGCGCAATGGCCGTGCGCCCTTCATCAACACCCGATCCGATAGCCGCCACAACGGGTTCGACAACCTTCTTCGCTTCATTGGAATCTTTGCCAGACGTAACCAGATAATCGACAACGGTTTTTTGAAGAAGTTTTGTACGCGTTCCAATCCCGTTAGTGAGATTGGCAGCAAACTCATCATTCATGCGGGCGGCGCGTTTGAGCGATTGGCTGGAAATGCGCGCGCGACGTACGCCGCCGAATTCGCATTCTTTTGGCGCATTTAAATCGTCGCGGTTCAAACAGGATGGTGCAAAATTTTGCAAAATATGAAGCTCGATAATCATGGGATACTTCTCCTCTTGAGATAAGTGAAATGGAGCAAAGATTCAGGATTCAGACGATTCATCATCGTCGGATTTGTAATGAGACCAAAAAGAACGCGACCAAGCGCGAACGACATATTGGCGATTTTCTTCGTAGCCGGAAAGTAACTTTTCAACATCGCGAAGCAAACGATACCAACCGATGGAAACACCAACTCCTTCGGCGAGCGATACCGCATGACGTAAATGAGTAGCGAGTTCATCTGGGCTGGCTCCGAGAAGTGAAAGAAAACGCCGTTCGACGGCTTCCATGCTTCCCTTCTTTTCACCCACCATTCTTAGTATCATCCCCATGTTCAAATCGGCATCGTGATCCGAGGGATGCAGTGCGAAAAGCGTGGCGATCATGAGTAGTGCATTCTCTCGCGAAGGTTTAGCTTCTTTTGGAAAAAACGGAGCCACATGTCGCAGTACGCGCTCGCTGTAATTCGGATATTCGCCCGCGCCGCGTCGAAGCTCTGCCAACGGGCCGCGATTATCTTCGCGCTTTAGTTTGAAAAGATGTTCCAGCAATGGACTGGTTCTTTGCTTTGATTTTTCTGCTACTTCCAACTCGCTCATCATTCCTCCTCCTTCGGATAATATTTTCTGAGTCCATATTTTTCACCATAAAACGATGCTCGGGCAGCATTCAACGCACGCAAATGTCGGCCCGTTGCATCTTGTGAAGCAAGCGCCGAATCGAATGCCTCGATAGCCGAGCGACGAACTTTTTCTCGCCATTGCGCCTCGTTGTCTGTGAATGTTTCTTCCTTGCCGAGTTCACTGAGATATTGATGAAACGGCGCTTCAAGCGCAGCCCAATAATCCGCCTCGCGCGAAAGAGCATCGGCGAGTTTTTTCGCCGCATCTTTATCGACCGAACCATGTTCATGCTTCAACAACTCGGTGGCATATTTGCGAACACCAGAAATTACAACTGACCGTACATCATCTGCTAATGCCAAAGCTGTTTTCAAACGACTCATATATTTCTCATCGTCAAACAGCTCGATTGGAATTTGAAAGGTTTCGCCAATCCAAAGATCCGGCGGAGGTTGCCCACCCGGCAAAGCGATGCCTCCAACAAAGACTGGAAAAACTTTTGGTAGATTTTGGGGAGCGCGATTTTCCCACACGGATTTCAGGTTCTTTAAAGCAGCACAACTTCCCTGTTGGTCTTCAGCTTCGAAGGTATTGAACAAACTGCTCGAATCACGCCAAGCCGCTCGGTCTGTGTTCACCGATTTAGAATAGTAACCTTCCTTCTTTGATTTCTCATAGGCGTGGAAAGGATCGACTAGGGAACTACCATCCAATTCAATTTTTTCCCCTTGGGCGTAGTAAACATGTCGGACCATACCGTCCGGTTCCGGCAACAAACGAATATACCGACATTGCCAAGTAAGATAATCAGCAACGCCCAGCAACATTCGTTCATTAACCATCTCCTCTCCTGCGCGTTCCCAAACAGCGGAGTCTTCCTCGTCGTCGAAATAAACCTGACGGGGTGAATTTGTCAGATGACTACACGGGACAAGATTGAGCAGCAGCGTTTTTTCGAGTGTTTCGCCTTGGGGAAGAATGCACGCGCCTTTGGATAATGGGCTGGTCGTGAAGTTTGGTCGTTTGCCAGCGCTGACTCCGCCGCCAATGGACCAATACTGGGTCGCGACAAGAAATCGTGCGGCTTCGCCGGGAGAAAATGCTCGCAGCAAATCATCCGACGAATGATCAAAAAGTTGTTTGTTGTTTCCCGCCGCAAATTCCGGGACGAGCTTGACCAGCGGTGTTGTCTTGGTGCCCAAATCTAAATCGGCCCGTTGGAAAAAAGGATATTTATCCGAAAAAAGATCGAAACGATCTCGCCAATTTTCCAAATAGGTATCAATGGCGTCCCGATCCCATCCATTATTCCAAAGCGCCAGCCAATCGTCGAGCGACTCTATTTTCTGCGTACGATAAAGAATGGCCAGCAGGAGCCGATGCAGCGCCACTCGCACCAAAGGCGATCCATCGACAATTTCATGGAGTTGATTGGCTAAATGAAACAATTGAGATAAGCCCAGGGGTTTTGATTCCCCTTCGGCAGTTTGGCACGAAATCCAGTTTTCTTCTAGTAGATTAAATGCAAGATCCATTAAAATCCTCACTCATCGTGGCCTGGGAGCCACGATCACACATGACTCCCAGACCACGCAGACCATGGGTTGCAGCAGTTTCACTGTTGCATTGAAAGGGGGGAGAATGATAGTAGTTGTCTCGTCTCTGAGTCACTACGCTGTCTAGCGGGTGCTCCCCCGACACCCTCAAGCTATTATCTGTCGAGGTAGCGGATTCATGACGCGACTCCTTTCTTTGATAATAGTCCTGACGGAATATCGCTTGGCAGTGTAGCCGCACTGCCAAGCGTGTGCGATTTGTGCAAAAATTATTCTGTAGGTCAAGGGAAAAACAAGGTGTGAGATTATCTGTTGACTGGTTAAATCCACATGGAATAGGTTCTTGATACCGCATAAGCGGTGGTGAACCAGTGTGAGACTCACTTTTTACTGGTGTATAAATACCCATCCCGCACATGCGGGAGCACGGGGAGCGGTGACGAATAGTCGTTACCGCTCCCCGTAAATGCCGATAAATTCTCAAGTTTGTTCGTCCTTTTGGATTTCGTCTCCAATTCCCGTTTCTTCATCCCAAACCACCCACCTGTTTTTTGATAATATAAACCGGCCTTCCTTAAATTGTATCACCGGTAGATGTCGTAAAATCCCGTTTCGTTGCCACGCAGATGGAACGGGACAAAGATCGTCAGGAGTGCGAATGACATTTCCATCCTTGGACTTTTTGGCGCCTAAATACCAAGCGGGAAGTGTCGCCACAAAATGAAGCAAGCGTTCTAATGTCTTTCGGTCGGGTGGCTTGGATTCATTAATCGGTTGAGATCCCTCGCGATCCAAACAAAGTTGTCCATCAACCTGATGCAAGCACAGAGCGCGAACGGTTTCATCGCCCTCGCGCGTCATCGGCCTTAAGTCGGCGTGCGCTTCGGGGTCGATTTCATCAGCGGTATACTCAGGAGGTGATTCCCAGTAATTCGCAGTTTGCACGGAACGAAGCGAATTGCGATCTGCATGTCGTCGGCTTTGCCGCATTTTCTTTTCGAAATCTTTCAACTCGGACCGATACTTCTCCCGCCATGCATCCGGCAGGATCACTTCTCCCTCATCGCCATACACTGCCTCGATCAACGCCTCGACTTGTTCGGGCACCTGAAGCTCGTTCCGTGTTGTTAGCAACGCGTGCGTTCGCATTAAAATGGGCGGACCATACACAAAGGCCGATTTCCCGTAGTTTGGCCCTTCGGCTCCCATTTCCGGTTCGCGCACCAGGAGCACCGGTTTGCATAAATGTTCCGGACGGTTTGGGCGCTCGTGACGGTGCAGACGCCCGGTGCGTTGGAGCAGCAAATCGATGGGCGCGATGTCCGACGCCATGAGATCGAAATCCAAGTCGAGCGATTGTTCGATCACTTGAGTGGCGACAACGAGCGCGCGACCCGGGGGGCGGTCGGCGTTTCCTTTGCCAAAATGCTTGAGCAGGTTTTCTTCCCGCGTCTGGCGGTCACCGAACGTAAAACGTGAATGCAGAATCGTGAGTTCTTCCTTGGCGGGATCGAACAATCCGAGTTCTTTGGCGCGCCGATACGCCGTTTGCGCATCGCCCACGGTGTTGAAAACAAACGCGGCGCAACCGCGTTCGCCCAATCGGTCGGACAAGGCCATCAACGCGGCGTCGAGGTCGGAAGGTAACCAATCGACTGCCACGGTTTTGGACGATGAGGGCGAGGTTTCAAATGTGACGGCAGGCAAATTTTTTGCGTTGGTCGCTGCCAGAATGCGCGGATAAGGCGAGGCTGCTTCAATTGTCCGCCCCGTGTAGGCTTGATAGAGTTCCGCGCGACGCTTGGCGGGCAGCGTTGCCGAAAGCATCACGACGGTGCAGTCGATAGCGCGTAGATATTCCAACAGGAGGTCGAGCAATTTTCCGGTGTAGGCGTCGTAAGCATGGACTTCGTCGAAGATGATGGTTTTGCCCGCCAGACCATGCAATCGCACGAAATGGTGTTGGCAGGGCAACACGGCGAGCAAGGCTTGGTCGATGGTTCCGACGCCAAATGGAGCAAGCAAGCCACGCTTGGCTTGGAGAAACCATTCGTCCGCGCGGGCCGAACCCATGTCGCGTTCTTCGTTTTTGGAAGCGGGGTCTTTTTCGAAAAATTGCGTCTTGGACCACGCTTTCATATTTTCGTAATGCTCGGGTTTGATAAACCCGCCGTGAAGCAGCAGCACATTGGCGTCGCCAACTCCCAACTTCCCGAACCATTGTACGAATCGATCGTGCATGGCATTGCTGGTGGCTTGAGTGGGAAGGGCAAGATACACGCCGCGCTGATTGAAATGCTGCAGCCAATGGCGTGCGGCAAAAAGCGCAGCTTCGGTTTTGCCCTCGCCCATGGGGGCTTCGATCAGCAAAAACCGCGTGTCTGGGTGATCGCCAAGAATTTGCTGCACCTGCTGCTGAAGCGGGCGCGGTTCGACGATGGTGGGAAACAATGCTGAATAGGAGCGAGAAGCCTGGATTTCCTTAAGGCGATTCCAGCCAAAAGATTCGAGTGCTTTTCGCGCTTGAACGTATGCCTTTTGCGTGTATTCCGAAGGAGAATCTTCGTTAGCTTTTTCGCCGCCGATTTTTTCGGAGAAAAATTGATTCGCTGAACCAATCCAGTCGGAAAAACTAATGAATCCCGCGATGTCGATGAAGGCGACGGCGATTTGAGCCGTGTTGGAATTCGGCTGAAGGGGATCATGCAAACCAAGTGCTGGTAGGACCTCGCGAATCAGATCAATTTGGACGGATTTCCACGAATCGGGCGTGTATTTGCACTTGTTCATCGACGAAGGGCGACCACCGAATTCGGGCTCGCACGCCCACGTCTCTTCGGTAAACTTTGGTGGGAACCCGTGATGGCCGCCCGTGGCACGCGCCGCCATGCTGGCAATGCCTTTTGTCCAACCGAGTTTTTTGAGGTAAGGTACCAGAATTTCGGCACTGATATCGCCGTGGGGGATTTTATTTATAGATGAAGGGAAGAAAAGTTTTGCGTTCTTTACTTTTTCTTTTAGGTTCTCATCCAAACTTTGAAACTGCGGACTGGCCTTGCCTATGTCATGGACTGCCGCGAGCCAGATGACCAGGTTGCGCGTTTCATCTAAATCAAGGAATAGAGATTGGGCAAGATGCTGTTTCCAGCCATTGGGATATATCTCATCCCAAAGTATCGTTGCCACTGCCCCCACATCAATCAAGTGGCACCAAAGTGGATGAAACGGTGATGACTTTGCCCAGAGTGCCTGATAAAGAAACTCTCCCATCGGACCAACCCTAATGCGGGACTTCCCATACGATATCCCAAATATAATGAACCGCCGTGAATCCGAAGCGTGTTATTGCTTCACAATACGCAGCTTGCATCTGTGTATCGACAGGAGCAAGTCCTTTGTCATGTACGTGAGTCGGAAAGTTGCGCGAAACTCCATTGCACTTTGGACATGAACACCAAAAACGATTGGATTTATTGTAAAACTTGAGTATTGTATTGAGGCACTTCGTCAAACGTTTCTTCTTTTCGCGCCTTATCGGCCGGGTAGTGCTCGGCGACCACCAGGTCTTTGCCCGTCACGCCATGAAGCTGCGCGACGTAGGTGGCGAGTTCTTCCATGGCATTGGTCACGGAACGCCCCTGATTGTCGGGCAATTCGGAGAAGAGCACCGCCAGGCGGCCGTCGGAAAGCAGATGTTCCTCGTAGCCGCACGTGGCCGAGCCGTTTTGATAGGTCAGTATCTCCATCGCGGTCATCTCCGGTACTGCCCGAGGTATCCATCGAGTTCGGCAGGGGAGAGGTGGTCAGGCTGGAGGCCTTCGGGCAGCCGCACCCAGCGCACAAAAACGTGTTCGCTGAGACGCGCAGCGGCTTTCTCGGCGCAATCGTAGCCCGGTTTGTCCCCGTCGGTAAACAGTACCGCGCCGCCACCTTGCGGGCGCAAGGTTTCGCAGAGCAGTTTTTCCTGCACCTCGCTCATGGAACTGCCCATCAGCGCCACGACGTTTTGATAGCCATTTTGCCACAGCCAGAAGGCCGGAAAAAATCCCTCAACAACAATAACCAGGCGCGGCGGCCGATCGCGCAAATTATGCAGGTTGAACAAAATCTCCGATCGATGAAATTCGATAATCGACGTGTCCGTTTCCCGTTTGGGAGGAAACATATAGCGGGGAGTGTCTTCGTTGATTGCGCTATCGTCGATAATTCGGCCAGCATAGCCGACCAGGCGGTTTTCCTCGACGCGGATGGGAATGGCAACGCGCCCTTTCATCAGACCCCGCGAACAATACCCGAGGCCGAAAAACGCCACGGTTGTTGGCAGGAGCTCGCGCTCTTCGAGCAAATACGGGTGATCCGCTTCCAGGCTGGTGAGTTCAAAATCCAGCGGCACGTTGACCAGGCGTTCTTTGTTCGAGTCCTGTTTTGGATCTTCGGTCGAGGTCTCGGCTTTCGGTTTTGCCTTTCGGGTGGTCTTTTTAGCCGCCGTTTTTTTCTCTTTAGCCCGTTTGCCGGGCTTTTTGGTTTCTTCACGAGTATCGTTTCCGACGCCGTACCGTTCGGCCAGTTGCAGTGCCGCTTCTCTAAATTCCACGCCATCGAGGGCAGCCACCAGGTCAATAACGTTGCCTTTAGCTCCACACGAAAAACAGTGCCAGCACCCGGCGGCCGCCTTGACCGAAAACGACGGCGAGCGTTTGCCTTTGCCGGTGTGCGAGGGCAGGGGACAGAATCCCTGCATGTTCTCGCCGCGCGGCTTCAAATCGTCCCACAGCCCGCGCTCGCGCAGGACCTGCTCAATCGTGACGGCTTCCTTGACCGCCTTGTAATCGACCCACTTTTTGGTGCTCATGAAGGGAAGCTCTCCTGGAAATATAGGGTAAGTCTATAAGGAACAGACCTCCGTATCTTATCGTGTGAATCCTCGGGCGGTCAAATTCGACCGAAATGTAAACAATCATCCTCAGCCAAACGTCTTTTATTCGTTCTGACAATGGTCGTTTATTTCACCTTTGCGTGAATAATTGTGTGATTTGTCGGTAATGGCGTTGACAGCTTGTAAAGGGCGATATGTCATTCAAACACGATTTTACATAAGCAAATTCAACCAAGTAGCAAAGGGGTATGGCCCTAATTTCAACTCCAAGGGAGCGCTCGGTATGATGTCATTTTGCAGGAAGGCCACGGCGGTTTTCATTTTTTTGGCCCTATGTTCAATGGGGTTCGCCAAAGATGGTTTGATTGAGTTTGAGTTTTCGACCCCGAATTTTGTCTATGCTGTTCCAAATCACGTTTACCTTACCGGCTCATTTAATGATTGGAAAGTCAAAGAACAAAGCTGGGAGCTTTCTCCGAGCAACGGATCGTTTTTGGGAACATTTCCAATTCCTGATGGCACGCATGAGTATAAATTCTTTGTCACCTCGACCCAAGGAGATGACCTTTGGCTGGTTGATCCGGGTCATGCTTATTATGCACCCGACCTGCATGGCGGTGTGAATAGCCTTTTGGTTGTGCAAAACGGTGAACGAATCACGCCCGAAGACGGCTTGGAATACTTTGAGTATGAAGCGCTACCAGAAACGCAGTTTGTCAATTTGGCGGGCGATTTCAATGAGTGGAAGCAGGGAACTATCGATCTACTGAAGTTCCCTGATGGATTGTGGCGTTGTTGGCTCAAGGTTGAACGCCCAATCACGTACCGCTTCGTAGTCGATGACATGTGGCACGAAGACCCAATGCCCGGAAACCTCAAGGTTCCAAGCAATTTTGACGGCCTGAATAGTCTTCGCCCTCGGTTCGGTGTGGAGGAAGAACTCGATTGGCTCGACTCGCCTGAAATCAAAAACCTGAAAAAAGCAAACACAACCGATTTTCAAGCAATGGAAAGTTCAAAGGACTTTTCACGGCGTGGGGAGTATGGAAAGGCTTTGGCAATGGCCAAGGTCAGCGGAGAATTAGCTAAAGGCACAAAAGAGAAAGTCGATACCGCGAAATGCAAAGCGTTGTGTGAGGAAGCAAGTATTCATCGGCGATTTGGCCTCACTAAGCGTGCTGTTCCAGTTTGGGAAAAAATTCGTTCGACTTACCCAGATAGTGGCGACGCCAAGTGGGCTACTCACGAACTTGCTAAATATTATCTGTATATCGAAAATGACCCAGCGCAAGCCAGAGTCATCTTCTCAGAGCTTTTGGACTCCGCCAAGTCATCGCGCGACACTGTGTCCGCATTGTTCGATATTTCCGTCTGCTATTGGCAAGAAAAACGTTATGAAGAATTGATACCGGTGCTCAACGAAGCCATGCAAATAGCTGATCCACCCGACCCAAACAATAATGACTGGACACATCTTTTGACCGAAATTCTCGTGTATAAAGGTATTTCGGAATATAGAACTGGCGATAGCGATGAAGCCTACAAATCTCTTTCAAAAGTCATCGAAATATCTCCTTGGCCAAACGCTCACAACGTTCAGTTTGCGAAAAACTGGTTGGCTCGCATTGAAAGCGACCGGGCAAACGACCAACAGAAAAATAACTAAGGAGATAAGATGATAAACACGAAAATGCTTACAAGGCTGGCATTAGCTTTCGCTTTGACTATTTCTTGCAGCGCCAATTTGTTTGGCCAAAATAAAGACTGTACCCCTACACCTACACCCACCCCTACGCCTCCGGATTGCGATGATCACGATGCCGTGTGTGATGCAGTATGGAATGCAGAAGGCGTCCCTTTGCTTCCTGGAACGACCTTGGGGGTAGTGGTTTGCTGTGGTGGCGACCAGATTATTTGTACCTTTCCAAACAAGGAACACGGACCCAATGATCCTCCCGAAGGTCCATATAAAGATTTTAAGTACTGTTGTGTTGAAGAACATGAAAAAGATCACAGAGATAGGAACCCAGGGACGTCGTGCAACCCAAGTAGCGACTGGGGCTTAGCTATGCCCGAAGATGACGATGAAAAGAATGCGGATGAGTGTTCATCCTATCTGAAAGAGCTTGAATGTTTAGAAGGGCATAACCCTAATTGCCAACCATGCTCGACCGATTCATGTGAAGGACTTCCCCCGAGTCAATATTCGGACTGTGTTATGGCTATAATACTATGCCAAGAAGATGTGAGACATCTAATTGAAGATAATATAGAGGGCAAGATTGATCATTATTGCAATCCAACCCCAACTCCAACCCCAACTCCAACCCCAAAGTGAGAGCACAAGGATGAAAATGATGATATCACGCTATTCCATACTTACGGTTGCCTTGATTATTTTTTCCACTTTCTTGACTCCTGCTGCTGCCGAGTGGAGCCCCCACATCCCACACCTTATTGGAAACACTAATTCTCCTACAATTAGTGTTTACACCGATGAAAAAGACGACGTGGGAGGAGTCCGAGTCATTTTCTGTCTTTGGGAAGATGGAACTGTTTTTTGGTCAAAAGATACTGTCTTGGGCGGCCCACCATATTTAGAAGGGAAGATTGGTAAAAAAGAAATCGATCAGATAATATCCACAATTCGCACGAACGACCTTTATGAAAAGGCCTACGCGAAGCGAAATAAAGCCGTTCTTTTCTATGATCAACCAGAAAGTCACATTGTTTTTACACGTCCAACCTTTGAGCGCACCTTATCTCGCACTCTATACAATGATGATCCCACCAATGAATATTCGACGGCTTATCAAAAAGTTTTGGATACGGTACTCGCGCTAGTACCAACGGAGAAGAATAATAGAAAAGAAACAAACGGAATATTTCGTCTGTTGAAAAACAACTACCACGAAAAGAAAATGAATGGGATTCAGCAAGTACCAAGAGGAAAGAAATTAACCCCACCGGCCTTTGTAAAGAACGCTCCACTACTTCATATCGAGGCCGAAACAGCACAACCTGTCGCCGTGTACTTTATGAGTGGGGGAACTCACAACCCATCTACAATTGTTTCTGTTTGGCAAGATGGCCGAATTGTGTGGGGTGATTCACTAATCTTTGGTGGACCAACTTACTATGAGGCAAATATTGGGAGTGAAAATGTTGAGAAGTGGCTTAAGGGTCTTGAAAATTCAGGTGTTTTTCAAGAACAATGTTTAGACTCTCCAAATCTCGTTGATCCCAAAGTACTCGGACATACTATCGAAATCATTTATGGAGCAAAGTACCTCCATTTAGAATCCCAGCATCAAACAATGGAATTAAGTGGACGCAGTATATTAACCGCCGATGGTAGATTGGATATGCGTGGTGACAGAACTAATAAAGAGTGGCTGAGTGATGAGCCTGAATGCTATCAAATATTTAGGTCTACATGGGACGATATCACACAATCCATGCTGGATTTGATCCCCAAAGAAAAAGAAAAGGGGAAAAGCTTAGGAAGGCTAAAGTGGAAATAATTTAGCGTATTGTCCAACCTGTCCGAACCTGCTATTCTGGCCAAAGCACTTTCATCACACCAGAAAGGAGGTTCGGACGATGCCCGATGGCGCACCGGAAGAACCCAAACCGCCCCTGTTTTCATTGGGGCAAACCGTTATGACCCGTGGAGTCCACGCCGAAATCCCACTACCCGAAGTGCTGGCCGCCATGGCTCGTCACCAAAGAGGGGACTGGGGCGAAGTCTGCGAGGAAGACTGGAAAGCAAACAACGCTGCTCTTTTGCACGGCGCACGCCTGCTGTCGGCCTACACGTCACAGGCAGGCGTCAAATTCTGGATCATTACCGAGTGGGATCGCTCGGCAACAACCGCCCTGCTGCCCGACGAATACTAATCGCGGGCATCCGGCCTCTTTCCAAAATTGATGGAAGAGGCCGATTTTTTTTTTGCGCTTTTGGCAAATTTGCGATTCTCAACTCCTATAAAGAGTAGAGCCCATGGGAAAGGTGAGTTCAAACTCGAAGGAGATGAAACATGGCAAAGAAAAGACGAGTCATTGGTTATGTTTATCGCGCCTGGAGACATCATCCCCAATCCGGTGAAGTACTGTGGGCTAAAGATTATGGACTTCAAGCATGGCGTATTCCCGTATATGCTTGATTGATCCCAATCCCATTGAATTCCTTGGAAGGAGCTGCTAATCATGGCACACAAATGTGGAAAAAGTAATGGACGTGGTCCCAAAACAGTTTCAGTTCGAAGTTATCGGCGTTCTACCCCAAGTAAAACATGCCATGGTCCCGGTAAGCCTGGCCCCAAAACGGTAAGAGTAAGGTCTCATAAACGGTCCACACCCTAAAGTGGTCCAGTAGGAGGATAGTTGGTTTACTTGGTGTAAAAATGGCATGAGAATTCCTGGTCTTCAAATTCCATCAGGCTTCGCGGTTGATCGCTATTCCGATGCACTTACCTGCTCCATTACAGGAATTGGACACAACCGAATGCAAAAAGTAGATATTGAAAGCTGGTTTCAGCTTTCGGATCACCTACTAGACAAACGACTCATTCTTTACGAACAATCAATGAAGCTCGGTAATTTTCCGACTGTAATGACGCTTCTCTGGGTTAGTGACCCAAGTGGATATTACTAAGGGGAATTTGCCAGCCCAATTCAGTTATGATAAAATATATTATCATAACAGATTAGAGCATTTTCCTAAATGTTGTAGCCGCACGACTCAAACCAGCCTTTGATATCTTGCGTCGTGACGGCGTCGAGAGCCTGGCCAACGGCGGCGCACAAGGTGTCGGCGCAACGGGCTTTGGCGCGGCGCAAATGTGTTTTGATTTTACTCCACATTTTTTCGATCGGGTTCAGATCCGGGCTGTAGGGCGGCAGGTCGAGCACGCGCGCACCCGCGGCTTCGATCGCCGGACGCACGGTTTTTTCTTTGTGGCTCGACAAGTTGTCCATCACGACGATGTCGCGGGGACGGAGAACGGGAACGAGGATTTTTTCCACCCAGGCGGCGAACGCCTCGCCGTCCATCGCGCCCTCTAACAGCATCGGAGCCCGGGGGCCTTCGGCGCGCACGGCGGCCACGAGCGTCGTTGTGTTCCAACTGCCGACGGGCGCATTTTCGCGCACGCGCTGGCCGATGGGCGCACGCCCGTAAAGCCGCGTCATGTTCGTCTTGGCACCGGTTTCGTCAAGAAAGACAAGGCGATTCGCATCCAAGCCCGGCGCGTCTTGCCGCCACTGCTCGCGCGCAAACTTTACATCCTCGCGCTCTTGTTCGCTGGCTGCGAGCGACTTTTTTTATATGATTGACCGAGCTTTTTCAGCGCGTAGTGAATGCGCGAAAGCGAGCAGTCGACCCCGAGCGCGTCGCGCAATTGTTCCAGTGTCCAGTCGGGGTGTTCAGCCACCAGGCAGCCAAGCGTGTCGAGGTTTTCAGCGGTCAATTTCGGGCGTCGTCCCGCGCGGTGGTGAAGGGGACGGACATGGCCGAGGCGTCGTCGCTGGCCGAGAAGTTTTTTCACCACGCCGAGCGAGACCATAAACCGGTCGGCGACCTGTTGCTGAGTGAGCCCGCCCGCGTCGCAGGCGGCCAGGATTCGTTCGCGAAAGTCCAGTGAGAGCGTTTTCATACACCGCCCGTAATTGCTGCCTCAGAACAACGTATATAAAAATATGGAAAATGCTCTAATCCCCGCATTGCCCTAGAAAATCGCTATAAGCGATCAAAATTATCTTTAGGTAGAGTATTGGTTCGGGCATTGACACAAGCAAAGCGATGGGGCATCCTATCCCTTGATGGGATGCAGAAAGATTTTCACCGTTGTGCCAGAATTTGTGCCAGAATTCGCTCCAATGTGTCCGAAATAGCCGAATCTTCCCGGTTGTCCGGATTCGTAACTTCAGGCTTATCAATGATATCAATGTTCTGCAGGGATTTGGAACCGAATCCCACCTCCACCACCAACGTCTTCGCTGGACTGTGGATCGATACGATGCTCATCAGGAGCGTTCATTGGAACTAGGAACCCGTCAGGTACCACCGGTGCGGCGGCTCCGCCAGAAGTTCAACCGCGAAGGCACGATCATTGGAGGGCCCCACCAAGTCCAGCTCCAGGTCCTTGACCATTCCTTTCCGAACTCCAACTGATGTTCTTATTGTCGTCATGGTCCTTTGCATCTGCTGCATCATGCAGAGTCAGAAGTGTTTTTTATGGAGCTCCTTTGCTCTTTTGAAATGAGCACTAAGATGCCCCTTAAGTCGCCCCAGTTCCGATTCAAGTTTTTTTCCAGAGTAGCCTTTGTTTTTCAGATAGACGATTGTCGAGAGTACCTCCAACACACGTGCTGGCTCATCTTTCAAGGCCGACACCAATTCCAGCCCCTTTTTTTCTTCCTCATCAAATGTATCGTGGTCTTCATCCATGGCCTCTTCTGCAACCGAGATGAGGACTGGATTGCCGTATTGATCCTTCTGGACCTCCTGTTCAACAACCCCAAAGGACTCGGCAATTCGTAGATCACCCTCAAGTTCGGAACAGAAAACCCCGTGGAAATGGTAATCGTAATCGTAGCCCAAATATAAACCGTGCTCTTGGGCCAAGTACACGAGTTTCTGGAACTTCTTCTTGCCGAGGACATTGCCTCCTGCGGAATTCAAAATGGCTTGAATCGCTTTGTTTTTTGCGAGTATGTCATCCATGCTACTGTATCCTTGTGGTCTGGGTTGAGGGTGGTGTCATGAAGATCCAAGTATCTCTTTCGCACGCTTCAAAAACTGTCTTGGTACATACCAGCTAAAATCATCATAAACAAGTGCTTCTGCGCCTTTTACGACCACACTCTCCCTTACTTGAGAGAGGTTTAGCACGAGGGATGTCGTTGGGTTGTATATCTGGATGTCTCGAAAATCTTCTGGCTTTCCCTTCTTTAGGTAATACAGGAAGTCCTTATGAGCAGTGTCACTCAAAGTGGTTTCAATGAAGTAGTAGTCTGGATCAAATCCTGACCGATTCATCTCTTCCTTCACTTTTTCACGTTTTTCGGCGAATTCACGTCTATCTGATGGAGGTGAGACTTTGGAGAACAAATCACGACGAGCGAGCCTTGAAGCTAGATCAACAAGTGTTTCATCTCTACATCCAATTCCCTTCGCCCAAGCCGACACCCATCCCAAGACAACATGATCATCCAGATAGAGATAATCCTCAATAGGAGGATTTTCGTTCTCTGCGAAAGAAGCAAGAACGGGAAAATGGCCTTCCAACTCCCCTGAAGCGATGGCAATCACGGCACGTTTCAAGATTCTCTGGAGAAGACCTTCTGCTCCTACGATTGTCTTGTGATAATAAAGGTGAACATACATGTAATGCCGTCCAAGGATATACTCTTCGACACAGTTTCTGCCCTTGTCCTCAATCACCGCAAGCACTTGACGTTTTCCCGTGTCTGCTGTCAAGTCGCCGGTGGCGTCACTCAATTCACTCAATCGCTTTGGGTCCACATCAATAACCAAGAGGCTGCGGAAGATCCATCGAATGTCAAAATCTCCGTAGTGGCAGCCAGCGTTGCGACTGTCACGCATGAGGTAGTCAAACCTGTCCACATCCATCTGGCTTGAAATGAGATCCGTTACGAAGTCTGGCAGATAGGTGTGCTCGTAAATCTTGGAAAGATCCTCGAAGACATCCGGGACTGGTAAAAGAGCTTCGTTCCTTTCTTTCCTCTCCTTGTTCAATTCGGAGAAGTTACTACCCATCCGATCGTTGAACTCTTTGAGAATCCCGCAAACCTCCTCGTGGTTCTTAATGATCGCTACTGTCCATTTTTCGTGATCCTGAACTTTCTGCTTCAGAATATCTTTGCCGACACGCTCAAACATGTGACTAAAGGGGCCATGTCCCACGTCGTGTAGGAGCGCCGCCAGGCCCACCAGCTTCCGATAGTAAAAGCCCATTCCCTCACATGCATTGTTCGTAAAGCGAGGCTCGCGGCCCATTCCCTCCAGATTTCGGTCGATCGCATCCATCGCCTCATGGGCCAAGTGATACACACCCAGGCTGTGGTTGAACCGGGTGTGCTCAGCCCCTGGGTAAACCATGCTGGCGAGCCCAAGCTGTTTGATGCGACGCAGGCGTTGGAAGGGTTCGGTCTGGATCAGCCGGGCAGCGATCGGGCAATCGATGCGAATGAGGTCGTGGACCGGATCGCGAATGATCAGTGGGGTTTTCACGAACGCTTCCCTGGATTGAATTCGCTTTTTATTCGCCTCTTCTTTGGCTGGAGCGTCAACAGAATTTACCTTACGCCTGCGCGGTGACGGCGCCCTCTTCTTTGATGTGGCTTTCTTCGTTGACTTCTGAACTTGCTTCTTCCCCGCCATAAGATGTGTCACCTCAATGTTCTGGCTGTCTCAATTTCCAGTTTAGAGTACACTGATCCCACCTGCCCCGCTACAACAGCAAGTTTGATCGGCGTCCGCGAGCTGATTTTTCCACAACTTTGCACCTTCTGCTACCCATTGTACCGAAACTTCGTTGGCTCAAGAAGAGCGTCATCCAGGGCATTCAGGATGTGAAACCTCGGATCGTAGTTCAAATCGAATACCCGGTAGAGCAGCCTAGTCTTTGGGTGCTCACGGGCAAAGACGACCTCGTTGGCGCTGATCAGGAACCGGTTGTTCTGGCTGCCCTTCGTCGTTTTCACCTCAATGTGCAGGGGGCTTTCTGAGATGTGGTCGAATGATAAAACATCGTATCCCTCACCATCTCCAACCTCAACAGCCACGTGCTGGACCCTCTTGGCGAGATCATATCTCCCGCACTCAGTCAGTCGTTTCTGCTCCCATCGAACCACCAGGACTTCGCCATGACGACCAATAGCGGCAGATTCTTCAGCAGAGGGCATCTTACCTTTCATGGAAGTTCTATTCGGCTTCCTGATCTTATTCGTCTTTGCCGGAGGGTTGACTTGGCGCAAGCATATCTCCTGGCCGATCTCATCATTGGCAAGGGAGGCAATTCCAGCCATCAAATCCTCATCGTAAACTTCAATCACTGCCTGGCGATATCGCCCCTTGTAGGGCTGGACATTATGAAGCCTCCAAATCGAAGGCTCTTGGTAAACAATCTCCTGGGCGCATCTCCAACATCAGGCAGAACTTATGGAATCGCATTTTTGCTGCCCGAAGGGTCGTCTTTCCATCGCCTTTGAGCCAGTCGTAGAGCTTCTCTGCCCATTCATCTTCACTCGCAAGTTGTCCATGCTGCACCAGACTAAGGCCCGACTTGCCCCATCCCTCTCGTACCCTTCCGGCGCGAAGCTCATCATATTGCCACTTGCGAACCTGGACATAGTCAGAAGGCCTGATGATGAAAACGCGCCGTTTCTCTGCCAGCTTCATGACTTCGCTTCCGAGAGGTATTCGCACTGGTAGTAGTCGATGGAGTACTTCTTCCGCGACAGGATTTCGCTGACCGTGCGCCCCTTGCCGTCGATGTCGTTGGTTTGACTACTTGCCCCTGCCATCTCCAATCCTTTGGAAGTGTTTCAGTTACTTTTTGGGTGCTACTGGAAAGGAGAATGGATAGCACAACCTCGCTCATGTAATCGATGGGGGCTGGAGCAATTTATCGATAATATCCTCCCAGCTCTTATACTCCCCTCTTACCCTCTCGTCTCTATACGCCACCGACTGATAAGTCGGTCGATGGTAAGTATCTGTCCAAAAACCCCGTTGTTCAAGCCTCTTTGCCGGAGGCCAATCCGCCTTGTACGCAGCAAAACCAATCTGCGCACCAATGTACCTGTTACCGCGAAACGAGTTCACAACATTCCCGAGCTTTTCCCGATCTTGCCGCCACGCATACGCTCCTTGGTAAACTGCGGAAGCGCTTTCTTCACCAGTCTTTTTATTCACCTTTGGAAACAGCTCAAGAGTCTTCAACTCCACGACTAAGCCCATGATACTCTTTTTTTTGGGGATGATGACGATGTCGGGACGAAGCTCGCCATAGATCCCCCAATCTAATTCGCCAAATTCCTTCCATGTATCTGGGGTGTCGAAGAGAATGTCATAGTCCTTCCACCGACGGAGTTTCTTTGTTTCGAGTTCAGTCAACAAGTGATGTCCTAGAAGTACGTGTAGCTGGGTTTCACGCCTGGATACTAGGTGAGGGGCGAGCTTCACTTCCTCCCATGTCCTCAATACGGCAACTTCATACGCATCGATGTACTCTTGGGGATCTTCCTTTTTCTCGCCCATTCAACCTCTCCTACAAAGTCATTTCCCAATCCCCTTAGTTCTTTTGCCTTTTTGTCCCGTCGTGCTGAAATGCGCAAAACCAATAAATCCAATGATTCCTCGCGAACTCAATTCGCTCGGGGACCATCTGAGGAAAGTTCGGGTCGAACGTGGGTACACTTTGCGTCAAGTAGCAAATATGTTGGGAACCAGCATTAACCGCGTCTCAGCCTGGGAGCGCGGGGTCTTAAAACCAAGTAAGAAGTTCCGTGAAATGCTTCTGCGCTGGATGGGATACAACCCAGACGACCTGGACGAACTATTCGACCCAAAACGAGTTCGTCAGTGGCGCATTCAGCATGGCCTCAGCCGTGCACATCTAGCCAAAGAACTTGGCCTTGCCGTCAACACCATCGAAACCTGGGAACGTGGCCGCTATGCACCCAGCCCGGAAAACGTCGCCCGACTCAAATCGATGATGGCGAAAGTGGATACTCCGGGCATCAGTCCCTAACCTGTTGGGGAGTGATTGACGCGACGCAGTAAATATACGATTCCTTATTTAGAAAGAAAAGAACTTCGACTATTCATCGAGTCAATTGAACTGTCCCGTTCCTACTTTTGGATTTTTTTACGTTTTCAATTTACTGGGTCGGTTTTATATAAACGCTGGCAGGTTCCCGAAGAACAGGATGCCGAGCGACTGGAAGCGTTTTTGGAGAAAGCTGAAAACCACCCCGAATGGTTTACTCAGGCAATAGAGACCGGAAAATCATTCGCCCAACTCATATTTAAGGCCCCAACCACTGTTGCCGAACATCTATTCGTCGAGCGGCACAAAGCTGGACTCACTCAAGCCCAGATCGCCAAAGCAATCGGTGTCTCACTGCCTGCATACGTCCGTTGGGAAACTGGGGCTGACGCACCGGACCACCGAACTCTGCCAAAGATCATCCGATTTCTTGGACACCTTCCCGAACCACCCAAGGAATCTCACAAGCAGTTCCGATTCTATCGCCAAATCCTCGGATTATCGATCAAAAAACTGGCGGCGAAACACCGAATATTGCATTTTCGGATTTCAAAAATCGAGACGGGCAAGGGCGAGATGGATAAGAAGATCATGGCATGGCTGGTTGAAAGGGTGAGAGAGGCGTATCCGGGCAAGATGGGGTAGGATGGGCAGCCGAGGGAAACGCGGTTAAGGATGAGTCGAAGAGTTGATCCGGTTGGGTCAAATCTCCTTGAGCGCAACTGCGTTATTTTTACATGAACAGTGATAGTTTTACTTAATCCCGGCTTTCCGAACGATCAGTAGAGTCACTTTCGTCAATCCCACTTTCCATGAAAACAAAAGTGTTGTTTCTTAGTGAGGTAAAGAATCTAGATACATAGTAGTATCCAACTGAAAATGAAATCAATAGGTATACAACTGAAGTCAGAACTAATTTAATAACTTGAGATTGATTACCATCAAAATAAACCGAAATCACCGCGATTGTCGAGATAATCAAGACTGCAAAAAGAAATATTATTGAGTACAGCAATGATCGTTTTTTCTCAAGAACTGAGAGATACGATTTAGGCATTTTGTCGCAATTAATTACAAGAAACCTCCAAATAAATAAATTTGCAAACAATACACAGTATGGCAAAAAAGAATTTGCGTAATCCGGTAGCAAGCTTATGCATAAAGCAAAACCAATACCTTGAATGTAGGTGTCCCAAACGAAACGTTTTACGAAAGATAGCGTATCAGTTTTCTCAATAATTTTCTTCATTTGGCTATCCTCTTTTTGAAAATTACTTTGGTCAAAACGGTTTTACACCAATTATACCTTGAATATCATCGAAGTGTTTTTTAATCTTGTCTGGGTCACCGTATTTCTCAAGAATTCGGATTGCTTCATCGATGTCTCCTCTTTTTGCAGCATCCATCAAATCTCTAACCGCTCCCTCCATTTCTTCCGGAGTAATTCCGCTGTCCCAAACATCTGGGGCTTGTTTCATAGCATCACGCCATTTATCTCCTTTCCAAACACCGGTAATATCTTCATCTAAGCCTTCCATTTGCCCTGGTCTTGTAGCATCAGCTTTTCCAGCAACATCGTTGACCCAGTCGAGAATAATTGTTGGATCTGTATCGTTGTAATTATTTGGATCAAATCCACCTGAAGGGCATGTTGTGCCTGCACCACCAGCGCCTGGCTTCACAGCGGGCATCAACCCATTCTGCTGAGAGCACTTCATGTAGGCTTGCTGGCGACAAGCAACAGTTGGAGTGCCCTTTGCCTGACAATAATGTCTAGCAACCTCCCAGCAAGAAACGGGCTTCATTTGAATAGCCATTCCAGCACTAAGCTGTGCATTAGAGCAACGGTTAATTGCATCACTGCCCATCTTGCCAAAGTAATATGCAATACCTAAGTATCCAAGGAATTTTCCGGGCCCTAATTTGGGCACTAAACCGGCGGGATCATTTACCATCACGGGGTTCCCACCCACGTAGGCATAATAATTCCAGCCACCACCGAGGCCGATGGGATCGCCTTGCATGAAGCGTTTGGAGCGCGGATCGTAGGTGCGATGGCGGTAGTGGTACATTTCCAGGTCGGCGTTCCATTCTCTGCCGGTGTAGAGCATGCGGTTGCCAATAAATGAATCCGCAATCAGAGAACCCGTGCTGTCGTAGAACGTCGGCAATCCGTACGGTTCGTATTCGTAACTTTCGACGATTGCTCCGGTTTCGTCAACAAGGGCAAGGACGCTACCAAGATGATCTCTTAAGTAATAATACGTGCTCCACTCCGTCCCTTCCTTCTTCACAAAGCCCAGTTGTCCGTCCATGCCACCGCCCATGATGTACACGGTGGTTGGATTTAAACTATTATCTACGTCCGCAATGGTTTCCCAGCCGGGGCCGTATATATGGTTGCCCTCCGAACCGCCCAGGCGTCGTGTCTGCGCGTCGTATGTCCATACTTTGCGTTCGTTGCTTGGCAGTTCAGCTGCCGTCATTCTGTTCAGCGCGTCGTATTCGTAATTCCATTCTAAATACGTGCCGCTGGGATAGTCGCCGACGACTTTCTTAATTAAGTTCAATCGGTCGTCGTAATAATATAACGTGTCGGCGTCGGCCATGTAATCGACCTGGGTGGTCGAAACCGTTTCGTAGCCGGACGGGTCTTGCGCGTCGCGCAAGGCTTCGACTTCGACTTGGACGGTCAACGTGGCGTTCGATGCGGGCGGCGTAAATTGCGCCACCACGGCGTAACTTCCCGTTTCGCGGTAGTCCGTCCCCGTCGCGGCGCAGCATTCGACGGTCGCATCGCCTTGCCAGAGCACGTTCGCGCCGTTTTTGACCGTCACGCGCGCGGAAACAATGTTCACATTTTCGTCCACGTCGAACGTGCCTTCGACGGGCAGCGACAACATCGGCACCACGCCCGCGAGCGTCGCGGTGGTAAGCTGGTTGTGGCTGCCGGTTGCGGTATCCATAGTGATCGTCGTCGAATGGTCGTCGAGCGATACTGACTCTAAATTATTGACGATATCAAGCTGGAAATCCCACTCGCGCAACTCCGTCCCCGTGCCGTCTTTGCGGATTTCGTTCGCGAGCCGCCCGAGCGAATCGTACGTGAACAGCCGCTGGCGGAAGAGTGCGAACGTCTTTTGAACACCACTGACCGTCGGCGTGATGGTCGAAGAACCGGGCTCGACCAGCGGATCGGTCGTGGCGCGATATTCGCGCATTTCGCTGATAAAGTACGGATATTCGCCGTCGAGATGAATCGCGCTGCTCCAATCCATGCCGCCGTATTCGTATTCCAGGCGCAGCAGCGGGTCTCCGTCCCTGTTCAGGTACGTGACCGCCGTCGCGCGGCCCAGCGCGTCGACTTCCGAGAACGCCGAAACGCCCGAGGAACCGGCGCCTTGCGTGATGTCCATCCGGTCCACGCGGCCCGAACCGGCCAGATAATTGTAGTCCACCGCGACGGCGTCAGGCGCGGAACCGCCCAAGTCGGAGTTTCGTTTCATGAGCCCGTCCCTCGTGATTCATGAGCCAGTTCCTCATGATTCGTGAGCCACCGCCTCGTGGTCCGTGAGGCTGTTCCTTACGAATCGTGAGCCGTCCGACTCACAATGCCGGAGCCAATGGACTCACGACGCCGACACCCGGGTTGTAGAGGTTCTACACCCGGCTTGTAGGATGCCGACACCCTGCTTGCTCGGACCACACACCCGCCTTAAGCGGTCCCGACACCCGGCTTGCGCAACGCCGACATCAGGACTGGGGTTGGCGCCGAACAAGGGGGCGGCGCGGAAGATTCACTCGCCCGGCATTGATATTATTGGACTTGGAATCAGGTAGTGTGACAGTGGTAGGCGAGTTCAAATTATTTATCATCCAAATTGCAACCACTCAGCCACCACTTTGGGTCAAAATATCGTGCATATTGCCTTTCACCAAGAATAGTGAACCGGAATAGAATGTAGACGATTGAAAAAAAGCCTAAGCTAACAATAGAACCTCCAAGCATAATCTGAAAAAATACTGATTTTGAAATCAACAAGAGTGAGATTGTTGCGCAAAACAGCAAAATGTAAATAAATACCCGGAGGCACTTTGTTACATAATTGTCGTGTTTCATCATATCGTTTTCTCCGATGCCAACTAATCTATAATCCCCCAAAACCAATCTCCAACGGCTTCGCCTTTATCAAAAAACCATCCCCAAACTTTTGTACGCGCATTTGGATCGTGCCACAATGGTGGCTTAGTCTTAGTAACACCTCCGTTTATATTTGCAGGTACTGGATTTGCAGCTAATCCAAGCCCTAAATTGACCTCGATTCCAGGCCGCCCATTAGCTGTTTGGGTATATTTTATTCCAGCAAATCCTCGCTTAAATGGTACTTGAAGATCACACCCTCCGTAGTATCCCTTACCAAGCCAATCTTCGATTGGAGCGAGCGAAACACCCATACATATCTCACCATTTACACCGAAAAGATCCATGTTACCACCGCCATGAGTACCTGGAACTATTGCCATATCACCATTTTGAATATCACCTACAAAATATCCCTTTCCGCCGAAATTGGACAGGGTTGTAGCGCCAACACCACCCCCCATATAGAAAGTAGGCCCAACAGTCCCTCTAGGAAAACCCGATTCACCACCCATTTTAGGACCGGGCTCCACAACTGGATAAGGCACGATAGGCCACCAATCAACTAACCCGTAGGGATCAATATAGCTCACCGGATTCCCACCCACGTACGCATAATAATTCCATCCACCGTTTAACCCAATAGGGTCGCCTTGCATAAAACGTTTCGATCTTGGATCGTACGTGCGGTGGCGATAATGGTACATTTCCAGGTCCGCGTCCCATTCGCGTCCGGTGTAGAGCATCCGGTTGCCGATGAAAGAGTTCGCTATTAATGTTCCGGTTTCATCATAGAACGTCGGCACGCCATACGGTTCGTATTCGTAGCTCTCAACAATGCTTCCCGACTCGTCAACCAACGCCAGGACACTACCAAGATGGTCTCTCAAATAATAATACGTCTTCCACGCGCTTCCTTCCTTCTTCACGAAGCCCAACTGTCCGTCCATGCCGCCGCCAAGAATGTAAACTATATTAGGAGACAAACTATCATCTACGTCCGCGATGGTTTCCCAGCCGGGGCCGTAAATATGGTTCGATTCGGGGCTACTTAACCTTCTCGTTTGCGCGTCGTATGTCCATTCTTTGCGTTCATTGCTTGGCAATTCGGCAGCAATCATACGATTCAGCGCGTCGTATTCATAGTTCCATTCCAGATAAGTGCCACTTGGATAATCACCAACAACCTTTTTGATCAAATTCAAACGATCATCATAGAAATAAAGCGTGTCGGCGTCGGCCAAGTAATCCACCTGCGTCGTCGAAACGGTTTCGTAGCCGGACGGGTCTTGCGCGTCGCGCAGGGCTTCGACTTCCACCTGAACGGTCAGCGTCGCATTAGAAACTGGTGGCGTAAATTGCGCCACAACGGCGTAACTTCCCGTTTCGCGGTAGTCCGTCCCCGTCGCGGCGCAGCAATCGACGGTCGCGTCGCCTTGCCAGAGCACGTTCGCGCCGTTTTTGACCGTCACGCGGGCGGAAACGATGTTCACATTCTCGTCCACGTTGAACGTGCCTTCGACCGGCAGTGACAGCGTCGGCAACGCGCCCGCGAGCGTCGCGGTGGTAAGCTGGTTGTGCGTGC
>CAZOKZ010000061.1:0-27648 GCA_964580585.1 uncultured Candidatus Sumerlaeota bacterium | reverse complement strand
CGTGCCATTGTTCAAACCAACCCAAGCGTCGCCATATTGAGTTAGTTGGATCAAATCCGTTGCTCCGTCCCCATTCACGTCACCCGCCAGAACCGTCCACCCGGCGGCTTCATCGTGGAAATATCCCGAACCTTGTTTTGTCGAAGGTCCAAACGTTTGATCGCCCTGGTTGATTGCCGTCCAGGCATCGCCGTACTCGGTGATCACGACCAGATCGGTCAGCCCGTCGTTGTTGAAATCGCCCGCGAGCGTTTTCCATCCGATGGCGGGATTGAATTGGAAACCCAAATCGCCGAATTTTACCGGCGCCTGGAAAACGGCGTCGATGTTCTCCGTCCCCCAAGCGTCTTTATATTCCGTCAGCACCAGGAAATCGCTCGGTTCGCCCGGTGGACGACGATCGATGGAAAGAGAATCGAACAGGCTTTCAGCGCCTTCGTTGTCGATGGCTTTGGCCTCGATCAGATTCGTTCCTACTGCCAACGAAGTGTTGAAATCCCACGAATCGAAATCCCCCGAAAGGTTGGTGGCATCGAACCACGACGATGTTCCGTTTTCATTGGTCACGCGCACTTGAACTTTATTGACGAGACCATCGGCGTCATCGGACGACCCACCCACCAGGACTGATGTTTCGCGATTGAATGCTTCCCAGTCACCGGACGGCGTCAGAATTTGAACCGTGGGCAAGGCGTTGGGTGCCACGCAACTGCGGCTTTCGATAACGACATTATCCAACAGCCAATACCACGCCCAAACGCCATTATCGCGGTAGTGGAATTGGATCTGCACATCGGAAGCTCCGGCGGCATAGCCGGTGATATCGAAATCGCCGGGCGTGGCGGAATTTGACGTGTAGTGAGCCAACTCCACCCACTGGCCGTTCGTGATTGTGCTGCGAATGCGGACGAATGCTTCGGAAGCGCCCGATGAATCCGACCAATGACGGTAATAATGATTGAAACGCAGTCCCACCTCGCCAGCAGCCGTACAGTCAATCGCCGCCGTAATGAGTTCTTCGTCAAGTCCCGGGTGTGTTTCAGGTGAATCGGAAGAAGCATCGGAATCCACAACGGCAATTGCTCCTGGAAGTTCGATCCGATTGCCAACGTTGTCGGATGTCCAAGTTGCGGGCCCGAAGCCATCCAGCGCCACGCCTCCGCCATCGACGATCGTCCAATCCTGACCGATTCCCGATTCAAAACCATCGCTGAAGATATCCGATTGGTCGAGATAATCGAGCGTGTAGCTGAACGGGGTGTTATTGACGCCTTCGTCGAACGTGGCCTGGGCCGTGAATGTGATTTCATCGCCGCACACCGCGTTGCTGCCGATCTGGACATCGAACGTACGCTGAAGATTTGCCTGTGCGGGCAAATCGCCATAGAACTGAGGATTATTTAGAATCGTTACATCCGGGGAGGAAGACTGAAGCGATACCGACAGATTATGAACGGTTTCTGTGCTGTTGGTATATTCCAAATCGATCGTCACGAATTCACCGGGGGCAAACGTTCCGGTTAATTCGTGATTTGAAACACTGGCAAATGGCGCGAGCGTGGGCACGAGACTTTCAAACATTATAGTCTTGGTGCATTCCTCGCCGTCGCCCCCGTCATCGGCCAAAACGTTCGAGATGCGGCAACCGCCGGAAAACACATAATCCGTTTCGCCTCGCACCAGGATGCCTTCGACCTGCAGGGTGTTGGCATTAAAAACCGCCGAGCCCGAATTGCCGCCATAGGTATCCAGGTTTGCGACGAAATATGCGGTGGGCGAGGCGTCGCGCACCGCTGTGGTGGAACCGAAGGCGATTTTACTCGGTAAACCCGCGGGATGACCAATCACGCCAACAGCCGTTCCATTGGTAATGGCGCCGGAGCGTCGGATCGGCAGGGGAACGGCACCCGGCGAGGTGACCGCCCGGTCCACACGCACTAACGCCCAGTCTTCACCCGTAGCGTCGTTTTTTACGCGCCCGACGAGCTCGAGCCCAACATAAACATCGGCGTGATTGACGACCAGTCGCGGGGTGCTGGCATCTTGCATGTAAAAATTGAAAACGAAATACTTCGATTGAGCATCCGTGTCGTTTGCAATGCAGTGACCTGCTGTTGCGATGAGATCGGATCCCACCAGAAAGCCTGAACAATATGCGGGCGATGGTTGGGTGGCATAGGGTTCGGATGGACAAATATTCCCCTGAGATTGCCAGGTGGCGCCATTCAACGTCCAGGTGCCGTTTCCGTTGTTCGTAACATCGCCGGTGGCAACCAACGCACAGGTCGATTGCGCGACCATTAAACGAGCCGGATCGGTTTCCTCGTACCAATCAAGGCGATCGTCTGTGCCATAGATTACCCGCTCAGGTGCGTCTGCGTCTCCGGTTTCAACTGGATAGGACAACCGCCATTGCTTATCGAATTCATAGCCGAATTTTTCGCTTAATCGAGCAACGTCGGCTTTGGTGGGCGTTACGGAACGTGCTTCGATTGGCCGACTGGCATCTTGCGCTGGAGCAGAAAAATTCCCCAGGCATATATATACTAACATCGCTGTTATCAACGATTTGGACTTAATCATTTAAAATCCCCTGAAACTCCAATTTAAAGCGATCGCAATCAGCATAAGGTCAGGACTGCCCAATCGTCAACTTGATCAGGGCCCCATTGACTTGCGGCGTTCACGTTCTTCCTCTTCAAGTCGTTGATAAACCGACTCGTCTGGAATTTGAAGGCTACCGTCGCTAAGCATGACGATATCATCGTCGGAATCCCTCCGACCGTCAAGCCCCGAGGAACGAAGGGTGCCTTCGAAGTCCGAATAGGCAAACTGGTTTCCCCATCCATCCAGTGGGTCGTTTCCGGAGGTAATATTGAAATTTTGTTCGACGATTCCCGATTCTACCACAGAGGCAAGATCCAGGGCACGCTTTCCTTTATTGATTTCATAATTCAAGAGCGCGTTGTTCAACTCGTCCAAAATTGCCAAAGTCGCTTTGTATTTCAGGTAATCCTGGTCGATTGGTTTGACAGGCGCACCCGCGGGAGCCGGGGCGTTTTGCTCGGCAATAATCCGTTCCAGCAACGTTGTGATGCCTGATTTTGCAGTTGTTGGTTGCTCACCGGTTTCCGGTTTTTCATCCGACTTTACCAACGCTCCTAACGCACCGATCAGGATCAACACCGCCACCACGCCGATGACGATCCAGCGTCCGATTCCGCCGTGTTCCTCCGGGGATTGTTCGAGATATTCGTTGGCGGTCTTGGTGACGTGTTCGTGCGAAGGCGGACGCCGCGACGGAACCGGTGGGACGGGTTTGCCCGCATCCGTCATTTTCAACGTCGGCAGATCGTTGATTGAATTGACCAGCGTCCCGTGTTCTTTGGCTTTCCATTGCAATTTGATACGCGACAAATCGGTGATCAAATCCGCGTAATCCTGATACCGTTCATTCGGGTCTTTGGCCATGCACTTGCGCACTACATCGTCGAACTCCAACGGTACGTTCGGGTTGATGCTGCGAAGCGGTACCAGGGGCGAGGTGACGTGTTTCATCATGATTTGCGTTGGGGAATTGCCGTCGAACGGGGCGCGACCCGTGAGCAGATGATAGAATGTTGCTCCGACCGAATAAATGTCCGACCGGTAATCTGCCTCGCGACCCTGCGCTTGCTCGGGCGACATGTAACGAGGCGTACCCATCACCATCCCCACCACGGTGCGGTAACTTTCTTCGCGGAAAAATTTTGCCAATCCGAAATCCACCACTTTGACGTCGAGAGATTCGGTCAGCATGAGGTTGGCTGGTTTGATATCGCGGTGAATGATGCCCTGTTTGTGAGCGGCTCGCAACGCCTCGCACGTTTGAATAAACAAACTGGCCGTTTGCGAGAACGGCAGGCAGATGCGATCGCGTATCAGCTTCTCTAGCGTGCCACCGTTGATGAATTCCATCGCCAGGTAAGGTGCTCCGTCCTCGGTAATTCCGACGAAATAAATCATGGCGACATTTGGGTGCTGGATCACAGCGGTTGCGCGCGCTTCGCGCTGAAAGCGCTGCATGGCGTCTTCATCGTCGAGTAGTTCGCGAGCCATGACCTTTACGGCCACCTCGCGCCCAAGGTTTGGTTCCTTGCCGAAAAAAACCGCGCCCATTCCGCCACGGGCAATTTCCTCATACACCACATAAGGGCCGTATTGAGCGATGGGTTTTCCGGTGTCCTTGGGATGCAGCCGAACCGTATCGTGCAGCGGAATCCGTTCGCTTTCATTGGCTAACGGCAAACGCTCCACTTCATCCTGTGTATCGTCGTCCGAAGGCGGAGGAGGAACGCTCGACGCAGGGCGGAAGGGGAAACCTGGATTTTTCGGAAGCTCGCTCACCAGCGTGGGTACCTGAGGATGGAAAGATTGGTTAGCTCGAACCCCCAACATCCAAGAATGGCTTATATTGTTCGTCAAGGCAAGCTGGAAGAAAACAACGATACAAAATGGGAGGGAGCTTCGATAGGATTCGGTTTTTTATCGTAAATCGAATCGCAATTCGTCTTTCCGATTTCGGAGGAAGGCTTCCTCGAATCGGGAGAAATCTGGTAATGTCGCGTTTGTTTTTTCGATTAGAGCAACTTATCCGAATCCGACAAAAGGACTC
Source organism: uncultured Candidatus Sumerlaeota bacterium (assembly GCA_964580585.1). Taxonomy (GTDB): domain Bacteria; phylum Sumerlaeota; class Sumerlaeia; order SLMS01; family JAHLLQ01; genus CAZOKZ01. The sequence goes on along the minus strand of CAZOKZ010000061.1, from coordinate 22,994 downwards.
CGAAAAGTCGAATTCCTGATTGCCCGGCGATCTAAAAATCGGTACTTTGTATTTGGAAAGTAGGAAAAAAATCACTTGGTTCTCATGCTTCGAGTAGAATAGCCAGTCGTTTGTTGAGTCCAAAACCTGCCCCCGCCTGCAAACCCACAGTGGCACTCTGTTGCCCCCGATGGAGCATATCATGTCGATTGAAGCAGGTCACATTCTCGCCTTTTTGATCGGTGGAGCCGCCGGGCTGATGTTGGGAATTAAACTCGGCACTGCCAGCGCGAAAACATCGAACGAAAAATATAAACCGAAGAAAAAAGAAGTCGTTGTTCCCGACGATGAAACCTCACGGGCAATGGAAAGTGCCCGCATGGAGGTTTACGACTGCCACATCAGCCATGTGGACGTTCAACGACGGATGATCATTCCCCTGGCGTCGCATCTGCACGATGTGGTGGACGAAGCGGAAGAAGAAGGTCGAATCGTCCATCGTATGCGTTTGGTTTTCCTTGGGCTGGGCGACGGTCCCCTGGAATTTGAGTCGAACAAAGATTTGCTGCTGCACTGCGCCAAAATTCACGAAACCTGCCCGCACGTTCCCTTGTGGCTCGATTCCAGCACCCTGGAAACTTATCTTCGGTTGGCGTTCATGGGGCTTCAGATCAATCCTGAAGTCGATCCGAAGGAACGCATTACCTCCTGGAGCCAATTCCGTTCGGATATCGTCCATCGGTGTAACGAGATCCTGAAGAAGGAACTCTCGAATCCGACCGACGAATTGATTCACAATCTGATTACCGAAGGCATGGAACGCGTCGATGAGGTCATTGGCCGAATCGATCCCAGCCAAAGAACAGCGTCCGCCTATTGATTACCCGGCGCCAGGAGGCGTATCTCAACTTTGCTGCCAAAGATTAAAAGATTTATCACGAAGCCACGAAGGTCACGAAGGAACACGAAGAAAAAAATGCATTCACTTATTTTCGACCAAAGCTTCCTGAAAAGTTGAAAACGCTGTTTTTTTGATGGATTTTTTCATTCACTCACCATCGAAGAGCGAGAAAATTGATGGCGGGCAAAAAGGCTCTTCGTGTTTTCTTTGCGTCTTTGTGCTTGTCCGCCATAGCCTTGGCGCAGGCAGGTGCCTTCGTGGTTTGATTTTTCCTTCGTTTTGGGTACAAACTCAAGATGCGCCAGGCGCCAGGATTGGCCTTGATCCAAACGCGCCGCTCGACGAATCCTGCCGCGATGCAAGATAAACTTTGCTGCGGCTTTTTCAGGGCGAACGGATAAAAACGTGTCCTGAATCCATGGATTCGCAAGACTTATAGGCATTGACACATACAGCGAATTTTCAAATAGTCAGATGAGAACGTAATGCCCCGGGCTACCGGCGATGGGGTAAGGGTTGTTTTTCATACAAACAAGGTTACTTGGCACACGAATGAGCGAAGAAAAGGACTATTATCGTCTCTTAGGGGTTTCACGCGACGCACCCGAGCGGGAAATCAAAAAGGCGTATTATCAACTGGCGCGCGAGTTGCATCCCGATAAGGCGGGATCGCCCGAGCAGGCAAATAAAAACGCCAGTGACCTGGCGATTATTTCGCAAGCCTACAATACGCTGAAAGATCCCAAGAAACGAAAAGAATACGATTCGAAGATTCGAGGGAAATCCGTCGCTTCGTCAGGAAGTGGGCCTGCGCCCAGCCCTTCCACCCAGGGTCGTGCGGCTGGTGGAACCGGCATGCCGCCACCAGCGTCGGGACGTGGAAGTTCCGACGGCGTGGCAAAACCGGATTTCAGCGGTCAATCAACCGTCAAACCCAGCGATATTCTGGCGCAAAAAAAATCGATGGCTCAAAAGGCTTTCGTTCGCGGGATGCAGCATTACAAGCGTCAGGAACTGCATGAAGCCTTGAATTTTTTCGAGGTCGCGGTTACCAATGACCCCGAAAGTGAAGCGCAGTACCATCTGAAGTACGCGCAGACGTTGATTCGAACGAAGGGCAGCTTTACAAAAGCCGTCCAGGCCGCCGAAAGAGCTTGCGAGATGGACCCCTACAACGTGGAGTTCAAACTCGTGCTGGGCGATATCTACGAAACCGCTGGAGTTGTAACAAAAGCCAAGCAGATTTACGAAGACGTTCTGCGGTGGGATCAAATGAATCAAACGGCAAAAAATCGTTTGAATCTTCTGGACGCGACGGCAGCCAAGAACGAAAATCTGCTCGATAAGATCACGTCGATATTTAAGAAAAAGAAGTAAACGGCTCAAATGGCGAAAACCATTGGCATCGATCTAGGCACCACCAATACGGTCGCCGCGTTCATTGACGGAACACGGGTTGAAACGCTTACCAATGCCGAGGGTTCACGCCTGACGCCCTCAGTGGTTTTCTACAAGAGCGGCGATGAAATCATCGTCGGCGAACTTGCCAAACGCCAACATCTGATCACGCCAGAACGCTGCATCAAATCCGTCAAACGCATCATGGGTAAACGGTATGCCGATTTCGGTGACGAAATCGACGATTTACCCTATCCGGTGGTCGAACTGGACGATGGCATGGCGGCCATCGAGCTGGCGCCCGACGTTCACATTCGTCCCGAAGAAGTCAGCGCCGACATCCTCGATAAAATTCGTCAAACCGCCGAAGATTACCTGAACGATACCGTCGATCAGGCAGTCATCACGGTGCCCGCGCACTTCAACGACCAACAACGTACAGCGACAAAAATCGCCGCCGAAATGGCCGGGCTCGAAGTTCTTCGGATTATCAACGAACCGACCGCGGCGGCGTTGGCCTATGGCATCGGCGGCGATCGAGGCGGCATCATTGTCGTCTTCGATTTTGGCGGTGGCACCTTCGATGTCTCGTTGTTGCAAATTTCCAACGATATCTTCGAGGTCCTCTCTACCAATGGAGACAATTCTCTCGGTGGCGACGACGTTGACCAGCGGTTGTTTCAGGAAATTTGCGACGGTATTTTGCAGAGTACCGGCATCGATCCGACCCAGGACCGCCAGGCCGCGCAGCGCATTCGCGAAGCCGCCGAAAAAGCAAAATGCGAACTTTCCACCCTGAACAGTACTTCCGTTTCGCTTCCCTTCATCGTTGCGGATTCCAAGGGCCCGAAACACTTCGAGCGCGATTTTACCCGCAAACAATTCAATGAAATGATGGAGTCCATTTTCCAGCGGCTCTTCTCTCCGTGCGAACGGGCGCTGAAAGATGCGAACCTAACCGTCGCCCAGATCAATGAAGTCCTGCTGGTTGGCGGTTCGACCCGTATCCCGCGCGTCCAGGAAATGGTGCGCCAGTATTTTGGCAAAGAACCCAACCGTTCGGTGAACCCGGACGAAGCCGTCGCCGCCGGAGCCGCCATCCAAAGCGGGGTGATCAGCGGTGCATTGCGTGAAATCCTCTTGCTGGATGTTACGCCGCTGACGCTCGGCATCGAACTCGCCGGCGGGGTGTTTAAGCCGTTAATTCAGCGAAATTCGACGATTCCATGCGAAGCCAGCGAACGGTTCACCACGGTCGTGGATAATCAAACCACCGTGTTGGTGCATGTGCTTCAAGGCGAACGCAAACAAGCTTCGCAAAACCATTCGCTCGCTAAATTCCGTCTTACCGGAATTCCACCCGCCCCCAAAGAACTCGCCGAAATCATGGTTCATTTCAGCATCGACGCGAACGGCATCCTTGCTGTCAGCGCCACGGAAATGGCCACGGGCATTCAAACCGGCGTGTTGGTGGAAAACTACGGCGAAATCGGTGCGCGCGAAAGCGATGTCAAAAAGCTCGTCGAAGCCGCCAAAGCATTCGAAAAAGCAGACGAAGAATTCGTACGCTTCTCCATTCATCGACAAACGGCCGAACGGCTCGAAGATCGCGCGAACAAGTACATCGTGGCGCTGGCCGACATTATATCCGAAGAACACGTCAAGCAGCTCAAAGAGTCGATGCTGAAACTTGATCTGGCCATGGATAAAATGGACGAGCGCGAAATGAAAGCGCACGAGGACAAGATCGAGGAGATTCTTGCGGATTACGAAAACAACGCAGAACTACATCGCGCTCTTCGTGCTCAGATGTCCGGTCAACTCGGCGACCAACAGGCGATAACTTCTCCTGGTTCGAGTGGAAAATCGGCCAGAGATATGTTCCACTCCGAACTCATGCATTCTCAGAGCGAAGTCCCCAAACCGCAAGGCCCGAATTCGCCGTCGAAAGCAAATATTCCTTCTCAACCGCCTCCTCCTCAGCCAGCCGGTCTTGAATCTGAAATGGAGGAAGACGAGGAAGATTCCATCGATTGGGGCGAGGACGATCCACCGACACGTCCCATGTCTTCGATTGAATTGGAACAGATGGCAGCAGAATCGCGGCAGGATTTGCCCAAGATCGAAAGTCCACCTTCTCCTCCCGCTCCCGCGCCTTCGGAAATGAAACCTCCAATGCCGCCGAAATCGCCGTGGAAGACCGGCAATACGCCCTGGCAGTTGTCGAAATCGGTGAAACCGGTTTGGGAGGAAGATGAAGCAGACGAGCAGTTCAACCCAGACGAACTTCCTCCACCACCGACAACCTGACGCCTTTTGTCCTGTCGATCATCAAGGTTCCCGATATTGTTCGCTCCCGAACGCATTTTAATTGCGATGGATTCTTTCAAAGGAACCCTCAGCGCTCTGGATGCCTGCACGGCTGTCAGCGAGGGGCTGACTGACTTCGATCCTAAGCTGCAAACCACCTTGCTGCCCTTGGCAGATGGAGGCGCGGGTACCGTCGAAGCCGTACTTACCGTGCTCAAAGGTCAACGTCGCCATGCCATCGTGCTCGATCCGCTTGGTCGTCCCATCGAAGTCACTTGGGGGCGATTGATGGATCGTGAAACGGCAGTCATTGAAATGGCGGCTGCCTCCGGGCTGACGTTATTGAAACCCGAAGAACGCGATCCCAGGCGAACGACGTCCTATGGCACGGGTCAATTGATCATGGAGGCCATCGCCGCCGGTTGTAAACGGATCCTTCTGGGGATCGGCGATTCAGCTACGATTGATGGCGGGCTTGGGGCATGTCAGGCGCTTGGGGTACGGTTTTACGACGCCGAGGAGGTACCCATATCACGCCCAATTACGGGAGGGATGTTGTCGCTGATCCATCGGGTGGACCCATCGTGCGTACGGATTCTGTTGGAAAACGTCGAACTCGAAGTTTTATCCGATGTAAACAATCCTTTACTGGGATCGGACGGAGCGGCACGCGTGTTTGGTCCCCAAAAAGGCGCGGAGTCCGATGTTGTCGAGGAACTCGAGCGCGCCATGGCCCACGCGTTCCAAATCGTCGAACGCGATTCCCATTGCGCGGTACGCGATTTGCCCGGCGCGGGAGCGGCAGGTGGACTGGGAGCCGCCGCCGTTGGGTTGTTGAACGCGCGCATGGCGCTTGGAAGCGAAACGATTCTCGACATTCAAGAGTTTTCGGCCAAGCTGGATGCGTGTGATCTGGTTTTGACCGGCGAAGGCAGTCTGGACGAGCAAAGCTTGCATGGCAAGGGCCCCGGTCAAGTTGCAAGACTTGCTCGCGAAGCTGGTAAACCTATCGCAATCCTGGCGGGTCGTGTCGCCTTGCGCGAAGAAACCCGGAAGGAGTTAGGTGCCCAGGAAATTCGGGCGCTCCATTCCGCCGCCCACCCCGATCCCACGCCCTCGGAAGCTTACACGGAACTCCGAGCGGGTGCGTGCCATTTAATCAGCGATTTGGTTTCTCACATGGAACCGGCGACCTGAGTAAAAAAGTAAGCCCCCCGCTTTCACGGGAGGCCCTGAGCAAGGGGCGCTCAAATGGCGTCCCAATCTTCAAAAACTTACGCGCTCATCAGTCCGTCGATCTGGCTGCGGATAGCCGGGCGGCGCAGTTTGTTCAACGCGCGGTGTTCGATGCGGCGAACGCCTTCCTGGCTCAGACCGATGACTTTGCTGGCTTTACGCAGGCTGCAACCGCGTTGGTTGCCAAGCCCGAATCGCAGTTCCACGACTTTGCGTTCGCGGTCGGTCAAGTAATTGAGCACTTCATGAACGGCGGCATTGGATTGTTGGACTTCCAGCGCATCGGACGGTGCCGGGGTTTTGGTCGAAGGAATCGCATCGAGCAATGTCATGCCATCTTCGCTGCGTTCAGCATCGACAGAGATAAACGATTGGCGCAGCGCCAGAAGCGGCTCGATTTTGGCCACGGGAATATCGAGCGCCAGCGCGATTTCCTTCATGCCTGGGTCGCGACCTTCCATTTCGTTTGTATTGTGAATGTATTCGTTGATTTTGTTCAGCATCCGGGCTTTGCGGATGGGAAGACGGATCATCGAGCCCTGGCGGTGCAGCGCGGCCTGAATTTCCTGGCGGATGTAATACGCAGCGTAGGTTGAAAAGCGGAAACCTTTGCGCCAGTCGAACTTGTCGATCACGTACAGCAGACCAATGTTGCCTTCCTGAATCAGATCGGCGAGCGGAACGCCAAGACCCTGATACTGCATCGCAATCTTGATCACGAACCGAAGATTGAAACCAGCGATGTCCTCGCGGGCCGAATCGTCCCCGGACTCCAGGCGTTGAAAGAGCGCAATTTCCTCTTCGCGATTCAGCACGGGGTGTGTGCTTGCAGCCTTCAAATAGTCCTGTACGCCGTCTTCTTCGTAATTGCGTTTGGTCTTCATGGCCTGTGTCCTTTGCTGCGTGATGGACACAATAAAGGCAACCAATGTGCCGCATGTTGGAAATGGGCGGTGTTTAGTTTGTAACCATATTGAAATCAATGGTTTGCAATTGCGTTCCGTGCAAAAAAAATTGGCACGCCGGGCTAAGTAAGCGTTTGATGTGTGAGATTTCTCGCACATGCAACAGGGGGAATGCGGAAAACCGCACGTTTTGTGATTGGTTTCAAGGGGGGAAAAGGGAGTATTTTCAGTCTTTCGTGTCGGAAGGCTAGGCCAGTTGCCCATTGCCGAGCGACACGTACACCGGGCTGCCAGAGGAAAGCTTGCTTTCCATCAAATGAACTTCTTCAACCAAAAAGTCGCCCAACTTGTTGGTTTGATATTGCCGGGCCGTTTGGACAAAGGCTCCTGTGCCTTTAAGGTTTTTGAAACGAGCCAAGGTGAAGTGAGCGTGGAAATTCTGATGCTGAAGTTCGATCCCGCACCGCTGGACAAGTTGGCCCACGGTGTCGTAAAGTTGAAACAATTCTTTGTGGGGCTGGCGAATTCCCGCCCACAGAACGCGTGGGGCTTTAGCATGGGGAAAGTATCCGAGCGTTTCCACTTCGAGCGGGAAAGCGGATATTTGGGAGGCGGCGGCAGGCAATTCGGCTAGCATTCGCTGGATTTTTTCCTCGGGAACCGATCCCAGAAAGTGAAGCGTCAGGTGCAGATTGCAAGCCGGAACCCAATTTGCGCGTACAGGTGTAAAATGGGCCGCTTTTTGCAAGCGTGAGGAGAGATCGACCAATCGATCCCGAACAGCGGGGCTGGGGTGAAGTGCAAAAAACACCCGACGGGATTTGGTCGATAAGTTGGAAGAAACCGGCGGGGAATCATTTGAAGGGCACATCGAAAATGGTATCCTTGGGCGTAGAGAAGCACTTCTCGATTCGAGGGTTATCGTTGCGGTTCAGCGGTCCGAGAGACGAGAGTTTTAATGCTTACCGAGCCATGGTGTGGCAGACCAAGCGACCTCCACAATGTGGAAATACGAGATAGGTACGATTTCGACAGCGAGAACTTACCCAAAGCAAAGGTAGGGCTTGACAATTATGCGCCTCACCGACGGAATAGCGTTGGGAATGAAATGCTTACGCCGTTTCCGAATTTTGGTGAATCAGGCGGTTTGAACACCTAGGCATCGACGGAACTACTTACCGGTAGCGACGATGAAACGGCTCGGGTCAAAGGCGGGTAATTTATCTACACGATGGTCAGATTACCATGACGCCTTAAACGGAATGTGCCAAACTGGTTAGGTCGTAAGTCAGGTCAGCGATAAAGGCTAAAGAGGGCCGAATGGTGGAATCCACTCGAACGGAAATAGAAGTCGCGATTAAAAATCGCCAGGGATTGCACGCCCGGCCCGCGGCGCAGTTTGTGCGCATTGCAGGAAAATATAATGATTGTGAAGTGACCGTAACCCGCGACGGCATGTCCGTGAACGGGAAGAGCATCATGGGGATGATGATGCTTGCGGCGGGTCCCGGAACATCGCTTGAAATAGTGGCAGAAGGCGATGGCGCCGAGGAACTGTGTAGAGATTTGAAAGAACTGGTGGATAATGGTTTTGGCGAGGAAATGGCCTGACCGCCTTCGTTTTCCACAATCTTACGGCAATGATGGAGCCCTTTGACCTCAATGGCTGGAAGGCGTACATTCTTCTTTGAAGGGCTGGGTGTTTCCGACGGCATTGCGATAGGTCCCGCCTATGTGATTGAGTCACAAGGAATGAAGGCGGAATCCTACGAACTCGACGAACATGCGGTGGACAAAGAAATCCGGCGATTCGACAAATCCGTCGAATTAGCCAAAGGGGAATTACGCCAGATTCGTCAGCAGGTTGAAGAGAAAATCGACCGCCAGCAAGCCTCGATCTTCGACGCGCACTTGATGATGCTCGAAGACCCCCATATCGTCGATCGTACCCGCCATCGCATCAAAGTCGATCGCATCAACGCCGAATCCATTTTGTGGGAAGTGACCCAAAGCCTGGGCGAGCAGATGAAGGCTCTGGGCGATGAGTATTTTGCCGAGCGCAACCACGACTTGTACGATGTGGCGCGTCGTGTGATCAAATTTTTGCGCCAATTGAACGCCGCAAACCAGACACATTTGCCCGCCGAAGGCTGCATTATTGTCGCCAACGATCTTGGGCCTGCCGAAACAGCGCAATTCTCGCGCGAACACGTCAAAGCGTTCTGCACCAACGAAGGCGGGGCGACCAGCCATACGGCCATCATGGCTAAGGCGCTCGCGATTCCTGCCATTGTAGGTCTTGAATACGTCACGCACTACATCCGGACCGGTGACACGCTGATTCTCGATGGCAGCGACGGAAAGCTGATCCTGAACCCCACACGCGAGCAATTGACGTACTATCGCGGTCGTGCGGAGGAGTTCGAGCACCGTCGTCAGGCTCTGGTCAGTCTGCGCAATCTGCCTGCTGAAACGACCGACGGAACCCGGATTGCAATGAATGCCAATATCGAGTTCCCCGAAGAACTCGATGCCGTGGAAACCAACGGAGCCGAAGGCATTGGTCTGTTTCGCACCGAATTCCTGTATCTGGATCGCAAAACCCTGCCGCTCGAAGAGGACCATTATCGCGAGTACAAAATGATCCTCGACCGCATGGGCGACAAGCCGGTGATCATGCGGACGATTGACATTGGTGGCGATAAACTTCCCGATAAAGAATTCACGTTACCAGAGTTGAACCCGTTCATGGGCCTGCGTGCCGTGCGGTTGTGCCTGGCGCGACCAGAGCTTTACCGCGCCCAGCTTCGTGCCATGCTGAATGCCGCCGCCGGACGCGTGGCCAATATCATGATCCCTATGGTCAGCGGATTGAACGAAGTGCGTGTGACGCGATTCATGATCAATGATTTGCTGGCGCACATGAATAAATCCGGGCAACCCGTACCGAGTTCCATTCGTCTTGGGGCGATGGTTGAAATACCCTCGGCGGCGCTTCAAGCCCGCGAGCTTTGCAAAGAAACCGATTTCCTTTCCATCGGTACGAACGATCTGGTTCAATATACGCTGGCCGTCGATCGCGTAAATCGCTCCGTAGCCAACCTGTATCGTCCGACCCACCCCGCCGTGCTCCAATTGATCAAGCTGGTCGTGGATGCCGCGCGCGCTTCCAACGTTTCGCTCAGCGTTTGCGGTGAAATGGCTGCCGATCCTTACCAGGCCGGTTTGCTGGTCGGATTAGGCATTCGCAACCTGAGTATGGGGCCTTCTTCGATCGGTGTGGTGAAACGCCTGTTGCGTTCGGTGTCCCTCCAACTGGTAGAAGAGTTGGCACAAGAGGCGCTTACAAAGGGAACGCCGGAAGAAGTGGACAGTCTGATTCAAGAGAAGCTGGGCCACGTGCTGGATTCTTCCGACAAATCCCCTAAAACCCAATCGTCCAAATCGACCGTCTAAATCCGCCCCCGGGCAGGTTTCGGTTTCAGGAAGGAAACTGGAAAGGCATGCAAATGTCGGATTCTACGATCACGATCCCCACCCTCGATGAACTGCTTGAAAAATCGGCCGTCACCGAAAAATTTGCCACCGATTTACGCGCGTTTGAAAACGATTCTACGCCCAACGATAGTATTCAATATGCCCCTGGATGCCCGCCTGTAAAGGTCTTACGTACGATCATGAAGCTGCTGGAAGCGTTCCCCGAAGACAAAATCCAGTCCGTACAAATCCAAGGAAAATCCGGTTGTGCGGATTTTCGCGGGATGTTGGTGGTCGAAGGTTCCACCAATCGCCAGATCGATTTCGTGTGGGATTGCTCGTGGAAAGCGCGCGAAGCAGGCTGGAAAACTTTCTGGGGAGACCCGGATCAGGCGCGTGCCGCTCGCGAATATGGGTATCAGTGTTTTCAGGTTTTTAAAGAGACCTGAGACCAGCCGAATGTTCGGCGTCCCGTTCCAAATAAGTTCTGGGTTGCCGAAAAATCATCTCGCAAATGTTGCTCAGACGAAAAAAATCCGCCGAGTTCGTCCTCGGCGGATTTTTTTATGACTTGGTATTGGGAAAACTTAGCCGTTCGTGCGCTCGAATTCTTTCATGAACTCGACGAGGCCCTGGACGCCTTCCGTGGGCATGGCGTTGTAGATGCTTGCGCGAATGCCGCCGACCGAACGGTGGCCTTTCAGGCCATCGTACCCAGCCGCGGTGGCTTCCTTGATAAACTTCGCTTCGAGTTCCTCGCTCGGCAGCCGCCAGACAACGTTCATCAATGAACGATCTTCCTTGGCCACGGGCGAACGCCAGTAATCGCTGCTGTCGATGCAATCGTAGAGGATGGCGGCTTTCTTCTCGTTGATCGCTTGAATGGCGGAAAGACCACCCAGGTTTTTCAACCACTTGAACACGAGGCCGACGATGTAAACCGGGAACGTCGGAATGGTGTTGTAGCAGCTATTGTTGGCGATGTGGTTCCGGTATTGCAGCATAGACGGCAGATCGCTGGGGCCTTGCTCGGCGAGGTCCTTGCGGATAACGACAAGCGCTACGCCCGCCGGGCCGAGGTTTTTCTGAGCTCCCGCGTAAATCAGGCCGTATTTCGACACATCGAGCGGTTTGGACATGATGTCCGAACTGGCGTCGCACACCAGCGGCGCGTTCGTCGTGGGCTCGGTTTTGAACTGCGTTCCCGCGATCGTATTGTTTGACGTAAAGTGCGTGTACTTGGCGCCGTCTGCGTGTTTGTATTCCTTCGGGATGAAGGTGTACTTGTCTTCTTTGCTGCTGCCGGAGATGTTTACCGTGCCGAACAGCTTGGCTTCTTTGATCGCTTTATTCGACCATGTGCCGGTGTCGATATAGTTGGCTACGCCGCCACCCAGGAAATTCTGGGGGATCATGAAAAATTGAGAACTGGCTCCGCCGGGCAAAAACAAGACGGCGTAATCGTCGCTGAGGCCGAGCAGTTCGGTGCAGTCGGCGACGGCCTGATTCAGAACGGCGTCGAATGCCTTGCCGCGGTGCGAGTGTTCCATCACGCCAACACCCGTTTCGCCAAGCGAGAGCAGGTTTTCGCGCGCTTCTTCGAGAACGGGGACGGGCAAAACGGCTGGCCCGGCGCTAAAGTTGACTTTGCGGTTTACTAAAGTGGATGTCATTCGAGGGGAATCTCCGAGAGAGAAAATGCCCCGTGCCCGGCGCGCTGCACACGTCGGGTCAGGTTGTCGAGGACTCTCATCTTCTCCGCGCCGTTCGTCAACCCCGGTTGCGGGAATTTTGCAATGGGGGAGCTAAAGCGTATTTATCTTGTCGCGATAATCGTTTCTTTTAAAAAATGACATGAAACACGCAATTTTATTGGTCTTATGGCGTCAAAGTTAATGAAGGCCAGTTGAAAAGGAACTTTCACCCGTTTGAGTTTGTCGATTAACAACAGCAGCCCCCAAATCATACATCTATTTGAAGGAGGAACTCCGATGCGAGTTTCAAAAGCAGTTACAACGTTAGGAATGCTCGTGCTCGTCGGTGGGTTAGCGGGGTGTGTGTCGAATAACAAGGGGCCGATGACAACGAACCTCCAACGATTCACGGTAGGTCAGGAACTCATCGATTTGAAGAAAGCGCACGACGCGGGTGCCGTGACGGACGAAGAATACGAACACGTCAAGTCGCAATTGATGGATGTTAATGAAGTGAAAATCGACTGCGAATAAATTCTGTCCCGCGGCTATCAGCCAAGGCACCCGGACGAGATCCCCGTCCGGGTGCTCTCGATTCAGCTAATCGTTTCATCAAATCCAGGTAAAAAAATCCAAGTTTTCCTTGGCTTGCAATCATCTTGATGGTCAGCTCTTGTCCGCATTATCCAGATTGAATTCGGAGTGGGACTAACATGGCTGACAATGCCGCCAGTACTAACCAGACAAACCAGAGCAAGAAGGTCCGCGTTACGGAGCTTGTCCTGCGCGATGCTCATCAATCGCTGCTCGCCACGCGCATGCGTCTCGAAGACATGCTGCCGATTTGCGATAAGCTCGATAAAGTGGGTTATTGGTCTCTCGAAGTGTGGGGAGGCGCGACGTTTGACTCGTGCTTGCGTTTTTTGAACGAAGACCCGTGGGAACGCCTTCGCCAACTGAAGAAAGCATTACCGAACACGCCGTTGCAGATGCTTTTGCGCGGTCAGAATATCCTGGGCTATCGGCATTACGCCGACGATGTGGTCGAGCGTTTCGTGGATAAATCCGTTGAATACGGAATGGATATTTTCCGCATTTTTGACGCGCTCAACGATATGCGCAATTTGGAAAAAGCGGTCAAAGAGGTCCTGAAGTGCGGCGCGCATGCCCAGGGGTCGATGTGTTACACCATTTCTCCGGTGCACACGCTTGAAATGTATGTGGAGTGGGGACGTCAGCTTGAAGAAATGGGCTGCCAGTCGATTGTGATCAAAGACATGGCCGCGTTGCTGTGCCCGGTGCCTGCGTATGATTTGGTCAAGGCGCTGAAGGAAGCGGTGAAAATTCCCGTCCATGTTCACACACATTCGACGACGGGTGTGGCGCCGATGGTGTTGATTCGTGCCGTGGACGCGGGGGCGGACGGTGTCGATTGCGCGATCAGCTCGCTCTCGGGGGGCTCGGGACACGTTTGCACCGAAGCGCTTGTCGAATCGTTGGCGGGAACGCCTTACGACACGGGACTGAAGCAATTGGACATGGCGCCTATCGCCAAGTACATTCGTGAAATTCGTCCGAAATACAAAGAATTCGAATCGGCTTTCTCCGGTTCGGACCCGCGCATTTTCCTCAGCCAAATTCCCGGTGGAATGCTCTCGAACCTGGAATCGCAAATGAAGCAAATGGGCTGTATTGAAAAGATGGATCAGGTGATGGAGGAAATCCCGAAGGTCCGCAAGGAAATGGGATACATTCCGCTCGTCACGCCGACCTCGCAAATCGTTGGAACTCAGGCGGTGTTCAACGTCTTGATGGGCGAGCGGTACAAAACCGTGCCGAACGAATCCAAGGATATTTTCGCGGGCAAATACGGTCGCCCTCCCGTGCCGGTTGATCCCGAAATTCAGAAAAAAGTTCTCGGCGACGAGCAGGCGATCACGTGTCGCCCGGCGGATTTGATTCCAAACGAATGGGACAAGATCAAAGCCGAAATCGCTGACAAATCAACCAACGACGACGATGTGCTTTCGTACGCCTTGTTCCCGAAAGTCTGGTTGGAGTTCTGGGAGAAGAAAAATAAACCCGCTGAAGCACCGAAACCTGCCGCTCCAGCCCCCGCACCGGCGGCGTCTTCCGCCCCAGCAGCGGCAGCCCCCGCGGCAGCAAGCGCCAAAAAAGCTGAACAATTGGATGGCAAAAAACTTAAGCTCGATATGCTTATCAACGGACAAGAGTACCAGACGGAAGTCCTGGTGGTTGAGGAATAATCAATTCCCGATCGAGTTAAGATGAACCGGCGCTCTCAGGAATGAGGGCGCCGGTTTTTTTTCGGCGCATCACCAAAATGCCGATGATCATTAGCGTGATGAGAGAAATCGCTGCGCCGGTCAAAACACTCGATTGGTAGAGAACGTCTTCATTGTCCAAAAACACGATTTTGCCCAAATCCCAAGCGATAACGCCCCGATGAATTTCTTCCATACACCACAGGCGCGAGTGAGTCACGAGTGCCATAAAGGTGAAAGCCAAGGCAGCGAGCATGGTGGGACGAAACCATTTTTTCGCATGCCATTCTTTGGGTGCGTCATCGAATTCCACACTCGCCATCATTGCGAGGAATGCGATGGCGATTCCCAAAAATCGCGACGGGATGCGCTCGGCGTTCAGTAACGGAACGGGCAGTGAAAACAACGGCAGATAAAACGCGCTGATCGAAAGTGTGACGATGAGCGCGAGCGGAATCGAAAGGGGTCGGAAGCGTGCGTTGCAACGCATGGCTCGCACACCAAATAGGAGCACAAACGTCAAACCCGCGATTCCAATGAACGTATCGTATTCCCACCAGTCGAGAAATGATTGGTCGCCGCCAAACAAGCCAGGGATGGGAGGCGTTTGCGGTCCGTGTATTGAAACGAGCGATTCGATCATTGTACGAGTGCTGGGGAAGCCTGTCAGAAACTGTCGTTCAAAACCATGAAACGTGATTCCGGCGGGCAAAAAACGAATGGAGCCGAGGAGAAATGTCGCGCCGATGGCGATCAGGACGTCTTTCCAACGATTGCGGTGAACCAATCCATAGCAGCCTACCAGAAGCAGGCAGGGCATCATTACATGCAGTGAGCCTTGCAGGAGCATCGCACTTAAAGTCACACCGATTCCAAGCGCTCGTCCCAATGGCCAGGACTTGGAATCGTGCCAACCGTCGAGCGCCAGAAAAACGAACGGAAGAAAAAATAACCGTTCCACATGGAGTGCCCCACGGCAAGATGCGAAACGATGTGTCCGTTGAATCCCCACAGAAGGATCAGCATCGTGAACGAGGCAATCGACAAACGATGGCGCCGCTTGATCAGCAAACACCCCGCATAACCGATAGCCCAGCAGAGCGCGGTATTGACCACCACGAATTTGCCGACAGACATCCAACGCAACAGAACGATTTGGGGAGAAAGAACGATCTCTGGGTTGGCGAGAAACCGTTGGGTTTCCAGGATAGACACCTGAGTGTGCCAGGGAATGACACCTTGTTCGATCGCTTGTTGCAGGTGAAGGTAGTAAAGGGTCTCTTTATGCCAATCGTTTGCAAAGAGTTGCACATTGCCTTGATTGAAAAAAAGAACCCAATGAAGTATTCCTGCGGCAAAAATCAGGAGGAGTAAAATCGACGCGACAATCGATTGCAGTCGTGTTTCGGTTCGCCGATTGAACAAAACCGCTTCGACGAAATCGCGCAGCATGACGAGGACGTTCATACGTCAGCTTTCGGTACGGGCGGGGAATTGCGGCGCGTGTCGATCCAACCGAATTTGACTATTCCGGCGATCAAAATGACTAACGACACGGCGCTGACGAAGGCGCCTGCTTTCAGACTGGCGATGTAAGCCTTGTCGGCGGTGTCCTGCACAAGGGCGAGGTTCAACGTCAAGTCGCGCATGGGTTTGGGCTCGGGCATTTGCCACAGACGCGTGTGCGTGGCGATTTCCATGACGCTGACCAGCCACCCCACAATCGCCAGCCAAAGGAGCGCGGGGCGTTCTCGCCAGCGGGGGAGCGTGGTCTCGAATCGTACGCAGGCGATTAAAATCAGCGCGAGGACGGGAAGCAAAAGCAGGCGCCCGGTTGCACGTTCGGCGTTGAAAAGCGGAATGGGCGAAGCGGAGATTGGCAGGTAGGCAAAGCCGATGGAAAAAAACGCCATGACGGTAATGGGGACGGTGTACGCGCGAAAATCTTTCGCCCCAAGGCAGGGATCTTCACGCTTCATGCGTGAAAGAACGCCAAACCACGCGACGAATATAAACGCGGCGAGACCGATGAATATGTCGTATTCCCACCAACCGAGGTAGGGGAATTCACCGCCGAACATGCCTCGGATTTCCGGCGTGTCCGGCGCGCGCAAGTCGGTCAAGGCATCGAAAACCACACGCAACGATGGGTATCCGGTGATGAATTCCTTGGTTTGCGAAGGGAAGCTGGTCACGGCGGGAAAAATGCGCAACGCCGCCAGTCCAACGGTCATGGCTGCTGTCAGTATGCCCCAACGAATTTTGCTCCAGTTAGCGAGGCACAAAAGACCAAGAAACATCAGGCAAAACGAGGCAATGTGAAAGGAACCCTGGAAGAACATCGCCGCGATCGTGGCTGCGTTGCCAAACGCCCCCACCCATGGGCGTTCATTGCGCACGATGGCGTCGGTGCATAGAAAGAAAAACGGGAGCAAAAAATACCCGTTCCACATTGTATGACCCGCACGTAAATGAGCCACAAGATGGCCGTTAAAGCTGAAAAGTAGCCAGAGGACGGCGAATCCGAAAAGCGATAGTTGGAATCGCCGCATCAACAGCAGACATCCAAGGAACCCAACGGCGTAGCCAATCAGTGTGTTGACGAGAATGAACCGTCCATTGGACATCGATTTGAGGAGAAGGACTTGGGGCGAGACGATGAACTCGGGGTTGGCCATCAGCAGGTCGCTGCCCTGGATTTTGTGCGAGGTTTTCGTCGGCCAGACACCCGATTCGAGTGCTTTCTGCCAATAGACGTAATAATTCTGGTCCTTGGGCCAGTCATGGGCATGCCATCCAAAATCGCCTTGCTGGAAAAAGAAATTCCAGTGCGCAATCCCGAGCATGAACAGACCGACGAGAAGCAGGCATTTGCCCAGACCAAAGCGTGATCGCCAGGCCGGTTGCCCGAATAAGACTTCTTGCGCGTAGCCGATAACTGCGTGTATCATGCGCGGGTGATTCCTGGCGAAAATCGTCTTTCCAGCTATGCCGAGAAAAAAATCCGACCGTCAAACCCCGGGGATCGTCAACCAGTAGGTTTCGCCTTCTCGGATTGACTCCCGTGGTAATTCTCGGAGTGTTGAAGTAGTTTCTTGTCGCGCTGGAAGACGTTTCGGGAGAGAACAAGAGCATGAAATTTCGTGAACCCATTGCGTTGGTGGCGCCCGTTCGGACGCCGATTGGTAAAATCGGCGGTCGGTTGGCCCAATTCGAGCCGTACGAGTTGTTGGCAAACTCGTTTCGCGGTACGTTGTTTCGTTATTTCAACGAAAGCATGACGTATCACTCGATTCTCGAGCGTGAATTGAGCGATTCGGGCGTTTATCGTGTGACAAAAGAGATGTTGGAACGCGCGGACGAAGACCCGAGCTTCACGACCGCCCTGGTGGCCGAGGACGATCAGGAGACGCTCGAAAAGCTGCTGGCTTCCGACGAGGTCATTGCGGGCAGCGTGCGAAATGGGATGGGAAATGTAGCGCGCGTGGCTGCACTCGAAGCAGGCGTGCCGATCCACGTACCCGCGATGACAATCGACCGGCAGTGTGGCGCATCGCTCGAAGCGCTGGTGACGGCGGCGGCAAAAATCAACGCCGGGCTTGCGTCGAAAATTCTGGTCGGCGGTGTCGAAAGCGCCAGTCGCGCCCCCTGGTTGTATGAGCGTCCCCGGCGGGAAAATACGCTCGAGGCGCCGCGTCCATTTCGTGTTCGGTTGTCAACCGACGAATTCGGCGATCCTGGGATGGCTGAATCGGTCGAAGAATTGGCGCGGGACTTTCGCCTGTCGCGCGCTCAGATGGACGAGTTTGCCCTCGAAAGCCATCGCAAAGCTACCCAGGCGCATGCACGCGGCGAATTCACCGATGAAATCTGGGCTTTTGCGGGAAACGACGACGGCGGGATGGTGGCGCTCGATCCAGACGACGAGTGTGTGCGTTCAGACACATCGCTCGATGCGTTGGCGTCCTTGCCGACGGCGTTTGACGAACAGGGCGCGCTCACCGCGGGCAACAGTTCACCGCATAACGACGGCGCGGCATCGTGTCTGGCCATGTCGGCCCAGGAAGTCGAACTCGATGGTCTCCGCGATATCGCGTGGTTGAGCGGTTATGCAACGGTGGCGCTCGAACCGCGCATGATGGGGCTTGGTCCGGCGGTGGCGATTCCGAAATTGTTGCGCGATCAGGGGCTCGAAGTCGAAGACATCGATTTGTTTGAAATCAACGAAGCTTTCGCCGCGCAAGTGCTCGCGACACTGACGGCGCTTGGCATGAACGGGTGCTTGATTCCGCGCGAAAAACTCAACGTCAATGGTGGGGCGATTGCGCTTGGTCATCCGCTTGGCGCGAGTGGTTTGCGCCTGGTCGTTACGTTGGTCCACGCCTTGCGACACCGGGGACTCAAGCGCGGCGTCGCTTCCCTGTGCATTGGCGGTGGCCAGGGCATGGCGGTGTTGGTCGAAATACCGTAAAAAGCAAACCACAAAGGTGTGAAGTTTCTATTCAGACAAGATGAACAGGATTAGCAGGATAGAAATGAAAGAAAGAATCATTGATACAGAATATTTGTGCCTTTGCGGTTAATAAAAAACGTTCCGAAAAAGTGACCTCATGTTCGGCTTAATTTTCGATTTCGACGGTTTGATTCTCGATACAGAAGTTCCCGTATTCGATGCGTGGGCGGAGATTTATGCGGAGTTCGGTCTGACGCTTTCGCACGAAAAATGGGGCGTGTGCGTGGGCAGCACGGACATCAAGTTCAATCCGTGTGTGGATTTGGCCGAGCAACTTGGCGCCCCCGTGGATTGCGCCGGTTTGCGCAATCGTCATCGCGAAGCCGTGATGGGTACATTACAGAACGCCGAACCGCTGCCCGGCGTGGTGGCGACGCTGGAAGCTGCCCGCGACATCGGAATGCGTGTCGGGTTGGCATCGAGTTCTCCGCGTTGGTGGGTTGAACCGCATTTGGAACGCCTGGGTCTTCGTTCTCACTTTCAATGCGTGAAAACCTGCGACGACGTGACGAATACCAAACCCGATCCCGAGCTGTTTGTCGCGGCAATGCGCGAGTTGGGGGTTCAACCCGAGCGCACGATTGTGCTGGAAGATTCACCGAACGGGATTACGGCGGCGCGCGCGGCGGGCGCGTTCAGCGTTGTCGTCCCCAATGGGGTGACGCGGCATTTAGGTGTCGAACATGCTCATTTGCGCATTGAATCGTTGATGGAATTGTCGCTTTCTGAACTGGTTCGTCGATTAGATGAGAGCGTTGCGACGTTGAAGGAGGAGCCGATGCCATGACCCTCCGTTCGCTTCGTACATTCGATCCTTCGCGTTTGTATTTGCTGCCACTCGGTGTGGGAAACGCGTTCACGCGACTTTCCTACAACGCAAGTTTTTTGATGATTGCCGGGGAACGCAATATCCTGGTCGATTGTCCGGCACCCATTCGTCGCGTGTTATACGAAGCGGGCAAAAAGGCTGGGCTGTCGATTGATCTCGACGATATCGACGACATCATTTTGACACATCTGCATGGCGATCATTGCAACGGGTTGGAAGAAGTCGGATTTTACCGTCACCATGTGCTGCATGCCCCTGCGCCGAACCTGTACTTGCTGCCAGAAGTCGAACAGCCGTTGTGGGAACATCGTTTGAAAGCCGCCATGGCGGGGCGCGATGGCGATCGAACGCTGGAGTCGTTTTTCAACGTCCATGTTTGGGAAGAAGGAACGGATCACCTGCTGGCAGGGACGGAGTTACCCTGGTGTTTCCGTATCCGGAGGTCGCTGCATTCACTGCCGTGTTTTGGATTCGTAGCCACGTTCGGCGACGTGCAATTGGGGTACAGCGGCGACTCGGAATTCGAGGACGCGCACGTGGAATTTCTCCGCGACGCGGATTTTATTATCCACGAAGCAGGCGATGTTTATCCGCATACCGAAGTCGCGTCGCTTGAACAATTACCCGATAACATTCGTCGGAAAATTCATCTGATTCACACGCCGGATTACTTGATGGAGAAAGATAAGACTCCGTCCCTTCCGATTTTGGAGGTAGGGCGAGTGTACGAGGTGATGAAAGGATGAAGGATGAGGGATAAAGGATGAATTGAAGAATGATTATTTCGGCCAACAATTTTGGCAATCGCTATAATAACGTCAGTACGGATAAAAGGGGTTTGGCTTGAAAAGCGACATGGCCCATTGGCGATCCGCGGAGTCGGTGACATACATCAACGACCCATCGATGTCTTGTTCATTGAGGCAACGCACCGCCGAGGCGAGTTGCCATTCGCCGTTCTCCCATTTATATTCGCTTTCGATCCATTGCACGCCAACGGGCTCTCCGTTTTCGAACCACGTGAAATTGTACCGCACGGTTGCGGTACCGTTTAGCACGTTTTTATCGGCATTGATCAATTTGCCAAAGTACGTCGGGGCATTGGCGCTGGATACTATCTTGCGCGGTTGAATCAGTTGGGGACGGAGCCAGGCTGTATGGCGTGCGACGATTTTGTCGAGTTGTGCGGGATTGCCGCTGACCATTTTGGGAGCGGGGGACGGAGACGTGGGGCTGGAACCATTTGCTGGTGTAGAAGCGGGCGCATCCTGGGTGGGCCAGCTTTCGATTGGCGTGGGAGCCGCCACCATCGTGTCGGTGTTGCTTGAGTCGCCGCCGCCTTTTTTTTCTTCGTTGTTGGCTTCCATGCGCTCGTAAAATTGACCAAGGCTTTGATTGCCAACGTGCGAGGAGCCTTCGAACCAGTCGTAAAATTTCCCGAATCCCCACACGCAGCTACCGACGACCAACAACCCGAACGCCCAGGGCAGCAACCAACCGTACGATTCCAGTAATCCGCCAACAAACGATGGGCCGCCGGATTTCGGTCTCTTTCCCTTAGTCGAACGGACGCTGGTGGTGCTTTGCAGAGGGTCGCGCGTAACAACGCCGCCGATTGCTTTGCGCAACTCGGACGCCTGGGGGTTGGTTGCGGCGATCTGGTCAAGCACTCCGGCGATTTGCATTCGGCGCGGTTCGTCGCTCGGCCCGGTCAGAATACCTGCTGCCATACCTGCGCATTCGAGTTGAAGCGCCCCGGTTAATAATTCCGGTTTGACGACTTCGCCCATCAACGTTTCGACGCCCCAGCGCATGGCGCCAAGGTCGTGAAAAATTGCAGCCAGGGTCAGGTAAGTTTGCAGGCAAACCAGGTGCACTTCCGCCAATGGTCTGGGCTGCACTTCAAGCGTTTTGCGCAAACGAGGAAACCAATCGCCAAGGGACGAGCGCAATTCGGTCAACGTTTCTGCCGGGGTGTCCTTGCTGAATTCGGCCAGCGTGTGGCTCAGCATGTGACAAGCCAGCGTCCAGAAAACCGGTGACGATTCCCATCGGGCGCTGTCGTCGCGCACGCGTCGGAAAGCCGAATCGGGACGGAGTCCAGCCAAATCGCCGAGTACGTTTTCAATCAGCTCGGAAAGCTGAGGAGTGGAACGTCGAACGAACTGGGCCAGCATCAACACACGCGAGGCGCAAAACGACAAATCCTCGGGCGCGACCAACGATGTCGGCGGCTGGCTGGCCGCCGATTGCAGGTGCCGTCCATACTCGAACGATTGTGTCGCGTCCATTGTTTACCTTCCCCTGTGTTGCCCGTTATGTCCGTGCGGCGCGTCGCGTGGCGGTTTTGCGCGGAGCTGTCGTGCGCGTCGCTTTTGCGGGACTTTTTTTGTCGGAAACCAACGCAATGTTCAGCAATTCCTCGATGCGGTCAAGGAAATGGAACTTCACCGCCTTGCGAATGGGGGCGGGGATTTCCTCCAGATCGCGCTTGTTTTTTGTCGGCAGGCAGATTTCCTTGATGCCTGCACGATGCGCGGCAAGGCACTTCTCCTTGATCCCCCCAACCGGTAAAATGTTGCCTCGGAGCGAAATCTCTCCCGTCATCGCCAGGAAATCGCGTACGTGTTTGCCCGTTACCAGCGACGCCAGCGCTGCTGTCATGGACACGCCCGCCGAAGGACCGTCCTTCGGCGTTGCGCCTGCGGGCACATGCACATGGAAGTTGTACCTTGAGAAGACATCGTCTTCGAGACCAAGCAAGTCGAGATTGGCGCGTAAAAACGTCAACGCCGCGTTGGCCGATTCCTTCATGACATCGCCAAGTTGGCCGGTCAGCTTCAATTCGCCTTTGCCCGGGAAACGCGACGCTTCGACAAACAAAATATCGCCTCCAACCGGTGTCCACGCGAGACCGATTGCGATACCTGGACGACCCATGCGCTCGGCCACGTCGCTCAGATTCGTCGGTTGCCCCAGGAATGACTCGAGTGAGTCCGCTGTAACCGTCGTGCGTTCGATAACGGGTTTCTTTTTCTTTGCGGCGGAAGGCTTTTTGGAATTTTTCTTCGCTGCTTTTTCTGCCTGAACGACTTCTGCGCGACTTTCTTGCTCGGCAATCGAGCGTGCGACCTTGCGGCAAATCTTCGAGATCTCTTTTTGCAGCGACCGTACACCGGCTTCTGCCGTGTAATCCGTGATCATCCGACGCAAAGCAGGCGCGTGGAAGCTGATATGCTTGCGCGACAGGCCGGTGTTCTCAATTTCGCGCGGCACCAGGTAGCGCTTGGCAATTTCGAGCTTTTCAATCGGCATGTAGCCCGCGATGCGGATGATTTCCATCCGGTCGCGCAACGGCGCCGGAATGGTGTCGAGCGAGTTGGCGGTGGTGATGAACATGACCTTCGACAAATCGACGGGCATATCCATGTAGTGATCGTTGAACGTGTCGTTTTGTTCAGGGTCGA
>CAZOKZ010000060.1:0-27787 GCA_964580585.1 uncultured Candidatus Sumerlaeota bacterium | reverse complement strand
AAACCTTCCTAAGCCTGATGCGGTAAACATCAGAAAACGGAAAGATCCTGGGTGTAACCCGAAAAAAATCATCAATCGGCTTTACCCGGGTGGGCGGGAGAGGTACTAAATTTTTTTCACCGCGAAGGCGCTAAGGCGCGAAGGAACGCAAAGAAATGGCTCAAGAAGAAGAGAGAATTGCACAAGCGATTGTCGATTCTTCGATCAAAATCCATCGAACACTGGGCAATGGTTTACTGGAAAGTGCCTACGAAAAATGCCTGACATATGAATTAACGCAAAGAGGATTCAGTGTCGCGACCCAAGTGGTGATGAATGTGCATTATGAGGAAGTTGATTTGGGGCCAGCTTATCGCTTGGACATGCTGGTGAACGATTTGGTGGTCGTAGAGCTGAAAGCAGTTGAACAGATTTTACCGATTCATCGCGCTCAACTGCTTTCGTATCTGAAACTTGGGGGATATTCGCTGGGAATGCTGTTAAATTTCCATGCGGAACTGATGAAAGATGGCATCACTCGAATCGTGAATCAGTACCAGTAATCGTTTTTCTTTGCGAAACTTTGCGTCCTTCGCGCCTTTGCGGTAAAATTTTGTTCGCTATCTTATTCAGTTATCGAGGTACAGCTCGTGAAAGTTTTGTTGGTTGGCAATGGTGGTCGTGAGCATGCAATTGCGTGGCGGCTCAAGCGTTCGGCGTCGGTGACGCAGATTATTTGTCCGAACGGCAATCCGGGCATTGCGCGCGAAGCGGAAACGCCGCGCGTGGCGCTGAAATCGGTGCAGGAATGGGCCGATTACGCGGCGCTGAAGAAGGTCGATCTGGTGGTCGTCGGCCCCGAAGCGCCTCTGGCTGCGGGCATGACCGACGCCTGCGAGAAAAAAGGCCTCAAGGTTTTCGGTCCTTCGCGCGCGGCGGCTCAGCTCGAAGCCAGCAAATCGTTTTCCAAAGACGTCATGAACGCCGCAGGAATCCCCACGGCGCGTTCCGAGTCGTTTTCCGATTATGACAAGGCCTACGATTACGCCTGTGGCCTCGGCATCCCAGTCGTGGTCAAGGCCGACGGCTTAGCCGCTGGCAAGGGCGTCGCTATCTGCACAACGATCGACGAGTTGCAGCAGGCGCTCTCGGAAAACCTGAAAGAAGGCCGCTTTGGCGATTCCAGCCGCACGGTGTTGGTCGAAGAATTCCTGCACGGCGAGGAAGCCTCGATCCTTGCATTTTCCGACGGCGAAAACGTCTATCCGATGACACCATCGCAAGACCACAAGCGCGCATACGACGATGATATGGGGCCAAACACGGGCGGCATGGGCACGTACGCTCCGGCACCGATCGCGACCGAGGAAGTGCTCACGGCGTCGTTCAGCCAGGTGCTGCGTCCCACCATCGAGGAGATGGCTAAGCGCGGCACTCCATACAAAGGTGTGCTCTATGCCGGGTTGATGGTAGGCCGCGAAGGTGGCATCAAGGTCCTCGAATTCAACTGCCGCTTTGGCGATCCAGAAACCCAGGTGGTGTTGCCGCTGCTCGATGGCGACCTGGGCGAAATCATGATGGCGTGCTGCGACAAACGCCTCGACAAAGTTTCCATTGGTACGCGCCCCGAACACGCTGCGTGCGTAGTGCTGGCTTCGGCGGGATATCCGAACGGTTACGAAACAGGTGTGGAAATTCGTGGGCTGGATCAAGTGCCCGAAAACGGCGCGTACGTGTTCCACGCGGGCACAAAAGCCGGCGAGAACGGCAAGGTGCTGACCGCGGGTGGGCGAGTGCTGGGATTGACCGCGTGGGGATCAAGCTTGCAGGCTGCCGTGGATAAAGCATACGATTTGACCGATATTGTTACGTTCGATCATTGTCACTTCCGACGCGACATCGCCCACCGCGCATTGAAATAAGGATACAATACCATGACTACCCACTCGAAGTTCAAAAAAGTGCTCGATGCCCAGGAGCTGGAAAGCGCTCTTGTGGCGATGAAAGATGCGATCCGGACAGAATTTCCGACGCCGCATGGTTTGACGTTGCTGGGCATTCGCACGCGTGGGGTGCTGATTGCCGAACGTTTGCGCGCGATGCTCGAAGAAGACTATGGCGAACCGGTGGCGTTCGGTATTTTGGACATCACACTCTATCGCGACGATCTGTCGGATCTCGGGCCCCAGCCCATGGTGCGCGATTCGGAAATACCGTTCGATATCACGGACTCGAACATAGTTTTGATCGACGACGTGCTGTACACAGGGCGAACGATTCGCTCGGCGATGGACGAAATCATCGATTTTGGCCGCCCGGCGTTGATTCGTCTCGCGGTGCTGGTTGACCGCGGCTGGCACGAATACCCCATTCGCGCGGATTACTTCGGTATGACGCTTGAAACCACACGCAACCAGTCCGTTCGCGTGCACCTGAAGGAAATCGACGATCAGGACGAGGTGCTGCTGAAGGATTTGGAGTAAGGTAAATCAGAATGGGGACGAAATCATTCTCTAAACGACCATTCATCCAGACCTTTTTTTTATTTATTCTTCTGGCTGTATTTTCCGCGTGCGATCGACCGATGTCGCTCAAGCAGGCGTCTCAGATGCCCCCGTATGCGGGGCTGAGTTCTGCGGACCAACAGTGGCTTTATGATTATCATCAAACCGATTCGGGAGCCCTTAATTGGCTTGAAGACGAAATTTATCTTCAGGACGCCAAGATAAGGGCATGGCGGACAAGCGATGGAATGTTTGAGTTGGAGAGTTTAAATTCCCACTCTCCCAAATGGGTAATCAAGACGAAGGATGCAATTGCGGAAGTTAAAAAAAGCGGCGCTCCAGCAGTCGCCAAAGAATACATCCGTCTGGCGCGAGAAAAAACCGGCGGCGAAACCGTTCTTCCTGCCATCCGCGTCGTGGTACCCGGTCAGACAGCCGATGACCAAAGAGCCCAGAAACTGCGCACGCCTAACGAGTTCAAAATGGGCATCATTTCATTAACGCAGAGTAAAATAGAAAGAGCGCGAAAGTATGATGAAATGGGCGCGTCCGATATGGCGGCAGGAATTATCAATCAAGTATATCATATGCGTTTGAACGAGTTGGGAGCAGACCACGAGGCAACAAAATTTGCGGCTGTTCTTTACGCACGCTACACGGGATCGGAACCACCTTCCTCAACAACAGAGGCCGCCCATCCTCCCGCGCCGGAAACACATCAAACCGACCCGCCCAGCCAGCAACCGCCAACAAACGCAACACCTCCCACCGTGCCAAAACCAGCGACCAATGTTTCTCCATCGGTCAACGCCACGCTGGACGAGATGATTTCGCGCGCGCGGCAACTCTGGGATTCTGGTCAGGAAGTCGAAGCGATGAAACTCATGTCTGAAGCAACCGATTACGCGCGTCAGAACCTTGGTTTCGAGCATCAGAAAACGATACAAGTGGAAAGTGTGGCAAAAAAAATGCGCGAGTATATGGTGACGCAGTAGTCGATACCGGTGCTGTATCACAAGAACTGGAATAATAAAACACGAGGATTAAAATGCGTCGAATATTATTGTTAGTCTTAGTTATTCTGTTTGTTGGATGCACGGATCGAGTTTTTCAAAAGCAAGGCGATCCGGATGACAAACGGTATTTCTCCAATAAAAGTTACGTAAAGATCGAAGGCGTCGATTTCCCGGACTACGCTCGATTTGCTGGCTGGATCGGGAGAAGCGTGAACATCATGCCTGTTTACACAGAGGATGATCCGTCCTGTCTTGCGATTAAACTCTATTATGAAGATTACAAAAATGGTTCGACAAAAGTGGTGCAGGAAGGAGTTCTTTTGAATCGATCGGAAAGAATTATTCGTTCAAATCCCAATCACTTATTGTGCGTTGCGCTATGTGAAAAAGACTGAAAACCCGGAATTGCGATGAGATACTATATCGATAATGGTTTCACAGGCCCTTCAAACTTTGAGTTTCAAGGGGAACGAGTTCAGTTCATTCCTTTCCCCGAAGAGGCAAACTCTCAATCGTATGGTTACACTTTGAACGAAGAATTAAATGACGAAATTCAATTCGGTGAAACCATTGAAATCTTCCATCTTGCACTTGATGAGAAAGTTAATGAACAACGCACAACAGGTTGGGGAACGAGAAAGTTTTTTCTCCTAATCGACAAAAAAGAAATCGAATAGAACTATTCCCCATTCTGTGTAGGCGATACCGGTGAAAGCAGCTCCAAAAACAGCCCTGGATTGCGGCTGCTTGTGTTCAAGCCGGAGACATGGCCAACAACGCGTGTTCAGAAGGTGCTTTAAAAACATTCGGGGGACGGAGTCACGATGCTCCGTCCCCCGATGATGTTTCCGTCGCGGTTAAGTGTTATTCCGCCGAATTCCAAACATAGGTAAATACCGCCGCCGACGGCTTCAGGTAAATCGCGTTGTGCGAAGTTCCGAAATATCGTGTCCACCATGTCATGGGCGGCACATCGTCCGCAGAAATTTTCATTTCTTCTTCATCGAATTCTGCCATCATTTGCAGCATATAACGAATTTGATCCACTACGTCTTTGTATGCTTCGCGGCTATTGAAATTGAACAAACGCAAGTCGTCGGAAGAAGACGAAGCGACGGCTTTTTTGAAATCCGGATTGGAATCCAACGTGTTGCCGCCTTCTCCTGTTACCTGGCGCACCATCTGCTGCATTTCCTGCATATTGTTCGACATCAGGATATAGTTATTCGTCACCGACCACGCGGGAATCTGATCGGCGGGAATGCCTGCTGCATCGCTCAGAGTCCAGATATTCACGCCTTTTTGCGCCGAGCTTTCGAGCGGCATTTGAAAAGGTTCGCCTTTCAGTTTCTCGAACACGCCTTCCAGTGCCGTAACGGTTTGTGTGCCGTTGTTCAAATGCAGGAAGAACGCTTTCGAGGGACGGGGTATCGCCGGACCGTTTTCGTCCGAAGCCGGAGCGGTATTGACCATCTGGCGCGTATAGGCCGCGTGTTCGCCTTGCACGTTGGCGATCAGGTCGTTTTCCAAATCGATGCCGTATTGAGCTTTGGTCGATTCCAGCCACATGTTAATCATTCCGCCCGCTTGCGGTTGGATCGAGTTGACCAGTGTTTGCAATTCGGTCCAAAGCACCGGCAGGTCCATCGTCCAAGAGTAGAAAGAGTAGGCATCCACCGGGACGTTTTCTGCAGCTTTGACCGAGTTTTTTTGTCCCGCGTACATCATGGAAATCAGGCCTTTGCGTTCGCGCGGCATTTCGGCTGCGCCTTGAATAAAAAGGCCTTTGTTGTTCAGGTTAACCGAGGTCAGCACCGGACCCATTGTGGTCAGGCCCATTTTTTCCGCCGTGGTGTAACCTTCTTTTTCGTCTTCGACCGTGCCCCATACCTCGAACAGCGCGGGCAAATTCACCCATGCGGTCATATCGCCGAGACCACCGGTTTCCTGGGTCAGCGACTTGAGCGATGGGTTCGACGAAATGCGTGCTGCGTCTTCGTCCATCAGAGAGTTCATCAGTTTTTTGACCGGGTTGTTTGGACCTTCCGCGATCAGAAAATAGTTGTCCGTGAAAGCGTAGGCGATTTCCGTCGTCACTTCCTGGGAAAGATCCAACCCCTGCACATCCATCGGCAGACCGTCGGCGGTCAGCACTTTGGTATATTTGATGTGGTGGATTTTCTGGCCTTTGTATTCCTCGATGCTTTTTTCCGCGTCGTCGGGAACGGCAACCAGGAGTTTATCGAGCGAATCCTTCAACTCTTCCTGCTTATCGGCATTCACTTCGGCCAGGAAACACACGTCGTATTCCGATTGAGCGAAAGCCCCCGAGGATTTGTACGCCAGGTGCGTCGAAAGCACAGCGGCGAATCCATCGATTTTGTCGAACAATTCATCGGGTTTGACGTGCGTTTTTTCCTCGAACGTGCCCGACCATTCTTTCCATTCGTTTTGAATCAAGTCGCGAAACTTGGCGAATTCTTCGCTGTTCCATGCCTCGGCATATCGGCTCGAATCCCAACTCTTGCGCAGTTCGCTCATGTTTTTGACCGACACGCAATAAATGGTATCTTTGGGTAAATTGTTAAACAGGTTTTCCGCATCGGCGTGCGCGGCACGACCGGCAATCAAAATCAACGCCACCAATACGAACAGGCGGCTGCAAACCATGCTGACGGCTTTCATAATATCCTCGTTTGGTAAGATTCCTCCACCGGCGCGTGGAAGCCAGCCCAGGGAGTTTTATTTCCGTATGGTTGTTGGAATGCGTGGGACGATTCGCTTGCGTCGTTTCCAATCCCGGATACTGAACCCAGCCACCAAGGCTAGAGCGCCCCAACTTGTCAGGAGCAACTCGGGAAAACCGAAGGGATGATACGTGAAAATAACCGTATTGGTGCCTTCGCTGACCGGAATGGCGCGGAAGATGAAATTGCCTCCCTCGACCGGCACGTCATTGCCATTGACCGTTGCTCGCCAACCGCGTGCCCAACGATCGGTCACACAAAGCCATCCTTTTTGCGGGCAGTCTATCCGAATTTGCAGCCGAGTGGGCTCGTAGCCTTCCACCCTTGCGGGCAGCGGCCACGCAACCGGCGCCAATTTGATCCATTCTTCCACATCTGGCAACGGCTCGACGGATTCACCGAGCATGGCTTCACGCGAATGGACCAGAAATGGAAATGACCCCGTTTCTTTCACGGTTTTTTTGAATGCGTCGAAGGCTTCTTGTGTCGGAGGAACTCGGGTAATGGTCGAGGAATACCAAATGCGTGATGTTCCGCTGGGCGATTGGGTCGCAAACGGGATCAAGGCCTGTTCCTTGTTCCATTGAACGTGGAACCTATTGTAAAGTGCTACGTAACCGCCGAACATCGGATCTTTGCGCACGACATTTTTGTTGGTTACCCAGTCGCCAGGATAAGCTCTCTGGACGCGATTCAGACCGTTTGGCGTCAAATCCAGGCTTCCGACGTGACGCGTGTTATCCAGTTCGCGCCATTCATTTAGCGTAACCGGATCGCTGGTCATGACGCTGACCGAGAGCGCTTGTACACAGGCCAAATCCGCAATGGTCAGAAAACACAACGTCACCGCGAACGCTTTGCTTTTGAATACGTCCGGTTTTCGTGTCAGGAGAAGCGCTCCAACCGTTACGACCGCCCACGCTACGCCCGCGTGCAGCATGGCCCATCCGAAATTGTCGCCCAAATTATCCACCCGACTCGCCATCGATACGATTGCCGGCCCAGCCACAATCGCCATCCCCGCCCAGACGTCAGCCACCAGACGTCGGTCGCGCAAAAGAGACGATTCCGTTACCAAAGTGCGTAAATCCTGCACACCCAGCGCACCCAAAATCGTCACGCAAAACAACGCATAGGCCCTGATGTTTGCGGCGTGTCGGAAATAACGCGTGGGGGGGAAAATATCGTACAGCCAGCCACGGAAAGGTAAATTCTGGCCGATGGCGAGCGCCAGACTGGCCGCCGCAAGTGCTACAAGATGCCAACGCCATTTATCCCGCCGTCCCACGACGAGTGCCAATACCGCAAGTGCCAGCAGGGGAGCGCTCAGATAGACACTCAGGCCCGAGATGTCGGATTCCCTCCAGATTTGTCCACGATTATACAACCAAAGGTTTGGCAGATAGGGGCTTGCAAACGTTGTCAGAGCGCCAAAACTCAGCGCGTTCGATCCGATAGCGGTTTCGCGCGGCAAAGGATGGGTACGGTCTGTGAATCCGTGTGCTTCGACAAGAAAACCAACGTATGTGGGACTCAGGATGACGAAGCCTACGCCTGCCAGGATCGCCATGGCTGCCAGCATTCGGGCGCATTCGCGTTTTCCTCCGCCAAGTGTCCACCAGCAACGACCCATCGCCCAGAAAAACGCGAAGAGTCCCGTCGATACCGTCAAACCGTGATAACCCGCGAGCGCCGATAGTCCCCAGATAGCGCCTGCCTGGACGAATGGCAACCACCGTCGATCGAGTAATCCCACATCCAGTCGCCAGATGACGAACGGTAGCCAGGCGATTGAATGGATCATGGAAATGTGTTCAGCGTGGCCGATATAAAAACCGCTGAAACCGAATCCCAACGCGCCAATCGACGTTCCAATGCGCTCGGCGCCCAGATGCTTGAGCAAGGCAAACATCCCCGTGATGCCCAGCCCCCAGATCAGCAGCCAATAGATGCGGTAAGAAGCGCTCGATCCGCCAAAGAAAAACCCCACGAGGTTGGAAACGGGCGAAAACGCCCCCAACTCTGGTTGGACAAAATCCGGCGATCCCGCATTCGTCCACGGATTCCACAGCATGAAGCTCCAGTTGCGCGCATAATCGCCGAGCAACATCTGATACGGAGCAAACTGGGCGTCCGCGTCCCAAATCCCCGCCGCCGAACCGATCGCCAGCTTGAAATTGAGCGTTAAAAAAATCACCAGCACGACGAATAACGCCAAGCCCCAGCGATAACGCTCGCGCATGGCTTCGTCTTGTTCATCGGCGTAATATGTGGGAGTACGGGAGGGTGCAATCGATGGATCGGTCATAGAATCACAAGAATGATGGATGAAGGATGAAGGATGAATTTACCCCAAATCGTTATTTGGGATTTGGCTTGTAAATAATCGTGTTTGTCCAAGTTGTTTTCTATTATCCAGTTTTCATCCTTTATCCCTTGCTCTCACTCCGGCGACAAATATCGGAATCCCTTATTATTTGCCTGCTCGGAATACGCATACGATTCACTGTTTTCCAGAAAATGGCGAATCAGGCTGGATGGGAGCGCAAAAGCGATGCCTTCCTGGAACACAGCCTTCAGCGTTACCAACCCCACTACCTCGCCGCGTTGGTTGACCAGCGGACCGCCGCTGTTACCCGGGTTGACGGCCGCTGTTGTCTGGATATAAATCACATCGCCCACATTGCGCGCCAGCGAACTGACAATCCCCTCGCTGACCGAATGCTCGAGCAGCCTGCGCCCCATGCCAGGATTGCCAACGGCGTACACCGGATCGCCGACTTCCAGACTGTCGGGAGAGGCAACGGGCAACGGCTGCAAATCGATGCCTTCTTTTTCAACCTGATCGAGGTCCATTTTCAAAATCGCGATGTCGTAAAGCGGGCTGTATGCTTCGACTTCGGCGTTTTCGATTTTTACACGCTCGAATTGATTGCCGCGTTTTTTGAACAAATTGATCGTATGGTACTTTTCACTGTGTACCACATGGTGATTGGTGACGATGCGACCTTCGCGGTCGAGAATAAACCCCGAACCGGCGCCGCGCGGGTTGGAAATCAGCACCACGCTTTTTTTCACCTTCTCGACAATCTCGGTCTGGGTCATCAATTCGTTCGAGGCTTTTGAAGCGCGGAAAATCACCGTTCCGGTTTGCGGGTCCGTGGTCGAACTGCCGGTTGCTAATGGCGATTCCATCAGCTTCTCGCGCACTTCGTCGAACGAGGAAGAAGAGGCAATGCCGCCAATCGGAACGCCGATGATTTTCGGGCCGATATCGATAAAAACCTCCTCGGGCGTTTGCTTGATCAGCTTACCGACCACCTCGCCGCCGCCGTTCAGATTCCAATACATGCGTTCGTCGGACTGGGAGGGTTTTTCCTCAGTAAGTGGCTGCGCCGTTGCGCTCGTGTGGATGAATATCGAAGCGACGACGGACATCGCGCCGACCCATTTCAAGTAAATTGGCATCGTCATAGCCAGGGAATACCCCGTGGGAGAAGGTTGCTGGCGCCACGGTCTGGTGTCGCAACAGCGGGCATTATCCAATCAAACCATCCCAAGCGCGGCAAGCTGGAAAAATGAATCGCCCACCAGAACATGACGTTCGAGCGGGCGACAGAATGCATTCAGTGCGACAAGGTGGGGATCAGAACAACGATGCTTCCCAGTTTGTAATGTCGTCAGCTTCCGTACCCAGGTTGGTTCGCAGAGGTGTCGTGGCGAAATTCGTCGTTCCGTTGGGTCCGAACGAGATAATCTGGTACGTGGAAACGTTGTAGAATACTTCCGTTGCCGCAAAGGGACTATCACCGGGCAAATGCGTCGCCTGGAACGATAGGTAGTCGTCATTCTTGACATAATAATACGGGTTTTCCCACGGATCGAGCAGTTGGATTTCCTGAACCGTCGTGGTTGCGGTAATCGGAACGCCCGTCAATGTGCCGAGACGGTTCTCTTCCCATTCCAGGTAGGGCCCCTGCCAACGATCGCTCAAGGGAACGCTCGTGCCGCTCAGGCTCGAACGAAGCGCGAGTTGCAGATAGCCGCAGCCTTCATAAGGCGCCGTGGGATTCAACGGATTAGGTGGCAAATCCGTGCCCGTACCGGTTGGAGGATACTGCCCCATGTCGATATGATAGCGGTTGATTGCAATTTCAATCGTGTTGATCTCAGCCCGCGTGCGAGCAATGCGCGCGCGTAGAATTTCTTTCGTATAAACGCCAACGGCGATAGTTGACAGGATCGAAACGATCACCAGAACAACTATCAGTTCAATCAGCGTAACACCGCGTTTAGTCACATTCGTCATGATTCGCTTACCCAGGCATTGGTCAATTGTGTGGCCGATTTTCTCGCGCTGCCTTCTCCTTCAAGCTCAGAAAATATTGTATGCCGTTTCATTGGGAGTGAAACCGAACTCGAAGAATACATCATCGATGATTTCGCCACTGCCCTGTGTGCGGTCGTTGATACCGTCCGAACCATAACTGACGATTGCATAGCGGTCGAATGGATCGGAACTGCCGCTGCCCGTTTGCAATTCGCCGTTATCGATCTGATAACGACTGGACGAATCGTATGAATCGAATCCCGTCAGGTCGGGCACAATCGCTGTGTTCGAGATAATGCCAATCGGCGAATAGAACAGATACGGACGGCCCCAGGGGTCCAGGATGATGTCCGAAGACAAATCCTGCTGATTGCGCGTATCGTCGGTGGCGACGCGTGTCGGGTTCAAAAACGGTCCTGTCCAGTAACGAACCATCTTGATGGCTTTTTGTTCGCCGCTCGACAGATTCTGGGCTTCCGAAAGGTTGACCTGGTTGGTTACCTGGTCGCCAGGGTCCAGAAACGGGTCGATGAAATATTTATTCGAGGCGTTGAAAATGTCATTGGCAAAGTCATCGCGCGGCTCGCTGTCCGTCGAATCGTCCGGGATGTTGTCCAGCATGTGCATGGGCAAATAATACCCATGCGTCAACACCGCGGCGTCTTCGGCGTCGGCGATCTGGCGAACTTCGAATCGAGCGGTGGCGCGACGGGCTTGTTCGGTCTTCTGAACGTAAACCGGAACCGCCAGAGTGGCCAGCAGGGAAAGAATCGCCAACACCACTAACAACTCGGTCAGTGTCACGGCTCGCTGGGCGGAATGAGCAAATCGTTGCATTTAAGTCTGTCCTCCGAAATCGCCATGCCCGCGCACTTCAAATCGGGCCGTCATAATGAAAGTATGTCGCGTTCTACTCATCTTGTCAACATGGCGCACCCCGGAAACCGGGTTGCGCGGCTCGCATCTTATTGTCCAAACGTGCGGAAAATGTCGTCGTCGGTTCCCAGTGCGCTACCGTTGCCATCGCCCGGAAGTCCGTTGGGACCCAGGCTTAGCACCGTGGCGCGGTCGAAAGCCCGGCCCGGCACCGTGGCCAATGTGGTCGAACCGTAAATCGGGAAATTCACGTTTCCGCTTACAAACTGGCCGTCCGGTTCGATCAACAGACCCGCTTTGGTCAGGAACAGGTAATTGTTCCCCCACGGATCGTCCGGAATACCGTCCGGGTTATCGATTTCATAGGGCCCGCTGCCAGCGATGTTTTCATCCCGACGGAAGTTGATGTAGGCGCCGTTCCAATTGAACGTTGTTTCGTTCGATTGCAACTTGTTGAGCAACATCGAACCTTCGCCTACCGATACCGACTGGCCCGTCAGCGTATTGATGAAAAGGCGGCTGGTATTTTGGTGGAAGTCATTAGCGGTCGTACCATAATCGCGCACCCCATCGGTGAATGTATCACCGGACGTGGGTGAATCGATCAGGCTGGCCGTGCCCCGCGAGTCGTTCAGCATGAACATGCGGGGGTAGTACCCGGTATCCACCGCTGCCTGAGACATCGCTTCCGCAATGCGCTCCAGATCGGCTTCGGCGCTTGCAATACGCGCCTTCTCCGATCGGTTGGAGACCACCGGGATCAGAATCGATGCCAGGATTCCAATGATGATGACGGCAATCAGCAACTCGATCAGCGAGAAGCCCTTGTTGCCTCGATATATTCTTGTCAAGCCGTTACGTCGCATTACGCGGCACCTCTCAGGGGGTGAAAAACTTGTCGTTGTTGCCCGAGTTTTTCGGAATTCCTTTTGGCCGTGGCCTTCTTCTTCATTGTTCGCTCGCCTCGGGGTAAACTCGTTGGCGAAAGGGTTCGGTTACTTCATTTTCTGAAACGCGCTGACCAGAACGGCGACGATCGCAACGAGGATTATCAGTTTGATCACAAGCAGTCCCTGGTGTCAGGCGTTCGTTGTGCCTTTCGTTCCAATCGGTCGATCAGAACTTGTAAATCAAATCGTCGCCAGCGGTCGATTCTTCTCCAATTAATCCGGTGGTGGGATTGCCAGGAAGACGATAACGTTTGTATGTTCCACCAGGCGCCGACGTGATCGGAAGTCCATTGGAAACGACGCCGTTAGGACCGAACGAAACCAGTATGCTGGAATTGAAGGTTGGCTCGTTCGATGTGCCATTGTCGGCGGGAAACATGCCTACACCGTAGAAGACATATGGCTGGCCCCAAGGATCGACCGGGTAACGGTCAAATGAAATTCTATCGATGATGTTGCCGGTATAATTGGGTCCATCGCCACCATTACCCACAACATAAATGAAACCATCGTTGCTGGTGTCGATGTACCAAAAATCGGCAAGGTCGTTGACGGTTCTGAAATTCTTGAAGGCTGCATACGGGCCGCCCCAACGCTCGACGATGACATCGCGATTTACCGGCACCACAGTTTCCAGCGTACCATTCCATGCGGCGATGGGCGGTTGCGTGTCCGTATTGGTATTGTCGAGCGCTGCCGTTTGAACGCCGTTATCCAGGTCCTGCAGGCGAATCTGGATGCCAAGGTCCGCTTCGGCCAGCAGGATTGCCTTGGCCAGCGATGCCAATTCGTCATTGGCCGCCGCGATGCGCGCGGAGTGAACGCGTTCGCGATACACAGGCAACACCAGCAACGCGATGATTGCAATGACCGTGGCAACCATGGCGATTTCGACCGCCGTGAAGCCGCGCAACGAGCCGCTGCGGCGAAGGCGTTGTTTGCAATATGCTAAATAGTTCAATCTTTTCACGTCCGGCCTCGCATCAGAAAGTAAAGACGACATCGTCGGATTCTGTATCGGTAATACCGTTCGGGTTTCCGTCCGTATCCAGCGCCAGTGAACCATCGGTGCCGTTATTGGTGGCGAATTCCACCGACCAGGCATTGGCGCGGCGGCGGCCGGCTGCGCCGAACAGGTCGTTGCCGACCATCAGTTCCAGCGAAGTGAC
Source organism: uncultured Candidatus Sumerlaeota bacterium (assembly GCA_964580585.1). GTDB lineage: Bacteria > Sumerlaeota > Sumerlaeia > SLMS01 > JAHLLQ01 > CAZOKZ01. The sequence goes on along the minus strand of CAZOKZ010000060.1, from coordinate 14,216 downwards.
CGTCGCATTCGGATTGCCAATGTAGAGACGAAGGCCAAAGGGCCCCGTTTCCGCGGCGCTGTTCAGGTTGCCCGAGGCGATATAATTTTCGTGCCCACCCGGTACCTGGTTCTGTCCATAGCTGACCACGGCGTTGACGAAATTGCCGGTTTTCCCCACATCGGTAGCAACCGTGTTCGGATCGTCGGGTGTCGCCGTGGTGAAGTACAATGTTGGGTTTCCGCCGCTGCGATCTACGTTCATGTTGTAGAGCATGTACGGGTTATTCCACACATCAACCGGCCAAAGGAACCCAACCGTATCGGCCCCGGAAATGAGCATACGGCGGCTGCCGCCACGGCCCTGGGAAATGCGTGAACGGGACTGGGAAGCGGCGAAATACGGTCCATTCCAATCTTCTTGAATCGCATCGGCCTGAGCAATTGTAGGAATATTGTACAATTGCATATTGTCGAAAATCAGCAACTCATTGCCATACTCGCGCTGACTTTCGAGCTTCAAGGTTACCAGGCTTTCCTGGAGCAGACCGATTTTGGGGAAAAAGCCCAAATCGTTATAGGCAAAATCCAGCGCGGAGGCCACTTGGCGCGACTCGCCGATCACCGCCTTGCGCTGATTCGAACGGAACTGCTGCTGCACGCCGAAAATCGCCAGTCCAGAGAACAAGGCGATCAATGCGCCTACAATCAGCATTTCAACCAGGGTGAATGCCTTGGCGGAAACTCTCCGACGATTAATGGTGCTACGTCGTGACACCACAATGGTTCTCCTTACCTAGCGCTGACTCCGTCACCATATACCTTGGTTCGTTCTTTACGGAGCGTCAACTTTTCCTCGAAGAAAAAACCAAGGAAAAATCAATGATCGTGTCTCCAGTAAATCACTTCCGGAGCGAACCGGTCCACGCTCACCAACGCCTCAATTCTCAGGGCGGTTTGGACGCTTCGATCCAATCCTGGATCAATGCGCGGCTCGCCCACAAGCACAAAGGAGCGGGTATTGAGCGCGATCAACGGGAAAATCGCTCGAAAATCCTGCAGTCGTTCGATCGCCGATTGGGTTGTTGCGAACAGCTCGTCGTCAACCAAAACATCGCTGTAGTTGCGGTACAACAACGCCGTTGAAGCTTTGCCTTCGGTCACTTTATCGATCAATTTTTCCCGACGTTCGGCCACGCGGGCGGCGGCTTTTTCGTCGATTCCCGGCAACGAGGCGATAACTTCTTCCGACGCCGTGTTCAGGTTGATCTGGCCATAACGCACACCGGGGCGAATGGCGTCTTTCCAATTGGCGAAAAACGTCGCGTATTCCACGTCGTCCAACTCATCTTTAGCCTCATGCAGAATTGTGGGTAACGAGCGGGTTTTCTCCTCGGAGGAAGCCTCCATCGCTGATTCCAACTCTGCTTCATTCAAATCATACTGGGCGTTCTTGTAATCGCGGTATTCGACCGAAAAAACGTCGATTACTCGGGCGTCGATCGTGCTGGCGTTGCGGGCCAGCGACCGGGCCGTCTGCGTGGCGCTGGTCGTAGAGGCCACCACGGGGAAATTCCAACGGGTGCTGGTTTTGCCTTCCGGGTCCGCAAATCCCGCAAACACCGAGAGCAGGTCCACCGTGCTGACGAAAGGCCCGTCCGGCGGATAGCTCAACAATCGATCCAGGGTGACGACATCGGGTTGTTCGGTCCGGGGTGAAAGGGCGAACGGAGTCGCACGCTGGCGCAGGGACTCGCGCACAAGCGGATTTTCACGCTGGTAGGAGTATAAACTATCCTCATCGCCACGCACGGTGGTGTATGTGAATTGGTCGATCAGGTCTCCGTTGTCGTCTTCAAGCGTCAAGGTGATTAGCTTGCCGGTGCTTGGGATCGAAAGGCCCTTTTGAGAAATGCCTCGCCGAACGTATCCGTCTGGAATCACGTTGAAGATATCGTACAAACTACCAGTTCCCGGGACGTAGTCATCTTCATCGTCGCTGTAATTGTCCAAATCGTCCGTAACGACCAGATAACCATTCGGTGCGATTACGCCTGTCAGGCGAACCAGCATTCCTGGGCCGGTGAGCTTCCAGCCTTCGACGCTGATTTGCTCGGGCCAGGGATTGTGCAACTCGACGAATTCACCTTCGTCGTTTTCATCCTCGGGGGAGATAGAATCCGGGTAAACTTCAATGATGTAGGGTGTACGTTCGACGCCCAGAATGGTGGTCGATTGCCCCGTCGAACCACCGAACACGGTGGGGATGTGGTCGAAATCCCGCGCATCGACGATATTCGCGGCGTACTGCTTGAGCAAAGTCAGGTTTTTACCGTCTTCGCCATAGAGTTCTTTCAGTGCTTCGTAAATTTCTTCTGCCGAAGCACGATTGATATCCAGCAAAGGCTTGGGTTCGTTATCGACAATGCGCTGATCGATGCTGACGCTCATGACTGTCAGGAAAGGTTTCGACAATTCCAGCAATTCATTCGTCAGCCCGGCTTCCACAATAGCGGGATGCATCATCAGGTCGCCTAATGAGCCGAAACGAATATCGTCGCCGTAAGCCGGATGACGTAAATCCATGATGTATTCGTCGTACTCATCGATTCCTTCGATCAGACGCTTGCGGGTGGCGCTTCGCAGGGTTGTTTCCTCTTCGGAAAACTCCCATTCCGGCGTCCGGATAGCATCGAGCGTGTCCTGAACGATCGTTTTTTGCATCGCGCGAGCCGTTCGATCGCTCAGCCCAATCGTTTCGTCCATCGTTGGGCGCAACATCTCGGCTTCTTTGGCGTCTAAATCGTCGTCCACGCCAGCCGCGCCGGGTTCGCGGTCGGGCCCAAAGCGCGTATCCACGATTGCTGCGGCGATTGCTTCGCCATTGACTTTCATTCCCGCCTTGTTGGCGGTCAAGTTGAAGAACTTGGCAAGGACTTCCTCGCTTGCGGCGTTGATATTGATTCGAGCCGCGGCGTCTTCGACCGTAACATAGGCCGTATCGGCCTGAACCATCGAGGCGCCAATGCGGGAGAAACGTTTGCGATCCACATCGACGGCGACCACTTGATCGTCGGCGCTGTCACCCGTTGTCATCGAGGCTGCGGGCGCGTTGGGCGAAGTGGAAACGTGCGGCACCACGGAGCGTTCAATATCGGTCAGGTCCGTCGGGCCAAGAGGTCCGGCAGGGATTTCTTCGTTCAGAACAAACGCAACCGACCCCACACCGGTCAGGGCTGCCATACGGTTTTGGACGCCGACGCTGTAATTGCGCGAAGCGGACAGTTCCAGTCGGCTGGTAAATGTCATCGTCAACGCCAGCAATACCAGCAACGACAGGATCGTGATCACCAGAAGGATCGTCGAGCCGCGTTCACCTCGGCGCATCATTCGCCGCAGCGGTGTTTTCGGTAATGTGATTCCCTTGATCCTCATGATACTACCCATGCTCTCTGGCTTCATGCCGTCCGATGGCTGCAGGTTCTTACGGAATACGTGTCGCTGTCATATAATCGACACTTTTGATGATTTCTTCAATTGTTACAATGGTTGATAACTTCGTTGTTTTCAATTCCCGGTTGCCAATTGGCCAGTCACCGATTTCCGACAACGGCACGCCTTCGGCATTCGTCGTTATCTGGATGAACAGGGCGGCGGGGAATGGGTACGGCGCGTTCGAGGTGCCGATGGGCGATGGCGGCGCGGTATTGTAATTCGTGGCATTCCATGCATCCTGCCAGTATGGCCGTACGCCGACACCAAGGGGCGATGGGGCATCGTCATTGGCGTTCCAGGCCAAAATGTCCAGACTGACCACGTCGAACACGACCGGTTCGATGGTGGTGGTTGGTGTGCCGTCGGGATCTTCGATGACTTCGCGGACCAAAACGTGATCCTGGCCGTCGAACGTGTCGATTCGATAGGTGATGACAAACGCCGGATCGGGAACGGAGGCGGGAATGCGAATGCGCAACGTATCGTGCGAGAACAGCAGGTCCTCGTCCACACGATCGTCGCCCAAGTCGGCTACACCAACATAGCCTTCACGGTCATCGGGAATTGCGAGACCGCCGAGAACAATGTGGTTATCGTCTGTCACAGACCAGTCGGAATCGTTGTCCAGGCCGTCGAGTGTTTCCTCGTCGAAAGGGCCATCTCCGTCGCTATCGATGTGATCGCCATAGGTCAGCGTGTTGGTTGTTAGAACGAAATCCTGGGGGTTGGGGGAGAGAGTCAGATCGGTAGCGACACGTCGAACGTCGCGCGTGATGGCTTCAAGGCCAGCGCGAGCGCGCGTGTGAGCGCGAATGCGGGCTTCGGCGACGTTGGCGGACTGGGTGATTTGAACATAGGCGGTCACGATGCTGACCATGAAGATCGACGAGATGGCAATCGCCACCAGTAACTCCGAAAGAGAGAGGCCTTTCGGAGCCATGTTCTTGGATTTCAGCATTCTACTCGTCGTTTTGGGCATTCCTGGTATTTCCAATCCATCAGTGCGGAGCCGGGGAGGTTGGCTTCTTGCCGTCCGCTGTCTTGTCTTTGCCCGTCGTTCTATTTTAGTACGCCACCCGTCCTTTGCCACCCAAAAATCGATGTTGCCGTTTCTCAGAAATCGAAACGCAACTCGTAAATGACCCGCTCGCTGGGGTCGTAATCCGCGTTCAATCGAACAATGATTCGAGCGACGTTAAAGTCATCGCTCGGATCGGGAACGGTGTCCACGTTGGAAAACGTCGAACGTCCGTTGTACGAATACGTCAATCGGTCGTCGGTGGTCCAGACCACCGGGTCCGTTGGAGTTGTCAAAGCCTGGATCGCGGCGAGCATGTCGCCGTTCCGATCGTTGTCGCGCCGGACTTCTTCGGCCTTTTGCTGGGCCAGAAGCGCGGCGGCGCCGAGCAATTCGGCTTCCTGATTGGCGCGCAACGTGGCTGGGAACAATTGGACAATGGCCACAACGCCTGCCAGCAATAAGGCAAGCGCCACCAGGACCTCGACCAGGGTGAAGGCGCGCCGGTGTGTTTTTTGGAAATTGCGTGTCATGGCTGCTGCCTTTCCCCTGAAATCTTAAAGGAAATCTTTTGCGACTACTTGGGCTTCACCCGAAGAGGGGTACATTCGGACGGAGTAATAGTTAGTCGAAATGGGATCGTCGAATTCTTTTTTCAAGTGGAACACAATGTAGGGATTCGATCCATCGGGCTGGAACAAAATCGTCTGGAAATGCCTGTCGGGGTCCAACGGGTCGATCGGATACGAGGCATCGTTCGACGGGCTGGTTACATCCAGTAATGCGCCGCCGATATTGACGCTTTCAATGACGACAAAGTCGGTCATTGCCGTTTGGGGAACGACCTTGGGATTGTCCGGCGGATAGGTCAAAATGGCGTCGAATCCATCGATCCAAAGCGTGTTTTTCTTGAAATCGATGACTACTTTGTGGGGGAGCTGGCTTTCGATGGCGCGATTTTTGGCCAACTGTAAAATACGTTGAACGCGCGCAGCCGACATCTCGACGGTCATGTTTTTGCGGTAATTGCCATATCCAAACAGGGCAACCGAGGTCCCGATTGCGATAATGGCCAGCACCACAATGATTTCTACCAGGGTAAACGCCATCATTGCCGGTTCGCTAAAGCGCAACCTGCCCGTTCGTTTCCCTGTCCATGTTCTTGGCTGCTGTCTCATATCATCTGCAAAAACACCCCGGGGGCAACGTGTGTCAATCGTTTGCTGGCGGCATCCCGGGACGTTCTGAAAGTCGCTTTCACTGTTCCAATCGCCAGGATCGCCATGATGGTTTTTTCATGACGTGGTCGATTTTCAAATATCCTATTCTACCTTTTTGAGTATGGAATCGTTTGTCGGGGCTGTCAACTTCTCGAGTGGTTTTTTTCCACATTCGCGAATTTGTCTGGCGTCCTGGAGGAGCGATTGGCAAGGGATAGCCCCTCGAAACCAATACAATGTGTGCGAACTTATGGCTCGTAAATCTCCCGATCCGGTTAAACAGCAGCTCGAAATACTGAAATCATTGGGGTTCGGTTTTTTGGAATCCGTGGAAGGCCAGGTGGACCCGAAGCCCGAAGCAGCTTCCCCTGCAAAAGCCTCAAATCGCGTTTCGGCAAAAAAAGCGCCTGTGGAACGCCCGCCGCTGTCGCCCGCCGACCTGGCGGACGCAGCCTGGCTCGAAGAACCGCCGCTGCCGCTGGAAGAACGCGTGGCGGCGCTCGAGCGGTTGGCGGCTGAAGTGGGCGGGTGCCAGGCGTGTCGGTTGTGCAACAGCCGTACGAATGTGGTCCCGGGCGAGGGGAACCCCATGGCCGAGCTGATGTTTGTCGGTGAGGGGCCCGGTGCCGACGAGGACCAGCAGGGACGTCCATTTGTGGGTCGGGCGGGTCAGTTGCTCACCAAAATCATCGAAGCGATGCAGTTTCAGCGCGAAGATGTCTGGATCGGCAACGTTGTCAAATGTCGTCCGCCGGGCAATCGAACTCCTGAAGCCGATGAAATGGAGATTTGTTTACCGTATTTGCGCAGGCAGATCGAAATCGTTCGCCCCAAAGTGATCGTTACTTTGGGTAAAACGGCTCTGATCGGGTTGCTTCCCGAGTATCAAAAGACCGGGATTACCAAATTGCGTGGATCGTGGTTGGTTTATCATGGAATTCCCCTGATGCCTACTTTCCATCCCGCGTATTTGCTTCGATCGCCTACTCAGAAGCGTTTCGTGTGGGAAGACATGCAATCGGTCATGAAGGTGTTTGGTAAGTCTGTTCCTGGTTGAAATCGAGCAAGATAGACTTTTAGAGAAAGTTTTACACAATCAAACGTTTCTAAACGGGATATTCTTCTTTACCACAGTTCAAAAACATATCTAATGCTCCGTTACCTCTCTTTTTGTCGATGGCATCGACAAAATCCGGTGACTGAGGGATTTATACTTGCAGGATATATGGATGTTTTGACCCGACATGGTGCCCGTCGAAGGAAGCTGAAATCTTCGGAAGAACGGCGCAATCTGCCTTGGCTCACCTGGCTGCTGGCTTTGGTGTGGGTGGTGGCATTGGTACCCTCCGCTGCAGCAGGAGTGCAGTTTCGTTCCTATTTTTTTAGCGGCGAGGATGGGTTGCCGACCAATCTGACGAAAGCTATTTACCAGGACGAAGATGGCTATGTCTGGGTGGGCACGGATGCGGGACTGGTGCTTTACAACGGCTTGGAATTTCAGACCTTTACCGCAGAATTGCCCAGCCAATACATTAAAGAAATTTGCCCGATCAATAAGGGCCAGCGGTTGGTGGTCGTCTCCGACGGGGGAATCGATTATCTGGACCGCGTCGGATTGGATCAAATCAAGATCGATCCATTGACCTATCATGGCAAGGAACCGATCAGCTCGACTTTGCGTTATCCGAAAACCGTATTTGAAGATTCTCGCGGGCGTCTTTGGATCAGTGAAGGCCATGCGGTGGTACGCTACGAAAACGGCGATTCCAAACGTTACGAATTCGGACCCCAATACGTCACCGACAGTCTTTCGCGTTCGTTCCTTTTTGTGGAGGACGGGAATCATCGCATCATCGTTTCATCCGAGCGTGGCCGGATTTTTCTCTACAATGAACAGGAAGATCGCTTCGACTTGCTGACCATCCGAAACGAAGAAAACATCAACCGCATTTTTGCGCTCGAACTGGGGGTTGGAAACGTTCTGTGGATTGGGTCGAGCGAAGGGATTTATCGCACGCCCATTTCGGATAACTTATTTGGGATGCGATGGGAACGAGTCGGCGATATCGAATTGGTATCGTCTTTGGAGCGCGATGAACGCGGCAATTATTACGTCGGAACCTGGCGCGATGGAATCCACTATCTGGATTTGGCTGTCGATCCGCCTTCGGTGGAAAAAATTGTGGCGTTCCCATACACCTCGGTAAACGACATTTGCCTGGATCGCGACAAACAATCGGCCTGGGTCAGTACGGACCAGGGCATTGGCGTTGTTCAGCCGATGAAATTCTCCAAATTCATTTTGCCCGAGGTCGGATTTTTTACCACGCTGGCGAAATCGAGCGACGGGTCGGTGCTCGCTACCGACAACCTGTCGGCTTTCCGTGTGCGAATCCAGGAAGGCAAATATACGACCGAGTTGCTTTATCATAATGATAATGTACAAAGCCATGTGGGCAGTATTGCCAGCAACGGTCAGGATTTGTGGGTCGGTTTTCACGCCAAAGTCGAACATTTTTACGGGGCGGGGTTTGGCACCACGAGTAGCTTGAATCATCCGTTTCTCTCGCTACGCAAACCGGTGCCATTGCCGGAAAATTGGTTTCCGATCAACATGTGTCTGGACCGTTCCGGAAATTTGTGGGTTACCCCCGCATTGATTTCAGGTGTCGCACGGATTGGATTGGATCACGAGGTCACCTACTTTGGCAAAGAACAAGGCGTGGTGGCGCATATCAACGTGATTAAGCAAGGAGTGGATGGTCGTCTGTACTGCGGAGGCGAATCGCGCGATGCTTTCTTGATGCGTTATAACGAACGCGATCAGCGATTTGAAACCCTGAGTCATCGGTTGGGTTTCTTGCCGGGTGAAGACGATACCGTTCAAGTTCAAGATTTGGATATGTCCTACGATGGAACCTTGTGGATTGCCACCAACAAGGGGGTGATTTCTTACGCCCGGGGAGAATTCCGTCGTCCATTCGGGTCGGAATTCCTGGCCGAAACGGAAATCAAAGCAGTGGCTGCCGATCAGGGAAACAACGTCTGGCTAGGCACGAATCACGGAATTTATCTGCTCAAGGACAGTCAGTTGGTTTCCTTCGACACCAAGGAAGGTTTGTCCGATCTCTCCGTCAATCATCGCTCGCTGTATTTCGATCATCGCGGGCATCTTTGGGCCGGAACGGCGCACGGATTGTCGTGCATGTTCGATCCGGACGCTACGATTGTGCAAACGCCCAAACCGGAAATTTTGACGCTGAAATATAACGGACAACATGAAATCGATCTGAAGAAAAAAAACCATCGGATTGGCAACTTGTCGTTTATTGAGCTCAGCTACACGGCGATGAGTTACCCGGAAAGTCGCGTTCAGTACCAGACGCGATTGCTCGGCATGCAGGACGCGTGGTCGGAAGTTACCGACAAGAATCACGAGATTTTTTCCAACCTCTCGCCCGGGAAATATACGCTCCAGGTTCGCGCCCAGCAGAAAGGATACTACTGGAGCGACATGGCAGAGTATTCTTTCGAGATCCTGCCCGCGTGGTATCAGAAGTGGTGGGCTTATGTGTTATTTACCGGATTGAGCATCGTATTCGTCGTGCTCGCTGTCAAACTCTGGCTTACCATCCGCGAACGTCAATTGGCCGAGGAAGCGCTCAAGGAAAACCGCGAACGTTACGAGTTGGTCGCCATGGGTTCAAACGACGGTATGTGGGATTGGAACCTGAATACGAACGAGGTGTATTATTCACCGCGTTGGAAGAGTCAGATTGGCCTTCAAGAAGATGTTCACGTTCACACGCCCGAGGATTGGCTCCGGCGGGTGCATCCGGACGACCGCGATTTGGTCGAGCGCGAAATCAGCCTCCATCTGAAAAACGTGACGCCTTATTTGAAAATCGAACAACGCGTTCGTCATACCGATGGCTCCTATTTGTGGATGCTGACGCGTGGCATTGCGGTGTGCGATCAGAAAGGCAACCCGCACCGTATCGCTGGATCGCAAACCGACATTACGGATCGTAAGCTTAGCGAGGAGCAACTTCGCCACGCTTCGATGCACGATCCGTTGACCGGGTTGCCAAACCGGACGCTGTTCATGGATCGTCTGGATCGCGCGCTTTCGCGTGCAAAACGGAAACAGAAGTTCCTGTTCGCGATTTTATTCCTCGACCTCAATCGTTTCAAGGAAGTCAACGATACGTTGGGACACATGATCGGTGACGAGATGCTCAAAGCGGTGGCCGAACGCATGCAGGCAGTGATTCGCGATGGCGACACGGCAGCGCGTCTGGGCGGAGACGAGTTTGCCATTTTGCTGGATGACCTGGGGCAAAAAGATGAGGCATTGCGGTTCGTCGAGCGCCTGATTGGGGAAATGTCCAAGCCATGCAACCTCAGCGGACACGACCTGGAACCTTCCGCGAGCATCGGTATCGCTCTGGGGTCGCGGGACTATAACTCGGCGGTCGATTTGCTCAACCACGCCGACCGGGCAATGTATCGCGCGAAACGGGACCGAAGCAAACGATTCGAGGTGTTTGGCGATTTGGATCTCGAAGCAGCGGGCAAAACCAAATAATCATCTATAAATAAAAACGGTCCGGTTTGTGCATTTCGAGGGCAATTCAGACTTGAATCGTCTGGATTTGGCATGAGCGTCTCAAAATTCCGGAAGATTTTGCGTTTGCCAACGAATAATTGCCGGAAAATTTTACCGGCACCGTAGTTGTCTTTCATCTGCAAGAATCGAGAACGCCAATTGTTAAAAAATCCCCAGCCCTCCACTTCCGTTTTATCCTGGTGGAAAATAGGGCTCATTCTGGTCGTGATTGCCTTTGCATTTCAGGGGACACGGTCGCTCTGGGAACCGGACGAGGGTTTCTATGTCGGCACCGCGTTTGAAATGTTTCAATCAGGCGATTACCTGATTCCCCGACTAAATGAAGAGCCTTTTTTGGATAAACCCCCGATGGTTTATTGGGGAATTGCCGCCGGGTTGAAGCTGTTGGGGCAGAATGAATGGGGAGCGCGGTTATTTCACGCGCTCTGTTTTATCGGCACCGGGGGATTGGTATTTCTTTTCGCAAAAGATTTGTTCGGCGATTCGCGCCGAGCTGCCGGGGCAATGCTGGTTTACGCCACGATGATGCTCCCTGTCGGAGGCGCATACGTCGTGACGCCCGACACGCCGTTGGTTTTTTGGACGACGCTGGCGATTTACTGTTTCTGGCGGTCGATGCGCGACGATGGATCGTATGACAGGCTGTGGCAGATGGCAATGTGCGCCGCGTTTGGTTTTGGTTTTTTGACCAAGGGCCCGGCGGCGTTGATTCCCGCCGGAGCGCTGGGTGTTTTTCTGATCGTGCGTCGCGAGTTCTGGCGTTATTTCCTGACGGGCTGGATCGTACCCGGTGTTGCGATCTTCCTGCTCGTTGGATTCTCCTGGTACGTCTGGGTCAGCAAATCCCTTCCCGGCGCCGCGTCCTATTTTTGGGATAACCAAGTGGTGGGTCGCACGGTTTCCGCCAAATATGCCCGGAATCCTGGCCTGTTGAAGGCATTCATTGTTTATCCCCCTGCGCTTTTTTTCGGAGCCCTCCCGTGGTGTTTGCTCTGGTTCCGTGGAATCAAAGGCCGCGCCCGCTGGTTTTTCTCGCGCGCCGGTTGGAAGCGGATGGCGGACGAAGACCGCACGTCGCTTTTGCTGACGCTTTGGATTCTGGTGCCGCTGGTCGTCTTGTCCGCGGCGCAATCGCGGTTGATTTTGTATTGCCTGCCGCTATTTCCGGCAATCGCGTTAGCAACGGCTCGGCTGTTGCCGCTTGAATGGTTCGAGATTTCCTCCAACCCATCAACGGGATGGAGACTGATTGGTCGGCCCCAGATTGCCATGGTGTTATGGGTGTTGGTTCTTGTTGGCGTCAAAGGTGGCGCCACATTGGTGGATAGCAAAAAGGTCACGCGTAATTTGTGGGACAAAATCGACGATCACCTGACGGCCATCCCTTATGAAATCGTCGTGGTGGACGATCAGGTCAGCGGACTTCATTTTTACGGCGCTTCCGAAGTCGAACAAGTAACGTTGGAAGACGAACCGTATCCTTTCTATGCAATTCCCGAGGCATTGGTGGATGAAATTATCGAGATGCAAACCATTGATTCCAGGGTGCAGCATCTCATTTTGTGTCGGCGCGATCGGCGTGCCGATTACATTGAGGATAAGCTGACTGAGGCGGGAATTCTGTTCGATCGCAAAGATCTTCCGAATGAATGGAAATTAGTGGTTTGTCAGGCGAAGTCGATTTGATTTGAATAGGTCAGTCGAATTTGTTATTCGCCAGCCTTTTCGCTTGACGAGTCGGCCTGAGCAATTAGGATGCAAGGACCATATTCTGGGTGTGGGTTTTTCCTATTTTAGGTGCACTCCATGATTGTCAATACTCCAAACTCCTTTCACGTGGCGACCGATTCGGGCGCCCCAGTGAGCCTTTGGTGTATTGAAGACGCCTCTTTCACCACCACGGCGCCGACCGGCGTCGCTGGCAACAGCGTAAACGTACTCGTACGATGGCCCTGAGATGACGCCGCCGGGCAGGGGGCGGTTGCGTATATCTCGGGGCCGAAACGACTCACCGCTGATGGAACGGCGGTGATTTTGTTGTTTGGGGATGATCGTTTCTACGTGTGCGGTACCGGACGCTCCATTTTCATGAAACGTTCCCTTGCTCCCCGGCGAATCCCGGGAGCATTCCAGAAGACCTCGCGTCGCGGTCCGGTGCTGGCGCGAGCACCGATTTCGAGAAAGTAAACAACGCGTTCAAACGCTTTGATCTGATATTTCCAGGAGTTTTGGTCATGATTGCTGAACAAGCAGCCCCGAAAGCCGAAAAGGCAAAGCATCCGTTGGCCGGCAAGCAGATGATGGGCGCCGAGATGATCGTCCAGGTGTTGGCCGATGAAGGCGTCGATACCGTTTTCGGATACAGCGGTGGGGCGATTCTTCCCACATACGACGCTATTTTCCGTTATAATGCCGAACACGTTGAGAAAAAAGACGAACAAATTAATTTGGTCGTTCCCGCCAACGAACAAGGCGCCGGTTTCATGGCGGCTGGTTATGCTCGCGCTTCGGGCAAAGTTGGCGCCTTCATCGTGACGTCCGGCCCCGGCGCGACGAACTGCGTCACCCCGATTCGCGACTGCATGGCGGACTCGGTTCCGGTCGTGTTGATCTGTGGCCAGGTGCCGCGCGCCGCCATTGGTTCGGACGCGTTTCAGGAAGCGCCGGTTTTCAACGTGATGAGCCCGTGCGCCAAGCACACGTTTCTGGTTCTCAACCCCGAGGATCTGGAAGCGACGGTCCGCACGGCGTTTGAAATTGCTCGCAGCGGACGTCCCGGTCCCGTGGTGATCGACGTTCCCAAAGACGTTCAGAACTGGGTTGGCGAATTCAAGGGCGATGGGCTCCTGGAATTTCGCGGATTTGAAAAACGCATGCAGATTCTCGACCGGGCCAAGGTTTCGGACTCCAACGCGGCGGATTTCTTCAAGAAACTTTCGCTGTCCGAGCGTCCATTGATCTACGCTGGCGGTGGTGTCATCAACAGTGGCGCTGCCGAACAGCTTCGCACGTTCTCGAAAACACTCGGAATTCCGGTTGTGACGACGTTGATGGGCATCAGCGGCATGGATACGACCGAAGGCCTCGCGCTGCACATGCTCGGGATGCATGGTACGGCGTACGCGAACTATGCGGTTGAGGATTGCGATTTCCTGATCGCTGTCGGTTCGCGTTTCGACGATCGCGTGGCGGGCAAGGTCAACGAATTCGCTCCGTTGGCGCGCGAGATTGCGCACATCGACATCGATGCGGCGGAAATCGGCAAGGTCAAGTCGGTTACATGGTCGCATGTGGGCGACGCGGGCCGGGCGCTCCAGGACCTGCTCGATTATGCAAGCAAGACGAGCTTCAAAAAGGATTACAGCGCTTGGGGCAAGCATGTCATTGATCTGAAGAAAAAGCACCCGATGTCCTACAACAAGGACAGCGATTTGATTCAGCCCCAGGAAGTCATCGAGGTGTTGAATTCGATCACCAAAGGCGAGGCGATTGTCACGACGGGCGTTGGTCAGCACCAGATGTGGGCCGCGCAATTCTTCGATTTCCATCACCCGCGCACATGGCTGACTTCGGGCAGCATGGGCACGATGGGTTTTGGCGTTCCGTCGGCCATCGGGGCGCAGTTTGCTTTCCCGAACCGCACGGTTATCTGCGTCGATGGCGACGGCAGCATTCGTATGAACCTCGGCGAGCTGGAAACGGCGACGACATATGGCGCGCCGATCAAGGTTCTGCTGCTGAACAACGAAGGCGACGGCATGGTGCGCCAGTGGCAGAAACTGATGTTTGGCCGTCGTTTCTCGGGCACGGACAAGACGATGCACAAGAAAGACTTCGTCGAAGCGGCAAAAGCCGATGGTTACGAGTTTGCCGTC
>CAZOKZ010000059.1:0-28505 GCA_964580585.1 uncultured Candidatus Sumerlaeota bacterium | reverse complement strand
GTTTTGAGAGGGTAGCTCAGCTGGTTAGACCTTGGGACTCATAACCCCAAGGTCGGCGGTTCGATCCCGCCCCTTCGCACCACATTCGAATACAGCGGCCTTGCTTGAGCGAGGTCGCTTTTTTTTGCCCATTTCTGCACGCGCTCCCCCTTTACCTTGCCCACAAACGGCATTTGTCGTATAAATTTTTCATATTTCGCTCAGGAATCGCACGAATAATGAACCCTTCGCCTTACGGCCCACCGTCGCCCCCCGGACCGCAGCCACCGCCCTCGCAACCCGGCTCCTGGGGCCAGCCTTCATTTATACCTCCACACCCAAAGAAAAAATCCCCAGTCGGCTTAATCATCCTCATCGTCTGTCTTCTGGTTATCATGCCGATGGTATTGCTTTTCGGTGGTTGTTTCGCCTTTTTTGCCTATATCGGAGCCAATGGACCTGAAACTTATGTGGTTGCCGGAAATCAGATGAATGCCGATTACATGACCACGATCGAAGATCTTGAGTTGATCGAAGACGGTGAACGCATTCTCTACTTCTACTCCGATGCCATCCTCGACATTACGGATGGCATGTATTTTTGCACCGATCGCAAGGTAGTCGTTTACCAGGGTGAGGCTTACGAACCCTTTATTTCCGTGAATTATGACGAAATCACCGATATGGATATGGATCAATCCACCAGTATTCTTGAGGATTCCACCATCAATCTTTACCTGGAAGACGGCAGTATCGTGTATTTCCCCATTTCCATCGAAAAAGGCGGTGATAAGCGCTTCTACGATACGATCAAAGAGAAAGTCGATCTTCCCTCGAATTGAAGCGCGTTATTGTCGGCTCCGATGATGGAACCGTAACTGCGCATTGACACATCTCCGGAAGTTTATGGTAAATATTTCCTATCGGCAAAAGACGATAACACAGGCAATCGGAACGCTAGAGCCAGAAAATTATGACAAACCCGGTTGAACAGCTTCGAGCAGGCATTCACCACTATTTCAAGGAATTCGGCCACTTTTCCTGCGAGCTGATTTTCAGTGAATTGCTGCGTCATGGCGGGCTTGCCCAGCTTTTGAAACAATTGGGGCTGACCGACCCGGGCAACAGCGAGGATCAATACGCCTGTTTGCTGAATTATCTGCGAAAAAACGGGATGGATATGTTCGCCTCCCGGCTTAGCCTGGCGCGTGGCGAAACCAAAGCCGGAACGGTAAACGAATCGCCTCGCAATTTATCTTCTTCGCAAGTCCGCCGGGCTTCCAACAATCTGCCCCCCCTGCAACGGAACGCCGATTCGAGCGTTTCCCGTCAATATAACCCCGTTAAGGTTCGCGCCACCATGCCGCGCGTTCCCACACAGTACGAAGAAATTCTGCGCGAAGACCCAAAACCGGATCCGGCCTCAAGCGCGGAAACAAAAGAACAGAAAAGTCTAAGCCCGAAGGTCTGGGAAAAGTCATCCGAGATTCCCGGTCCTGCCAAACCAACCGTTAAGACGCCGGCAAATACACCCAAGCCAGTCAAACCCAGCGTCGATATTTCTCAGCCCGTAGCGCGTCCAGCGGGATTTGGCACGAATTCCGACGGCTCGTGGGACGGTGTTACCGAGCGCCGTAGTGGCAAGGATCGCCGCAGTGGCAGGGATCGACGCGATAATTGTGAATTGATTTTCAAGAACCGTCGTTTTGGCAAGGACCGTCGAAGCGGAGGGGATCGTCGAAAGCGGAAATAGCCGCTTGATTACGGGCTCAGTGTGTCTTTGTCTTCAGGAACACAAGCTCGGCGCAACCGATTGCGCACCGCTGTCCATTCGTGCGCATCGGGTGGAATTTCCACCCAGATTTCCGCCACTCCGCTCGATTGGCAAACCCACAACACCCGATACAGTTGACTTGCGAATTCCTCGGCCGTGTTCCCCAAGTGGTACACGTCTGGATTGTCCGTCGTTTGGGTATTCAAATCGCGTGCTTCGACGAGCAACCGTGCAATCCCCTGAGGGGCACTGGAGATTTCCTCGCGCGATTTAATCCGCAGGGGAACGCGGGGCGCATAGTGGCGGCTCAGCAGGCCCGGCGATTTCAGGGAAGCCGATGAACCTTGTTCTACCATGTGCTCGGCAAGTCGGACTGGATGCCCAATCGTTTCCTCGATCATCGTCTGGGTAATCATGCCTGGACGGAGAATCACGGGCGTCTTTCCCGTCAGATCCAACACCGTCGATTCGAGACCCACATGACAGGGTCCTCCATCAAGTACCCCCGCGATGCGGCTGCCCAAATCGTCCATCACATGTTGCGCGTCCACGGGTGAAAGATTGCCGCTCCGATTGGCGCTCGGTGCAGCAAGAGGCAATCCGCACGTTTCCAGCAGCTTGAGCGCCACCGGATGGTCAGGAGCGCGTAATCCCACCGTTGTTCCACCGGCTAACGCTTGGGAAGAAAGACCATCGGCAGCGGGTAAAATCATGGTCAATGGTCCGGGCCAAAAACGCTCTGCTAATCGTTGAGCGTCAGCAGGCCATTCTCTTGCCCAACGACGCGCCGATTTTGCATCCAATACATGCACAATCAGGGGATTGTTGCCTGGGCGGCCTTTGGCGTCGAAAATCCGCTGAACCGCAGAATGATTTGTCGCATCCGCACCGAGTCCATAGACGGTTTCCGTTGGGAAAGCGACGACCTCTCCCGCATGCAGCATCGCCGCAGCTCGTTCCAAGCCATCCTTGGTCGGGAGAAGGAACTCTGCCATGAGGAATTTGCCAATGACCTCGTGAGGTAAACTTATGCCGACACCGGTTGCGGTGGTTCGATGACCTTCAGAAGTTCGTTACGCAATTGCTGTGTCTCGGGACCGGGCTCCAGACGATTGTGTTCCCAATCCGTTACGTAAAATACGTCAACGATCTGGTAACTTTCCGTCGCTACCAACGCCAAGTGAATATGGACGTGCAGCTTATCGAGCACAGACGTGATTTGAAACAATAACCCCGGGCGATCGGGCGCTTTGACCTCGATCACCGTGTAGCCTTCTGCGGAGTCATCGTTCGAAATGGTCACGCTCGGGGGACGCATATCCAGCCGGGCCGCGGAAATAGGCTGAATTTTCCGGCGCAATTGGCTTTCCCATTTCGGTGGGATTTCACCTTTCAACGCCTTGTTCAGACGTTGGCATAAACGATCGAAAATATCCACGTCGCGTGGCGGAGTGTTATTTTGATCCTGGATCTGGAACACATCCACGCACACACCGTTTTTGGCGGTATAAATCTGGGCCGACAAAATGTTTAGACCACGGGACGCCAACGCTCCGCACAAGTGCCCGAACAATCCGGGCGAATCGCGCGCGACGCTGTGCAATACCGAGTAATTACTTCCCTCGATGGTTTCAATTTGCCAGGAAACGATATTTTTTTCGTTCAACGAACGTTCCATAAACAGATGACGCGCCATTTGTTGCGGGGGAGTCGAATGCCGGTAGCGCGAAGGCATATCGCGCAGGAAATCGTTCACATCGGGTTTCTCAAAGACGATCGATTTTTCCAGCGTGCCTGCTTCGTGGCCCTCATAAACCATGGCTTGAAGATACTGAAACACCGAGTCGATCAAATCGTCCGGCGATTGCGACAACCGGCTGTTGTTGTTACTCCGTCCCCGCAGAACGTCTTCGGTTCGGTCGTAAAGCATCGCCAGCAGCGACGCGCGCCAATCGTTCCATGAATCGTGAGAAACGGCTCGCAGATCGCAACACGTCAGAACATACAACATACGCAGGAATTCCAGATCGCCCAGTTCTTTGGCCAACTCACGTGGCACACCGGGATCGTCGGGATTACGCTTCAAAGCCACATGGCTCATTTTCTGATGCTTGGCAATCAGCAGGTGAAGGATTTCGGTTTCTTTCTCCGAAAGTTTCATGCGTTCGGCGATGCGCTGGATCATGTGAGCGCCGCGGATCACATGGCCACGCCCTTCGCCTTTGCCCACATCGTGCATCAGCAATGCAAACACCAGTAAATCCCATCGCAGGACATCGCGTGCAACGCGGGCAGGATGCGTGCGGTCGAACCCGCTTGATTCGCGAAAGAAATCCATCGCGCAATCGACCGACCGCAGCAAGTGCTCGTCCACCGTAAATTGGTGGTAATAATCGATCCGGGGGAGATTTCGCACCAAGGCAAATTCCGGGATATAAACATCCAGAAAACCCGATTGGTGCATATGACGCAATGTAGGGCCAGCATTAACGGGATTTTTGAGGATCATTAAAAACTGATCGCGGTTAATGGGAGAACGGCGGAAAGCGTCATCCACCGCCGACGTGTGATGCGCAATTAAATCGAGCGTGAATTCATCCGGGTTCAATCCGTACAACGAAGAAACAGCAAACAGTTGCATCATCCACGAGGGATCGCGCGTGATGGAGGACACTTCCTTGGGCTCGACCCAAATTTCATCGTCGCGTGTCCAGAACAATCCCGCGATACGGCGGCTGCGCAGGCGTTTGACCCCTTCGCGATCCATTGCATCGGCTCCGACGCGTTTCAATACGCGTCCCACCAATCGATGGATCACCGCCACATGCTCGTAATACGTGCGCATCAATTGTTCTTCCGGCAAAACGTTCTCTTTGCCGGAAAATCCCATCAATGCCGCCACTTTGATTTGACGCTCGAAATTCAAAACATCCGTTTTGCGATTATCCAGGATGTGCAGCGCATTGCGTAACTCGATCAAAAACGACAACGACCGGTTCAAGTCGCGTTCTTCGCGCGAAGAAAGCAAACCGTTGATCGTAAGCTCAGTCAACGACGCATGGCCGTAGTGAATCGAAGCCAACCAAATTAACACATGCAGGTCACGTAAACCACCCGGCGATTCCTTGATACTCGGTTCCAGGTGCAGCAACGTGTTTTGGTATTTCTGATGGCGCGACCGAGCCCCCTCGATCAGGCGTTCGGTCAGGCTCTTACTGAATTTCAGCGAAACATTCAGTCGGAATTGGTCATCGATTTCCTGGCGAATGGAATTATCGCCCCACAAGACGTGCGTTGTGCAAAGCGCTGTGGTCAGGTCTAAATCATCGCCCAATTCTTCGAGTAACTGCGAAACCGTCTTTACCGAATAACCCAACTCGACGCGTAAATTCCAGAGAGGATAAATGAACGCCTTGATGAACTCTTCTCCCTCTTCACGAGGTTCATCGCGGAACAGAAATAACAAATCCACGTCGGAAAACAAGTTCAGCTCGCGTCGGCCATATCCACCGGTTGCAAGTAAAACCAATCGGTTTGCTACCGGGACAAACTCCGGGTGCTTGACCAACAAATCGCGGCAATGATTTTGCAGCAGCCGATCGATATCCTCGCTGTACATCCTCGCCACTTGAAGGCCGGGATGTTGGCGATGATTCTCACGCAGGCGATCGCGCGCTTCGTCCAATGTACGTTGAAGTTTATCGGTTTGAGCAGAATCCGGCTTTGTCATATCCTCTCTCTTTCGAGGTCCTGGGATACCACGGAGGCGGGAGGCTCGTGCAACTGAATCTTTACACGATTCACTCGATGAAAAGATACTGGCAGGGTTTTTGCCCACGATAAGGGTTGTCCGCTTTGGTTGGTTTAGGTGAGTTTTCTCTCGGGGGGGCGATTGCGGGCTGGATGTATTCCAAGGAGGAAACCTTTCATGAATCCCATCGTCATTATTGGTGGAGGTGTTGCAGGTCTTGGCGCTGCCTGGAAATTGCGTAAACACCATCACCCTTTTCTTGTGCTCGAATCGTCTTCTATGTTGGGAGGGCGGTTGTCCACACTGGTGGGGGACGGTTGGATGGCCGATGTCGGGTGTCCGTGTTTTCGCCAGCAGGATACAGCCCTCCAGCACATTATTCGCGATATTGGCCTCGAAACGGACGTGGTCGTGGTTCAAGGTCCCGTTCGGAAGGGTAAAATGACCAACACCGGCCTTGAATTGGGCCCTGCGGATTTCACCGCCCACCGGGTGACGCTTCGACATGGAATGACGAGCCTGTTTGAAGAATGGATGCGTCAGGTTGACGTGCTGGACAACAAACCGGTTGCTGGAATTCGCTGGCAACCGAACCACCATCGCTTTGTTTTTCGCGATCGAATCACCGGACGAACACTGCGCCACCCAGAATCGCATGAAATCATCGAAGCCTCCGCCGTCATTCTTGCCGTTCCCGGTCCTGAAGCCCGCCGCATCGTCGAAAGCAGCGTCGCTCTCGAACCCCTTGCACCTTATCTTTCCGAAATCGTGTACGAACCCAGCCTTGTCGGTGTTTTTCACCTGCCGAAATGCACTCCCAACTACTACGCGATTGAATTCACGGAAAAAGACGAACTGGCGTGGCTGGCTTTTGAAGAAGTAAAGGCCCCCTCGTTCGTCGATCCGGACTCTTCGCTTCTTGTCGTACGCGCGGGTCGTGTCTGGGCCAAAGAACGCGCCAAACAAGAAGATGACGATTGCCTCGACGGGCTTTACAACCTGGCTCGCAAAGTCGTTCCAGACATGCCCGACGAACCGGCCGAAGCTCATCTGGTACGATGGTCCCAGGGAAGGCCATCGGCGAATTCACTGGTTAGCATTGGCGATGGAGGCGTGCCGACCAATCCGCCTGAAATCCCATTCGCATTAGCGGGGGATTATACCTTGGGCGACGGGGCCGAATCTGCCGCTCTCTCGGGTATGCGGGCTGCGGATCAAGTGGTCGCGAGGTTAATGGCTGCTCGATAAGTCTCAGAATTGCCGTTTCGATCCATGAATTCTTTGGGTTAACCTAAGTTTTGTTACATATTACCGGACGGCGCGAAAATTGCCTTTCCTCGCCCTCCTCGTCTCGGGAATTCTCTCTTGCCCGGGGCCACTCAGGCTCCTCAGCATATCCAGGCAAAACGACTTTCTGGTACGAAGGTACTTTACGAGAAGCCCCCATGACCGAAGTTTACCGGAATCCCCTGCGTGCTGGCATGAATTCCCGCCGGATTGCTGAACCGTGCACCGTGGTGGTTTTTGGTGCCACGGGCGATTTGGCCGCGCGCAAACTGTTTCCCGCGCTCTTCAACCTTTCGCGCGATGGTCATTTGCCCCAGCGATTCGCACTTGTCGGGTTTTCTCGCCGAGAAAAAACCGACGAACAATATCGGGACGAAATCGGCGAGGCCTTGCGCCAGTACTCGCGTAATAAACCTGAATCCGCCGCCGAGGAAAAAGACTTCCTTGGGCGCGTTTTTTATGCCCAGGGAAACCTGAACGACCAAGACGCGTACGAGGCGATGCGCACGCGTCTCGAATCGATCGAGAATCAGGAAGGGTTACCGGGGAATCGGCTATTTTACCTCGCCACGGCGCCAGAATTTTTCGCCGAAGTAACGGCAAACCTGAAGGCTAGCGGACTGGTTCACCCTGTTGATCCCGATGGCCCATGGTCGCGCGTCATTATCGAAAAACCTTTTGGGCACGATCTGAAATCAGCCCGCGAGCTGAACGCCCATGTGCAGTCGGCCTTTCACGAATCTCAAGTTTACCGTATCGATCATTACCTTGGCAAGGAAACCACGCAAAACATTCTCGCGTTTCGATTTGCCAACGCGATCTTCGAGCCACTTTGGAGTTCTCGTCACATCGAACAGGTCCAGATCACCGTGTCCGAATCGCTTGGCATGGAAGGCCGTCGTGGCCAGTATTACGACACTGCGGGAGCCTTACGCGATATGGTGCAGAACCACATCTTGCAGGTGCTTTGTCTCGTGGCGATGGAAGCTCCCGCAAGCTTGGATGCCGAATCGTTACGGGACGAGAAAGTGCGCTTGTTGCGGGCGATTAAACCCATGACTCGAGAAGAAGTTGCGCGCTGCACCGTTCGTGGTCAGTACGGGCCCGGTTCCATGGCTGGAAACGCCGCCAAGGGGTATCGCGAAGAGCAACTGGTCGATCCCCAATCGACCACCGAAACGTTTGTGGCGTTACGATTGGGTGTCCGAAACTGGCGCTGGGCGGGAGTTCCATTTTTGATTCGCACGGGGAAGCGTCTTCCCAAACGTGCATCCGAAGTCGCCGTGATTTTCAAACACCCTCCACACCAGATTTTCGACGGCATCGATTGCGCGCGCCAGAATACGCTCGTCTTGCGCATTCAACCGGACGAAGGCATCTCCCTCTCGTTTGAAGCGAAACAACCGGGCCTCGTGATGAATTTACAGAACGTAAAGATGGATTTTCGCTATGGTTCGTCGTTTGGCCAACCCACGCCCGAGGCCTATGAACGTTTATTGCTCGACGGCCTGATTGGCGACGCATCGTTGTTCACACGCGCCGATGAAGTCGATCGAGCGTGGCAGATTATCTCGGCCATTCATCAGGGATGGGCTGAATTACCTGTCCCCGAATTCCCCAACTACGAAGCGGGAACCTGGGGACCCGCCGAAGCCAACCGGCTGACGGAGGATTTACCCAGCGGCTGGCGACGGCTCTAGGTTAAAAGAGGAACGCTGAACGATGGCACAACCAATCCAGGATTCTGTGACGGGCTTTCCCGTCAGCCTTTCGGCTTCGGCGATCGACCGTGCCTTGGCGGGCATGTGGGAGAAACGCTCGGAAAGCGCTCCGGTCGAAGGCGCCGAGGAAGCGGCTGTCGCACGCATTACGCTTGGAAATATGATCTGGATTGGCACCACGCGCCATGCCCCACGCATTCGCCAGATATTTTCTCAACTGGTCCCAAAATATCCGTGTCGTTTGTTTCTGCTCGAAGTCCTGGACGACCACGACGACGCGGATATCAACGCCTATGTAAATGCCTATTGTTTCCTGGCGAAAGGTATCCGTCGCGAAGTTTGCTGCGAAGAAATCCACCTGCGTTTTGGTCCAAATGCGCTGCCGCACGTCACCGGCGCCGTGTTGCCCTTGCTCGTTGCGGACGTACCAACGTTTTTGTGGTACTTTTCATCGAATCCCGAGTTCTATGGCGAAGCCTTGCCTGGCTTGAGCAAAGTCGCCGACCGCACGTTTACCGAGTTGGCTTTCCTGGATAACCCTGCACAGGGATTGCGCGATATGGCCGAAGGACGCAATCAAGCCATCAGCCTTTCCTGGTATCGTTTGCATCCCTTGCGCGAGCAAATTGCCGCGGTTTTCGACGACGAACGATACGGACGATTGCTGGGCGAAATCGACCGTGTGCATATTGGCTGGGCAGGTGCCTGTCGCGACCCACAATCGATCGTGAACGCCAGTTTCCTTGCCGGTTGGCTTGCATCGCGTTTGGGGTGGCGTGTGAAGGAACCCGTAACCGCTTGGCCGTTTCGGTACGAGGGCCCGCGTGGTGAAGTTTGTGTGGAATTTTCCTGCCAACAGGCATTGCACACTCGCGATGCTGCTCAGATCGTTCGGGTGGAAATTCATTGCCTGTCCGGCGAATGTATCGTCTTGCAAATGGGAGACGAAATTGGCCAGATGGAGCGCCTCATCAAGGCTCCTTGTGGTACCTGCCGCGAAACGCCGCGCTATGTGCATGCATTGGCATTCGACGAAGCCCAGGCCCTTGGTCACGCGATGAATGCTCGTCTGGATTCCAATGTCCATCGCGAGGCGGCCGCCATGACGTGGCCTTTGCTTGAAAGTGCGTTGAATAGAAAGGTATCGGAATGAATCTGGAAGTATTTTCCTCGTCCAACCAATTAGCGCGTGACGCTGCGCGACGGGTGGTGGCTTCGGCAAAATCCGCCATCGGAACTCACGGCGCGTTTCACTTTGCGCTCGCGGGTGGCAGTACTCCGAAGGCGGTCTTTCGCTATCTGGCAGAAAGTGGCATTTTTACACCGGACCTTGTGGAAAAAACACACTTATATTGGGGCGACGAACGAGCGGTTCCCAACGATCATCCCGACTCCAACGTGCGCATGGCGCGCGAAACGATGATCGACCACCTGAAGTTTCCCGCTGAAAATGTGCATCTCGTCAACGGGGGCGCGCCGAATCTGGCCAGTGAAGCGTGGCGAGTGGAAAAAGACATTCGCCTCAACGTCTTTTCACTCGGCGATTTGGTTCCAATTTTCGACATGGTGATGCTCGGCATGGGGACCGACGGCCATACGGCGTCCTTGTTTCCGGATACGGAAGCGTTGAAAGAAGAAAGCCGACTTTTCGTGGCAAACGACGTTCCGCAACTTGGGACAAAACGCCTGACGTTGACATATAAGGCGATCAACGCCGCTCGCGATATTTTGATTCTTGTTTCGGGTACCGCCAAAGCCGACGTGCTGGCCGATATTCGCTCCGTCCCCAATCGAATGATTAATAAATACCCCATCGAGGGGATTTCCAAACACGCTATTTGGCTTGCGGACGAGGACGCTGCCACACAGGCGAAAGCTGCGTCCTGAGAGAGAAAAACGATTCAATCATCTTGAGGAAAAAACATGACTGGAACACAAAAGTTCGGCGTCATTGGCCTTGCTGTAATGGGCGAAAACCTTGCCTTGAACGTCGAACGAAACGGATTTCCCATAGCTGTTTATAATCGCACGGCAAGCGTGACCAATGAGTTTGCAAGCGGTCGTGCGGCAGGAAAAAACGTCGTCGCCGCGCAAAGCATTGAGGAATTCGTCGAGGCGCTCGAGCGCCCACGCCGTATTTTGCTGATGGTCAAGGCCGGCCCCGCTGTCGATGCCGTTGTAAAGCTACTCTCGCCCCTGTTGGATGAAGGCGACATTATCATCGATGGCGGCAACAGCAACTTTGAAGATACGGAACGCCGCGTGCGCGAAGCCGAAGGCAAGCCGTATGTTTTTTTCGGCATGGGCGTGAGCGGCGGCGAAGAAGGAGCGCTCTGGGGGCCAAGCCTGATGCCGGGCGGCGACCGAAAAGCGTATGAAGACCTGCGCCCGATTCTGGAAAAAATTTCCGCGAAAACCGACAGCGGCCCGTGCGTGACATACTGTGGGCGGGGGAGCGCCGGACACTTTGTCAAGATGGTGCACAACGGCATCGAGTACGGCGACATGCAATTGATCGCCGAAGCGTACGACGTGCTGCGCCATTTGGGTGGCGTGACAAATGGTGCGGAAATGCAAGCCATCTTCAACGAATGGAATGCGGGCGAACTGCAATCGTTCCTGATCGAAATCACGGCAAATATTGTTAACCATCCCGATCATGAAACCGGCGAAGGACTGCTGATCGATAAAATCGTCGATGCGGCCGGTCAAAAAGGCACTGGCAAATGGACTACGATCGCCGCATTGCAATTGGGCGTTCCCGTTCCAACCATTACCGCAGCCGTCGATGCGCGCATTGTCTCATCATTGCGCGATGAACGGAAAATTGCGTCACAGAAGCTGACCGGTGTGACACCATTTCTCGCCGCTACGGATCGAGCGGAACTCATTTCCGCCGTGCGCCAAGCCCTTTATGCGTCGAAAATTTGTTCTTACGCGCAAGGCATGGCCATGTTGCGTGCGGCATCCGAAGAACGCGACTACCAGATCGACCTCGGGGAAACAGCGCGTATCTGGAAAGGCGGTTGCATCATCCGTGCGGTATTCCTCGACGCAATCACCAAGGCATTCCGCCGCGACGCAGGGCTGAAAAACCTGATGCTGGACGATGAATTTGCATCGGCGCTTTCCGAACGCGAAGCCGCTTGGCGACTCGTCGTCCAACTGGCCACCAGCCAGGGATTGCCCGTTCCCGCGATGAGCGCATCGCTCGCCTATTACGATGGTTATCGTCGTGCGCGCGGACCGGCGTATATCATTCAGGCCCAGCGTGATTATTTCGGAGCGCATACGTTTCAACGTATCGACCGCGAAGGAACTTATCACGAAAAATGGGCAGAGAATGTTACCACAACGAGGTGAATCTCTTAACCAGGCCAAAGGTTCTGACGCGATGAAGCGTCCTTTCATTTCCATCGTGATTCCCACACGTGGCGACACGCGCATGTTGGAGCGGACGCTCTCTGCTGCGCAGCTTTCCGCGCGAGAATCAGGATTTCGTTATGAGATTATTCTGGTTTGCGCCGGGAGAAGTAACTCCGTCCCTCCAATGCTCCGGGATCGATTCCCAAATGTGAAACTCCGGACGCAGAAAACCAAAAACCGAGTTGCATGTATGATTGCTGGAGCGACTCATGCACGAGGTCGAATCGTCATCTTTCTTTCAGAGGATGTTGTGGTAAAGGATACCTGTTTTGCTCGATTGATCGAACCGTTCGACGCGCACTTAAGTGCGCTTTTTGCGGTAGCGGGCAATACGATGAATTGGTGGGACGGAGAAAAACGAAACGAATCGCAAACCGTAGCATGGCGCGGAGGACGCCTGACACCGGTTGTTGGTTCCAACGAAAGTTTCATTATACCTGGTTGGCATTTGGTCGCCCTCAATCGGCGTGCATTTCTCGAACACGTCAATTTTTGTGTCTCCCGTGGGACGATTCAGCTCAACGAAGCGACTTACCGTGCGGCAAAATCCGGTTTAGATTGCCGTTTGGCGTCTCGGGCTATCGGCATTCATCACAATGCGGGGGACGGAGCCGATTCGTGGGGGACGGAGAAACATGCCGCGCGCGATCATTTGCTTTTTGAGTGGGCGTTGCTTGGCGACACAACGTTTTGGGTGCGTTATTGCGCGCGTCTTCCAATTTCAGTGTTCCAGGAATGGCTGCGTGGGCGTGGCGTGGAACTCACAAACGCGCTTCTTGGCGCCTTGAAACATTTTCCACGTGCCTTGCGTGCGCGCGCGAAAGCACCGCACGATGTTTTGGATAGAAAACTCATCCGGCTTGACCACCCCGAACGCTGACACCCAACCTTCGCGCATTCCTTGCTCGCGGAAACTTCATGCTCGCCATCGTCATCCCCAGCTATCGACACGAATTGACGCATGACCTGGTGCGCCAGATCATGCCCCAGAGCGACTTCCCACATCGCATTGTTGTCGTGGATAACTTTGGTGGCTATCGTCCAGTTGCCGACGAAATGGTTCTTGGGTTTACAAAAAACCTGGGGTATATTCGATCAAATAATCGCGCCGCAAAACGATTGCTGCGCGACGATGAAATTAAGGCGATCTGTTTCACGAATGACGATATTCGCATCTCGCGAAATTTCTTTTCCACGCTTTATGGCGAACTACGCGTTTCGCGCGCCGGGATTTTATCGCCCGCCTACGATTGCGTTTTTGAACATTTACACCCTACGCACTGCAAATTGCCCATCAAAGCCGAAGATTACGAGCCGAATCGTTTGATTCGCAAAGTCCCCCACGTCGATGGCACGGTGATGGCCATTCGTTGCGAAACGTTGCTCAAGATCGGTCTATTCGATGAGGAACATTTCGGCACGTATTCGTGGGGCGATGCTGTCGATTATTGCATTCGTCTTAAACGCGCTGGTATGTCTGTTTGCGTGACCGAGGCCGCCTTTTGCAATCACCTTAAGGCCGCTACGGCGAATCAGTTGTACGTATCGAATGCGGATTACGAGGGCAAAGCGTGGAAAGAATACCTTGCTGGAATGACAGCCAAGTACGGGCCCGATCACGACGCCGTTCGATTGTCTCCGTCCCCCTGAGATAAAAACACAAACGCCCCATGTCGAAACACGGGGCGTTGAATGAGTGATCGAAAAGGTTTCAGGCTTTAGCAGCCTGGCGTTCTTTGCTGATTTCCACCGCCATTTGAGCGCCTTCGGCCATGGTCGCGGCCATTTTCAAGGGTGAGTCTTTCAGCATTTCACGCGCGATGGCATCGTTCGTACCGCTGAGGCGAATCACAATCGGGTAATTGAAATCCGGTAATTTTTTCAACGCGGCCAGGATACCTTCCGCGACCAGATCGCACCGTACGATGCCGCCGAAAATGTTGAAGAAAATCGTATCGACGTGCGGGTCCGAGGTAATCAACTGCAACGCATCGGCCACCTGCTCTGCTTTGGCACCGCCGCCAATGTCCAGGAAGTTCGCCGGTTCGCCGCCAAAATGCTTCACCACGTCCATCGTGCACATGGCCAGTCCCGCGCCGTTTACAATACAACCGATTCGACCATTCAGTTTAACGTAATTCAGCTTTTTGCAACGTGCCTTAACCTCAAGCGGTTCTTCCTCGTGTTCATCGCGCATCGCTTCCAGATACGGATGCCATGGCAGGGCGTTGTCGTCGAAATTCATCTTCGCATCGCAGGCAATCACATGACCTGCGCCGTCCAGAACCAACGGATTGATTTCCGCCAGCGAACAATCTTTTTCCAGGAACGCCTTGATCAGGCCACTGATCACATGATGAAAAGATTTAAGCGATTCCGATGGAATTTCCAGGAAATCGGCCACGATTTGCGAGTGGTATGCTCGAACACCGTAAGTCGGAGGCACGCGCAGCTTCAAGATTTTCTCGGGATTTGTCTTGGCAATCTCCTCGATCTCGACACCGCCTTCACGCGAAGCCATGATCACCGGGCATTTATTCGCGCGGTCCATAATAATACCCAGGTAAATTTCCGTGCGGATATCGATACCTGGTTCGACCAAAACCTTTTTCACCGTGATGCCTTTGATATCCATCCCCAGAATCTGGCTGGCGAATTTATGGGCTTCTTCGGGAGAATTTGCTAACTTCACACCGCCCGCTTTGCCGCGCCCACCCACATGCACCTGGGCTTTGATCACCACCGGCCAGGAACCGATTTCGACCGCAGTCGATTTGGCTTGCTCAGGGGTATAGGCTACTTTGCCTTTCGGAATCGGAACATTATATTCCGCCAAAATCTGCTTTGCTTGAAATTCGTGAATCTTCATGATGGAGGGAATTCGATTCTTTCCGTTGGGATGATCAGCCGTTCGGACTTAACTCCTACCGGTTTGATTCCGGCGGTGTCAACAGGGCGTGCTGAAATGTGGAACGGTTGAAATACCATTCCGAGCGTTTTGGAGCGCCATCTCGTATTTCAGTGTAAATGTTGGCGGAACCGGCTCTTGTCCAAAGATTTCATGTAGGCTTCTTCGGCGGTAATCGATCCGTCGCGCAGAAACCCTTCGATGGCGTCATCCATGAGCTGCATACCCATTGCACGGCTGGATAGAATCACTTGGGGAATCTGATTCGTTTTTCCTTCGCGGATATACGTCGAAATCGCCCGTGTTTGCAGCATAATTTCATTGGCTGCCCTCCGCCCTTTTCCATCCGCTGTTTTCAGGAGCAATTGGGCGCAAACCGCCTTGAGCGAAACCGAAAGCGATGACCGAATCGCGTTATGTTGATCCACCGGAAAAACGTCGATGATGCGATCCACGGTCTTAATGGCGCTGTTGGTGTGAAGCGTCCCAAACACCAGCATCCCCATTTCCGCTGCTGTCACGGCCAGGCTGATCGTTTCCAGATCGCGCATTTCACCCACCAGCACAACGTCGAAATCCTGGCGACTGGCGGATTTCAAGCCATCCGAGAAAGAGTGACAATCTACGTGGACTTCGCGTTGTACCGGGGTTGATTTTTTAGGTGGGTGGACGAACTCCACAGGCTCTTCAATCGTTAAAATATGTCGGGCATAGTTTGTATTAATCTTATCGATCACCGCAGCAAGCGTTGTTGATTTTCCGCTGCCGGTCGGGCCGGTTACCAGCACCATGCCTGAACTGAATTCCGCAAACGAATGAAGAACGGGCGGGACGCCTAGTTGCTCAAGGGTCAGAATTTTCGACGGAATCGTGCGAAAAACTGCTCCATAGCCGCTGAATTGCTTGTTAAAATTACAACGAAAACGCGCTTTGTTTTCAAACGCGTAAGCAAAATCCAAATCGCCGCATTCTTCGAATTGTTCCCACCGATGCGGAGCACAGATTTCACGCAACATTTCCTGAAGTTGTTCGTGAGCCAGCAATGGCCACCCCTCGATAGGGATGACTTGGCCATGAACGCGCAATCGAGGCGGATTGTTCTCCGCCAGGTGAAGATCCGACGCGCTACTGGTAAGCATGGCATCGAAAAGTTGATCGATCATCGGCATAATGAAAATTCCTGCTGGGCTTAGTTATTGTTCTTATACATTTCAAACGGAGCTTTGTTTTCCGCGTAGCGATACGCGATCGCGCCCGTGATAATATTCGCCTTAAGCAAATCCATGATAGAATCGTCCATGGCCTGCATTCCGATTTTTTTGCCCGATTGCATCAAACTCGTCAACTGCACCAGCTTGCCTTCTTTGATCACAGTGGAAACGCCCGGGGTCACAATCAAGACCTCCAATGCCAGTGCCAGACCGTTTTGATCGGCGCGCGGCAGCAACAACTGGCTGATAACCCCGCGCAAAGATTCACTCAACATCACTGTAATTTGTTCGCGTTGAAGTGACGGATAGACATCCAGAATCCGGCTCACCGTTCGCGCGGCATTACCCGTGTGCAATGTTCCAAAAACCAGGTGTCCGGTCTCCGCCGCCGTAATCGACGTTGAAATCGTCTCCAGATCGCGCAATTCACCCACCATGATGATGTCGGGATCCTCACGCAACGCCGCACGCAACGCTGTGCTGAATGCTTTCGAGTGCATGCCGATTTCGCGCTGTGTTACTTGGCAGGCGACAGGAGGATGAACGTATTCGATCGGGTCTTCGACCGTGATAATATGATCGTTCCGCGTACGATTGACCATATCGACCATCGCTGCCAGCGTCGATGTCTTACCCGAACGTGCTGGACCGGTTACCAGTACAAGACCCTGCTGATATTCGGTTAACGTTTTCACCGAAGGAGGCAGACCCAAGTTCTCGAACGTCGGCAGCGAATCCGGAACGATGCGGAAAACAGCATCCCACCCCAGACGTTGGCGGAAGACATTGCAGCGATGACGACCTACGCGTGGTAATTCCAGCGCAAAGTCCAAATTCAATGTTTCAACCAACGTTGCCTTTTGATCTTCTGTCAAAGCCGAAAGAATCAACTCCTCCGTTGCCTCCGGTACCAGGGGGTCCATCTCCATGTATCGGACTTCTCCGTTAATGCGAACAAATGGAGGTCGGCCCACCGAAAGATGCAAATCCGAGCATCCCCAATGACGGGCCAGTCGCAGTAAATCCTTCAGCTTCTTTGGCTGACTGTAAGTCGAAGACACCGCGCCGGCTGAAAACGCGCTCACATCGAACGAAGATCCTCCCGAGGGTCCCGTGGCGGCTGTCGGACCGGTCGGAGCCGTCGGTGCCGTCGGAGCAGTTACTCCAGTGGGCGACGTCTCTATCGATGTTGAAGATCGATAGGATTCAATCGGCGGAGCCTCCGGTGCTGGAGCAGGTGTTGGAGGCTCCATTTGAGGTGTGTATTGCGGAGGTTGATAGCTCGGGGCACTGGGTGTGGGTTGAGCTGAGGGAGTCGGAGAAACGGGTCTCAAGTGGACTGTTGGTTCTTCGTTGATCGCGCTCGAAGAAGGCACTGCGGCTGGCCCCTGCGTTTCCGTGGGATTCGCTTCTAATTTCTGCAACTGAGCTGGAGTCAAAAATCGCTTTCGCAGCAACAGTTCCTTCGCCGATTGGCCGGGAAAATTAATAAGCTCGTCTAAAATGAAAGCATGCTGGCGTTTTGTAATCAGTCGATGGGCCAAAGCTGCTTGTAAAATCGGGTCGTCAGCACTCACGGGAACTCTCGTCTATGGATTGAATTAGCAACCAGCGACACAATTCTCTCTTTGCGCATAGTCAAAAAAACCATACGCCAGACAGTTCGCCGGTTTGTCTCTCCGTATCTCTATTCTCTTCGGACAAGCGATAGGTTCCGCGTTTACGGCCACCGCGTGTCTCTCACCATTTGTATGTTGCGTCCTGCAACGGTCAATACATCTGACACACACCCATAGCATTCATAGTAAGGAATGAATCCGTGATGTCAAACCAGATATCCGCTGTATATCAAGTTCCCAGGACTTTGAACGTCCTGATCAAGTTCGGTTTCATTAAGATGGCTGAGATAAAAAACAAGCGGGCAGCCGATTCGTTGGAATGGGCTGCCCGGGGATTATATTGGCGGGAAAGAAACTTTTCGACCGGTTACTTGACGGTGCTTTCCTGACGTCGGTGTTGATCGACTGCCATGCAGAACGCCTTGTAGAAGTCTTTGATTGTACGCATTTCCCAATCGGAGAGCAATCCTGCCTCGTAGGTTTTGCGTACATCGGTGAACATACTGATCAGTTGTTGGCGCATTTTTTCCAACTGATCCGGTGTCAGGTCCTTCATGTCGTTCAAACAAAGCGCCACGCGGCGATCTTCGGGTGAAATTTCGCTCGTGTCCGAACGGCCACCCTCCTGCTGCTCGGCTGCGGCCAACGACGCCGCGATTTCTTCCGACGAGGGAGTTGTTGGCTGAGGCGCGGCTGCTTGCTGGATTTCCGACTGCATGCTGCCAAGGCGTTCGTCTGCCTGGGCAAGCCAATCGACGAAGTTTTGCTCGTCATCGAGTTCCTCTTCGTCGTGGAAATCGATTCCGAGTTCGTCTGCGACCTCGCGCTCGACATTTTCGAGCATTTCGGCCAGCAACTTGGTCTTCGGACTGCTCGGGGTGCAGGACATGGCGCCTTCGATGGCGCTACGAGCCCGGGCAACCTCGCGTTGTTTGATCAAAATTTCTGCCGATTTTTCAAACGCCTGCCCGGCAGGACCGCGTTTTCCCGCTTCCTGGAGCGTCAGCCCCTGGAGGAAATACGCCATTCCGTTTTCCGGGTCCAACTCCAGAATAGAATTGATCGATTCCTGGGCGCCACGGACTTGACCGTATTGCATGTAGAAATCGACCACCCACTTGAGCTGGTCGGCCGCAGCGTCCGGACGTCCCATGCGCGCAAAGAGATACGACAATTCTTTGCGTGCTTTGACGGCACCCGGCTGCAAAATAATCAAAATGTTGTAGATGGAGAGGGTTTTTTCCAACTCGCCACGCACGGCGTACGACTCGGCTGCCAGCATATACTCGCGGAAAGCGTCGTCTTTGCGTCCGAGTTCCAGGTAAAGCGCCGCCAGTTTGGAGCGCGTAATTTCGTCGCGCGGATCCAACTGCACAGCTTGTTCCAGGTAGGGAAGCGCTTCCTGGTGCATCCCTTTGTTGATGTACATTTCGCCGCGGAACAACAAGTCGCTGGACTTGTCTTCTTCGCCGAAGAGGTTTTTTGTCACCTCGTCCAGCCCACAGTCATAGTACATTGCCACCAACTCGATCAGCAGGCCGCCCTCGTACGCATCGCACTGAGAATACTGACACTTAAAGGTCTTTTCCGAGACGTCGATGATCATCGACTTGCGGATCAGGTCCTTATGAATCGGACAGTGAATGCGGATAATGTTGCCTTCCTGGTAAATGGAAGACTCGGTGAACCCCATGCGTTTCAGAACCACAAAGGGATCGAGGGATGCATTGAAGGAGTAGTCAGAATCTTTGAGTTCGAAACGAGGCATGGATCAGATTGGTCCTATGACGTTTTGAGAAACCCCAAACGCTAGCTCTTTCCCTTCATTTCCCGATGGGAAGCGGGCGAAAGTCAAAGAAAATCTAAGTCAGGCATTAACCTGCGGCAAGCCTTTTCCCCACCAGTTGGCACCTTGACACCCGCCTGTCTTGTTCGTTTTGCTTCGTTTGCGATTTTCAACCGACCCTGCCAACCGGATTGGGGTCAAAAGCGAGCGACCCGAATGGCTGCCAAAACCGCTAAAAAAACTCCAAACGAGCAACCTTGTCCGAAATGCGGCGGCCATGGGCTCATTGTGCAGTCCGATGGACAAGTGGCCAAGTGCGATTGCGGCGTCTGGGACCGCGAACAATTTCGCCTCGCTATTCAACGAGCGCGGATTCCGCGGCGCTACCTAAATAAGTCTCTGAAGGAATTTAAAGCCGCCCCGCGCGACGCCCGACGCAAGGTCCTGAAGGACGGCGCCGCCAGTTATGCCATGGCCTTCAGCCATGAAGAGGACCGGGGATTGCTTCTGAGAGGAACGACCGGATCGGGAAAAACCCACCTCGCTGTTGGGATTCTGATCGAAATCTTGAACCGCGGTTACAATGGTTTGTACTGTAACGTGACCGATTTATTGGCCCGATTGCGGGATTCTTACAGTAATCCGAGTGCCGATCGCGAAAGCCAGATACTGGAAGAAATGGAAAACACCGACCTTCTGGTTCTCGACGACCTCGGAGCTGAGGCCACCACCGATTGGGTGCGCGATCGCATTTATCTGATTGTCAATCGCCGGTATGAAAGCGCCAAACCTACCATCGTGACCACAAATTGCGATGATGCGGAATTGCGCGAACGCATTGGCCCTCGGACTACCTCGCGATTGTATGAAATGTGTCAACCATTGGGAGAATTTCCCCAGGAAGATTTTCGCTTCTTGCACATGCGGTGATCGGTTTGGGTTGGCGTTGATTTCGCTCCGCCCAAAACGATGACTCCTTTTGCCAAATGCGCAAAATCCCGAAAA
Source organism: uncultured Candidatus Sumerlaeota bacterium (assembly GCA_964580585.1). Lineage (GTDB taxonomy): Bacteria > Sumerlaeota > Sumerlaeia > SLMS01 > JAHLLQ01 > CAZOKZ01. The sequence continues at coordinate 8,038 of CAZOKZ010000059.1, read as the reverse complement.
AACAAAGGCGAAAATCGCTGAAAATTCAAAGAGGGAAGAGACAAAATGAAACACTTTGCAAAGTTCCTGGCGTTTTCCGTACTCTTGGCAGGTCTGAGCGCTTGTGGGGGAGACAAGGATAAGCAGGCAGCGGCAACCTCGAGACCTACCGAGCAGGTTCAAAAAACCCCCGAGGCAGAGAATGACGAGTTGAATGCTCAGCCCGAATCGATCGAGATCGGAACGGCCGAGGACGCAGAAGCGGCGGCGAATACCGCAACCACAGAGGGAAAGTTGATGACTCTCGATAACGGGTTGAAGCTCGAATTTACGGAAAAATCCAACGGTGCGATGCCTCAGTCCGGCGACACCGTTCTGGTGCACTACACCGGCAAGCTCATTGACGGCACCATATTCGACAGTTCGCTCGATCGCGGCCAGCCGTTTAAAGTACAACTGGGAGAAGGTCGCGTAATTAAAGGATGGGAGCAAGGGCTGCTGCTGATTCCGGTTGGGTCCAAAGCAACGCTTACCATTCCGCCCGATTTAGGTTATGGGTCGCATGCAAAAGGTCCCATTCCACCGAATTCGACATTGATTTTCGAGCTCCATTTGCTGGAAATAGTGGATTCCAACCAATAACCGAAGAGACTCCTGATGCCATTTAAACAGCGCCCAAATCCAATGCCCCAAATTTCGTACGAACTGATCGAATCCCAGGAAAGTCTGGTTCGCTTTTGTGAGGTGATCGCTCAATCCGAAATTTTGGCAGTGGATACGGAATTTGTCGGCGAAAAAACGTACTATCCCACGCTGGAACTGATACAAGTTGGCGATGGCCGCGGAAATATCGGCCTGGTTGACGTTCGTCAGTGCGGCGACATGGCGCCCTTGGCTGAAATTCTATGCAGCGCGAACCGGACGAAGATCTTCCACGCGGCCACGCAGGATATCAGCATCCTGGAGCGTAGTCTGGGCAAACCGCCGGAACCGTTGTTCGATACGCAACTGGCTGCCGCCATGGTTGGCATCGGAGCCCAGGTTTCATACGCCAATCTTGTACAGGAACTTCTGAGCAAAACTGTCGATAAAGCCCAAATGGTCAGCGATTGGTCGCAACGGCCACTCAAACGCGCTCAACTCGACTACGCCGCCTCCGACGTGTTGCACCTGCATTCGATTCGCACCATTTTACAACACAAACTCGAAGAGTTGGGCCGTCAGGATTGGTTTACGGAAGAACAACGTCGTCGTGTGGAGGATGCGCGCCAAAACGATACCGCGCCGGAAAGCGAACTGTACACCAATGTCAAAGAGTGGGGGAAACTTTCCGGTCAGCGATTAGCTATTTTACAGCAACTGGCCATTTGGCGTGAACGCGAAGCTAAAAGTCAGAACGTCCCTCGCCGGACGATCATGCCGGACGCAGGCTTGGTCGGTCTGGCGCGGTTAGCTCCGTCAAATCGTGACGACGTGCGCAATGTGCGGCAATTGCCACAAGGTGCCGTTTATCGTTACATCGATCAAGTTCTTCCCATTATCGCGGAAGCCAAAAAAATCCCACGCGATCAATGGCCCAAGAAAACAACTTCACAGCGTCCCGACATTCCGAACGGATTTGTCGAATTGCTTCAAGCGCTTGTGCGCGCCACTGCGGAACAGGAAAAAATCGCCTCTTCGCTTTTAACGACCACAAGCGAACTCAACGCGCTTGTCAATCAACGCGGACGGCTCGATGACGGGTTGAAGTTACCCGTGCTGAATGGCTGGCGGCGCGAGATGATCGGTGAACGACTGATCGCCCTGCTGCAAGGCAAAGTCCGCCTGCGCATTGAGGATGGCGAGCGATTGGTTTTCGAGGATCACTGAAAGATCGATGGGGAAATGTCAAGTTGTGGGTGCATAAAAATAATTTGGGGGGACAGAGTCGCATGCTCCGTCCCCCATTTTGTTTGGTGTTTTCCCGGGACGAAAAATCAAAACCATCGCCAGAACAAAAAGATCAACTGGGCGAGTAAGATTTTCCCGATCATCGCCACGGGGTATGTCGTTGCGTAGGCAATGTACACTTCTTCCGCTTTGCACAACTCGTGGGCGCGGGCCAGAGTTGCCGGTTGTGTTTGCATGCCGCTCGTCGCGCCGAGCGAGCTGATGACGCTGGATTTCGCATACAGGCGCAACATGATCAGAGCAATGGCTGTTGAAACCAACGTCGTGATCGCGCCGAGCAGGAACAATTGCCAACCGCTCGATTGCAAGGCTTCCAGAAACCGCCCGCCTGCCTTGACTCCCAGACCGGCCAGGAAAAACAGCAACCCAATATGACGAAGAGCCATATTGGCTTCGTGTGGAATCGACCAGACCAAGGGCCCTGTGCGGCCGTATTTACCCAGAATCAAAGCCACAAGCAACGGTCCACCCGCAAATCCAAGCGCCAGGTTTGCGCCGCCCGGCGCCGGGATCGGAATCATCCCAACCAGCACGCCGAGCGAAATTCCCAACGTGATAGCCGTGTAATCCAACTCCGCCACGTCGCGTTCGGAATCGCCGAAAAACTCCGCGACCTCGGCGCCTTTCTCGCGGGGCATTACAACGCGCAGCCGATCGCCCAGTTCCAATACAGTGTCCATCGCCGCCACCATATCGATGTCGGCGCGGCGAATACGCGTGACTTGAGCATTGAAACGACGGTCGAGTTCCAGCTCTTCGATCGTCTTGCCCACCAACTCACGACGCGACATCAGAACGCGCCGTAACTCGATGTCTTCATGGTTGGCTTCCAGTCGTTCGGTGGATTCCTCTCCGAAATACGCGATCGCTTTGTCCAGATCGGCTTTCGTTCCAACGGCCACCAGCACATCACCGCTACGTAGCTGAGTGTATTTGGTTGGAATGAACACCTTGTTCGCGTGTTTCAGGCGTGAAATGACCACACCGGTTTTATCCTGCACCTGAAGCTCGCCGATGGCTCGGTCGATCAATTCCTTGTTTGTCACTTTGAAGTTTCGTGCCAGTAACCTGCGCTCGCCCGTTGCCGCCGAAGCCGCTTTTTCGCGTTCGGCCTCAAGTGCCTTATTGTTTTTCCGGGCGAAAAATTGAAATGCCAATAATGCCCCGATCACCCCGAACGGGTAGGCGACCGAGTATCCCAGGGTTGGATCGGAAACATTGACCGGATCGATTTTTCTCACCAACTCCGTAACAGCAGCCAATGCGGGCGTATTGGTAATCGCGCCGCAGAAGACCCCTGCGATCTGTCCATCGGGCAATCCCAACGCGTGGCCCGCAATCAGCACGATTGCGCCACCCGCCAACAATGCCAGCAAAATGGCCACGTTGGCTCGGATACCTTTTTGACGAAGTGAAGCGAAGAACCCAGGACCGCTCGTTAATCCCACGGCATAGACGAACAAAATCAGGCCCACCTCGGTGATGGCGTGACTGATATGCAGGGGATCGGCGCCTTCCTTGCGCCAGGCGCCAAAAGCCAGCCCGACGAACAACACGCCAGCGATTCCAAGACCGAATCCACGGATTTTGATTTGGCCAACAACATAGCCGAGGCCAATGACCAGAAATAATAGAAGCGGTTCGCTGTTCGAGAGAATTTCGCGAAGAGTTTCCATGGGAAGTTCACATTCGTGGAGGGGCAAATTCGGAGAAGAAGGACAATTTTTCTATTTCACTCTCCTGTTCCACAGAGTAGAAAAGCTGCGGCCTCAGACCCAAGGAGTCTTTCTACTCGCCCGGTGCTGTGGCGATTAACCGCTTTTCAAATAATGACAAAACGCGTCTAACTTCTTTCATCTGAACGCTTATCCTTATTGACCCGGTTGATAGCGATACCTGTTATAGAGACGATGAAGTTGTGAAAAGACGGAAAATCCCATGAGGAAGGATGTGGCATGTCCAACCCGATTGTTTCCGTGGCAGGGCTTAGAGGAATTGTTGGGGATTCTTTCACGCCCGACGTCATTTTACCCTATGTCGCGGCGTTTGCCGACCTGATAAAGAAAAAACGTGTCGTGGTGGGGGGGGACAGCCGCCCCTCGCGCGAATGGGCCCAGCCCGTCGTCGAGTCCGTTTTAAGGGCTCGAGGCATCGATGTGATCTCCGTGGGACTGACGCCAACGCCAACCATCGGGATGATGGTTCGGCATTTCAATGCCGGTGGCGGCATTGCCATCACCGCCAGCCATAACCCCATCGAATGGAACGGCTTGAAATTTTTCCAAAGCAATGGCGAGTTCCTTACCCCGACGCAAAACGTCCAACTTCAAGGGCTGATCAAGAAACCGGCAGCTTGCCGCGGCAAGCATCGTATCGGGAAAATTTCGCTTTGCGCAGAAGCGTTGCAAATTCACATGGAAAAACTCCTCCATGTGTTTCCGCCCAACGTCAAACGACGTCGTAAACTGCGTGTCGTGCTCGATTGCTGCAATGGTGCCGCTTCGATCATCGCACCGTTGCTCGCCTCCTCCTATGGAATTATGCCCGAGGTCATCTTTGCAAATCCGGGTCGTCCGTTTCCGCGTGGAGCCGAGCCGCTGCCACAAAATCTGAAGGTGCTTTCCCGTGAAGTGAAACGTTTCAAGGCGGATTTTGGTGCCGCCATCGATCCCGACGCCGACCGGTTGGCACTTGTGGATGAAACCGGACGTGCCATTGGCGAGGAACGCACGCTGGTGCTTGCGGCGGATTCCTATATGGGAATGACGGGCAATATCGCCCCCATAGTGGTGAACCTTTCCACCACTCAAGCCATGGACCACGTCGCCGCGAAGTACAAAACGGAAGTTTTCCGTACAAAAATCGGTGAGGCGCACGTTGTCGGAGGAATGCGCGATCACAAATCGTTTATCGGCGGTGAAGGCAACGGTGGCGTTATCGTGCCCGACGTACATCCGGGTCGCGATGCGATGACGGGGATGGCGCTCATCATTTTGGGCCTTCAAAAGGGCAACCGAACGCTTTCCAAGTGGAATAAAACCATTCCCGATTTCATTATGATTAAAGCAAAAGTCGATCTTGGGGTTTTATCCGTGAAACAAACGTTGCGGCGCGCCAAAGCGATGTTCCCCAATGCGATTTCTATCGATGAAACCGATGGGCTGAAAGTGAATCTCCAGGACAGTTTTGTGCATTTGCGTCCCAGCGGCACGGAACCGATCCTGCGTATTTTCGTCGAAGCCCCAGATAATGTAACAGCTAAACAACTTATGACACAGGTACAGGCGATTCTGAAGTGACACGAATACTAGTTATCGGAGTAGGACCGCGTCCCGGCCAGGGACAGAACCAAGTCTTTGCCCCGGGATTACGCTTAAAAACCATCGTGACAGAGTTGGTCCGTGCGGGCCATGACGTGACGTTGGGCGAAGCGCTCTTCTCGGGCAAAGAACCGGAAAAACCCCAACCGCCCCCGACGGGAATAGCGGCATATTCCACGTTGTCCTCCGACCCGGAGAAGGCCACCGAGCAAATCGGCTACCTGGCGGTGCGCGCTCGCCCTCAGGCCATGGTTGTTTTAACCGATGGTCTGGCATTGGCTGCCGCGCAGACAAAACTATATGACGGGCCGCTTTACGTGGATTACAACGGTCATCCAATGGCCGAACGCCAAATGCAGGCTTCCATTCATAACAGTAACGAGGCTTTGGCAAAACAGTGGCTCTACGTCCTACCGGTTCTTCTTCGGGCCGATATGTTCGCCACCTGTTCCGATGCCCAACGCCTTGCGTTGATTGGGGAATTGGGTGCTGCTGGTCGAATTAACAAGGAAACCTGCAGCGAATCGCTCGTCCATGTGCTGCGTCCACCGTTGCCGTTCGATCGCGAGTTTGAACAAAAGAAACCCGGCATCCTTCGTGGCAAAGTAGTCGCGGAAAACTCGCGCGTCATTCTCTTCACCGGTGGGTACAACACCTGGCTGGACGAAGAAATGCTCTTCAATGCCGTCGAGCATGTCATGGCCAAGGAACCTCGCGCTGTTTACGTTTCCACCGGTGGGGGAATCGAAGGCCATGTGACCAAAGTTTTCGACCAGTTTAAAGCACGGGTTGAAAAATCGGAATATCGCGATCGCTACCATTTCCTGGGTTGGCTCGATCATGACGACTACGTCGAATGTTGTCTCGAAGCAGATGTCGGCGTCCTTTGCGATAAACCAACGCTCGAAGGCGAGTTGGGCTGCCGCAATCGCGTTTATGGCTGGATTTGGGGGGGAATGCGAGTAGTAGCCACCGACTTGCCCGAAATCGTTGGTTATGAACTGGGCCCCTTGCGTTTAGTGGACGCCGTTCCCACGGGCGATCAAGAATCGTTCTCCAGCATTCTGTTGAAAAACGTTCAATTGGGCCGTCACACCGAAGAAGAACTCTCTCATCGTCGCGACCTGCTGCGACGCAACTGTTCTGCAGCCATTTACTATAAAGATCTCGTCGAGTGGGCAAAAAAACCACAACGTGCACCTGACCGTGAAGATGGCGCTCTGCCAGAAAACCCACTGGTTAAGCTCCAGAGCGATTTCCTCGAATTCACGGAATCGAATATGGAGAGCAATAAGCTCAAAGACGAAGTGCGTGAGCTTATTCTGCGTCTAAGCGGCAGCAAGGCCATCAATCTCTATGCCGCCATGCATCCGGAGACGAAAACGCTTCTGGACCAGTTGTACAAGAAATTCGTGCTGGACAAAAAAGAGTGATAGGGCCAGACAAGGACAAAACCCCTTTCCCAGGCAAAGGGCGAGGTCCATCTGCCAGCCATGCGTTCCAGTCGAACCATGGTTATCGCTTTCCACTTCCCGATTTCGGGTGATGGGATAATTAGGATCATTCGGAAACGATGACGTGAGGGAAACACCGACCATCATGGGATGGCAGGAATTGAATCAAGCCGCTCTCGTTGCTTCCCGACAGGGGGAGCACGACCGTGCCGAAGCGCTTTGGGTTCAATCGCTCGAAGTGTTGCACAATGCTGGCGTGCATGATGAAAACCTGATTCTCGTGATGGATAACCTCGCGCGTCATTACGCCAAAATTGGCAATTATGACAAAGCGGAGCGCTTGCTGAGGCGGTTGGTAAATCTCGCAAAGCGAATTTCCGGACCATCGAGCCCCAGCGTTGCCAAGGCAATGACGGACCTGGGCAGGTTGTTAATTGCGAGCGGTTGTGACGAAGAGGCCGAACCGTTCCTTCGCGAAGCATTGACCATTTGGGAACTTTCGCTGGGAAAAGAACACCTCGAAGTAGGCCGGTGCCTTCGTCAATTGGCTGACTTGGAAAAAAACCTCGAACGTCTCGATGTCGCCGAACAAATGTTGCGCAAATCTCTTGTTATTTTCGAGCGCAAACTCAATCCCATGCACCCGGAAATAGCCCGAATCCTGAACGATCTGGCAATGTTTTGTCTGCGTCAGGAAAAGTACGACGAAGCCGAGGTCCTCTTCCTTCGCGAGTTTGAAATCTGGAAACTTGCCACCAGTTCCAAACGCCCGGATATTGCAAAAAGCCTCAACGATCTGGGCATATTCTACCACGCCCGCAGTCAGTACGAAAAAGCGGAAAAAGCGTGTCACAAAGCCATCGATATCAGTACCAAAGCCCTTGGTCCCGACAATATTCAAGCAGCACGCGGATACAACACGCTTGGGATTTGCAGCGCCACACGGAGCGATTTTGCCACGGCTCAATTGCATTTCGAGCAAGCACTCGCTATTTTGCAAAAGCATTACGGGTCGGATCACATCAAGGTCCGTGAAGTCTGGCAAAACTTGGCAAATGCGATGGCGCATCGAAAACGCGGTTGAAGCGATACTTCCCGCGCGACCCATTAAGCTGTATCATATCAATGGTTTGAAATTAGAACGAGGGCGAGCTTTCTTGCTTCGCTCCCGGTTCAATTCATCCAGGAATTTGTTTTTACGCATCTGCCACTGGGATTTTGATTGCCAGTCCGCATGAATTGACCGCTTTTGGTTGCCCGGACGACAGAACAGACTTTGTCTCTGGGCAAAATCACGTCAATTGGGACGCGGTTTTGGGGTGGTTATTTAACTCA
>CAZOKZ010000058.1:0-28908 GCA_964580585.1 uncultured Candidatus Sumerlaeota bacterium | reverse complement strand
CTGCCTGCCACACACCCGGCAACAATGTCCAGAACTAGAACGGAAAGATCCTGGGGTTACACCGGGTGTTGGTACGTGGCCTCCCGGCCGCGGACGCTGGTGTCGATTGCACCGTCGCGGAAGACTTCGCGTCCCATGACCCAGGTGCGCACGGCCCAGCCGGTCAGCGTTTCGCCGTGCCACGGGCTCCATTTGCACTTGGTTTCCTGCTCTTCGTTGCGCACCATGGCTGACTTGTTCAGATCAACCAGCACCAAATCGGCGTCCAAGCCCTCCTCGATGCGGCCTTTGCCCGCTATGTCCCACACACGCGCGGGCGCCGAGCACATCCAGCCGACGACTTGTTCCAATGTACAGCGTTCCTGGTTTACCTGGTTCAGCATCAGCGCCAGAGAATTTTCCACGGCGGGTAATCCCGACGGCGATTCGGGGTAGGGCTTGCGTTTTTCGTCGAGCAAATGCGGCGCGTGATCGGTGGCAACGACCTCGATCACGCCGTCGAGCAGCGCTTGCCAGAGCGCGGCGTTATCCTCGGCGTTTTTGATCGACGGGTTCATCTGGACCAGCGACCCGAGCCGTTTGTAGTCCTCGACGTTGAAGAACAGATGGTGCGGGCAAACCTCGGCGGTGACGAATTCCCGCGCGTCCTTGATCAGCGGAATTTCGCCCGCCGTCGATACGTGCAGCACGTGGAACCGGTGGCGATGGCGCATGGCGAGGTCGATGGCGCGTTTTGTGGCGATCAGCGCTGCCTTGTGGTCGCGGATGCGCGAGTGATCGGCGACGATGCGGGGCGGGCCGAGTTCCGCGCGGTTTTCACGGATCGTCGTTTCGTCCTCGCAGTGTGCGCAAATCGGCAACGTCGTTTCGGCGAAAATGCGTTCGAGCGCTTCCTGCTCGTCCACGAGCAAATTGCCGGTGCTCGACCCGATAAAAATCTTAATGCCGGGCGTACGGTGGACTTTTTGCAACACATCCACGTTGTCCGCCGTGGCGCCGATGTAGAACCCGTAGTTAACAAGGCTTTTTCCCGCCGCCAACGCCAGTTTGGCTTCGAGCGCTTCGACCGTTGTCGTGGTCGGGTTCGTGTTGGGCATTTCCAGGAACGTCGTCACGCCGCCTTTGGCGCACGCGCGGCTTGCCGTGGCGAGGTCTTCCTTGTGCGTCAGCCCCGGTTCGCGGAAATGCACCTGGTCGTCGATCACGCCGGGGATCAAATGCAGCCCGGTGGCATTCACCACGTCGTCGGCGCGGGTATGCGCGGCGGGATCAATGGCGGCGATTTTGTCGTCTTCGATCAGGACGCTCGTTTTGGCGGTTTCGCCGGGCAGCACGACGGTGGCGTTTTTGATCAGGATACGGTGCATAGTAAAAGGCTCGCGGAAAATAGTTGGCGGGGATGCCGCTCCCTTCGTTGACAAGCGTTTGGCCCAGGCGTCAAGGTCTGCCTCGCAAAGCCAGGAGAGAACAGATCACCCGTGACCATTGAAATCGACGATAAACCCGAGGGCGGCGGCTGGCCGTATCCCGTCAAGCAATTCGTCTGCCACCAATGCGGCAATTGCTGCCGGGGCGACGGCTATGTCGAGCTGACCAACAAGGACATCCGCAACATCGCCGAGTTGCTGGAACTGACCCGCGAGCAATTTCTGGATACCTACTGCGTCTATGATAGAAAATCGATGTCGTGGAATTTGATCGATCAGGGCGACGAATTGCAGAGTTGCATTTTCCTGACCGAGGATATTCGGTGCAAAATTCACGACGCCAAACCCGAGCAATGCGTCGGGTTTCCCACGAGGTGGCGGTCGCCGAACATCGCTGAATATTGCGACGGGTGGCGGGCGCTCGAGGGGCTGCCGCCTTCCGAAAAGAAAACCATCTGAATTTTCGGGCGAGAATTATCCCAAATCGCTCGGCGGGCGAAGGGCCACCGGATCGATCCGGATACCCTTGGTGTCGATGCTTTTGCTCGAGCCCTGATTGTGCCGGGGCGAGGGCGACATACGCATTCGGGCACGCACGCCCGAGGACGGTGGATCGGGCGGAGGGGGTGGAATCGCAGCGGCGTGTTTGCGATGCGCCGTATCCGAAGGGGAACGAATCCCTACCTTCTGGCAAAAATCGTCCAACCCATGAGATTCGATATATTCTACGATTTGGTCGTGATCGTCCAGAATATCGCCCAACGACGATAATCCCAACTTGATCAGCAGCATTTCCAATCCATTGGGGAGCAGCGACTTGGAAAGCACGGCGGCTGCTACCGAGCTACCGTACTTGGCGTAACGTTCATGGACTTGGGCAACGACCTCGTTGCGCTGGTTATAAACCGTATCGTTGAATTCGTTTTGCACCACTTTATCGCTCACCATGCGTTCGCCGCTTCGACGTTGACTCAATCCCGCGACTTTGGGAGGGCCGCCAGGAGGTGGCATCGGAATATTGACGCCCCCAGCGACAACGAATTGTCCCGGTGTTTGCGGGTCACGCGGCGGAGGAGGAGATTTTGGTGGCGGGGGCAGGTTTTTCCGCGTCTGACGACCGTTTTTTGCCGCCGGTTGAATATCGCTTGGGTCCAGGTAGAGCGTTGGCCCCGCATTTCCGCTCTTTAACTTATCGTCGGGAGAAGAATCAGGCGGGTGAGCAATCTCATCCAAATACTCCTGGTTCTCACGCTCGGCCTTTTCAAACCACGCATTGAGAGCGGCGACCCACTTTCGGACGATTTCGGCAATATTCATGAGCGTTTACCTGGGGGCGTTCGTACTATCGTACCACTCCACTCCAATGTGGCTTCCTGATTTCTCTATACTTCATGGCCGTTGCACACCACTCTGACGCATAGGACATACCAGTCTAGAAGTTATTTGCTGAGCAAATAGTCCCATCGATTGTTTGGCTGCAAGACTCTGAAAATATAGAGCTTATACTTGAGCTTCAGCTTTTAAGCAGAAAATAAGACGTTCTTTACCCAACCGATGGGAAAGCATCTACCCAATTTCATGAGAAACCGCTTACCCGAGTCACGAAGTGCATTCTAAGGTCCGCATACTCAGGCAGACGTTTTTTAACAGCAATTTCTTTCGACGATGCCCGACATCGTGCGGAGGTGCGGGCGGCATCAAAATTGCCGAACAACCAACCTATGCCGGATTCGTACAGTCTCTTAGTTGTCAGCACACTCAGCGTTTGACACCAATTCTTTCCGAGCGTTGAATAAATTCCCCTGCGGACTTTCGTGGGTTTTCCAACAAAAGGCGGCCGATTCAGATGAAACGAGAGCTTCTTGCCCATTTGATTATTCTGGGGTTATCCCTGACGATTCTTCTCGTCACCGTCTTCATGCGCCAACCCATTCATAAGATTGAGGATCAGGACTTTGCCAAGATGCTTTCCACCCAGCGCCTGAGCGAGTCAGAACGCGCGGATCGGCTGGCAATTGAGAGCGAACGCATGGCTCAAATCAACACGGAACCCGTGATTCTCGAAACTAGCTATTAACAAATAATTTCAAAAGCTACTTTTGCTACACCTCTTTTGGTTCAGTGTTTTATCAGGAATTGCAATTTTCTTCAAACCTTCGGAATTGACAGGTTCCATTCCGATCGGTAGGCAATTGCCTGATATGTTGACAGGAGCGTGTGCGGCCCGTTTGACGGGGATCGGCAAGGATTGATCGATCGTATTTCCGCACGGCTTTTCTTCGCCAATATTGAGTAGAGAAGCGTGGGAAAGAAGGCATCATGAATGGTTACAACCCGGCAAATCCGCTGATTGCCCAGGCGGATATGTCCGTTTTGCTTGAAGTCAACAGTCCGTTGTATGTGGATGCACGCGACCAGTTGGCGCGTTTTGCCGAACTGGTGAAGTCCCCCGAACATATTCACACTTATCAAATTTCTCCACTCAGCCTGTGGAATGCGGCTGCCTCCGGAATGGACGCAGACGAAATCTGTTCTGCCCTGAGCACTTACAGCCGGTATCCGATTCCCGAAAACGTCTTCATCGAAATTCGCGAGCAAATCAGTCGCTATGGACGGTTGCAACTGATCAAGGACGAGGAGTCCGGTGGATTGATCCTGATATCGAACGACAAGGCGACCATGGCGCGCGTCGTTCGGCTGAAAAAAGTCCAACCCTATCTGGGCGAACAGCTCGACGAACTGCGCATTCAAGTCGATGGCGACAACCGCGGTCTGCTCAAGCAAGCGCTCATCAAGGAAAAGCTCCCGGTTGAAGACCTTGCAGGCTACACCGAAGGCGAGGCGCTCGAAATCGAGTTGGCCGAAAAGCTTCCCAACGGCAAATCGTTTGGTTTGCGTGAGTATCAGCAGGATGCGGTTGAGATTTTTTATGCCTCAGGCGGTGTGCGCGGCGGTTCTGGCGTGCTGGTGCTACCCTGCGGTGCTGGTAAAACCGTTATCGGCATTGGCTCGATGTCGATGGTGAAGCAAAAAACCCTGATCCTGACCACCAACATTACGGCACTGCGCCAGTGGATTTCCGAAATCCTCACCAAAACGTCGCTGACGGCCGAGGATGTAGGCGAGTACTCTGGCGAGGTGAAAGACATCAAACCCGTCACGGTTTCAACCTACCAGCTCCTGACGTTTCGCAAGTCCAAGAGCGACGAATTTGTGCACATGGGCTTGTTCAACAGCGAAAACTGGGGCCTGATCATTTACGATGAGGTGCACATGTTGCCCGCGCCGGTTTTCCGCAGCGTTGCCAATATTCAGGCGCGCCGACGTCTCGGCCTTACCGCCACCCTGGTGCGCGAGGACGGTTGTGAAGACGACGTGTTTTCGCTCATCGGGCCGAAAAAATTCGATATGCCGTGGAAGCAGCTTGAAACCCAGGGGTGGATCGCCACGGCCCAATGTATCGAAATTCGTATCCCACTGCCGCATGCGCTCAAAGTCGATTACTCGGTCGCCGATCAACGCGAACAGTTCCGCATGGCGTCGGAGAACCCGCTCAAAATGAAGGTGATCCATGATCTGATCAGTCGGCATCGTGACGATAATATCATGATCATCGGACAGTACATCAACCAATTGGAAGAATTGCAGAAGGAATTCAACGCGCCAATCATCACGGGGAAAACTCCGAACAAAGAGCGCGAAGAAATCTACGCAAAATTCAAGACGAAAGAAGTTCGCCTGATTATCGTGTCCAAAGTAGCCAACTTTGCCATCGACCTGCCCGACGCCAACGTTGCGATCCAGGTCAGCGGCACATTTGGCTCGCGTCAGGAAGAAGCGCAAAGATTGGGACGAGTTTTGCGTCCGAAGGGCGAAGGCCTGGAGAATGTGGCTCATTTTTATTCGATCGTCACCCGCGATTCCAAGGAGCAAGAGTTCGCTCAGAACCGCCAAATGTTCCTGACGCAGCAAGGATACGCGTACCAGATCGAGTTCGTAGATTTACCAGAGGAAGTACAGGCGGGCGGTTCCGACGCTAAGTCCTCTAAAAAGAAATAAGCACGAGATTTTTGAAAATATTTTTCCGGAGAATACTTTTTCTCCGAAAACGTTCAGAAAAAGCTTGCTTTTTCTGAAAAAACCCATCCATATGGGTGTGACCACCGTGGAAAGTATCGAAATCAAAGCCTATCCGAGCGGTTGAAGGAGCGGGACACAGGGATCTCATGAAGCTCAAAAGTATTCTGAAGACGTTATCAATCGAACATCTCAGACGCATTGAGGAACAATGGGGAATCGCCCCGGCACATATAGATGATATCGATGTCGAAGGCGATCAGCAGGACATCCTCATTAACAACCTCTATCAGCGTTTGCAGAACCGTAATGCTTGGGAAACCGGCACCAGCGACATCACCGAGGAAGAAAGCAATCTGATCGACTTCCTTGTGATTCATGGTGGCGATCTCGAGTTTTCTGAAGTGCGCACGCGTTTCTTCGAAGGCGATGAAACGCACATGATGGAAGTCGTCAATTCGATGATGGATCGGGGAATCATCTTTGTCGATGAAGTTCCCGGCCTCAGCACCCCGTTGCGCCTGGTGGGTGTGCCCGAACCGTTTTTGCGCTATATCGACCTGCCTTCGTTCTGGGAAGGTTACCTTGGCCATTTCCTCAAAGAACTGTCAAATAACGAGTTAAAGCACGTAGCAACCCAGGGGCTTCGCATTCAGCCGGAATCGGCCAACAAGAACTACCTGATCCACGTGATTCGCTCCTCTCTGCTCGATCCCAAGTTCCTGCGGCGCTACCTTGATCGGTTGACCGAGGGACAACGTGCCGTTTTCCAGAGCCTGGCCGATCGTAAGGGCATTTGTGTGTACCGCGATTTGCTCGAATTGAATATCCAGCGCCGCTACGATCATTCGCGCGGCGACGCGATCCAGTGGTTGTTGAATACCAGTGGCCTGGTGTTCACCGCCGTGCCCGGAGCCAACAAATACAACAATCTGCTGATGATCCCTCGGGACATCGTGTACATTATTTCAAATCACTTCCAGCCCGACACGCGCACGTTCCGCGAGTTGGACTCGATCACCGTGGTCGAGAAGGAAAAACAACCCAGCGTTATTTTGGACAACTCGAACACCTTGATGCGCGACATCGTTGTGTTCGCCAATTTCGCCCACCGTCATCCGGTGCGCGTGCTGGCGACGGGTGGCATCGGTAAGAACGATCTGAAGAAAGTTCTGCCGCTGCTGAGTCGTTACAAGACGATGAAATACGTCGAATTCCTTTCGTTGTTCTTGATCGAGAAAAAATTCCTGGTTTCGACCGGTGAAACATATCGTGTCGCGCCCGGGTTCCTTGACTGGATTCAAGACAGCCAGCAAGCCTATCAGGACGTTCTAAACTGGTGGGTCAAAACGACTGCCTGGAACGAGGAATTTGTCGAAGGCAACATGGTTCACACCGAGCCGGAACCCACCGGCATGGTGCCGATTGTGCCGTTCCGCCGCGTGGTTCTTGAGATTTTGGCCGAAATGCCTCGCGATCGCTGGTGTGTCGAAGACGGCTTCTACGAAGAAGTCTTGCCCAAAATCGGCCAGGACATTCCTGGTCGCGGCGATACCTTCGTGCTTGAAAAGAACCAACGCAGCAACGAATTGGTCGTCGAATCCATCGTCGCCGAAGCCTTGCAATGGTTGGGGATTCTGGCCATTGGCGTGGGCACGGAAAAGGACGTCGAAAACATCGGCGTGCGCCTTGGCGATGGTAAATCGATCAAAGCGCGTGGCGGCAGCCGCGGACGTCCGCGTAAACAAAAACCTCTTCAGTACACCTTCCG
The DNA here is from genome assembly GCA_964580585.1 of uncultured Candidatus Sumerlaeota bacterium. GTDB lineage: Bacteria > Sumerlaeota > Sumerlaeia > SLMS01 > JAHLLQ01 > CAZOKZ01. Next base: position 21,633 of record CAZOKZ010000058.1, on the reverse strand, counting down.
CTTCACCGACTTCGGGCGGTTCGTTTTCTCGCGCCCGTTGGAGCTGTGGGGGAATTTGTTTGAAAAAGAATACCCGAACGAAGTCACGCCGCTCAACTTCGACGTGGATTCGTTCATTGTTCAACCGACGAACGAAATCATCGTGCCGCCGGACCTGGAGCTACGCACGTTCTACAAGCTGAACGAAATCGGTACCGTAAAATCCATCGACGTGATGTCGATTCTGGCGGTGACGAAAGTCAGCCTGCGCGAAGGCATGGATGCCGGTTGGACAGGCGAAGAAATCGAGCAGTTCCTGGAACGCCACAGCCGCACCCCCGTGCCCGATTCCTTGCGTATTCTGATCAAGGAATGCGCGGAAAAACACGGCGAAGTCAACATGGGCTACGCGGGTGGGTTCATCCTGGTGGACGACGAAATGTTGCGTAACCAGATGCAGACCAACCGCCGGATTTCCTCGTACATCAAAGGCGTCGTGGGCAACAACGTCGTGATTTTGAATCCCGACGCAGACGTTAAAAAACTCGCGCGTGAAATGCAGAAAATCGGCTTCATGCCGCATCTCGAAAGCGAACATGTCCAGGTCAAAGATGACGATCGTTACAACATGTCGCTGACTCGCGACGACATGGTGAAGCTGATTGCGGCGTTGCGATTCGCACTTGCGGTGAAAGACGACAAGGGCCGTGAAATTTCGCACGACCGCCTGTCACCGTTGCTCGAACGCCTCAAAGCCGACCCCAGATCGTTCACGGTGCTCAATGACTTGGCGTCGAAACTGGTCAGCACTTGGCAACGCGCCCAGGAAATGGCCACGGACGCTCGAGTCGAAGCCGTCCGCCGCGAGTACGATTCTCAGATTTCACACCTGGTCAGCACCTCGGTGCCCAAGGGAACGTCGAAGTACAACTTCAACGGTCCGAACCCGGCGACGAATCTTGTCGATGTGCGCCGCATGGTGGAATTTGCGATCGAAAACGAGTTTGAAATCGAGATCGATTATATCAAAGCCACGCGCGACGAGGTCACGGAACTCATCGCGCCGGAAAGTCTCGAACGTGATCGTCTGTACGCGCATTGTCGTACGCGCGATGCGTACTCGGTATATCGCGTCGATCGTATTCAGCAATCCAAGCTCGTGTAACACCTGTCTCAAACCCACAACTGAAAACCGGAACGGTGTCACCCGTTCCGGTTTTTTTCGTTCGATGCAGGATTGATTTTCACTGCTCAGGTAGGATGCCCGGCGGCAGAGGAATCGTGTATTTTTCTACACTTTCGGGTCCTTGGTCGAGAAATTCGTTTTCAGCGACGATCTGATAGTGATACCCGCCCGCCAAAGGATGCGCCACAAACGCCGTTCGGGCGTGGCTGATATCAGCAGCGGAGAAAGCCGCAATCCGATAACGTCCGGGCAGCACAGACCAAGCGGTATCGGATTTCGATTGGGCGAGAATAACAATTTCACGCGTCTGCGGGCCGCTGAGGACAAATCGAACGTCGGTGGTTGATTCGTTGATGAATTCCAATCGCGCATCAGGGGCATCGACTCGGCCCACAACGCGCGGCAACGACAAGGACGCATGGTCGCTGTTCGCGATCACATCCATCAGCGCATCCAGGCGTTGTTCTTCGGCACGCACCTCGGGCGAGACCCAGCGGTCTTTGAAAAATACAAGGCCCTTGGCCTCCATGTCGGCGCGTTCACGTTCGTCGCGTTTGTCGGGTGTCATCCACTCGTTGTTGTAGAGCACCAACCCCTTGGCTTCATTTTCGAGGCGTTCGGCTTCGTCGTGTCCGATCCACACGCCATCGACTTGCACGAGATTGTACGCTTTGGGATCGACCCATTGACCTTGATAGGAAACCAAGCCTTCGGCAGCGAGTCGCGTCGCGCGAGCTTCGGCGGTTTCCACCAAATCGAAACTCAAGTGTTCTCGTCGGAAGGCGTATAACTGGGCGGTTTGCGGCAGGGGGCGATGATAGCCGTCTTTTTCAACGGTAATCCAGATCGTGTCGCCGTAGGTGCCGTTTGTGCGAAGCGGTGTTGTGGGAGCATCGCCGAGGGAAGGAGTGTTCTCCTTCCAGGCGGCGGGCGGCCAGGGTCGCCAACCGTCAACGCCGGTGGGCGACCACAAAACGCGCGCATCTGGCGGGGTGGAATCCACGGCTAAACGTGTGCAGCTAGTAAATACCACCGCCAGGGCCAAACCCGCGCAAATCCTGCGATTTATCACGGTCGCTTCCTCACCTCTCGCCCCCCGGCGAGGGATTGTGTGTGTCAGGTGGCTTCTTCGGCCACAGGAACAAAGGTTTCATCGTGGCTGAGAATTCGGCCACAGTGATCGCAGAAAATAATCGATTCCTCTTGATGAACTTCCACCAGCCGATTGGGAAGGAGGGCGAAATGGCAGCCGGTGCAGCTTCCACTGCGGACGGGAACGATCGGATCGTTGCTCCAGCGATTACGCGTGCGTTCGTAAAGCGCCAACGAACCGGAAGAGACTTTGCCAATCAAGGCGCCACGGTCGTTGGTGTAGTTATCGATCTGCTGTTTTTTGCTGGCGACCTGTTCACGAATGCGTTCGCGTTCTTTTTTCGCGCGAGCTTTGGCCTCGTTTAATTCCACCTCGGCTTTGCCGATGCCCGCGGCGATGTTTTCGTTTTGATCGAGAAGTCCAATCGCTTTTTCTTCCAGCCGGGCGATTATCTTCTTCACGTTATCGATTTGCGCGCTGATGGCAGAGAGTTCCTTGCTGGTTTTTACCATCATTTGCTGAGTCTGGTACTGCTTCAGCTTCTCGGAATTGATTCGCAGGTCGCGTTCGGTTTTTTTACGCTCGCTATCGTAATTGGTTTTCGCCTGTTTGGCGGCTTCCAATTTTTCGGTTTTACGACGCAGGTCCGTCTTCACCTCGTCCCAAATCGTGGGATAGCGGTTCAGTTGGTGTTGGAGCTCGGCGAGCTGTTGGTCTATTTCCTGAATTTCAAGGAGTGTCGCTATATCCGGAATCATTGTTTCGACTCAACCTCTCGAACGTATATAAGATTCTGCCATCCCACCAACCTGATGGTTTCCCCCGACCGAGACGATGGGCTATCTCGGCCCTGGCGAACGAAAACGGCGCGGTAAGCTGAATTCCGATTTCGGGATGCCGCTTTGGATGACGGGTGGCTTCCGTCAAAAACGGCCGGGTACGGCTGCTGGACGAGAGTGTAGGCCAACTTGACCGGGATGCTTCAAGGGTTTTTCCATCTAACGGGTCGTAAATGATGCAAAACGAATCAATTAGAGGTGAACCACCGCGTTCCACACACCATTTCCTCGAAAAAGCGCCAGTCTCAGGGAGCCGCCTTCCGGTTGGACGATTGTAAAATCGCCGCCACCTTCGGCTTCTAATCGTGGCCAGACTTCCGGTTCGACAACAGCGGACAACTCGCGCATCAAATCATTTGAGTTGATTTCCATCGCCTCTGGGGCGAGCGGCGCCAACTCGCTCCGATCCGCGCGTCTCAAAAGCGGGGGGTGTCCGGGGCGCAGATGCAGTTTCACGGCTCCGGCTTGTTCTGCCTGCGCCACCACGTTCCAAAATTGCCATTGGGGTGATTCTGTTTCAGGGTCCGTCATGTTGAACATTTCGTGAAATAAAACCCGAGCCGTTGATTAGGCGGCTCGGGAGGATTGTTGTGCTAGAGATGCCGACGGCAATATTAATCGGCGGCTGTCACGCGATCGAGCTCTTCGATCGAGGTGTGCCTGAGGACCACTTTGCGGAATCCGTCCATGCGCAGTGTGCGCATGCCACGACGGATGGCGAGTTTCTTCAAACGGCTGGACGGCTCGCCGCGAATAACCAATTGGCGCAATTTGGCGTCCATGACGAAAATTTCGTGAATGGCGGTACGTCCGCGATAACCCGAACCGGAACAACGGTCACAACCGACCGGAATGGCGGCGACGATTCCGTTTTCGATTTCCTCGTCCGTCGGACCCACGCCTTCCAGTTGGCTCACGTCTGTATGTTCTTCGTGTTTGCAATGGCTGCAAAGGCGACGAACAAGACGTTGGGCGATAACGGCTTGAATGGACGATGCCACCAGGAACGGTTTGATGCCCATGTCGGTCAAACGGGTGGTGGCCGAAGGCGCATCGTTGGTGTGGAGGGTTGAGAACACCAGGTGACCGGTGAGCGCAGCGCGAACGGCGATTTCGGCGGTTTCCATATCGCGGATCTCACCGACGAGAATCACGTCGGGCGATTGGCGAAGCATCGAGCGAAGGCCCGTCTTGAAGTCCAAGCCGACTTCTTCGTTGATTTGGACCTGATTGACGCCTTCGAGCATGTATTCGACGGGGTTTTCGATGGTGATGATCTTGGTTTCCGGCGTGTTGAGCGTCGAAAGCGCCGAGTACAGCGTCGTCGTTTTCCCCGAACCCGTCGGGCCTGTCATCACGATAACCCCGGTTGGCGTGCGGATCAGTTCGCTGAAGATTTTAATATTGTCGGGAAGGAAACCCACGTCCTCGAGACCGAGAATAACCGACGATTGGTCGAGAATACGCATGACGATCGATTCGCCGTGAATGGACGGGAGGGCCGATACACGAAGGTCGAGCTTTTTATCCGGCATGTTCAGTTTAATACGACCGTCCTGCGGGATACGCTTCTCCGACAGGTCCATGCCCGACATAACCTTGAGGCGCGAGATGATCGCGTTCTGCCATTTTTTGGGAGGAGAAGGGACCTCGTGGCAAACACCGTCGATGCGGAACCGAATCGCCACGCCCAGCTTATTCGGTTCGATATGAATATCCGAGGCGCGGTCGTGAACGGCCTGGCGGAAGATCAGATCGACGAATTTAACCACCGGAGGAACGTTCACGTCATCGACGATATCGATTTCCGTGTGGAATTCATCGCCACGGTCCTTTTGGTGCTGGTCGTCGATGACCTCGCGATAAATGCCAGATAATTCGTCGCTTTCATAATAACGTTTAATGTAACGCAAAATTTCGTCTTCGTGCGAAACGAGACCGATGACCTTTTTCTGGAGGATTCGCTCCAAGTCGTCGGTGACCTGGATATTCAGCGGGTCGGCAATCGCGACGTAAATTTCGGTTTCGGTATAATCGACCGGGAAAACGTTGTATTCGCAGGCGACTTTCTTGGAAATTTGCTCCAGCAATTCTTCGGTCACTTCCACGTCGGCCAGATCGACTTTGTCCATGCCGAGGCCTTCGGCCAAGGCATCGATAAATTCCTCTTCGCGCAGGTGCCCTTGTTGAATCAGCGTGCGTTTGATCGAAGTGGCTTCTTCACCACCCTGGCGGATGGCTTCCTCGATCATTTCCGTGGGCAAAAGCCCCGATTGTTCAAGGATATTGGCAATGGCGGGTCGGGTGCGTCCCTTGGCGGCGCCTTCGCGCTGAATCTGGTCGAAGTAGGCGCGTTGTTCGGCGGTGGGAGCCTGGCGGCGCAGCCCGATTGGCGCGGCAGCCTCGGTCTCCTTGAAGTTAGCCAGGGGATCGACCCCATCGACAGCATCGTTCAAGTCCTTCATCGGGACTTTTTGTGCCTCTTCGGAGGAAGAATCGTTTTTCTTGCGGCTGAACAGTCCCATCGTCTTCGAGTCCTTATCGCAAAGTCATTGGGATGACCGGTCCTCTTGCCCCCTCCAGGGGCGCAGTGATCACTCCATTAATCTGTAACAGTTTGAAGAGTTTCGCTTTCCGCCGCAACTGGAAAACTCGGAAGAGCAAAGAGGGAAGGTAAAAGGCACGGGGCAAAAGGCGAAATATCAGGCGGTTCGCTTGCCGGATTTCCATTGGCGCAGATGTTTGATGTAGCCAATCGCCAACCGGAAGGGATTGAAAGTGATCGGGAGCAAATCGGCCCGCAGCCAATCCGTCGCACGCATTTCGTCGAGCGTGGCGCCCGCCAATTCGATTTTTTCCAGGTCAACCACGCCGGCTTTCATGTGTTCGGCGGCAACGAGGTGCGGAATTTCGTCCAATTGGTAACCGAGCGCTTCGGCGATGACGCGGTCCACGGCGCAAAAATCTGTCCCAGCCACCACCCAACCCCATGGATGCGGGGTGCCGCGGGTGGGACCCATGCCTTCCATGGCGACGATGCCATCAACCAGATGCAGCGCTGCGTACAGCGACCGTGCGTTGTCGATCAACATGCGCCCGAACAAGTAGCGGCTGTTTTTGACAAGGCAATGCATCAGGGCTTTTTTTCGGCCCGGAATGCAGCCGAAAAGGTTCTTCGTCGCGCAAGTCATGACCATCTGGCAGTGGGCTTTGGCCTTGGGCAGATTGATCAGCACGTCGGCATCGAGCGCTTCGCCGGAGATCGAAAGCGCCTGGAACGTTCCGCCTTCCAGGCCGTCGCACACCCGGCGAATCTGGCGAAATTCCACGATCCGCGCGCCGACATCATCGAGCAATGGCGTCAGCCCGATCACCCGTGCGGCGTTGGCGGCGCTGCCGAAGGCGGGTGAATCGCCAACCATCACATCGGCGGCTCCGGCTTCGCGCACGAGCCGCGCCGTTTCGGCGATGAACACCGGATGGGTCACACCGCCCATGGCGGGGTCCATAGCTTTGACGAAATTGGGCTTCAGCATCACCCGCACGCCGGGTTTGACGAACGCACTCATGCCGCCGAGGGGTTCCAGCGTCTGTTCGATGGCTGCGCGCACCGCCGCAGGATCGGCGTAGTCGGCCTGGCGCGAAACACCAACAAGGGCGGTGGAAGATGAAGTTGGGGGCATGATGGAGGCTCCAGTGTTGGGCGATTCGATCACGGACAGGAGGGATTTTTCAAGGATGAAGGAGGAAGGATGCAGACACAATTAAATCATCCTTCATCCTTGCCTCCCCCCTACCCTGGCATCGTCGCAATAATGGCCGCCTTGGCTTTTTCCTTCGGGGCGACGGTGGTGCGGACGGTGGTTTCGGCGAAGGGCGCGCGCAAGGTCAGCACCACTAACTCGGGCGGGCAGAGCGTACGACCGCTGCCCGGGCGCACCGAGGTGCCAACGCCGCGCGAGACAACCAGTACGTTCTCGCGCCCGACGTCGTACACACCACCGACAAATCGGTGTCCGTGGCGGCTGGGTACGACGAGCGGTCCGATGATGGGAAAGCATACCTGTCCGCCGTGGTTGTGGCCGCTGAGAATCAGGTTGGCGCCGTGACGCGCGGCCACGGGAGCGTTGTCGGGCGTGTGGCTGAGGAGAATCAACGCTTCGCCGGGGTCCGTTTTCAACAGCGACCGCCAAGGCGTGCGCGTTTTGCCCCAAGGCGCGTCCGTCCCCGCAAACGTCAAACGCCGACCGCCGCGCTCGATTGTCCAGCGTTTGTTGTGCATCAACCGAATGCCGTGGCGTTTGCAGGCGTCGCGCACCCGTTGGGCATTGGTCCAGTAATCGTGGTTTCCCAACACGCCAATGGTGGCAAGCTTGCCCTGCATGGTGGCGTGGTAACGCACTGATGCGTCAATCAGGCGCCGTCGGTTGATGAAGTCGCCGGTGAAAACCACCACATCCGCATCCAGGCCGTTGACCAGCCGGGCAAATTCGCGAAACCACATCCGGCGGCCAAAGCGCGGGTCGTAATGCACGTCGGCTACGTGGGCGATGGTGAGGCCGTCGAATTCGGCGGCAAGACCGGGGACTTCGATTTCACGGCGCGTGACCTCCAGGTCCAACGTTGTTTCGAACGGCCGCAACAGCAGCGGCAGCAGGCTCGGCGCCTGGGGCATTCTGGGCACTTCGACCATTTCGGAGCACAGCCGTGTCGAACGCGAAGGCAGCGTGCGTTCCCCGAACCACAGGCCAAACCGCGAGAGCGCAAAGATCCATAAAATGCCGAATACGCAGAATATTAATCGCGATTCCGCCGTTCGCGGCTCCCAATTGAGCGCCAGTTGCACGGCTTCGATTTCGCGGAAGAGCACGATCAGGGTGCTTGGAAGCACCACCATGAAAAACAGCGTCAAATGGTGGAACGGTTCCTTGCGCGGCGAATCGGCGATCAGAAGCAATACACGATTGTAGAATTGCAGCCACAAATGGGCAAGTCCGGCGACAACCATCAGGAATGTCAGGACGGGCAACATGACGGCAATTTACCCCGTGTGGATTTGGTTTCGGCTCCGTTGATTGGACGGCGCAAGAACGATTCCTGTTTTATCGCCCCGCGTCGAGGGAAACCATTCGTGGATCGGAATTGCGGATTTGATGTGCTATTCGATTGAGTTCTCGTTTTTCGTCCCGCAAAAAAATGCGCATGAATTGGTGGCCGCTCATTACTGTCACGGTGCCGTCGGGAACATCGCCTTCCGATTGGGATGCGCTGTGCGCCGCGCTGCTCGAAGAGGGGTGCGAAGGATTCGAGGAACAACTTTGCGGTCCCGATGGTGTGCCGGAAAAGGCCATCTTCTACTTCGGCCCCATTGAAGGCGGCATCGAAATCCCCATCTGCGACGTTGCCGACCGCGTCCGGCGGTGCGTCGAGTCGCTCTTTGGCGCCGATGGGTGGGAAGTCATTTGCGAACTGGCCCCCGACCAGGATTGGGGAGCCGGTTGGCGCGAATATTACCATGCCATGCGCATCACCCGGCGGATTTACGTGGGGCCGCCCGAAGAAGGCATTCCTGCGAACGCGGCGCTCGATGCGATGTACATCGCCATCGAATACGACCAGGCCTTTGGCACCGGCAGCCATGCCACCACGCGCGGTTGTCTGGCGATGATCGAAGAAATCTCCGCTTCCGGCGGATATGGGACACTGCTCGACGTAGGCACCGGCACCGGCGTGCTCGCATTCGCGGCATTGCGCCTCGGCTTCAAGTGCGCCATCGGCATGGATTGCGACCCGAAAGCAGCGGCTAACTACGCCACGAACGCGGAACTGAACCGCTGCGCCGACCGCGCGCCGTTCGTTGCCGGATCAACCATCGATGAAGCCATGGCCGCCATCGAAGAACGCCGCCTGCCCAAGCCGGACCTGATCGTGTGCAACATGTTGAGCGACCTGTTCGACCCACTGCTCGAGCCCATGCGCGTTCTCGACCGTCCGTTGATTTTATCCGGGTTTTTAGTGAGCGAAACCGAAGCGCTCAAACACCGCCTGGAAGAAACCGGTTGGAGCGTGGTCCGCCAGGAAGAACTCGACGAATGGGGCACATGGTTTTGTCGACCGGGGGGTGGGTAGTCAAAACGCAGCGTTTATAATGCTATTTAGTTTTTCGAAATACTTTTGGGATGGTGGGCGAACGCTTCTGCACAAACTCATCCAGAACTTCTTCAATGTTGTTAAGGAAGGCGACTCGAGTAATATCCACCGGTTCGTCGCCACGTTCAAGCTCGCAACGTTCCGCAGCTTTGAGAATCGATTTCGCCAACAGTTGTTTTTTCTTTTTGGGCGAAAGTCCTTCAAAGTCATCCAAAAACAATTCCATGTTCATCGTAATGCGTGAACGTGTTGCACTCCATGCCCCGACTGAGAGTACCGGATAAAATGGCGTGTGATGCGGTTGTTTTTTTCTCTTTAGAGAACATTTCAAAACGATTGGTTCCATCGAGCCGAAAGGAGTTTTCAACAGTGGTTGTTCGATGAGCAGATACAACTGATACAGATACCAACGTAGTTCGCAATCGTCGCCTCCACAAAAGTCCACTTCGATGAAAAACCACCCCCAACCCTGGACTTTGTCAAAAAACGCACGAATCGGTTGGCGATTAAGTTTTTGCGGAATTCCACGGCAAACAGAATCGGTTACAAATTCACGAACAACCGACGAAAAAAAATCTCCGCCACACAAACCGTCGATATATGGGGGCTCCAATTCTAAAACAACCACGGCATTTACTTCTTTTTTTAACCAATACGGACGAACACCTATCACATGTAGGTAATTCCACACAGATTTGTTTCTTCTTAACTTTCTAACTCCATTCTTCAATCCAATGTGTGCATCGCCTCGTCTAACAAATCGATTATTTACATAAACGATAGAATCTTTATTATCCACAGGTTGGTAAACTGATATATCGAGTTGAATACCTTCTGCGGAATTCAATACCTGAATTCCTGTAAACTGTTCATCCGCGATGTAGTCCAAAGTGCCATTGGGATAATGATAGTCTCGACGAAAACCGGAAGGCTGCGCAATAAACGAAAGGAATAATCCCGGAGTGCAGAGTGCTGTCTCTTTGATTACATTCCGTATTGCATATCGAAAATTTTCGGATGGCGGTTCTAGCACTTCGCAATCAGGCTTAAAGACGATTCGATTCGTTCCAGAAAATTTCTTGGACGTTTTTGCCAACGCTTTTGTTTGAATTCCTTTTTTCCAACTGGCAGACCATGTTTCATTTCCATGACGCGCCATGATTTGAAATGAATCGGAGAGAAAATTAACAATAGAGAAATCTGGGGAAATTACCCCACGCGGCCATTTACCCGGTTCTCTCAGTCGTTCTTCCCAATGAAGCTTACCAAAAATTTCCTCTACACGATCTAAGAGAAACGGGCGTCCGTTATCGGTGATTGTAATGGTTTGGGAATTTTCGTTCCATTGCACTTCGACCCGAGCACAATGCCCAGCCAATGATTCTAAACGTGCATCTACTAAAGCTTTGGCCACTAATTCCCCCCAACCGCGTTCACCTCTATCTCGAATGTACATCGCCGGGCGCGTCCGAACCGCATCACGCCCCTCCATCACGACAATTCCCTCTTCTTCCCAATTTTCCATGGAACGGGTCCCTTACACCAAGATTCATGTCGAACATTTGAACACATTTTACTTCAAAAAGTCTCGGTAAACAAGGATGAAGAAGGCCACAGTAGAACAATTATATCCTTTCCCCAGCACTGAAGCGCAGGTCACTATCATTCAGCCTTTGGGCTTTGACACTCGATCTGCCACACCCCCGGCCTCCACCATGCCTCCACCTTGGAAGAAAAAAAATCCCTCGCGCGTGTCGATGTCGCTCCGGTCGGAGTCGGAACTGACCGGCCTTGTCGCGCGCATCGTGTTCGCGTCCGAGGACGGGCATTTCCAGGTGGCGCGCTTTCAAATTGAAGGCGAGCCGGAGCCGGTTTCCATCGCGGGGAATCTGCCCGGCGTGGCGGCGGGCGAACCCCTGCGCGTGACGGGCAAGTGGCGCATGCACCCGCAGCACGGCGCGACGTTCGAGGTGGATTCCTACGTTCCGATTCTGCCTGCCGACGCGGAGATGATGGGCGCGTACCTCGGCAGCGGGCTGGTCAAAGGCATCGGCCCTTCCTACGCCAATCGTATCGTCGATCATTTCGGCGAAGAGACGCTGGATATTCTCGAACACGCGCCTGAACGGCTGCTCGAAGTCAAGGGCCTTGGCCGCAAACGCGCCGAAGCGATCAGCGCCGCATGGATCGAGCACCGCAATACGCACGAAGTGATGATGTTTCTGGCGCATCATGGCCTGTCACCCGCGCTGGCGCGGCGGCTCTTCCGCCATTATGGCGGCGAAGCGGCGGCGGTGCTGAAAACGAATCCTTATCGCGCGGGGATCGAGGTCCACGGCATTGGGTTTCACACGGCGGATCGGCTGGCGGAAAACGTCGGCATCGCCAAGGACTCGCCCGACCGCATTCGCGCCGCGTTCCAACATTTGCTGGTGAACGCGTCGAACGAAGGACACACGTACTTGCCGCGCGAAACGCTGCTTGACCAATCGGTGGAGTTGCTCGCCGTTCCCGCGCCGCAAGTCGAAGCGGTGTTCGCCGAGGAAGCCGATCGCGCCCGCACATTGCGCGTGCAATCGTTGCGCGATGGCACGGCGGCAGTTTTCATGCGCAGCATGTACCAGGCGGAATCCGGCGTGGCGCGATTGGTTTCGACGCTGATCAACGAAGCGAAACCGGTAGTGAAGGGTCACGTCGAAGCGCGGCTTGCGGCGTTTGAAAAACGCTTTCGGTTTCAACTCGCGCCGCAACAACGCGAAGCCATTCATTCGGTGCTCGAAGGCGGCGTGGGCGTGATTACCGGCGGTCCGGGCACGGGCAAGACAACGCTGGTGCGCGCGCTGCTGCATTGCCTGCACGAGGACTCCGTCCCCCTTGCGCTTTGTTCGCCGACCGGGCGCGCTGCGCAGCGTCTTTCCGAAACGACGCACCATCCGGCGATGACGATCCACCGACTGTTGAAGTTCAACGCGCAGACGCACCGGTTCGGATTCGCGGCGGACAATCCGCTCGAAGCCGATCTGATCATCGTGGACGAAGCGTCGATGCTCGATATTCCGCTCGCGTATTATTTGCTGTCGGCGGTGAAACCCGGCGCGACAATTGTGTTCGTCGGCGACGTGGACCAATTGCCGAGCGTCGGCGCGGGGAATTTTCTGCATGATTTGATCGAGAGCGGGCGCCCGCGAACGACGCGTCTGAATGTGATTTTCCGCCAAGCCAGTCAAAGCCAGATTATCGTCAATTCGCATCGCGTAAACGAAGGCAAAATGCCCGTCCGCCACGAGAAGGGGACGGAGACGGATTTTTTCTTCATCGATCGTGACGATCCAATGGCAATTCGCGAAGCGGTGCTCGAAATGGCCTCGCAACGCATTCCGCGCAAGTTCGGGCTCGATCCGATTCGCGACGTGCAGGTGCTCTCGCCCATGCGGCGCGGCGATCTGGGCACCATCGAACTGAACAAGCTGCTGCAAGCGACGTTGAACGGCGCGTCCGACGTGCGCCAGATCGGACCGCTGGCGCTTCGGCTCGGCGACAAAGTCATCCAGAATCAGAACAACTACGATCTCGACGTGTTCAACGGCGACGTGGGGACGGTAACCTCGATCAGCGTGCAATCGATGACGCTTCGTGTGCAGTTCGGCAAACGCAGCGTCGAGTATCGCTGGGACGATGCCGATCAATTGGCGTTGGCGTATGCGGTGACGATCCACAAATCGCAAGGCAGCGAATACCCCGCCGTGATCGTGATCATGCACACGCAGCATTTCATCATGTTGCGGCGGAATTTGCTTTATACAGGAATCACACGCGGGAAAAAGCTCGTTGTTGTCGTGGGCAGCAAACGCGCGCTTGGCATGGCCGTGCGCCAATCGGGCGGAAATGAACGCATGTCGGCGTTGGACGAATGGCTGACGCATCCGCCGGACGCGCAGGAAGAATTGTTTTAAGCATTTTCCAATTTTGTTTAGCCGATGTGCAGAAACAAAGCCTCAGCGAATCTCAACTTTGTTGCCAAAGATTAAAGATTTACCACGAAGTGGCTTCATTGTTTGGTTTTTCCTTTGTTTTGGGTACAAACTCAAGAGGCACAACTTCATCCCTTAACTTCTTGTCGCAAGGGAATCGTGATGCGGAAGCACGCACCGCCGAGTGGCGATGCATGAACTTCGATCGTTCCCTGGTGCATTTCAACGCAGGCTTTAACCGATAACAGGCCAAGGCCGGTGCCTTCTTTTTTGGTGGTGAAAAACGCGTCGAAAACCTGATCGCGTTGTTCGGCGGGAATGCCCGGACCGTTGTCGTGAACTTCAAGAATCATGTTGTTCTTCTGGCTTTGAAGCACGAGGCGAACCTTTCCTTCTTCCGGGCAGGCATCGGCGGCGTTCAGCATCAAATTGACGAGCATTTGTTGCAGTATTTCCGCCTTAACGCTCGCCTCCAATCGATCGGGAAAATCGCATTCGACCACACAGTGTTTCATGCGTTTGTGGGTTTTGGTGTATTCGCTGGTATCGCGAACCAAAACGACAAGATCGTGCGGTTCAAACCCTCCGGGAAGGCCTTTGCGGCTGATATCCATCAATTGACGCGCCAGAGTGGTGAGTTGTGTGGTGACGATTTCCATGCGCTCGATCGTTTCGGCACCTTGCGGTTTTTGCGCGAAGGAATCGTCGTGCAAGTCCTCTATTTCTCCTAACATGATCGAGAGCAGGTTGTTGATATCGTGAGCCGTAGAGGCGGCAAAAATGCCCGCGAGCGCTTTGCGCTCGGCAGCCAGAATGAGTTCCTGTTGTTCAATCAGCTTTTTTTCGCGCCGATAAATTTTGTCCAAATGGCGGTACGCAAAAAAGTAAAACGCGATCCCGGTGATGAGAATGAATCCCGCGCCTTTGATAATTTCAAGCGCAGCAAGTTCTCCCACGGATTCGGAAAACTTCGCCGCCAGAGTGCTCGACATCCAAATGTAGGCGAGGCAGGCCAGCACGTAGATGATCGCCAGAATCAAGGCTTCGACACGGGGTTTCAGAAGTGGTTCTGGGCGTTGACGGTCGCTGATCAGAACCAAAGGAGACGATGTGGAGGGATCGTGCATCGATAGACCTCACAACCATTACAGATAATAACTATCTCAAACCATATTTGTCGTATTTATACAGACAAAACACAGGAGCGCAAGGAAAGTACAAACTTCAACCACAAATAAGTTCCCCCCCGCTCTACAGGAACGGGGGGAAATGTTGGATCACATGTACTTCGGTGCAAAGATTCTTATTTTTTGCCCGACGTAGCCAGCCAGCCCATCATGCCGCGCAGTTTGGCGCCGACTTCTTCCGTCGGGTGCTGGGCATTCAGGCGGCGCAGCGCATTGATGCGCGGGCGGCCCGTCATGTTGTCGAGAATGAATTCCTGGGCGAACGAGCCGTCCTGGATTTCTTTGAGAATCTTGCGCATTTCGGCGCGAGTCTCTTCGGTCACCAAGCGCGGGCCACGCGTCATGTCGCCGTATTCAGCCGTGTCGCTGATCGAGTAACGCATGCGCGAAATGCCGCCTTTGTAGATCAGGTCAACGATGAGCTTCAGTTCGTGCAAGCATTCAAAGTAGGCCATTTCCGGGGCGTAGCCTGCATCGACGAGAGTGTCGAAACCTGCTTTGATCATCTCCGCCGTGCCGCCGCAAAGAACGACTTGTTCGCCGAAAAGATCGGTTTCGGTTTCTTCGCGGAACGAGGTTTCAATGATGCCCGCGCGACCACCGCCCACGCCGCTGGCATGCGCCAGGGCGAAATCTTTGGCTTTGCCCGAGGCGTCCTGGTAAACGGCGATCAAGCAGGGCACGCCGCCGCCTTCCACGAAGACGTCGCGCACAAGATGGCCGGGGCCTTTCGGCGCGACCATGTAAACGTCGATGTCTTTCGGAGGTTGAATCAATTGAAAGTGAATGTTGAAGCCGTGGCTGAACACGAGGGCCTTGCCGGGCTTCAAGTTGGGCAGCACGTCGTTTTTATAAACGGCGGCCTGGTTCTGATCGGGGATCAGAATCTGGATAATGTCGGCTTTCGCGGCAGCGTCCGCAGCCGAAAGCACCTCAAAGCCATGCGATTTGGCGAGATCGTAGTTCGGGCCGCCGGGACGCTGACCAATGATGACATTATAACCCGATTCGCGCATGTTCTGCGCCTGGGCGTGGCCCTGGCTGCCATAGCCGATGACGGCAATGGTTTTGCCTTTCATCAGTTCAGGATTCGCATCCTTGTCGTAGTACAGATTCAGCTCAGCCATGCGTCTTGATTCCTTCCGTTCCATGTAAGATGTGCGAGTAATGACTCTCTAATCGGCAAACAACTATCAGGCAGTGATTTTGACGGTTTTGGTTTTTCCGTGCGCTTTGGCGATGCCTTCGCGTTTTTCTTTGATCGTGATGAACGAGCAAACAAGGGCCGAAGCTACGAAAATCGACGAGTAGGTACCGACCGCGATACCAATCAGCAGGATGAGGGCGAAGTCTTTCAAGCCCACGCCGCCGAAGAGCAACATCGAGATAATCGTGATCAGCGTTGTGCCCGAGGTAAACACCGTACGGGAGAGAGTTTTATTGATCGAGAAATTGATGATCTCGCCCATGCTCTTGCCGTACATTTCGCTCATGGATTCACGAATACGGTCGAACACCACGATGGTATCGTTGACCGAGTAACCCAGAATAATCAGCAACGCGGACACAATGTCGAGCGTCAGGCTGTGGCCCATAATAACGAACAGGCCAAGCGCGATGATCAAGTCATGGACAAGGGCCGCAACAGCGCCCAGACCGAAGATCGGACGGAATCGCATCGCGATGTAGCCCAGAATAATCAGCGACGCGACCAGGATCGTCCAGAAGGCAGTGACTTTGAATTCATCGCCAACGACGGACGAAACGCTCTGCATCGATTCAATGCCGGCTTGATCGCCGAAGTTTTGGGTCAAAATCCCCTTCAGATCCGTTTGGATTTGCGACATGATCTCTGCGTCCGAGAGTCCGTGGGAATCTTCGGGATTCGGAACGGTCACTTGGAACATGTCTTTGTTGAGAATCTTGACGACCTTGGCATCGGCAAACTCGACCTTGAGAGCCGATTCGAGCGCGGGGCGAGTGACTTCGGCGGAACGCGCTTCGACGTTCGCCATCACACCACCGGTGAAGTCAATGCCCGGGTTCACGCCGTGAAGCACAAGGTAAACCAGTGAGAGGCCAACAATGGCGCCGGAAATCGGGTAGCAGATTTTGCGGAACGTCATGAAGTCGAATTTCGAGTTATCGAACGGCTTCCAAGTTCCAACACTGATGGCTTTGCGTTTCACGACCCACGCTTCCATTAATGCGCGGGTCACCGCCAAACCGGTGTAGAGGTTGGCGATCAGACCGATGCCCAACGCAGTCCAGAAACCCTTCACCGAACCTTCGACGACTTCAAAAAGGATCAGCACAATGGCCGGAAGCAACGTTGTGACGTTCGAGTCGAGAATAACGGTGAAGGCTCGACCGAAGGCGGCGTTGAGCGCGCCTTTGAGTGGCTTGCCTTCGTGGAGTTCTTCGCGCAAGTGCTCGTAAATCAGCACGTTCGCGTCAACCGCCATACCCATGGTGAGCAAAATACCACCGATGCCCGAAAGCGTCAGCGTCGCGTCTGCCATGGCCAGAACGGCCATAATCAACAAGACGTTCAGAATCGTGGCGATGATGGCGATTGCACCCGAAGTGCGATAAATGAACACCATCATGATGACCAGGAAAATACCGCCGATCAACAACGCCTTGAGCGAGTCGATGATCGAGTCCTGGCCAAGGCTGGCACCAACGGTTTGCTCGTTGACGATTTTGAGCGGCGCGGGAAGCGAACCGGCCTTCAGAACGTTTGATAAATCGACGCATTCGTCTTCGGTAAAGTTACCTTCGATGACGGCGCGACCTTCGAGGATGGCCGATTGAATGACCGGAGCGGAAACGACTTTGCCATCGAGTGCCATGGCGAAACGACGACCGATGTTATCCTTGGTAATTTCGGCGAATTTCTCGGTGCCTTCCTTGTCGAATTCCAGGCTGACCTTGTTCGGATTGCGCAGGTCCTGGAAATCGCGGAAGTACGATGCTTTGCGCAGGTTTGCACCTGTCAGAGAGGCTTTTTGCTTCAGGATGTAAGCGATATTCGGCGTTCTGATGAGTTCGCCATCATCGCTCGTGCGTGTATCTTCGCCCATATACAATTGATAACCGGGCGGCACGCCGGGGATGCCCTTCTTCACGCGGGTAACCATGGCGCCGACAACTTCGTCGCTGGGGACTTCTTCCAGGAACTCGTCGCGGAACACCTGGGTGCCCGGTTTGACAAAGTTGGTAATTAGTTCGTCATGATTGGGGTGCAGCAGACGGAACTCAAGCACTGCTGTCTTGAGCAGCGATTTACGAATACGCTCGGGGTCGGTTTCGCCAGGAACCTTGACACCAATGCGGTGCGCATTTTTTTGCTTGGTCACTTCCGGCTGCGTCAGACCGAAAGCATCGACACGATCGTTGATGGTTTTGTAGGCCGCTTCGAAAGCGTCGTTGATCAACGAGGCGCGGTCTTCTTTATTCATGGTCAATGTGACCATGCCGCCATCGAGATTCGTAATATCGTCGGGGGTCAGGCTTGCTTCATAGCGATCAATAATATCCTTGGCAATCAGCAGGTCTTCGACCTTGGTGACGGTGACGTGGATTTCATTTTTT
The DNA here is from genome assembly GCA_964580585.1 of uncultured Candidatus Sumerlaeota bacterium. Classification (GTDB taxonomy): domain Bacteria; phylum Sumerlaeota; class Sumerlaeia; order SLMS01; family JAHLLQ01; genus CAZOKZ01. The sequence continues at coordinate 3,631 of CAZOKZ010000058.1, read as the reverse complement.
TCGGGGTCGAGTTCGACGGTGCCTTGAACTTCGTTGCGGAAGTCTTCGCGCAGGCCGTCGGCCAACTCCTCGATTTTCTGGCGGAACATTTTGTCCACATCGAGTTCGATGAGAAAGTCAACGCCGCCTTGCAAATCCAGACCAAGCTTGATCATGCTGCTTTGACTCAGCATCTCCTGCTTTTGCTTGGTTTGTTCGACAGTGGGTTCCTCGGGAAGACCGCTGACGAAGGAGAAATACTTGGCCGTTGGATAGATGAACCACAGCGACAAGACTGTGACAAAAAGCACGAATACCAACCGACCGCTGAAAACCTTGTTCATGACGTGTTAACCTGCCTTGCGATGGCAAAATTTCAGAGAGGGCTCTCGTAAGGTTGCCCGGAAGTACGCAATAACCTTCCCGTGGCATTTCCCTCTGCTGGCGATTATTTCTTAGCCGCCTCGTCTTTTTTCTCGTTGGTTTGAACCACCGAGATAGACGCGCGGTTAAAGCGCATGCGAACGCCTTTATTCTTATCCACTTCAACAAGGAGTGTGTCCTTGTCGTTTGCATCAACCACCACGCCATGAATCCCGCCGGCAGAGATGATTTTGGTGCCCTTCTTGATTTCGCTGATAGCGGCCTCGCGCTCTTTTTGTTCTTTGCGCTGGGGGCGGAGGATAATAAAGTAAAACGCGGCACCGATGATCAGGAACAGCCAGATCATATCCGGTCCTGTTCCGCCTGCCGGTGCGGAGTCGGCAGCTTGCGCCGCCAGCAATGTGTAAAGGTTTGAACCCAACTTAAAGCCCCGATACTGAATGGTCTGGACAGATAGGTTTCCCGAGCGTAAGCGCGGGAACTGATCCGAGAGCGGCGAAGGCTAGGAACCCTCTGCGCAGTCTGTCAAATGGAAAGCCCGCCTTCGTTGGAACTCCTCATGTTCCCAATCTCGGCGTTGCGCTTCGGACTCGGGCTCGGTCACGTACCGCAAGTACGCTCCCATCGCCCTCGCCTTGCGCGCCTGGAGTTTGGAAACTTGAGAAGTTCCAGGGTATTTCAGGTATTCTCGTCTCAAAATAAAAACACAGACATGGGTTTGAATGCCCCAAAGTCAGCCCGGCTGTCCAAATTTACGGCAGCGTGAGGCAAATCCCATGCCCCGATCGCGAGGAAAGAGCGATTCTGCCGTCCGATGCCAGAATGGGGTCGGGTCCACAGGGATTGTTCGAAACCAACCATTCGGAATCCAGGTCCAGGCTTTGAGCGGTACCTGCCAGTTGAGCGGCGGCGGCAATCCCCACGCTGGATTCGATCATACAGCCAAACATCACCTGCCAACCGACTGCTCGCGCGAAGGCAATCATTTGCCGCGCTTCCCATAAACCACCGCATTTCATGAGCTTGATGTTGATTCCATCGACTTTACCGAGCAAATCGGGAAGCGATGCAAGGCCCTGCACGTCCTCGTCGGCAATGAGCGGCAAGGGCGATTCCTGGCGCAGGCGTTCGAGTTGTTCCAGGTTCCCAATGGCGAGCGGAGCCTCGATAAATTCAATCCCCAAGTCCGCCGCGCCACGCACACAACGGCGCGCTGTTTCAAACGACCAGCCCGCGTTGGCGTCCACTCGGATGATTTTATCGGGGGCGGCTGTGCGAATTTGACACAATGTGGCAAGGTCGCGTTCCGCGTCGTCACGGCCCAGTTTGACCTTCAGGCAGGGAAAATCGGCGGCTTCGTGGGTTTTGGCGACCATCTTTTCGTCTGTATCCAGCGCGATGGTAAACGACGACGGCATTCCCGAACCGTCCGAATAGCCAAATAGTTGATAGAGCGGCACATCCAGACGCTTTGCGATGCGGTCGTGCAGAGCGATGTCGAATGCCGCACGCGCGGAGGAGTGCTCGGGGGCGATTTCGTATGCCCGGCGTGTATGAAAATCGAAATCGAACAGGTTTTCGTCGGTTACACCGTTCGCCATTTCGAGCGCGAGTCGCGCCCCTTCGTCGGCGTCCTGGTTTTTATATCGCACGGGCGAACCTTCGCCGAGACCGCCACCTTCAAACTCCAGAAAAAACACGGGACACGTGGTCATCGTGCCACGCGAAATGCCAAACGGGTGAATCAGTTGCAGGTCGCAACGCAAAGCGCGAGCGTTCATCGGTAGGCTTTCTGCGCCTCGCGCGTGGCATCGACGAGTTGCTGCGCCCGTTGCGTCCAGCTCCACTTTTCAAGTACCAACCGGCGGCTGGCTTCGCCCATGCGCAGACGCAACGGTTCGTCGTCCACCAATTGACCGAGACGATCGGACAACGCATCGATATCGTCCACAGCGGTTAAGAATCCATTCACGCCATCTTCGACGAGTTCATCGGTCCCGGCAATCCGCGTGCTCAGAATCGGCAACCCACAGGAAATCGCTTCGAGCACCACATTGGACATGCCCTCGAAGCGGGAGGGGAACGTCAGCACATCGGCTCGCTGATATTCGGCAAGCATTTGCTGACGGTCGAGCCACCCGGGAAACTCGAAATGATCGGCAAGGCCCAATTCGGCAACCATGGATTGGATGGTTTCCAGCAGAGGTCCATCGCCCACCATGCGGGCTTTCCAAGGCACATTCGGGCGGGTTTTCATGGTGCGATGAATCACGCGCACAAGGGTATCGACACCCTTTTGGTTTGTGAATCGCCCAACGAACAGAAAGTTGATTTGCGAACGGCCAGCGCGGCCTTTGCGCGGCGGGAAAAATACCCGCGCATCCACCCCACCAGGAATAACACCGACGTCTTTGAAAGGAAACGCTTTGGCGGCCATATCGCGCAAGCCGTTGCTGTTGCCATAGGCGCCTTTGGCCTGCCAGACGATGAGGTTGTTGGGGATTTTCGTAATTTTGTGCAGTCGCGCAAGGTCCTGCGGTAGAAATCCGGGAACGTCGCCGCCCATGAAGAGGATGATGTGCGGAACGCGCCATAAAATCGAAAGCGGCAAAGCAGGCACGCCGGAAGGAATCGAATGGTAGCTGACGATGACGTCGGGGCGACGCCAGAAATGCAGCAGATGGTGAAAAAACGCGACGATCATGTACGACACCATCTCGGGCGGACGACACCTTCCCGCTTCGCGCCGGATTGTGCGCAGACGCCGTAAAACTAGCCCCGGACGGCGGTATTCACGCGCCAGGCCGCGAAACCACGCGGTGGTAATTTCAACTTCGTGTCCAAGGCGAACGAGTTCCTTGGCCATAAACCGCGAGCCGGTGCCGCCTCCCCCGCCGATGGGGGGAAATTCGTAGTTGAGAATCAAAAACTTCAACGGCCGGGCCGGTTTAGCGCGTTTGGTCATGGTTTTCCACAGCAGGTTGCATGCAAATGACATCGGTTGATTTTACGTGTGTCAATCGCGCGGGGCCCGGACGTTCGGTGGACGAGTCGAACCCGATTTTTTCGCGCGTAAAATACAACGGCCGTTGTTTGACTTCCTCGAAAATGCGGCCAATGTATTCGCCTAAAATTCCCAGGGTGAACAACTGCACGCCGCCGAAAAACAACACCAGGATCGCCAACGACGCCCAACCCTGGACGGTGGCGCCGCTCATCCACACATACAACACTTTCAACCCGTATAAAAACCCAACGATTGCGGCGA
>CAZOKZ010000057.1:0-29212 GCA_964580585.1 uncultured Candidatus Sumerlaeota bacterium | reverse complement strand
CTTCCCCAAATCGAACCGCGAAGTCGGGAACTTTTTCATTCTCAAAATCTGATCGTGAAGCGTCGAATCCAGCTCGCGTTCCCCCATGCTCAGATCCCCAATTTGCACTTCAACCCACCCCGAGGCTCCACGTAGTTCCAGATTTTCGTCGAGCACCAACTCGGCGTCCACCGCCTTGGCTAGCCCCTGATAGTTATCGAGCGGCGCCGGAAAATGAAACTGCACCGGCGGTTCAACGACAAACGCTTGTTCGTCCACCATCCAATGGCGAATCGTATTATCCGCTTTGAAGGCTGACGATTGAACCGACGACTCTTTCTCCGGCAACGCCAACCCCAAACTCTCCCAAGTCACCTCGGGGACACTCGACGCCACAGGATCGAAGCCATCCCCCAACCTTGAATGGGCAAGTAGGCGAACAAGCTCGGCTTCGAGCGCTTGTGCTGCTTGCGCAAATACATCGGCACGATTCGTCCACTCGTCTGTGATGGGAGCGTCGAAATTTTTGTAAACAGGTTCGTGGCAATTGAATGGCGAAAACAACGCCGTCGATACCATCAAACGCCCGTCCGCCGACCGATAAGGATAGAAGTCGAAGTAAAATGTCCGGTCGGTCCGACGCAGCGTTACAGTCTCGGTCATTTCAAAATGCGTCAGGGCCTGCTCGATGGCTGTGACGGCGCCCGACCGAAAGGCTTCGACATTAAAATCGACCGGCTTTGTCCCTGCCAGATCGGTGACCTTGATCGAGGCCACCGTCACTGCGCGCCCGTTGCGCCAAACAGGAACATTGTTCCGAATGGCTTGATCATCGCCCTGCGGGATAAATCGAGAAGTCATTAAAAAGTGGCCCACTTTGCCGGCATCCGCATATCGGCCTTGGAAAATCGACCGACCGCGCGCGTTCTGAAATACCAGCAACGGTGTAATTGCCACTTCGGCAGGCACCCCCTCGCGTGGATCGATCATTTTCACCGCAAGACCCAATTGATCGGCCTTCGCACGGATTTCTGGAAGAAAATCGCGCTCAAATTCAGCAGCAAGGCTCGTTGCATCCGGAGGATGAAAAATCACCAATCCCTCATAGACTCCCGAATTTTCCGCCCGAATCGAAGCCGTCCAAAGAGCAACAAATAGGATGCAAGAAACAAAAAAACGACTAAATCGGGGGCTCATGAAGGACTCCTAGACCACTCTATTTGATTGAGTTAGCAGAAAATTAGCCGATTCGATGGCGAAAGCATTGCTCCCGAAATCGAACGATCACATTGAATTGGCAAACAAGAAGGAAATGTGGACAATCGAAGGAAAAACACGTCTTTGACTTGACCCACGAATGTTTTCTAGCTACATTCGGGCCAAATTGTGTGACCGATTCTTGCTAGAGAGTTGGATGCAACAAAAAAAATCGCTCCACACAATATATTTTAACGAGTCGAACCTCTAAATCCCTCGCAGGAAACGTTGTATGGCGCTCTCGCTTCAACAGGTTTTGAAACAAACGCAGAAGCTGATCATGACGCCGCAAATGCAGCAGTCCATTCAATTGCTGCAGCTCAACTCCATGGAACTCGAGCAGATGATCCATGACGAGATGATGGAGAATCCGTTCCTGGAGTTGTCCGACGACGAGGAGGGCCTGGCCAGTCAGGTTGATTCACGAGACGATTCGCCCAAAGAGGAAAAAGACGATATCGACACCGGTCTTTCGGACCAGGAACGCGAGCGCTCCGAAACCGCCACGGACGATTCGGATTATTCTTCGCGCGAGGAAGACTCAGCACGCGAGGACTATGTTGATGACTCTCCCCTGGCCGAAAAACCCGATACGACCGCCGATAGCGAAGATTTCTCGGCATTCGATGAAAATGACGTTAACTGGAACGAAGAGTTTAGCGACTCCGACACGATTACCTACGCCAGTGGCACGCATGAATCGTTCGAGGAACACGACTTTACGACGTACACAGCGCTCAACGAGGGCTTGTACGACTCACTCACCCGCCAACTGCGCCTGAGTGTACTCGAAGGCGAAGAACTCGAAATCGGCGAATTCATCATTGGAAACCTGGACGAATCCGGGTTCCTGGATTGCCGATTGGAGAACCAGGCAAAAATGCTCGGTTATCCGCCGGACCTCGTCGATCTGAAAGGGTCGGCGCATTCAGAAGATAACCTTCGCCGGTTGATCCGAAAAATTCGCGGTCCGGAAAACGATCAGCCGATCGGCGAACTGAAACGTAAGCAACTGGTTGCCATCATTGTTGGTTATTTGCTCCGCATTACGCCGGACGAGGCCATGGCGATGCCGCGCAATACGTGGCTGCGCGCGTTGGTTGCGCGGAGAATTGGCAAACGGTATCGCGAAATCGCCGAAATGCCCTTATCGGAGCTGATCCTTCATACCATTGCCAAGCGGATGAAAACCGATCCCCAGAAAATTTTCGACGTGCTGGAAGTCATCCAGGATTTCGAGCCAACGGGCGTGGCGGCACGCGATCTGGCCGAATGCCTGCGCCTGCAATGTGAAGAAAAAGGCATCCGAAATCGTATTTTGTACAAAATTCTGGACGACTATCTGAGCGATATCCAACAAAAACGATTCCGTGAAATTGCCCGCGCGCTCGAAGTTTCCGAAAGCCAGATTCAGGAAGTCTTTCACATTATCTCCCACCTGGACCCACGCCCCGGTCAGAGTATCAGCAAGGACTCGCCTCGCTACATCACACCGGACGTTTATGTGAAGAAGATCGACGACAAATACATGTATTTCCTGAACGAAGGCGACGCGGGACGTTTGCGTGTGGCGTCCAGTTATCGCCGTTTGCTGCATCAGAAAAAACAGCAGCAACAGCAGGAAAACGCCAAGGGGAATGGCGTCTCGGCAGCGACGGAAAATCAGACCGCCTATGCCCAGGAGAAATACAAAAACGCCGTCTGGTTGATCAAAAATATCGAAAAACGCAAGTCCACGGTGTTGCGCGTTACCGAGGCGATCATGAATTATCAGAAAGATTTCCTCGAAAAAGGCATCGAGCATCTGCATCCGCTCACATTGCGAAACATCGCCGAAGTTGTGGGCATGCACGAATCCACCATCGCCCGTGTAACGACGCAAAAATACGTGGAAACACCGCGCGGCATTTTCGAGCTTAAGTTTTTCTTCAGCTCTGGTCTGGAAACCGACTCCGGCGAGGACGCCTCGTCTCGTTCAATCAAGGAATTGATCACGCAAATGATCGAAGCCGAGGAGCCGAAGAAACCCCTGAGCGATCAAAAAATCGCCGACATGTTGCGCGACAAGGGCATCCAGATCGCCCGGCGTACGGTGGCGAAATATCGCGAGCAGTTAAAAATCCTGCCCGCGAAATTGCGTAAGTCGGTTTCGTAACCTACTGACGTAAACTCACATCGAAACGATCGCCAACTTCCCACCGTTTATCGGAAGAATCCCGCACGTAAACAGATTCGACCTCGACCTCTACCCGAATGTTGCCCGCGCGACCATCGTAATATTCGTAACCGCTTTCCGTGGTTTGATCGCCCGCTCCAAAATGCGAACCGGATATCGTCTCCGTGGCCACCACCGAGCCACTGCCGATGTATTTCACGCGTAGCCGCCAGGAATCCAAATCATACTGCGAACGGTTCTGGACGTTAAAGTAACAACTGATAGAGTTGCGTCCGATCCGCAGGTCCGTAACCTCGACCTCTATTTTGGCGTCGAAAATGGTCGGCTTCTGGGACTCTTCTTTATTTTTTGTGGACGAAGAACTACTCGACGATGAGCTCGATTCGTTGCTGATTTTCCGCAATTCGCGCGCCGTACGGTCCCGTTCGGCTTTCAATTCGGCGATCTCGTCCGCCAGACGTGCGGACTCGCTTTCAAGCACCAGCCGATAGGCTTCGAGGTGAGACTCCATCTGCGCTTCGGTCATCCCGATTCTATTGCCCTCCATCACATCGGCAACCCCCTGCTCAAAGGCATGGGTATCGAGCCGATTGCCGGCCATTTGCATCTGGCGAGCCACTTGAACCCCGAGCGCATAGCTCACCCGCTCTTCGGTCTGAGTAGGACGGAATCCCTGGTCGGAAAAGGTAATCGGCTCCATTTCCGAAAGGTCGGATTGTTGCTGTGGGTACGTTGTTGCCGGTGCAGACAACGCAAAAATAATCGTCGAGATGATCATCATTCGTTTGAACTGTATCATGGTAAATTCTCTCCAGCATGAGAAGGCATTAGCAGAACCTTCCGCACGATCTTTGCTTGTCCACCGGAAGACGCACCTTTCCATTGAGTGTCATCCGATCGAAATCACGACAGACACTCCAGGATGCGCATCATCCGTATCATCGCAAGGAGATTTCCATGAGCAATTCATTACGCTTTCTCATTACCGGCGCCAGCAAGGGCATCGGCGCCGCCATCGTCGCCAAAGCTCGCGCGGCCGGACACCAGGTCGTTTTCACGGGTCGAAACGACGAACGCATCGCCGCCGTTGCCAATGAAACCGGTGCCATTGGCTTAAAAGCTAACGTGGCCGACCCAAACGACAATCAACGCACGGTGGATTTCGCCGTCGAAAAACTCGGTGGAATCGATGTCCTGATCAATAACGCCGCCTATGGTTACGGAGCGCCTATTGGCGAAATGGACATTGATAAAATGCGCTCGATGTTCGAGACGAATATTTTCGGACTGGTGGATTTGACGAACCGTGTCGTACCGGTGATGAAAAAACAAGGCGGGGGCGACATTGTGAATCTGGCCTCGACATCCGGCATGAAAGGTCACGCCAACGGCACGTCCTACGCCGGTAGTAAATGGGCCGTGCGCGGTATTTCGCAATGCTGGCAGGCGGAGCTCCGTCCCCACGACATCCGCGTCATTTGCGTCTGCCCGTCCGAGGTTCAAACCGGCTGGAACGGCTCCGTCCCCGGCACAAACCCGAAGAAACTCTTTGCCGACGACATCGCCCACATGATCATGGCGTCACTCGATATGAACAAACGCGGTTTCGTTCCCGAATTCGCGGTGTTCGCAACGAATCCGTTTTGACAAATCGATTATACGAAACGAGGGACGGAGCCAATCGACTCCGTCCCTCGAATTTCAAATTATCCCTCACTCTTATCCACTCAATAACTAAACTCGTCCACCTTCACTTTGCCCCGGAAAATCCAGTAAATCGACGCGGTGTACGCCAACACACACGGCATGCCAAGAACTGCGATGATCAGCATGATCTTGAGCGTTTTGGTGGAAGAAGCCGCGTTGTAAATCGTCAGGTTGAAATCCGGGTCCAGCGACGACACGATCATGTTCGGATACACTCCCATACCGAACAAAAACACGAGCGCCGCGATGGTGCAACACGACGACACGAATGCGCGAAACGGAAGCCCCTTGTGAATGGCGCGCGGAATGTTCGCCACCGCGAGGACGTTCAAAATTGCCACAACCCACATCCAGGGAAAGACTTTGAAATTTTCGATCATCGAGGGAACTTTGATCAATGTCACCACCGTAACCAACGTGTACATGGTAGCGAAAAACGCGAAGGTGCGCCAAAACCACCGCCGAGTTTTTTGCTGAAGCTCTCCTTCGGTTTTCAGGTACAGATAAATCGCTCCGTGCATCATGAACATGGATAGATTCATCACGCCAACCAACACGGCGTATGGCGTCAGCAACTCGAAGAACCCTCCGACGTATTCCATGTCCGAACCAATGCGAATCCCAAGCACCATGTTACCGATCGCAACGCCAAACAAAATCGATGCGAGGATGCTGGCGACGGAAAACGATACGTCCCACGTTTTCCTCCAGAGCGGGTTCGTGTTTTTGCTGCGGAATTCAAGCGATACAGCACGAAAAATGAGGCAGAAGAGTAACAGCATAAACGCGAGGTAGAACGCAGAGAATGCCGTGGCATAAGCGTGCGGAAACGCGGCAAACAGCGCCCCGCCCGCCGTGACCAACCACACTTCGTTACCGTCCCACACGGGTCCGATGGAGTTCATCAACGTGCGCCGTTCAAGGTCGCCTTTGCTGAATAAATGCAACGCCCCCACGCCTAAATCGAAGCCATCGAGAATTGCATATCCAATCAGCAGCACGCCCAGCAGGAAGAACCAGATCAGATTGTAATCCATCATTCGCCTCCTTCTTCTGCGGTGGCCATTCCGAACTGAGATTTCCCGCGCCGTGCCGCGGCTTCGAGCAAATCTTCGGCATGATCCGCATGGTCTTCGTGTGGCGTCGGATCATCGGGGCCATGCTTGATTTTACTGTCGAGCAAGTATAGGAACAGGATAAACAACATGATATAAATCAGCACAAACAACGTGAGCGACGCGAGTACTTCACCGGAATCGACGGCTTTCGATGCGGCGTCCTGCGTGCGCAACAGTCCGTAAACAATCCACGGCTGACGACCGACTTCCGCTGCAACCCAACCGGCTTGGTTCGCAACAAATGGCAAGAACACCGAAAACACAAATACCCACATCAGCCACGTTTGCTCGAATAACTTTTTCCGCCACAGTAAAAACAAGGCAAACAAGGTAATACCGATGAAATACATCCCACATGCGATCATGAGGTGATACGTTTGAAACGGAATCTGAACGGGCGGATGATCTTCTACGGGAAACTGATCAAGTCCGGGGACAGGCGTTTTGAAATCCTGGTGAACGAGAAAACTGAGCCCGCCGGGAATGGCTACACCATATTTGACTTCTTGAGCTTCGTCATCCGGCATACCGAACATCCATAGCGGTGTGGCTTCCTCGGTTTTATAGATGCCCTCGAAAGCGGCAAGTTTTGCGGGTTGGTGGTTCGCGACGACTTCGGCGCTGAAGTGTCCCGCGAGCAGTTGCGCCACCGACGTAATCGCCGCAAAAACCAAGGCGATCGTGAAACAACGACGTGCAAATTCCATGTGACGTTTGCGGATGATATAGAACGCGCTGACGCTCATCATAAAAAACGCGGCGAGAATATAGGCGCCGATAATCACGTGAACAAGGCGCGAAACGCTCGACGGGTTGAACACCAATTGCCAGAAATCGGTGATTTCGGCGCGGATCTGGAATTTTTCGATCATCGCCGGGTCATACGTAAACGGTTCGGCGAATTCGACCGCATTTCCCACCGCGTCCCTTCCCACCAAATGATACCCGGCGGGTGTTTGCTGCCAACTGTTCGCAACGACGATCCACACGGCGGAAAACATCGAACCGAGCGAAACCATCAACGTGGAAAAGAAGTGCATTTTCTTCGAGACTTTGTCCCACCCGAAAACCAGCACGGCAAGGAATCCCGATTCGAGGAAAAAGGCGAAGATTCCCTCGGCGGCCAACGCCGACCCGAACACATCGCCCACAAAGCGCGAGTACGTGGCCCAGTTGGTGCCAAACTCGAACTCCATCACAATACCGGTGGCGACGCCGAGACCAAACGTGAGGGCAAAAATCTTAACCCAGAACTTGGTCATCGCCTCGTAGATCGGTTTACCGGTCTTGAGGTACATTCCCTCCATGATGACCAGCAACACGCCGAGACCGATGCTGAGCGGAGGGTACAAATAGTGAAACATCGCCGTCAGAGCGAATTGAATGCGTGAAAGCATCACCACATCAAAATCCATCGCAACCGAACTCCTTTCCAGAGGGGCACGTCAACTGATGGGGGCATCGTGATGAGGACTAGAACCGCCGAAATGCAAAAATCAGGCGGTCGCGGACCGACGTCGCACAACAACGGCGTCGGCCAAAACTTCAACATTGAAAGTCGGCAGCGGGGATTTTGGCGGTCCTGAAAGATTCGCCCCGTTGTCCGGATTGAATTTGCCTTTGTGACACGGGCAGACAATCTCGTCGATGGCAGGATCGTACTTCACCGTGCACCCCTTATGAGTGCACACAGCGCTCAGACAAACGAGTGCTCCACCACGCCGCCGCGTCAAAATTGCCGGCTCGTCGCCAAATTGGAAAAAGACCGCCTCGCCCTCGTTAGGCATATCGGCGGCGCGCAGGGTAACTTCCCGCACATTGCCCGAGGAAGCGTCGCTCTCCTGCCGCTCGATTTCCAGATAACGCCAGACAGGGTACACCGCTCCCGCCAGATAACATCCCGCGAGCAAACCCGCCCCCACTTTCAGAACGTGGCGGCGGGAAACAAGATCTTCGGCAGTGGATTGTTCCGAAGGATTGGAGGGCGAATTCATAACGGGAGCCTCGGCCAGCAGACGTGCGGTCCACTAACCATCTTAGCCAGTCACGGACGCAACGTCATTTCTTCAGACTTTGCGCCACGCAACCATTCGGCGGGCAAATCGCCATCTTGCATTCGTTTTTCGTCCCATCTTCCTCGAACATGGGCTTGGTGTTGACCGACAAATCCGCCAACGTCCAACGCGTCAAGACGCTCACCATCGACTGATGGACTTCAAACATGGCCGTGTGAAACGCGCAAACCGGCTCGATGTGGTCCTTCATGCCATGGCAATAATTGCCCACGATCAATCCCTGGCACGCCTCGACAATTTCCAACAAGGAAATCGACTTCGGATCGCGGCTCAGACTGACGCCTCCGAGTGCCCCTCGATGCGACCGCAGAATATTGGCTTTTACCAACATCCGGGTGATCTTGGCCATGTACGTGGGTGAAGCACCCACCCGTTCGGCTATTTCGCGCGGCGGCATCGGTTCCGAGCCCCCGTGCAACACGAGATAGACTAAAGCTTTCAAAGCGGATTCAGAAGTCTGGGTCAGCATAAATGCAGTTTTCCCCCATAATTTAGACAAGGTTTGTCCGCCATATCCCGCGCATGTCAAGTGTCATCCTAACCTTTTCGACAGAAAGATGTCGCTTTTTCAAGCAAAACCTTCAAAAAATGGATATTTCGGATAAATCGACTCGCACAGCCCTAAAAAATCGTCCATTTTACCCGTTCAGTGTCATTTGAGCAACACTGTCGGTCTGAATCCTCCAAAGGATGCATTGCTTTGCTTGACACTCCTGGGAATTCGCTTTGTTTTAGTAAGTACGAGTTTCAAAGCGCAGGACTAAGAGTACGGATAATTGAACTGATATTGACGACATGGGAAACACCCCTTGAGCGTAGCCAGTAATCAAATAGGGTCTATCGACCCCATGCTGATGTCGCCATCCATGATGCTGTCCTTTTCCTATGAAACGTTGACCATCTTGATGGCCATAGCCGCCGTGCTTTGTCTTGGCGTCGCATTGCTGATATTTCTCAGCAAAACCAACAGCGGAACCCCTCAACATCCCCAGGTCGATGCTCCCAACGGAGACGCGGCCTCAACGCCCCAATCGGCTGCCAATATCGCAACTCCCCCTGCTGCCGGAGTCGCTTCCCCCGACGCAGCGGCTAGCCCCGGTCACGTACAGGAAGACATGTCCACCGACGCGGCTCCGCTTGACCCCATCACCGAGCCGCCTGTGCCGGAGCGTTTTGTTCCCGAAGAAAATGACGCCATCAAAGCCGAAAAAGCAGGCAACTTCGAGGAAGCCGCTCGCCTTTGGCATGAACGAGGCAACCCTTGGGCCGAGATGAACGCCCTGCGCAAATGTAACGAAAAAAACAACCTGGCCGAGTTGGAACTGGCCATGGGACAAATCCACGACGCCGTCAATCATATGCAAGCCATATTGGCGGAATCACCTTCGGACGAAGTCACGCGTTTACGACTTGTCCAATGCCTTCTTGATTTGGGCCGAGTTCAACAAGCCAAAGACCTCGTCGAGGTCGTCATTCCCAACGATGCCCCGCTGAAGGCCACGGCGCCGTTTTTGACCCGCTCGGCGCGATCCTTCGAGGCCTATGGCGATATTCGATCCGCCCAAAAATACTACCGTTCCGCTGCCAGCCGTGGCGTCGAAGTGGATGACCTTTCCACTCGGCTCGTTTACCTGAATCAGATTTCCCGCCTGCTGAAAACCACCCCGCCCTCCACCCAGAAACCTGGCTCACAAGACTTACTCAAACGAGCAGTCAGTCTGGCCGACAGCAGCACCGATGTCGGAAAACTAGATGCCGTGGTGGGCGACAAACCGCTCAACACACCTCCGCCGTTGAATTTCGACCACCTGGAACCACACAAAATTATCGTTGGACACTTGGCGCTCGGCGGCGATCCGAACGAAGTCACCTATTCCGTGCGCTCCATCATGTCCACCGCATCGCGTTTCACTTTGATGCGTTTGGTGGGCGAACGTCCCGCCTCGGCAGTCTTTGAAGCCGTCGATTGCCTGCTCGATTGCCCGGTGGCAATCAAGGTCTCTCGCATCTCAGCCGAAGGCGCAGACCTCGACGTCCTCCAGGAACGCCTTCACGCCATTTCATTGCTCAACCACCCGAACCTTACAAAGACCACCTTTGTCGATCGCTTCGGTCCGCTTGTTCGCAGCGTCACAGAATTCCATGCGGGCGGTAACGTTGCCAGCCTGATCACCAAAATGGGCAACATTGGCCTGCCGCTCATGCTGCGCCTGCTCATCCAGGTCGCTGCCGGTATTGGACACGCTCACCGGTTCGGCATCCTGCACGGCGATCTTCGTCCCGAAAATATCATGATCGGACACGACCAACTCATCAAAGTCGTGGACTTCGCCCTTCAGCCCTGGCCTGTTCGATTCCTGCCAACGGACGAGATATCCTCGCGTAGTGACATTCCCGTTCAGATGGCCGATCACGAGATCCTTACCGACATCACACAATTCGCCGATCTGGTCGAGTATCTGCTGGAATACACGATCGTTTCGCCCCATCTGGCGCAAAACATGCCCGAAAATTACGACCCCGTGGAGGAATTACGCGAAGTCGTTTCGCGCGCGCGCCAAAACAGTTTCTCGTCTATCCTTCAAGTACGCCGGATTTTGCTCCAGGTTTTGAGTAATGCGCTTCCGGGACAAGGCTGACCACTACCACATTGAACATTCAGGGGAGGCGGGATTGTGTTCCGCGGGTTAACGAGCAAGGAGCACGCAGTGGGACTGATTCTGGCAATGGTCATCATTGCCGGTGCCACTCTTCATCATTTTCGCCAGCAAAAATCCTCCACCCCGCTTCTCGAAGGCCCCGTTATCGTTCATCCCGAAGGCGAATTGACGTCTGCCGATGCCACTGCCAAACCGGGAATACTGAGCGATGCGATCCAGAATGGCCTCGTCGATGTGAACAAAGCCGATGCAGGCGTTTTAGAGCTGTTGCCCGGCATCGGACCCGAACGCGCCAAAGCTATCGTTCAATATCGCGAAACAAACGGCCTCTATTCACGTCCTGAAGACATTCAGCACGTTCCCGGTATCGGTCCAAAAACCCTGGCCGGACTATTGCCGTTGATCACCGCCAGCAACTTGCAAGCGGAGGAAATTCCCTCGGAAAATATAGCTCCCCAGGTCGAAAACTTCGCCGTGGACTTGCCTGAAATCCCCATCGATTCACCCCGAAGGCAAAATATCGCTCCTTCTCCGGTTGCAACCTCCACAATTATCAACATCAACACGGCTTCCATTGAGGAGTTGCAAACACTCGACGATATCGGCCCCGTTCTTGCCCGCAGAATTCTCGAAAACCGCCAGCAGTTCGGTCGATTCGGCTCCATCGATGCCTTGCAACGCGTTTATGGCATCGGTCCGAAAACGATCGAAAAAAATAGGCATCGACTCGTGGCCGAGTGATCTTTCAATGTTTTGATTTTCCGCACCTGGACGCCCGAGGAAACCAAGGACCCCCGAACCGTATGATATTCGTCATCCTTCAATCGTTGAAACGCACCGCCTGCCTCATGTTGGCGATGATCGGTCTTTTGGCCTGGATGCCATCGTCTGCGCGCGCAGCTCAGGATTTGATCATCAACGTTTACGAAGAATACGGCGGCTACTACCGGGCAGGCGATTGGTATCCGATTGTTGTTTCGATTCAGAACCAGCCCAAAAACGGCAAGGCTGGCGATCGTTCGCTTGAATTTGAAGGCAGCCTGATCATCGAATCCAGGAGCAATGGACCCGACGAGGAACGCCCTTACGAATTCGTGCGCGACGTTCAAGTCCCCGCGTTCTCCACACAGCGTTTTCGTCTGATGGCGAAATTCAGCGAACCGATGAGCGCGACACCCAATTTGCTTATTCGCGCCAACAACGGCCGCTTGCTCGATACGATTCCAATCAACGTTCAACCGCTTGGGCGCGACAAGTTGCTCATGGTGACGGTTTCCAACGAAGCCCGTCGCCTGAACATTCCCCTCCCCCGCCAACAATCGGTCAACTCTGTGACCCAGGCTTTTCTCACGCCGAAACATTTCCCCACTCATTGGTCGGCATACGATCCGGTGGACATTCTCGTCTTCCCCGGCTGGCCCGAAGGCCAATTGCAGTCCGCTCACATCAAAGCCCTCAAAGACTGGGTCGCCATGGGTGGAACGCTCGTCTTTCTAGGTGGATCGAATTCAAGTTCCTACGGTGTCGAAGAAGCCTCGGAACTGGTTCCCGTCACGACTTCCAGCAGCAACCAATACACCGTGAACGAATCGCTGGGTCGGTTGGACAAAGCTCGTCCGACCAGTGGCACCGCCGCCGCCAACGGCGTGCTGGCCAGCGATATTACTTCCATGGACCCCGACGCCGAAGTCATCATGGAAGCTTCGGGTGGAATTGGCAACGAAGTACCCATTCTCGTGCGGAAGGCTCATGGACGCGGACAAATCCTTTTCCTCGCCCTCGACCTCGACACCCCTTCGCGCGAACTCAACCAGATCATCGCGCCCTATTGGCTCGGTGTAATGCCCATGAATAACGTTGCCGATTGGGTTTATCACGTCGCCGACAATCAAAAAGACATGACAGTCGCCACGGGCCGGGCTGCCCGCCCACCCAACGTAGTGCTGATTATTTTAATCTGTGTCATCTACACGTTGATTGTCGGACCCGTGAACTTTTTCCTGCTCTCCCGAAACAACCGCGTTCAATGGGCATGGTTTACCGTTCCCGTCATCGTTCTGGTATTTTCCGCCCTGATTTACACGTTCGGCACGTTGACCAAAGGCGGTCAGTCTATCGGACGCCAACTCAGTTTACTCTACGGGGTACAAGGCGACCCTACGTTTGAAGAACGGTCCTGGATCAGCCTCTTTGTCCCGAGTCCCGGTAATTATTTCGCCGACCCAATCGATGATACCCAAACGGTGTCGGACAGCGACCGATGGAATGACCGCGAACGATTGATTCCCACGCTCTTCATGGACCTTCCCTCTGCTGCAACCAGCGCCGCCCTCGGATTTGGACGCAGCGTCCCCGTTATTCGTTCGGGTGATGACAAAGTCTTCGTCGATACCTGGGGATTGCGCACGTTCGACACTTGTAGTTTTGAAATGCGCGGCCCACGTACGCTCGAAGGACCCATCGATGCCGAGATGACTTATCACAGCAGCATCCCCGGATTGAAATGCTGGATCGAAGGCACGCTGACCAACAACACGGGGCTGAAGTTTTACGACTCGGCGTTGTTTTTGGGAGGCGTGGGCAAACCGCTGGGCCCAATGGAAATCGGTGAAACGGTGACATTCAAAGATTCAGACATCGAGTTCCAGGTAAAAGGAAACAATCCAAAATGGAAACGCGACGTTCCCAATGCCTTCGAGAAGACATCGAATCCAACCAATCCCGAAACAGACTTTGAGGTCAACCAGGTCAACGCGCTGCGCATGGTGGACGCCGTGATGCACCCGGCGGCAACGGCCAAATTGCTGCCGCCCATGAAAGGCAAATTCCTTTTCATCGGTTTGGCGGAAAATCCAGAGCTAACGGCAACGACGAATCTGGAACGCGATCTCGGAACTCAATCCATCGTCGTGATTGTCGAATTGAATCCAACGATTCAGAAGGGCGAGTTCTTTGTCCCCCCCGCATTGGTTCAAGTAAATTTACAGGACTTCTCGCGCGATGGCCAATTCGCGATTGCCGATGAACGCGACGGCGGAGAGTTGGAAATCTGGGACAGCGAAGGCCTTGTTTCCATTGAAATCCCATTTCGCCATCCGGGCATCGTTCCCAATGGCATCACGAGCGACGTGGACGCGGAAGTTTTCGGCGACAATCAGTCGTTTCTTCTGGGCGTGTACGATAACGCGTCGGTTCGATTCATGCCATTGATAACCGGACGTATTCTGCCCAGTGAAAATTATCAATACCTGTCCCCGTATTCCAGCCGGGGTTGGATTTTGATGAATTCCAAACGCAAAGACGAACAAAAAGGCGGCGGCGATTCCACCCGGGTGAAAAAAATCGGCTTTGGAGTTTTCGGCGTACAGCAATAACCGCGCACCCACCATGTTCTCCATCGATCCCCGGCAGGGCATTTTTCCCTGCCGGTTTTTTTTTGCCAAAAAAACACATCCTCACTGTAACCTTTCGCCGTTTACTGCGTATCACTTAACAGAAAGCAACATTGCCGCCGACTGGTCACCGTTGCAACTTCAACCAAACTTTCGTATCAACCACCAAAGGGGAAAAACCATGCAAACGATTCGCACACTAGCGTTCCTGTTCCTGTTCACCATCGTCGCACTGCTCGGAAATGCGGCTTACGCGTCGGAAAACGCACTCTCGTACATTCCCGACGACAGCGAAATTGTCGTCGTTGCAAACGTAAAAACCGTCACCGATTCCCAACTCTTCAAAACGCTTTGGGATCGGCACTTCGGAGACGAACAATCTCAAACCCAAATGGATGCATTCAAAAATTTGACCGGCGTCGATCCTTTCAAGGACATCAACTCCGTCGCATTTGGCGGTCAAATCGATCGCGATGAATCGATCATTCTAGTCGTCGAAGGCAAATTCCCGACCGACAAACTGGTCTCGCTCATCAGCTTCAATCCACAATATAAAACCTCCACCATCGAGGGTTACAAGGTGCACTCGTGGAACGACGGCGGCGAACACTTTGCCGCAGAGCTTCCCACCGGCGGATTGATCGTTTGCCAGGTTTCCAGCCAATTGACCGAAGCGCTGAATGCCCACAAAAATCGCCCGGATTCGTTTCTCTCTACCAGCGAAGGCGAAGAGCTATTGGGTCTGACAAAGAACAACGCTGTCGCCGCCGCGATTTATCATCCGCGTGAATCCATCGAACTGGGAGAAATGGCTCAAAACGTCAAAATGAAATCATGCCTGATCAAGATGGACCTACGCAGTGACGACGTTTTTGCTTCCGCCGATATCCGCATGGAAAGCGAACAATTCGCCCGCGATGGCAAGGAAATGCTCGAAGGCCTGATCGCTCTCGGGCGCATTCAAAGCCAGGAACCGATGCTGAACAACCTTGCTCGCGACACAAAAGTTTTCGCCGGCGAAAACTCGAACTCGGTCATCGTTGAAACCAAGGTTTCGAATACCATCATTATCGATTTGATCGAAGATAACGTATTCTGAGAATCGCGAACACGGGGACGGAGAAAATCCATGCCACCGGAAAACGTTGCCACTTCACCCGATTGCGCGCCTGCCCTTGCGGCAGGCTCGCAACCGCGTTCGGCAAAGGTGCATGAAACACTCACGGACGAAGAACTCGCACACCGCGCCGCTCAAGGCGACCTCGACGCATTCGATCAACTAGCCCGCCGTTTTGAGCGCCCGATTTACGGATTTCTCTATCGATTGCTGCAGTCCCCAGAAGACGCCGAAGATCTCGCTCAAGAAACGTTTTTGAACCTTTACCGCAATCTTGGAAAATTCGATTCCCACCGCAAATTCAAACCTTGGGCGTTTCAAATCGCGTCCAACCTGGCAATCAGTCATCAACGAAAAAAGAAAGCGCCAACCGTCAGCCTGGAAGAAACCTCGACCCGGTCGCTCGTTCAACAAACCGCCGATTCACCTCAACAACTTGCCGAAAAGCGCGAATTCCACCAACGATTGAAAGACGCCATCGCGGAATTACCGCCCGACGCCCAAGGCATCTTCCAACTGCGATACAATGAAGAACTGAGCATCGATGAAATCGCCACGGTGATGAACAAAGGCCCCAGCGCCATCAAAGTCGCCTTGCACCGTACACGCAATCGACTACGCGAGATATTATTCCCCGAACGAAAGGAGCAGCCATGAACACGAATTCCCCCCTCGAAAGCGTCCATGACGCGCTGGATCGTGGCGAGACTCCCGATTTGAATAGCGCAGAGACGCGCACTGCCGCGGAGGAACTTCTCGCCATTGAACGCGCGCTTCCCAATGCCGTCGCGGAAACCACGCCCGTTCCGCCCAAGCGGTTGCACGAAAATATCATGCACGCCGTTCGCGCGGAACACGCCGCCCAGACACACGAGGCAAAAGCTCCTGTGCGCTGGATCGCCTGGAGCCTTGCTGCGGCAGTATTGCTCGCGTTAATGGTCGGCGTGTTATTCCAACACCAGGTTGAAACGAAACAACGCAAGATAGTCGCTGGAATTCTGGAAAATCCACCGCTTCCAAGCCTGACGATCCCCCGCTCGGAGACCACCTCGGGCAATCCCGATCCCGCCAAAGCCCTGAACGAAATTCGCTCCACTGCCAACAGCATGGCCGCCATGCTGCGAACGCTCGACCGCGTGCCGAGAAATATCTGGCACGGAAAACCAACCGATAAAACACAACCGGATTTGGAAATCACACCAACCTACGAGCAACACCCCCAAGTGGAAGGCTAATCGCCTACAACAATCGCCGACCCATGACGTCAAACGCGTTGATGTCCACGCTCGCGCATGGGCTCGAAGCGAATTCGTCCGGAAACATTGTCCAAATCATTTTGCCACGCAGAACGCCTTCGGTATTCAGCACCCGATTGCGTAAAGTCGCTTCATGCACGAACCCGAGTTTGCGCGGTACAGCGGCACTTTTTGTATTTTCCGGATCGCAGTGAATTTCAACCCGTTCGACGCGATCGACTTCAAACGCCACCTTGGTCATCGCCGCCGCAACCTCCGTTGCCAACCCCTGGCGCAGGTGGTCCTTATCGATCCAGTAGCCAATTTCGCGCACGTTCGGGCCATGGTGCATGTGAAATCCTGTGCCGCCAAGCACGCGCGATTCGTCCGCATTGAAAATTGCATGATAATAATCCTGGCCTAGATCGAACTTCCCGCGAAACTCGCGCAAGCGATCGATCTTTACCTGCAATTCTTCCGGCTCGCTCAACACCCACGGCATCCACGGACGCAAGTGCTCGACATTGGCTTGCACCGCCTCTTGGAGCAACGGCGCATCCTCGGGATTCCAACAACGGATTACCAACCGTGGTGTTTCGATGCGGTATGCCGGGCCACGCGCAGCAGGATCGTGTGACATTCCCAACCCCATCCGAAGAAAGATCGATTAGTTCAACACGTCCCAATCGCCAACGCCAGAGAAACCTGTTCCTGTCGCTTCTTGCGCATCGATAAAATCAATCATCACGTCACCGAGGATCGCAACGTCGCCCAGGTATAAATCCGTCGGAGCCGTTTCACGGTTTCCCACTCCGTCCGTTGCCACCGTAGCAAAATGATATCGCCCATTGGCCGCTTCTCCCGAGCGCATCGGCCAATAACTGAACGTTCCACCCGTAACTTCACCCGAGTTGCGCCACACATCGCCCGGTTCGAGCGCATACAACTCCACCTTCGCCACCCCACTGCCATCCACACCGTCATCCGCCACATACGTTCCCACAATCGGCGCGCCGACTTGAACCAGATCAGCGGACGAGGCAGAGGAAGTGGGAGGGACGGTGTCGATTATATCGAATTGGGCGAAGTAGGGATGTCCCTGGCCACCAACTTGTTCAAATCTTCCACCGACAAAAACACGAGAACCAGTGGATACAATTGCTGATGGAGCATCATCTAATTGTGGATTCCAATTGGTCGCATTTCCGGTAACTAAATCAATCTCAGCCAAATTCAGTCGCGATTCGCCATTTATACGAGTAAAGTATCCACCAACCAACATACCATCGCGTGAAAAGGCCATCGAAGTAATTATCGGAATATTACTTCCGTATAGAATTTCAGGCGTCCAGGGCTGGGCAGCAGCAGTCACCAAATCAAGAGAAGCTATTCCGTAACGAAGTTCACCACCTATTTTACTGAAGCGTCCGCCTGCGTAGGCGGTTGAATCAGTGATCAGGATCGAGTTGATTGCTCCTGGTTTGTCGATGGGAATGGGAGGAATATAACCAATATCGTCCCACTCTGCTTGAACATTTCTATCTTGTAGGAGAATTTCAGAATCTGTTTGTTCATTATTTTGGTCTCTAACAAAGGGATATCCAAGTGTACCATAAATTGCGTTTGGATTCCAATCGCTAAGATGCCCCGTAAACATGTCAACGGCTGCTCCTCCCCAACGTTTTTCATTTCCAACCTGGGTAAATTCTCCACCAACGTAAACCTGAAAGTTAGAAACCTTCAGCGTCAATACATTGCCATTCGCATTCGGATTCCAATTGGTCAAGGCTCCTGAATCGATATCAACAGCAGCTAGCTTGGAACGCCCAACATTGTTTACTTTGGAAAAATTACCCCCTATATAGATAGTCGATCCGGAAATATCCATGGTAAGAATTTCACCATTGGTAACTGTATTTAAATTCAAATTTTGTCCTGTGACTTTATTCACTGCCACAAGCGATTTTCCCTGCTGTAGCCCGCCGGCAAATAGCGTATCGCCCTTGATCGCGAGGCAATTAACATAACCTGAATTAAAATCACTTGGATTCCAGGGAATTGCTTTTCCAGTGTGTGTGTCTAATGCCGCTAAGTTATAGCACCGCATACCATTCACACTTGTGAAATACCCGCCAACATACATTTTATTCTCAAAAATCGCCATAGCACGAACGTTTGAATTTGCATTCGCACTCCAATTGGAAACATTCCCGGTCACGGCATCGATCGCTGCGATTCGATTGCGTGCTATATTATTTACTTTTGTAAAATCGCCGCCGATGTAGATCGTCGATCCTTCCTTGGCGAGTGTATGAACGGCACTGTTCACCTCAGGAGTCCAATCCGTTAATGCCAAGGTGATCTCGTCCCAAGCAGCGACTCCTTCTCGCGTTTGACCGCCCGCTAATCTGAATACCCCTCCAGCATAAATGGTGGAATCCGATACGATAATCGAACGCACAATCGAACTCACATCGGGATTCCAATCGATCAGTTCATGTGTATTCAAATCGGTAGCAGCCATATTCCCACGTGGCATTTCGTCAACATCTGTAAACCAACCGCCGTAATAAACGATGGAATTGGAAACCGCTATTGTATTCACTTCCGTGTAGGTAACCGAATTACTCTTCACAATGTGTGGCGCCCAGTCGGTCACGTCACCTGTCGTTGCGTCCAATTCTGCCAAACAACTGCGAACATGAGAACCAATCTGGTTGAATTTCCCCCCAATAAAAACGTGCGATTCATTTGTCGCGATAGCATTGATGTACGTATCGTCTATTTTGCCAATTGCTCCCGCGACGGGCCAATCGAGCACCTCACCCGATACGACATCAACGGCTGCGATGTGTCTTCTGCCGTAACCGTTTATCTGCCGATATTCGCCTCCGATATATAACCTCGAACCGGAAATCGCCAGAGCATAAACGGGACCGGAAACGTCCACCACCCAGTTTGGATCGACCGATCCATCGGCCAGCAAATGCGCCAAGTGGTTTCTCTCAACACTACCGACTCTCGAAAATCGCCCTCCGATGAACCATCCCCCCGATCCATCCGCGACACAGGTCAGGACATTAAGATCTATGAATGGACCTATTCTCGTTAATTCACCGGCATCGAGATCAATTTCCGCTCCATGACCCGTATTCGGCCCAATATAATCGAAGTCCCCTCCCAAATACACTGTGTCGCCGTCGGTTTCGATAGCATAAACGGGTCCGTTGGTAACCCAGGTGTTGGGGTTGGGCGTGCTGCTGAGTTCGGCGATGGCGGGTTTCGCCAGCGTCAGCGCAAGAATCGTCCATATTCCCCAAAAACAAATGCCGAAATTCGCTAAACGCGTTCGCATATTCCCCTCCTCAGCCCCGTACAGCCTCCAGGCGCATTACCCTGCAGACACACGCGCCTTTCTCGGAATGATCATAGTCAAAACTTAGTCCATTTTCCCCAATCGGTCAACGGAATCTCGTGAAGATGCCATTCTAGAGGCACTAGTCCCCCCATTCTCCTCCTTGACCCCAGCCCCCGGCGGCGGGCAGATTTTGGCGTCCTTGCCCTGGCGGCGGGGAAAATCCCGATCTGGAACGCGCGCGACATGGAATTTGAACCCGTTATCGGCTTTGAAGTACACACGGAATTGAAAACCGAATCCAAGGTATGGTGCGGTTGCTCGACCGCGTTCGGCGCCCCGCCCAACACCCAGGTCTGCCCCGTTTGCCTCGGGATGCCCGGGTCCTTGCCGGTGCTGAACAAGAAAGCCTTTGAAATTTCGCTCAAAGTCGCCATGGCCCTGCATTGCGACATCCCGGCGATGTGCAATTTCGACCGCAAAAATTACTACTACCCCGATTTGCCGAAAAATTACCAGATCAGCCAGCAGTACGAACCGCTGGGACGCGACGGCTACCTGGATATCGACCTCGGCGATGGCGAGTCCAAGCGCATCGGCATCGATAATATCCACCTGGAGGAAGACGCGGGCAAAAACATTCACCCCGAGGATCAAACCCACCTGGATTATTCGCTCGTCGATTTGAACCGCGCGGGCACGCCGCTGCTGGAAATCGTCAGCAAGCCCGACATTCGCACCAAAGCCGAGGCCGACGCTTATATGCGCGGCATGAAGTCGCTGCTTGAATACCTCGACGCGTCCGAATGCAAAATGCAAGAAGGCCGTCTGCGCTTCGAACTAAACATTTCCCTCCGCCCAAAAGGGACGGAGAAGCTCGGCCAGAAGGTCGAGATCAAAAACTTGAACTCGATGAGCGTCGTCATGAAGTGCATCGATGCGGAAATCGAACGCCAGACCGAACTGCTGCTCGAAGGCAAACCGGTGCTGGGTGAAACGCGCCTGTGGGACGAGGTGAAGATGGTCACACGTTCGATGCGCAGCAAGGAAACGTCGCACGATTACCGCTACTTCCCCGAGCCGGACCTGGTGGATATCGAAATCAGCGACGCGTGGCGCGATGAAGTCCGCGCGGCCTTGCCCGAGTTGCCCGTCGCCCGCAAAGCCCGCTTTGTCGAGCAATACGGCATCCGCGAATACGACGCGCAAATTTTGACGTCGTCGCGTGCGTTGGCCGAATACTTCGAAGTCGCCGTGAAGGGGCACGACAACCCGACGACGATTTCAAACTGGATCATGACGGAAATGAACCGTCGTCTGAACGAAATGGGCGAAGACGCCAGCGCGGCGGAATTCCCGATCAAGCCGCAAGCGCTCGCCGAACTCGTCAAGCTGATCGACGACGGCACGATCACCGGTAAAATTGCCAAGCAGGTTTACCCGCTCATGTTCGACACGGGTAAAATGCCATCTGTGATCGTCGAAGAAGAAGGTCTCAAACCCGTGGACGATTCGGCGCTCGAACCCATTGTCCAGCAAGTGCTCGACGCGAACCCGAAAATGGTCGCCGACGTGCAAGCGGGCAAAATGAAAGCCATCGGCGGCCTGATGGGCCAAGTGATGAAAGCCACCGGCGGCAAAGCCAACCCCGCCGTCGTGCAACCGATGATCAAAAAGTTAATTGGCGTGGAATAAGAAAGCGAAACGGCTATGATCAAGAGCTTCCAGGCAAAAAATTTTCGTGGATTCGAGGAAATCTCGGTCGAGCCCCTCGGCCGAGTAAACCTCTTCGTGGGTAAAAACGGCTGCGGAAAAACGAGTTTGCTGGAAGCGATGGCATTGTGTGTTAATCCAACGATACTTTCCGACGATCAAATTGTGACTTACCGTGTAAAAAACCTCGAACATTGGCTTTTTTCTAATGGAGATATGCAATCGGATATTGAATTACATGCCGAACTCCTTCCAAGCGGGTTTATAAACACATCAGTTTGGGGATCGGATTTCGATAAAGAACGTTTCATTTCAACTTCGGAACGATCCGAAATTGTCATGAAAAAGCTCAATGAGTCCTATGCTAAGTATCCGCAAATAAAGTCAAAGCGTTACATTGAGTTTAACCAGACGGCCCCTACATTGGAAATCCAACTAGAGAGTTCCAACATTATACACGACAAAGGAATGATCGTTTCCAACCGAGGTAGCAACAAGCCTCCAGTATGCCGCTTCTTCTCTTCAAATATCCCACTAGAACAAAATACTCTAGCCTCTCTTTATTCTAAGCTCGCGGTAGATAAATCGGAAGCATCGCTGATTGAAGCATTACAGCTAATTCAACCCAAAGCGGTCGATATCAGATTAACCGTCGTTGATGGAACAGAACATCTTTTCCTTGATATTGGTGCCTCTCACCGAATGCCCATTGAAATTATGGGTGGAGGCATTACACGATTACTTGAAATTATTCTTGGAATTATTAATTCGGGTGACGGCTATGTTTTTGTTGATGAAATAGAAAATGGATTTCACTATTCTATTCAACAAAAGCTTTGGGAAACGATTTTTTCTACTGCAAAAAAATCCAACGTCCAAGTCTTCGCCACGACGCACAGTTGGGAATGCGTGACTGCCGCTGCACGCGCGGCGGAATTGCTCACGGATGAGGACTTTCGTCTCCATCGCGTTGAACGAGATGAAGATGGGAAATCGCGCGTTGTAACGTTTGACAAAGAATCGCTCGCAACCGCCATCGAATTGAATTGGGAGGTTCGATAATGGCGGTGGAAGAATCATCAATACAGCAGATCATTTTGAACAAACCGAAATTGATTCTCGTTGAAGGTATCGAAGACAAATATTTCTTTGAAAAACTTATTAGCATACCTCCCCTCGATCAAATGGCGATTGATATTCAAATCGAACTCTATGGGGGGAAGGACAAGATGGGCAATGCCATCAAAGCTATTCCGCGTCTTCCGAATTTCAAACGATTGAAATCAATTATCATCACGAGAGACGCGGATGAAAGCCTCGATTCGACATTACAAAGCATTCAATATTATCTTCAACGGGCAAACTTGCCTGTTCCAAATGCAAACAAAGAGTATGCGACTTCCCCGACTGACAACTTAAAGGCCGGAATATTTATCCTGCCCGGTAATTTAGCGGAAGGCATGTTAGAAGATTTGCTACTATCAGCGACTGCCGCTGGAAATCTACGTGACTGCATAGACCAATACATCGATTGCGTCAAAAATCACGACAAAAATTTGCCAAGAAATGAATCGAAAGCTCGTTTCTTTTCCTGGTTATCTCTTCAAGCCGAACCAAACAAAAGACTGGAATTTGTTATCAGTCAAACAAAGCTTATTCCCTGGGATTCTCCCGTATTCAACGACATCAAAAACTTTCTTTCTCAAATCTGACCAAAAGGCCCGAACCAATGATGCGAATCGACCGGCGCAAAACCGACGAGTTGCGCGAAATTAAGATCACGCCGAATCCACTGCGCTATGCAGAGGGTTCCTGCGAAATCCAGTGGGGCAATAACCGCGTGTTGTGCGCGGCAACGGTCGAGGGCATGGTGCCGAAATGGCTCGCAGGCCAGGGGCGCGGATGGGTGACGGCGGAATATTCGATGCTCCCTCGCTCGACCAAGCAACGCATTAAACGCGACAACAATCGCGACCGGCCCAACAGCCGCGCGATTGAAATCCAGCGCATTATCGGACGTTCGTTGCGTGCAGTGGTTGATCTGAAAGCGTTCGGTGAGCGCATGATTACGGTCGATTGCGACGTGATCGAAGCCGATGGCGGCACACGCACGGCTTGCATTACAGGCGGTTTCGTAGCCATGGCGCTGGCGATTGAAAACTTGCGTGCGAACCAGCAAATCGGCAAAAACGCGCAAGTCCTCACCGATTATGTCGCCGCCGTCAGCGTCGGCGTTGTCGAAGGGCAACCGGTGCTCGACCTCAATTACCTCGAAGATTCGCAAGCGGAAACCGACATGAACGTCGTGATGACAGGCGCGGGCCGTTACGTGGAAATTCAAGGCACGGCGGAAGGCGCGCCGTACTCGCGCAACGAACTGAACACACTGCTCGATCTCGCGGCAGGCGGCATCGAGCATCTCATCGCCGCGCAGAGAGAAGTTGTTTCGCTCTCCGTCCCCGGCGAAGGATAATAAGTAAACTGCGAAGGCGCCCGCTTTCGTCAAGGCTTCAGCGGACAAACTAAAAAAGTTAGGGGGACGGAGTAAATTTCGACTCCGTCCCCCATTGTTTTTATTCTCTACACCTTTGCGTCTCTGCGTGAATTACTTTTACTCTTCCGCCAGCGCCAATTCCGGGTTCGCTTCCAATCGCTTGGCAAAGTACTCAATGGTCTTGCCGATGCCTTCGTCGAGCGTCACGACCGGCTCCCATTCCAGGATGCGCTTGGCTTTGTCGATGTTCGGTTTGCGCACCTTCGGGTCGTCTTCGGGCAGCGGGTGACTGATCACATTCGATTTGGAATTCGAAAGGCGAATGATTGCCTCGGCGAATTCGCTGATCTTCATTTCGTGCGGATTGCCGATGTTGCACGGATTGACTTCGTCCGACATGAGCAGCTTCAAAATACCCGCGACCAGATCCGACACATAGCAGAAACTGCGCGTCTGGCTGCCGTCGCCGTACACGGTCAGCGGCTCGCCCACCAACGCCTGGCGAATAAAGTTCGGCACCACGCGCCCGTCATGCAAACGCATGCGGGGGCCATACGTATTGAAGATACGCACGATGCGCGTTTCCACGCCGTGAAACCGGTGATACGCCATCGTCATCGCTTCGGCAAAACGTTTGGCTTCGTCGTACACGCCGCGCGGACCGATCGGGTTCACGTTGCCCCAGTAGTCTTCCTTCTGCGGGTGAACAAGCGGGTCGCCATAGACTTCACTCGTCGAAGCGAGCAAAAACCGCGCGCCTTTGGCTTTCGCAAGCCCCAGCGTGTTGTGCGTGCCGAGCGAACCGACCTTGAGCGTCGGAATGGGGCGTTCAAGGTAATCGATGGGGCTGGCGGGCGAAGCAAAGTGCAGAATATAATCCACCGGGCCTTCGATATAGATGTAATTCGTCACGTCCTGCTTAATAAAAAGAAACCGGTCGTTACGGATATGATCGATATTCGCGATCTTGCCCGTTGAAAGATTATCCATGCAAACAACATGGTGTCCCATGTTCAGCAAGGCGTCGCAAAGATGGCTTCCGAGGAATCCGGCACCGCCGGTAACAAGTGTTCTTGGCATTGTTGGTCGTCTCTATCTGTACAGAAGATCGTTTATCGCGCCGTGTTCGTAACCAACCACACGCGTCGGGGCGAGGGAAAAAGCAGGATGACGTCGAAAGGATGTCTCCTTGACCCACTGGGCCCTGCGGGCGCCAAGCTAACTTCAGCTCGTTGGGAATTTTACCGGAAGGACCGCCACGGAACATGACTCCTAACCGCCACGCCTCCCCCGCCCACATCGAGGGCCTGCGCGTTATCGAACAGGAAGCCGCCACGCTCGCCGCGCTCGGAAATCACCTCGATTGTTCAGCCTTCGACCGTGCCGTCGAAACCATGCTCGATGCGCGCGCCCACGTCATTGTCACCGGCATGGGGAAAAGCGGTCACATCGGGGCGAAAATCGCCGCCACGCTCGCCTCGACCGGTACGCCCGCGTTTTTCCTCCATCCCGCCGAAGCCGTCCACGGCGACCTCGGAATGCTGACGGGGCAAAACGTCGTCCTGGCGCTTTCGCACAGCGGCACCACCGA
Organism: uncultured Candidatus Sumerlaeota bacterium; assembly: GCA_964580585.1. GTDB lineage: Bacteria > Sumerlaeota > Sumerlaeia > SLMS01 > JAHLLQ01 > CAZOKZ01. The sequence continues at coordinate 3,343 of CAZOKZ010000057.1, read as the reverse complement.
AGAAGTCCTCAACCTGATCCCCTATATTCAACTGCACGCCATTCCGCTGGTGGTGATTACGGGCAACGCCACCTCGCAATTGGCCTCGCGCGCCAAAGCCGTGCTTGCCTACAAACTCGATCAGGAAGCCTGCCCGCTCAATCTTGCTCCTACCGCCTCGACCATTGCGCAAATGGCGCTGGGCGATGCGCTGGCCGGAGCCTTGATGCGCGCGCGTGGTTTTACCGACGAAGATTTCGCCATTCGCCATCCGCTCGGCGCGCTCGGGCGGCGACTGCTCATCCATGTGCGCGACCTGATGGCCGTTGGCGACGAAAATCCCGTCATGCCCGAAACCGCACTGCTCAAAGACGCCATCAGCCGCATGATGCGCCTGGGCGCCGTATCGCTCGTGGATGAGGAAGGCAAGCTGGCAGGGATTTTCTGCGACGGTGACCTGCGCCGACTGCTTTCGCGTGGGCCTGTCGATCCCGCGTGGATGATGAAAGACATTATGATTCGCAATCCCAAGCGCATCCATCCCGATGTGCTCGGAACCAAAGCCGTCGATCTGATGGAAACGCATAAAATCACCGTCCTGCCCGTCGTGGACGAAGACGATATGCTGGTTGGCATGATCCACCTGCACAGCTTGATCCAAGCAGGAATCACACAGTAACAATTATTTGGACAGGACGAACGGGATTAGCAGGATGGACAAATAGGCAGTCCTCATCCTGGGATCGCCAATCTCCCGATTGGCAATAACCCCCGAGCCGATCAGGAGACCGACGTTCCCAGGTAAATGCCCCCATCCCGTTCATCCCTCTTATCCCGTCTAAATTCATCCTTCATCCCTCATCCTTCATCCCTTACTTCGGCAGCCCCTTCTGCCTGTTTCGCCACGCGCCGGGCGGGATGCCGAATTGCGACGTAAACAGATTCGCCAGATACGTCGAACGCCGGAATCCCGACGCGCGAGCGATTTCGTCCAGCGACAACGACGTTTCCAGAAGCAACGACTTCGCCCGCTCCAACCGTCGTTCGCGTATCACCGCGTTGATCGAGGTGTTCAGGCGTTGGCGGAATCGCCGCTCCAGATTGCTGCGGGAAATTCCGGACGCCTCGACGACTTCGTTGGTTCCAATGAGCTGGTCGATATTCTCCTGAATGAAAACGAGCGCCTTGGCCACAGCGCCGTCGTCCACGGCGAGCACGTCCGACGAAGCGCGGGTCACCACGCCTTTCGGCGGCACCACAATGTGCATGTTGCGCACTTCCTCGCCGTGAATCAAGCGGTCGAGCAACGCGGCGGCTTCGTATCCAACGCGCTCCGCGTTGGCTTCTACGCTGGAAAGCGATGAATCGTACGTATTGCAGATCAGCAGATTGTTATCGACGCCTACGATACCGACCTCGTTGGGGACCTTGATTCCTCGGTTCAAACAAGCTTCAAGCGCATGCAATGCTCGCGTGTCGTCGGAGCCCAAAATGCCGAGCGGTCTGGGTTGCTGCACGATCCAGTCTCCCAATTCGTTCGCTGCCCGGCGTTCTCCCTCCACACCGATGGTCGAATCGTTCACCGTCAGATCGTATCGGAAAAACTCGCATTTGTAGCCCGCCAATTCCACCGTTTCCTGAAATCCAACTGCGCGTTGCTTTTCCCATTCGCGTTCATCGGAACCGCAAAACGCAAAATGCTGAAATCCGCGCTCGATTAAATGCTGAGCCGCCGCGCGCCCCACCTCGATGTCGTCCGTCGTCACGCACGGCAACATCCATTCGGGGGGCACGTTCGAGACGCTGACCGCCGGAATTCCCATTTCCCGAATTTTAGCGATGTTGGGATTTCGCCAATGCGTAAAGACAATGCCATTCACGCCAAGGGCTGGCAAGTCGTCGTACGACTCGAATTTTTCGCGCAACGAAAAGCACGCCACGTTAAATACCAGCTTCCAATGCGTGCAACTGCGTGCATAATGAATCACCCCGTGAAAAACACCGATCCGGTAATTTTCGATGAAGGTGGTGTCACTGACGTCCACCGCGATGGTTATAATATTTGGCAACATAGGAATGCGCGTTTCTCATCTCTCGGTCAAAGGTCAAGTCGTTTTTTATTACAAATTCATCGCGTAGGCAATACTGAATTCACGGCGGTTAGATCGGCTCATTTCGGGTCACGAGAAAGAAAATTCCATTTTTTTATCGGAGCAAAAATATTTTTTATCGTCATTTTATAAACCACCCCCTGAAAGGGTAGTTTGAAAAAATATTTTGCCTGTTTATCTTCTCTGCTTTATTCTTTTTTCGGCTTTCGGACAACTGCCAAATTTACGAACGGGAACCTCAACCAGCAAGAAAGAAAACTTCAAAAGTAAGCATAGTGTTTTCAACCATTTACAAAATGATCTCCAGCGCATCCACCCCGGTTTTTTCACTTTATCAAGTTGGTATTTAAGGTTCTTTTCCGCAAAAACGCAAGCTCTAATTCCATAAAAAAGTTGGATTTCGTTACCAGCCGGTTGAGAAACGCAATTGAGCAGAACGAGGTTTCTGGCAATCCTGATGTATTGGGATTTTACCGACGATTTCCCCTTTTCGTCTAAATTCCGCACAAATCCCCACAAGCCAGAGGACACTCCGTTATGAACCACCCTCGCAGCAAACCGTTTATAGGACGTCGCACCTTGGCCATGATGGCGGCTGGCCTTTTTGTCGCCGCGGGTCAAATCGCTTCGGCCTTTCCCTCATGGATGGGCGTTTATGGCAGCTACGTGTACCACACCGACAGCCAAAACCCCGGAACCTATACCATCTTGGCAAACCAGGACTACTGGGGTCTGCACGGCGCCGTTGGCATTCGAGTCAATGGCGGCAGTTGGACCGAATACGATATGAGCTATGGCGGCAATGTCAGTGGCAACTCACTGTGGACCTACACCCCAGGATCGGCTTATCCCGCAGGCGCCACGGTGAACTACTATTTCCACCTGTACGACAACTGGGGCGGACAAGGTTGGGACAACAACGGCGGCTCGAACTACAGCTTCACTGTTGCTGGCGCCACCCCCACGCCGACACCGACGCCGACACCAACCCCCACGCCCACTCCGACCCCAACCCCAACACCGACGCCAACACCCACACCGACTCCGACGCCTACCCCCACCCCGACACCGACTCCAACACCTACACCCACGCCAACCGCTACGCCGACACCCACACCGACGCCGAATCCGGGTGGACCGACCAGCCTTTCCGGCATGGGACCGATTCCGTATGCGGGTGGTACAGCCTTCCGTGTTTGGGCACCAAACGCTCAGTCCGTTTCGGTTGCGGGCGACTTCAACAGCTGGAGTGC
>CAZOKZ010000056.1:2163-29924 GCA_964580585.1 uncultured Candidatus Sumerlaeota bacterium | reverse complement strand
GTGCGGTAAATCGCGTTGGGCTGGCCCAAATTGGCGAAAACGTCGGTTTTGGTCGCGCCCTGCGAGACACGCTGGGTGCCGAATGTACCATAAGATTGGGTCGAATAAATGGTGCCGCAACCGCTTGTCATCAGAACGGTGGCGCACACGGCAATCGCGGAAGCAATCTGGCGGATTTTCATCGGGAATAAGCCTCTTCTTTCAAAAAGTTCGGGGAACATCTGCTGGTATCAGCATCGAAGTTCAGGCCTGCGGTTCGCCTCTCAACACCGTCAAGTAAAGGTTGTGGAGAAAATCGAATTCTCGGCGCGTTCCCGGCACGCAGTACGTTTGTGCTTTTTCCCTTGCTTTCAATCGAATAAATGTAAACAAATGTTTTCAAAAGAAGTAATAACACCCTTGGAGCCCCCCCCTCCTTTCATGGAAACCGCCGCCCCTCGCAACGATTGGAAGCAGATTATATCCTGGTCGATGTACGATTGGGCGAATTCCGCATTCGCAACGACGGTGATGGCTGGATTTGTGCCGACGTTTTACGCGGTGTACTGGCGTCAGGGCGTTCCAGCCACTCAAAGCACGTTTGAGCTCAATACGGCGGGCATGATTGCCAGTGTCGTGGTAGCCTTGCTCGCGCCGATTCTCGGGTCGATCGCCGACAAGGGTGGTTCGCGCAAACGATTTCTGCTGTTTTTCGCTTTTCTCGGAATGCTGGCGACCGCGCTGCTTGCCGTAGTTGGCCCGAGTGCCTGGTTGTGGGCGCTCGTCGCATTTGGATTTGGATCGCTGGGATTTGCCGGAGCGAATATCTTTTACGATTCGCTCCTCGTGAATGTCGCCCGCGAAGAGAAAGTCGATTTTGTATCCGGACTCGGGTATTCGATGGGGTATTTAGGCGGTGGATTATTATTTTGCCTGAACCTTCTGATGTTTCAGAAGCCAGAGATGTTCGGTTTCGCCGATGGCACCGAAGGCGTCAAAGCGTCGTTTGTCAGCGTCGCGCTTTGGTGGGGGCTGTTCACCGTACCCTTGTTAATGTTCGTGCGCGAATCGCGTCAGGAAGTTTCTGGATCGCTCGGCGACGCCGCGCGCGCCGGTGTGCGACAGGTTATTGAGACCTTTCATCGTATTCGACAACTGCGCGTCGTCTTGCTGTTTATCGTTGCCTACATGATTTATATCGACGGGGTGAACACCATCATTCGCGTAGCGGTAAAATACGGTAACGACCTTGGGTTCGATTCCAGCGTTCCGGTCAAAGCGCTCTTGTTGACCCAATTTGTGGGATTCCCGGCTGCGGTGCTGTTTGGCAAGATCGGCGAATGGATTGGCCCTAAGCGCGGTATCCTGATTGCCATTGTGGCGTATGCCGCGATCACCCTGTATGCAGCGATTGAGCTAAACGAAGAAGTTGAATTTTACTACTTGGCGGTGGCTATCGGACTTGTGCAGGGAGGCGTCCAATCGCTCAGCCGCTCCTTCTACGCCCGGTTGATTCCAAAAGACAAAGCCGGTGAATTCTACGGATTTTACAACATGATGGGTAAATTCACCTCGGTTTTCGGCCTAACCTTGATGGGTATTGTTGGCTTGATCAGCGACAGCATCCGCCTTGCGATTGGCTCGTTGGTCGTTCTCTTTCTGGTAGGCGGAATATTGCTCTTGTTTGTTCGGGAAGACCAACATGTGGCGATGCAGGAAAAACAAACAGCATAGAGGCTAACTTTTCTGCGGAGAAATCCTTGATTCTTCGACGATCCTCTTGTAGTAAGTTTAAATGGTCCTTGGAACGATTGGATTCGACTAATCAAGAGAAAGACTACCTGTGAGCTTGAGTTCCAGTTGTGTGTATCGCCTCGATGCCGAGGATCGATTTATCGAAATCGGTGGTGCATGGGATGCTTTTGCCCGCGAAAATAGTTCGCCGCACTTGATGACGAGCAACGTTCTTGGTACTCCGTTACGCCAGTGGATTTCATGCGAAACGACATGGCAAATATACCAGGCCATTTTTGAAATCGTCCGAAAAAAAACTAAAGAGGTTCGGATCCCGTATCGTTGCGATGGGCCAAATGTGCGGCGATTCATGGAGCTGAAAATTACGCCCGACATCGAAGCAGGAGTGAAGTGTCAGTCGTTCCTTCTGCGTCGAGAGCAGCGCGATACCATCCGGTTGCTGGATCCCGACGCCCCTCGCGACAACGATTTCCTATCCATCTGCGGGTGGTGCAAACAAATCGAAGCGTTGCCCAATCAATGGATGGAAACGGAACGCGGAGTCCAGGTCTTACGGCTCTTTTTGCGTAAAAAACTGCCTAAACTCACTCACGGGATTTGTCCAACCTGCGAGAAACATCTGGAACGTCAACTTAACTCGCTGGATGTGGAGAGCGCGTGACGTCAAACCACCCGCGAGGCTCCACTTTGAAATTCTTGCAGTAAGGCTTGCGCTTTCAACCTCATACGTGTAATAAGTTTCTACTAAATGGTGGTGAATACGTATTCAGGGGCTATAGAATGACTTCTCGAATGAGTGATTCCGCAGAAATTCCTATCGATTTGACAACCATCCAACCGATGCTGGTTGGGGGATCGGACGCGTTCCAGCAGGAATTTTTCGGACTCTTGAAAGATCGAAGCCACGCAGAGTTACGTCTTCAGTCAGCCGATAAAGAAGACACGGAATGGCAAACCCGACGTTCGCCGGGAGTGGTTTGGGCAGTCATTGCGCTCGCCCCTGAGACGGAAAACTGGTTCGACGAAACCTTGCGTTGGACGCAACTTCTTCAGGTTGCCATTCGCCCAAACCGGCTCGTTGTCATTTTGCCCGAACTGCGGATGGACCATCAACTGCGTCTGCTGCGCGCCGGGGCCGATGGGTTCTTGGCGGCCAGTTCCACGGCTGCCAATGTTGTTCAGGAACTCGAAGGCAACGGCATTCACCGCGAAGACTATTTCCCCGATCCGAAAAACTGGCTGAACAGTCTGACTCGCGCCAGTGAAGAACTTCTGATTTCAGAAGACCCGCGTACCCAGCTTACCAAATTGCTGCGTATTTTCGTTTCACAGCTCAAAGTCGAACGCTGCTCGATTCTGTTGCTCGATAAAGACGTGCTTCGTTTGGCAGCGGCGATAGGCATGCCCGCCGATTTGAAAATCGACACCGTGATCAACCCTCACCCGCATAGTATTACCTCCTGGGTGCTGAAAAACCGCCGTTCTCGATTAATCGAAGGCGAATATAAATTTGAAGGCAAGGACGCCAATCGCAAAGGCCAGATTCAAAGTGCGCTTTGCGTACCCTTGATCGCGCGCGACCAACTCTTGGGCGCGGTGAACTTTTCTTCCATGGTGGGTGGACGGATGCTGACGCCGACGGACCTTGCCGCTGCCGAGGTCTTTGGCAGCCTGCTGGCGCTTTCCATCTCGAACCATCGATTGCATCTGAAAAACCTCGATTCCCAACGGATGGCGACCATTGGCGCGACGACAGCTACCGTTTCTCACTGCATCAAAAATATTCTGGTCATCTTCAAGGGGTCGATCATGCTGCTTAAACAAGGCGCCAAGCAGCAGGAAAACTCTCAGGTCAATAGCGGGATATCGATGGTCGAGCGCGCCGTCAAACGACTCGAAACGTTGATCCTCGATCTGCTCGATTTCTCCAAGGAACGCCCACCTCAATTATCGACGATCAATCCAGCCGAATTCCTCGACGACCTGAAGTCGGATTTCATGCACTCGGTTTATCACCGAGGCTTTACGATCGAGATCGATTGCAAGATCGATACTCCCATCAACATCGACACGGATCGTTTGCAGCGTGCCCTGGTCAATTTGATCAATAATTCCATCGAAGTCATGCCCGACGGAGGCCGGATTTTGGTGCGGGCATTGGTGAAGGAAGGCAAAGTGATCTTTTCCGTGAGCGATGAAGGTCCGGGCGTTCCCGAATCCGATCTGAACTCGATCTTCGAATCCTTCTATTCCACCAAAGGATCGCGCGGCACAGGTCTGGGGCTGGCGATGGTTCGGAAATTTTGCGAAGAAAACGCTGGCTTCGCTACAGCCGGGCATTGCCCAAGCCTGGGTGGCTTGATGATATCGATGGAACTGCCTTACGTACCGGAAGTTTCCTGAACCGCGCCCGGGCCGCTGGGCTCGGTCTTGAAACTGTATTGCTTCGTGGCCGAGTTCAACTTGGTCACGATGTCGTTTAAGGCTTGTTGTTGATCGATATTCAAAAATTTCGGCAAACGTTTTTGCAACTCCAGAATCGTCAACGTTGCTGTCCACGCATTCTGCAATGCCTCGTTCGATTCAACGTGTTCGGCCGCCATTTGCGCGTTCAGTATCAGCAATCCGGGGCGAATGGGATTTTTTTCCAAGCCCTGGTCGAGCACTTTGCGGGCCGCGGTTTCCTTCCCGGCATTGTTGTACGCCGTGATGGTTTGCTCGTACCACTCCAGCCTGCCGGGATCTTTGTCGATCAGGTGGCTATAGGCCCGCGCGGCACTTTCCCAATCCTTGGACTCGAAGTACAAATCCGCAGCTCGTTCTGCGGATACATTCTTCTGATCGCGTTCGACTTCTTCCTGTCCCGTTTCCTGAATCACCTGAGAAATAGGAAACAAACTTGCCCGCTCATACGCCACGGCTGCGTTGTGCAAGTGTTGGAAGTATTCCTTCGAGCCCGGCATAAACATGTAGGCATATCGGCGGTAAATATTGCCGGTCATATAGTGGATCGTGATCTTGTTGCTCAGTTTGCAGGCCTTCTCCGCCGACTCGACGGCCAGAGCAAATTGTTCGTGCGCAGCCTCCGCTGTCTTGGACAACTCATCACCCTTCAAATCTAATTTCTGTGCCACTTCCACGCGATCTTTTGCCAACGTCATGTGGATCACCGCGCGGTTATAGTGCACTTCCGAATAATCGGGCGCATAAACTTGCAGCCGTGCGTATGCCTGAAAGGCTTTTTCCTGATAGGCAAAACTGTTTTCAATCTGAGCCAGCAATTCTTCACGGTTCTCTTCTATCAGCCGCGGATTTCTTTCGACCTGGGATAATTTAGAGAAAAACCGCAGACGTTCCACTCCGCCCAATCGATTGTATGAGTGCGCGAGTTTATAATAAGACGAAATAAAGGTTGGATTAATGGATACGGCTTCTTCAAAGTCTTGAGCCGAAAGTGTAAATTGAGTTTCCAGGTAATCCAGAACGCGTGGGTTGGAGGAATTCAGGTAATCGGATTGAATCGTCGATTCTGCCAACCCTTTGTTGTGCTTGATGGCCGCTTGGAAGTAGTTCCGCGCGGTTTCCGTCATGTGGACCAACACGACGCAGGCGAATAACACGCCTGCCGCGCCGGCAATCGTTTTGGACGACCAGGAGAATGGGGGCACGGTTGTCGAGACATTGCCTTTCATTGCCGTCCCGATTACGCCCATTGTCATGCCAAGCGCCAGGTGAAGTGTCACAGCCCCGATGGGCCAGCGAATCATTGGGGTGGCGCAATTTCCCACCAGATAAAGGAACACGCCTGTCATAAACCCCAGAACGATCACTCGCATGATTTGCGATTCGCATTGGCGAACTGCTTTCCAGCCTAGGAAGGCAATCGCTCCCATATAGGCAAATGTCGCAAACAGGCCAAGAAAACCCGTTTCGCTCAACACATCCAGGACCCAGTTGTGAGCCGAAATTGTCAGGTTGCTGATCGCCGCCATGTGGTAATCGGGCGAGCGATACTTGGGGAATTCCAGACGAAAGCTTCCGGGCCCTGTACCGAGCACTGGATGGGATTTCGCCATGTTCCACGCACCGCTCCAGATCATCGCACGCGAGGAAACGCTTGTTTCCAGCGGGCTGAACTTTGTTTCTCTGTCCGATCGTGTAAAGTACAGCACGCTAACAATCAATACAGCAGCAAGAACCAATGCAACCGGCCAGGCGGGAATGCGCAATATATCGTATTTTGTCAGAAAATTCACAGCGAGCAGAAAAACAGGCGGTCCGATCACTGCTAACAAGACGCAAATTTTCGAGAACGTGAGAAGAATACAAATGAGTTGAAGGAGTGTGGCGATGATCGAGGCCAACAGCCAGAATCCTGCGCTTCCCATGGGTTCTCCTGCGCGTACGCGGTCCTTGATCAACTCATAATTGACCACCGCGCCTGCCATGGAAATTGGCAGAATCAAGCCCAGGAAATTCCCGAAAAACTGGGTATTCAAAATGGTCGAAAGCATCATGCGACTGGCTGCGAACGTCGCCACCAGACTTTGCCAGCCTGTCGGTGCCTCGCCAGACCGCGCCAATTGCCGTTGAATCGAAGCGCTCATGTCCTCGAATCGGCCAAGGTAATGGAAGATGCCGAAACTGCACGTTGCAATCGCTAGCAAAATCCACAAACGCATGCCGTAGCGTGCCATTCTCACGGTATTCAGACAGGCAAAGCCCAGAAAAAAATATCCCGCCAGCGACAGATGGGTGCCAATGCTTTGCCAACCAATCCAACGGGCATATTCCGGCGCCGATACAATGTTGGACAATACCATGATACCGATGAAGCCGATATAAGCGATGGTAACCGATTTCGGTGGCAGCGTCGCGCGTCCCATCATGACCAGCAACGCGTACACGACCAGACAAAGCGAACCGCCCACCCACATGGTCAGATATTTGACCTCGTCCAGGCTGTAGGTCATTGCCGACAATCCCAGCACGTGGGCCGCGGCAAGCAACGCCAGAAGTGCCGCCGCTGCCAGGGTGGAAAACGGCGGAAAAGTCGAAGTGTCAAAGGAAGGAGAGTTCGAGGAAGGGGTTTCCATCACCAATTACCAGCGATTTTTTTCATGCCCGGAACCGTATCGATCACTCGCACGGGAACGTCCATGCTCAGTTCCGTCAGAATCTGTCGGACGATAGGCAAATAGCCTTCCCAAGTGTACACAAAAACCTGATTCACCTGGGCGTCGGGTGTTCGCACCATAGCGACGTTGTCGTAGCCCTCAAAACTGACACAAACCTGGGCGACGGCGTCGAGCGGTAATTCCACCACGAGCGTTACCCAGTCACCCTTCATGGCGGGCAGGCGTTGGAAGCGGTCGCTGGCGGAGGCGGAGGTCATGAGAGGCAGCTTGTTGAAATCAGAGTTTGTGAACGAACATCGCATCTGCCGGTTGGTTGAAGATCATCCACTCGGCCTCGTTCGGTTCTTCGTATGGTCCGAACATCCACAGATTTAATTCGTCGGAAGGACGCAACACACGTGAATATTGCGGGTGGGTCCAAATTTCGGAAAACACCTGACGAGCTTCATCTTCCCGGTTCAGGACGCGCAACGATTGAATTTTGCGCGTGAGTGCATACGGCGCGGCGTAATGATCCGGATACAAGGCGACGAACTGATCGTACAACTTGATCGCTTCCTCGAATTTCGCGGGATCGTTGTTTGTTTTGGCGACAAAAAACGACTCGTTGGCCAAAGTCATCAGTGCGTAGGGATGCAACTTGGACTGAGGCGCCTGCTCGATAATCGCCCGAATGGCTTTTTCGTGCGAAGGATTCACCAGACTCATCAACTGGATGGACTGAAACAGGTCTGGATCGCTTTCCATGATTTTTAAAGCTTTCGCGTCGTCGCTTCTCGGTTCTGGTTTGCGAACGTTGATATCCAGGAAACCGATTCGTTGAAAATCGTCGCTCTCCACCGATCGTGGATTCTTGCAAACCATGCGAATCAACAGCTTGAAATTACCGGGCTGATCGAAGAATGCGCCTGTTAAGCTGTTGTAATCATAGGCGAATAAGAGACGGGTTTCAAAGACCTCGTCCTTTGCCAGTTGAATCAGCAAATTCGGATTAACCGCCGTTTTGCGCCCTTGATCGTACTGAAATGGCTGACCTGAACTGGGGTAAATCCAGACGTCGATGTCCTGGCCGATCTGGAAATTGCTGATCGTGTCCGCCCGCGCTTCGACCTTTTTAATGATCGGATCGCCCTTCATCTTGATCTCGACGATCAGTGGCTCTCCCAGGACCAAATCGGGGTTCAGCACACGAACCGAACGATGAACTTCGAGGCATTGTACCTCTGAATCGTACTCGCCGCCGGGGAGAGAACCGGCCGCTGGTTGTGTCAGCACATAGGACGGGTCGATTTCTGCTGCCACCGGGGCGACAGTCGCCGCCCAAACCGTTCCGGCCAGAGCCAGGGTCTTGAAAAAGGGGAAGAAGTGCTTCATTGCAGAGGAAAAATCACCGTATCGCGAAAATGGGAGGCCAGGCAGGAAGGCAGGCTTGCGCAAACAAGACCCATCGAATGCGAGCCAGGTTTGCCGGGCCATCCTTTAGTTGTACAAATGGAAAACATCCAGTCGGGTGGCTTTCGAGCGCGCTTCCCGGGCCAATTCTTCCATCATCGCCAATTGCGAATCGAACAAATCGCGGTCGTGCCCACGCCATTGCCAGATGCGCTGGCCGGAATCCACATCCCAGACCTCCAGGTTGAAATCCACTTCGCTGGCCCACCAGTGAAACGTGCGATTGTGCGTCGTTCGCGACAGGGAAACCTTGCTCGTCATGATATAATCGACGTTCAGGGATTTTCCGTAATCCACCGGGTCCTGTTCCTGGAGCACCATCAATCGCTCGGGAGGCGTCATCTCGGGATAATTTCGTGCCAGCAAACGTTCCTTCTGGGCCATGTAACTGGCCAGATCCAGGCGTGAATAAATCTCCACCCCCGGCATTTCCTGGAACTCTTTGGCCAACGTATCCGCCAGCACCACGCCCGCCGTGCCGCTGTCGAAGCGATCGTGTGTACCCAACCACCATCCGGCCACCGATTGGCGGGTTTCCGTTTTGCCTTCGGCCACGATGCCGTCCATCACCGCCACGCGCACCACGCCCGAAGCCGTACGCTGGGCGCATCCCGCTCCGGTCAGAACGGTCAAAATCAAAAAGAACAACGGAAGGAAGCGAAACGGGTGTCTCATGGGCGTTTGGGCAGCCTTAACGGTTCAAATGGAACATCCGCACAAGGGGAGTCTGGCGGCGTGGGGGGTGTCAAGGAAAGTGCTCGTTTCCGGACCGGGCAGCCCGTTTTTCCTCAAACGTCTCAGTTCACAAAAGCCACGCCAAACATTGCACCCGGACTTGACGCCTTGACATTGATGGGGGATGGTTTGCCCATTGGTCCATAAGAACTTCAGAGATTCAGACCACGGAGGCCATCCATGTTTGGACCCAAACTTGACCCCCGCTCGTACACGACATTGTTGCTGGTGGTGATCGCGACGCTGCTTTCGCTCAACCTGTTCGCGCAGCTTTCCTCCCGCAACGACAACACTTCGTACAGCGAAGCGGAAACCACGAAACTCGTTGCCGATGCCACGCGCGACGTGGCGGCAGCCAACCGCGAAATTGCCGCGGCATTGGATCGCGTTGCCAACGCCGTTTCAAAATTGGAAATGAAAGTCAACGTCGATGCGGGAGGCAGTTCGTCGTCTGCCGCCCCGGCTTCTACCCCCTCTTCTTCGGGCGAGCCCACGATTATCACACCGGGCAACGAAGACGATTGGGAATACGAAGGTACGTTTGAACTGAACTGATCGCTTGGTTTGACAATCAGCGAATCGCCAGGAAGATCGCCTGTGTTCCCGGAATCCGGGGACACAGGCGTTTTGTGCTTTATCGCATCGTGATATCGGGAAAATCAGGTGAACCGTCTTCATGTCGTATTTGCCAGTCTCTTGTTCCTGCTTTTTGCAGCGGGGACAAGCCTGTCCGGTGAACCGACCGAAACCCGCAATACAGAGGCGTTACGCTGGCGTCTGACACAGTTGGAGAGCGGCGAAATCGAGTGGGAAGGCGAATTGCCGCCTGCTCGTCTCCGCCAGATGGTGCCTTGGAGCGCCCGTGCTGTCTGGACCAGCGCCGATGATGCGGCGACCACCGTCTTGCTGGCCGACACGGGACGATTGCTGACCGAATACCGGCCACGTCACCGTCTGCCGCTCAGCCTCCTGGCGCCTCCTCCAGGTCCGGGAACCATCGACCTGGAATTCTCAACGCCCAACGATCCGCCGGTCAAAGCCCAGGCGGTTTATTGGGGCATGCAACTCGGGTTTCAGGAGTATCTCGCTGACGCGCGCCGCGAAGCCCGCCAACTTCGAGAAGAAATCGTTATCGCCGGACGCTACGGCGTGCGCCGCCCCGAAGCCGGATCGTTGCTGACAATCATGGATATTTACATGAGTATTGCCGAAACCCTCGATTCGGAGAGTTCTTCGCGTTCCACGTGGGCTCAATGGTGGTTCGGATGGCTGAATGCGCAATGCCGTGAGGAAAAGGAACTCCTGGTTCAGGCACGCAACCGCCCCGAAGATTGGCGGATTGTGAACGATCCACCGCTTCAGGACCTGCGCGTCGATCCCGATCGTGGGATTCAATCTCACGTTTGGTCGCCTGCGGGGGGCGAGTGGCAAACCGTGTGTCTGGCGGGTATTCGCGGCCAGATTACATCGGACGACCTGATTTTGATCAAACGTCTCGGGTTCAATGTCGTCGATCCCGAGCAAACGACGACGGAACTCGCAACTCAAGCCACGCGGTTAAACCTTGTCTTGCGTGAGGAGTTGCCCGCCGAAGCCCAAGTCCGTGTGGTGACACCAGGCGAGCCGTTTGCCCCCAAGAACCGGGGGGAAGTGCTGATCCTGGAGGGATGGGAAGGCTACGATGACACGCGGGTGCAACCGTTGGCGAATTTCCCGAAGCGTTTGGTAATGGCTTCTGGCGCTGCGTGGAGGTGGCGGACAAGTGAGCACTTTATGTTAAGTCCAGGTTTTTTGGAACCATGCCAAGGAGACGACGAATCGATCCCTTTAATTCAAATTCGCCGTTCTGCGCCTATTCCACCGAAAGAATACTGGGACGATTTGTCGAAATAATCGAAGCCTGTTTGTCACTTCATCGAACGCGCATTTCCAATAACGTCAGATCGTCTTCGTAACGAATATTGTTCGAGTACACGAGCAGGGCTTCTTCGATTTTGCGCATGGTGACTTCGGGCGCCGGGTATTTGAGCTGACGCAGAATGTTGACCAGCCCTTCCTCGCCGAGTTCCCTGCCCGTTTTGTCGCACAGCTCAATCGCGCCATCGGTGTAGGCCAATACGACGTCTCCTGACTTGATTGCAACGTCGCACGTTTCAAATTCCACGCCTTCCATCAAGCCTAATGGCAGTCCCGACGATCCGATTTCCTGGATCGATCCATCGGAGCGGCACAATAACGCCGCATGATGGCCTGTGGTTGCCAGACGCAACGTTTGATTATTCAGGTCCATCATGCCGATAATGGCGGTGGCGAAATAATTGTCCGAACTGGCAAGTTCATGCAGACGGGTGTTGATATTCGCGGCTAAAATTCCCGGCTCTCCGTGATGATCGCGATAGGTGTCCCAGATAGTCCTCAAGTGCATCGTGTACAACGCCGATGCCACGCCGTGTCCCATCACATCGGCCAGCATCCATGCATAGCGCCCATCGCCCAGCGATTCGATGGCGTAATAGTCGCCGCCCACCACGTCATGAGGTTGATAATGAATGTTGAATTGAATGCGTGGGTCCTTGGGGAGCTCACGCACCATTGCGTGCGATTGAATCGCCTTCGAGCACTCCAGATCACGCATCAGCCGGGATAAATCGCGGAATGTTTCCACGCCGCCGATGATTTTTCCCTCCTCGTTTCGCAAAGGAGAAACCGTGACCTGCATCGGGATGCGTCGTCCGGATTTCGTATTCGCATAGACAATGACCGGGACGACACTGCGCTCTCCTGTGACCATGCAACGATGCAGTGGGCAGAGTTCTTTGCCGCAAAGCGACCGGCCTTCTTTATCCGTATGGCATAAAAACCCGTCTCGACACCCTTTTCCCTTCACGTCATCGCGGGTCCAGCCCGTGAGACGTTCGGCGGATTCGCTCCAGAACACAATCATGCGGTCGGTATCCGTGATATAGACACCATCGCCTAAACAATCCAACACCCGCTGAGTATCCATTTGCTCGAACGGCGATACAGTCATGGGTTGTCCTGTCCCTGGATGAATTTTGGGGTACCTGAAAATGTCTCAGGTAGGGGTGGAAGTCAACACATCGGCGTGCATAAAGAGTACCTGAAAAGGTAGGTGAGAAATATTGCGTGTGGTGCTGGCTGAGAACCCTCTGCGTTCATACCACCGGCGCAGGTCGGTTTGCTCGGCGATCAGAGCAATTTCCACGCGGAAAATTCGAGTTTGGCGGGCATGATCGAAGACGAAGTTCACGAGCTCAACACCATAGCCGCGGTGACGGTAATCGGGAAGCACCGACAATCGTTCGAGATAAAGGATATGGGTCTTTGGTCGCTCGATAGCAACGCATCCAATGGCGCGACCGTTTTGCTGAAGAAGATAATACTGCGCCCCTTTGGCTATGTGCGCCTCGATCCAATCCGGTTGGCAATTCGACGGATGAGTCGGACAATTTTCGGGAGTCAGGGCAAAGCGTTTGGCAACGTCACAGAAAGATTCCCGAATGATCTGAGCGAGAGTTTCATAGTCGGCGGAGTCGGCTTGTCGAATTTGAGTATCCATGGGAAAAAATCGTGTTCGGTGTAGTGGGTGGGGGGGCAGAGGGAACGGAACGAAACAAAACCGGGAGAAAAGCAGCGTGGCTTTTCTCCCGGTGATCTTCAAGCGATATATGAAGCTGTCAGGCTCAGGAAATCAAGTGCTTAGCCATTCGCGCTGTGTTCGACCATGCCATCTCGATCGGAAACCGCGCCAGAACGATCCATAACAACATCGTCACCATGACTTGGTAACCTGCCAGTCGGTCGCGCCAGCTAGCTGGCTCGAACAGTTCATCGAAACAATCTTCTTCTGTTACACGACGTTTGACCATCGGATCACCTCCTGTTTCGTGCCGCGAATTACTTCTTGTTAGCGGGAATAAACAGGCGTTGACCCTTGAGAGGACGCGCGCCCGAGGGCAAACGGTTGGCTTTAGCCAGTTCGGAGACGCTGATGCCGTTATCGGTGGCCAGTTTTTCCAACGTATCGCCGGGTTGAAGCGTGTAGTAGAAACCCCGTGGAGCCGAAGAAACGGTTTTGGGAGCCGCCGGTGCCGAAGACTTTGTCGTTGTGGTGGAGGCTACCGTTTTCGGAGCCGACTTTGTTTCAGTCTTTGTGGTCTTGGGGGCTTCGGTTTTTTTGGTTTCCGGAACGGCGAGGTTGTTGAACGTCGTCGTTTTCGGTTCTTCCTTGGCAGCCTGCAGTGCTTCGGCCAGCGTCGGCGTCTTGTCCTGCTTCATCGACGTGGGCACTGTGGCCGAGGCGACGATCGTATTGCCTTTCTCCATGCTGTTCAGACGTTGTTCGATTTCTTCCAAACGGCTGATCACTTCGATTTCGCCCGAAGCGTCGGGAGAGAGGGCGCGCAAGTTGGACACCTGATCTTTCAGGACCGTGATATCGCCGACCAGAGTGCGTAGCAACTTGTTGGTTTCATCTTGGTTGGTTTTGATTTCATCGACTTCCGCGAATTTTTTGCGGATGACGGGCGAGTTTTCAGGCTTGGCCGAGCAGCCGGTCAAGGTGAGCGAAACGGCGGCCAGCGAGGTAAATCCGGCGAGGACGAGCAAACGGCGCGAGAACATGGGGCGACACTCCTTCGTGAACTGGAACGGGAACTGGCGGTGCTGGTTGAGGCGGGAAAAAACCCGAGACGGGTGACACACGCTACCCATGCACGACCACAGAGGAATGCCGCGAACAACGACAAGAAAAAAATTGCGATCAATGAAGTTTTTTTAGAATAGGGACGGAGTAATTGCTTGCAATAATGATCGACGCAACCGCCAGGGTGGAATTACCGTTCGCCGTTTGTAATCATGCTCAAGGAGTTTACGGTGATGAGATCGATCCTGCGGCTGTGGCTGCCAGTTCTGTTTTTCGCAGTAATGAAGACGGCCCAGGCCGCCGCACCGGACGTGCCCAGCCATATCACGTACAACGAAGCCAGCGAGGAACTCAATGCGCAGGCTCGCGCTTCGGCTACGGCAGCGTTTGCCGCGGACGCACAGATTCAAGCCACTGTCGATTTGTTCGACGACGTGCTGCTGATCGGTCCGGTGCTTTGGCAAGCAGTCGCCGAGCAAGACCCTACCCTGAAAACCGACGTATTTTTATCGAATAAAATTCCCTGGGCCAACGCATTCGGCGAATATGATCGTACCGTTGACGTGGATGCCGGGTGCTTGAAAAACACCTCGACCAAATCGCAGTTCGTCCAAGCCATGCGGGCGCGGTTTCCTTTTCCGGACGAAATGAAAATCCGCCCCTTGAACGCCGAAGAGCTGGAAATCTATTGGTTGTTGATTTCGTTCGATATCGACGAGCCCATCTTTGTGATGGAATTTGAAAGTGCAAACGTGATGCTGCACTTCAACTCCACCAAAGACATGCGAGTCCTTTATATCGAGGTTATGGAACCCGATACTTTCAACGCGATGGTGGAGGAAAGTCTGGCAAAGTCGGACGCAGAAATTCAGCAGAAGGCCGACGAGTTCATTGCTCAAACGGTGGAGACCTTCGGCGATCGCGAGACGGCAACCAAAGCCTTTGTCCAAAAGGGCCACCAGCTTTTGAAGAGCGGTCAGCTCGAAGAAGCCGAGAGAATGTTCCAGCAGGCGCAGATTCTCGGTCCAGAAGAGGCAACGGCTTACTCGGGACAGGGGTTGGCGATCTTTTATCAGATCGGCAGTGGCACACGCGAACCGACGGAAATGTATAAGTGCGTCTTGCTGCAACAGCGCGGCCATGAACTCGATCCGGAAAACCCGCGCATCCTGGGCGACCTTGGATATGCTTTGGTGAACGTTGCGCGCATGATGAAAGAAGGCGAAAACAAGACGAAACTGTGCAATCAATCCATCGAGATGTTTGAAAAAGCCATCGCGATCGAACCGGAATTCGGGCTCTACTATAAACTGTGGTCGTTCCCCCTTTTCGAGCAGGGAAAATATGCCGAAGCGTGGGAAAAAATACAGAAGGCGCGCGAAATGGGTGTCGAAATCGAACCCAGTTTACAAGCGCGCCTCGAAGAAAAAATGCCCGACCCCTACGCGGCGCCGGGCGTTTTACGCCTGCGATAATTCCACCGAACGTTTTGTTGCTGCATCGACCGTGTTCACCAGCGCCGGGCCGAATCCTTCCGCCTCCAGCACCGCCAGTCCCGCTGCCGTGGTGCCGTTGGGCGAAGTCACCCGGCGGCGCAATTCGTCCGGTGGAAACTCGCTGTCGCGTGCCATCAACGCCGCGCCGTAAACCATTTGCTTCACGAGCCGATCTGCAGCGGCGGCATCGAGTCCTTGCGCCCTGGCCGCTTCGAGCAACGCTTCGATCACGCGAAAAATGTATGCCGGGCCGCTGCCCGTCAGACCCGTGATGGCGTCCATATCGCCCGGCGCAACGATTTCCGCCACGCCGCATGCTTCGAACAACGCTCGGGCAGTTTTGAGGTCATCGTCCGTGGCGTGCGCACCGGGAGCCAACCCTGTGGCGCCCGCACCGACCAGCGCGGGCGTATTCGGCATCGCTCGCACCACGCGCGGCGACGGGCAGTCTTCGTGCGCGAGGCCCGCTTCGATGCGTTCGGTGCGCGTACCCGCCAGAATCGAAATGAACAAATGTCGCGGGCGGGCATGAGCGCCAATCTCCCGCAGCAAATCGCCCAGCCCCTGCGGCTTGACGGCCAGCACCACGATATCGACCTGCCCCAGCAAGTGCAAGTTATCCGGGCAGGTGTGGACGGCCAATTCACCGGCCAGTTGTTCGAGCCGTTCGGCGCGCACGTCCGCGAGATAAATCTGGCGCGAATCGAGCACCTTCGCGGCGATCAACCCGCGCACCAACGCTTCGGCCATATTGCCCGCGCCGATAAATCCAACCGTTGTCGTCGAAGAAAGAGCCATGGGGGTTCCTTTATAAGAGTTGTCAGTTTACAGTATTTAGTTCAAAGTTCACAGTTTACAATTTATAGTTTTCAGTTTTCAGTTCATCGATATTAGGTAGCATTTTTACTAAATGCATTCAGAATATTTTACCATCATGGACTAAAATCTGTGAACTGTGAACTGTAAACTAAAAACTGTAAACTTTCTTTTCTTCACTCCCGCCGCCAGAAGTTCACCGAGAACAGCACCAGGATCGCGTAGAGTTCCAGTCGTCCAAGCACCATGAACAGCGACAGTAGCCATTTAGCCGGGGCGGTCATGGTGGCATAATTCATCGTCGGCCCGACGGCCTCCAGACCCGGACCGATGTTGTTCAACGTCGCCACCACGGCCGACGCCGAAGAGAGCAACGAGTGATCCGGCATCAAGACCGTAATTGCCACGGTGCCGAACAACGCGATACACAAATAGATGAAGAAAAATGTCAGCACTTCACGTGCGACATCCTTGTTCAGCAAATGTCCGTCGATTTTGATTGGACTGACGCGGCGGGGCGAAACTTTTGCCGCCAGTTCGTGCAGCGCAACCTTGAACAGGATGACCCAACGAATCACCTTGATCCCACCGCCAGTCGATCCGGCGCATCCGCCAAAGAACATCAGAATCAGTAGCGTCATACGCGCCGCATTTGGCCATTGATCGAAATCCACGGTTCCGAAACCCGTGGTTGTTTTCAACGAAACCACCGTAAAAAAGGCATCCCGAAAATTAATGCCGTGTGGGTTACTGACCGCTTGGTTCCCCGTAATCCAAAGCAAGAACGCGATGAAGGCGCTCGCAGCAACAATGACCATGGTGTATGAACGGAACTCGGCGTTGCGGAAATAATGAAAGCGGCCCTTGGTTGCCTCCAAGTGCAGCGTGAAGTTCGCCCCCGCCAAGTACATGAACAGGATGATGATCCACTCGATGGCCGGACTGGCGAAACCGAGCACGCTGGTATTCTTCGTCGAATACCCGCCCGTAGCCATCGTTGCCATCGCATGATTGATGGCGTCGAAAAACGACATTCCCGTCGCCATCAGCATCATTGTTTCGATTAAATTCAACCCCACGTACAATTTCCACAGCTTCATCGCCGTGTCCTTGATGCGTGGCGTCAAGCCTTCGGGTACAGGACCGGGGACTTCTTGTTTGAAGAGCGCGCGCGCTCCGACGCCCAGCATCGGCAGCACTGCAACGAACAACACGATAATCCCCAACCCACCCAGAAAGTGCAAAAACGATCGCCAGAACAGGATCGCCTTGGGTTTGTCCTCGATGCTGGTCAGAATACTGGCCCCTGTGGTGGTCAGCCCCGACATGCTCTCGAAATAACAATCCGTGAAGTGCGGAATTTCGCCTGTCAGAAAAAAGGGCAATCCTCCGATGGCCGCCGTGATAATCCACGAAAGCCCAACGGTCGCCAATGCCTCGCGACGATAAATTTCACCCTTGGCATTGCGCCCGATCAGGTACAACCCGCCCGCCACGGCGAGACCAATCGCCGTTGAAGCCCACAACTCGCCAAACACCAGCCACTCGCCATACCACATGGCGAACGGCACCGCGGTCAGAATCGACACGCTGAACAATGCGACCAACGCACCGAGGAGTTTGCAGAGTAGGCGATAGTTCAATTTAACTTTCCAAGGATCGCATTCATCGTTCGTTTTTTTACCACGAAGGCACAAAGACACGAAGGTTCACGAAGGGGGTGACTTGAGCAATGTAATGTCTATCCTGTTATTCCATGGTTTTTTCGTTTAGGCTTCAAATTACTGGAGGAGGATAAATAGTTGTCTTCGTGTTTCTTTGTGTCTTCGTGCCTTCGTGGTTATTTTTTTATCTCTTCGCCAACACTTTGCGATACACCGCTTCCGTTTTTTCCGCGATGATTTCCGGGGTGAACTCGCGTTCGATCAACGCCCGACCCGCCAGCGCCCATTCGCGAGCGCGTTCGGGGTGGGAAAGCTGGTCGATGATCGCTTCCGCCAAAGCAGGCGGATCGTTGGGCGGCACCAGACGCCCGGTTTCTCCGTCGCGTACCGATTCGCCTACGCCGCCCACGTCGGTCGCCACCACGGGACGCTCCATCAGAAAGGCTTCGAGAATCGACGTGCCGAGCGATTCGCCGCTGATCGGCGAGAGCACGAATAAATCCAACGCCTTGAGCAATCGCGGCACGTCTTCGCGAAAACCGAGCAGTCTCACGTTGTCGCCAATGCCGAGCGCCGCCACTTGTTCCTCGATGGCCGTTCGGCTGCGACCCGTGCCGATGAAAACAAACTTGGCGTTCGGTCGAGCCTTCAAAATTTCAGGTGCCGCGTCGAGCAATACCGCGTGGCCTTTTTCCGGCGCGAGGCGGGCGACTTTGCCAATGACTTCATCCGAATCGGTGTAACCCAATTCCGCGCGAACGGCTTCGCGCGCGTCGGCGACCTCGAAACGTTTGGGATCGGGCGCGGAATAAATCGCCGTAAACGCGTCATCGGGTACCAGACCCGCCAGCAGCGGAATGACTTGGGGGCTTATCGTGATGATGTGGTCGATTTGCTTGTACAACCAGCGATTCAGTGGATGTTTCGAGACGGGAAACGTATTGTGGCGCGTGCGGACGAACCCGGGACGCGGCTGGGCAAGCTTGCGCCACGCGAACGCCGCCGCCCAGGTATCCTGGCTGCCATGGGTATCGATGATGTCGTATTTGGCGGAGCGAAAATGCTCGGTCAAATGCCTGATGTCGCGCGCCATGGACGCTGGACGCAGCCCACGTTGAAGTTCCAAGTCCTCGAATACGTCGAGCCCTGCCGATCGTGCGCGTTCGTTCAGCATCGCGCCTTTTGGCCCGGAAATGCACACATGGTGCCCACGGTCGCGTAATCCCAGCGCCGTCGTCAGCACCCGGTTGGGCTGACCGCCCCACTTTAAATGCATGTTGATATGGAAAATCCGTAGCGGTTTGCCCGTCGGCTCGTTGCTCATCCGGGTGTGGCTCCCTTGGAATCGTTGAGACAACTCAAAGGCCCAAGGCGCAAGGAAGGTCAACCGCATTCGCGGAAACCACTTGCCGCGCCGAGTTCGGTCTCGCCAAGCTTTTGACCTTGCCAACAAGCAGGATCGCGGATGCCGAGGGCGCCTTGCCGGGTGGTTGCTCGGTATGAATCCAGCACGGCTGACAATTTCTTCATCGAGTTCCTCAATGACCCCCAAAACCGATCAATGGAAGGGAATGCTGCTGGCTTTTGGGCCGGGCATTATCTGGGCAGGCGCCGCCATTGGCGTGTCGCACCTGGTGCAATCGACCCGTGCAGGCGCCGAATATGGCTGGAGCCTTATTTGGGTGATACTCCTCGTTCACCTGTTCAAGTACCCCGCCTTCGAATTCGCGCCGCGCTATGCGGCAGCCACGGGCGAATCGTTGCTCGAAGGTTACCGTCGCCTGGGCGGTTGGGTCATGTGGCTTTTCATCGCGTTGACGTTCGCCACGATGTTGACGGTGATGGCGGTGGTAACGCTAGTGACGGCGGCGATGGTTTCTGTGGTGTTTCCGGATTTTGTATTTGGTGGCCTGAGCGCAATGAGTTCGCTCAGCCTCGTGATTCTGCTGATTTGTTCGGCAATGTTGGCAATCGGGCGCTACCCCTTGTTGGACAAGGCGATAAAGGTCGTTATCTTATTACTCTCGGTTTCAACCATTGCCGCATTGGTGATCGCATTCGGTGCTAATCGCGAGATCGCGCCGGATTTTGTCGCTCCCGCGCTCTGGACGAGCGGCGGTATTGCGTTCATGGTGGCGCTGATGGGGTGGATGCCTTCGCCGATCGACATCACGGTGTGGCATTCGTTGTGGACGATCGAGCGCCAGCGTGAAACCAACCATCACCCGACTGTGCGCGAGGCTACGATGGATTTCAATATCGGGTACGTGGTGACGATGACGCTGGCGATGGCGTTTTTGGGCCTCGGGGCGCTCGTCATGTTCGGCAGCGGTGCGGAAATTCCCACCCAAGGCACAAAATTCGGCCAAACATTTGTTTCGATGTACGCCGAAACGCTCGGCGCCTGGAGCAAACCCATCGTCCTGACTGCCGCCATTGCGACGATGTTCAGCACCACGCTCACCGTGCTTGATGCGTACGCGCGCGTGATCGAACGCTCGACCGTGATCGTGTTTCACACGACTGTCGATACGATGCACGAATCGAAATCGGAGAAAAAATACTACTGGGGCGGGTTGGCGTTGGTTCTGATCGGCACGGTGGCGGTTCTCCAGGTTTTCTTCAAAAGCTTGACGAGCATGGTGGACCTGGCGACGACGCTGTCGTTTCTGACGGCGGCGCCTCTCGCGATCTTGAACCATCTTGTCGTAACCAGCAAACACATGCCTGCCGATGCGCAACCGCCCATGTGGCTGCGCGGGCTCAGCCTCGCGGGAATCGTGTTTCTCGCCGCCTTCGGGTTGTTGTTTGTTTATACAAGGTTTATCGCGGGGTAAAAAAAGGCACGGAACGTTTCATTGTTCCGTGCCTTCCGTGTGTTTCGTGATTGAAAAAAACTCAGTCCAAATCGTCCAATTCATCGATAATCGAATCGATGGGATTGACTGATTTCGGTGGAGCAGGCGGTGGGGTTTGCTTCACGGGTGGAGGAGCCGCTTGCTTAACAGGGGGCGGGGGAGGCGCGGGCTCCTCGTCCTCGTATTCGTCGTCGTACTCGTCTTCATATTCGTATTCGTCGTCGTACTCGCCATCCTCGAACGTGCCATCGAATCGTGAATCCAGACCTTGGTCGATGTAGTCTTTGTATCGATCGACCACACCTGTTTCCATATCCGTGTATTCTTCCACGTCATCGGATTCAAATTCGGAATTGCTGGGAACCGAGGCGGTTCGGGGGATTCGTTGTTGGTTTTCAATTTCTCTGGGATCGCGACGTCGGGTAACTCGCTGGCGCCGCGGTTGCGAAAGCTGCGAACTGTAACGGAAACGCGGCATGGCGTTCGCATCCATGTGGACGAGCGGCACGCCTTCGTTTGAGTACTTCTCTTCCTCGGTTAATTGGAAGGTAGAGAACTTTTCCATGCCTTCGGGAATCGCCAGATCGTCGGGGATTTCCTCCCACGGGTCTTCGTATTTTTCCCAACTTGAACCGGGCGTAATGCCCATGCCGCGGAATTTCATTTCCAGTTCGCTGTCGGACTCGGAGGATTGGATCGCGTTTTCCTGGGTGACGAGACCACGTTTGAACAAATGATAGAGCGAACGGTCGAACGGTTGCATCCGATCGACGTTTTCCGAGTACATGTATTCGCGAATTTTCGGCAGATCGTTTTTCGAAATCAGCGTATGCATGTGCGGCGTGTTGATCAGGATTTCGCAGGCGCAAACCCGGCCGCCGCCAATTTTCGGCACCAGACGCTGGCAAATGATTGCCTTCAGGTTCATCGCCATCTGGATACGGGCCTGTCGTTCCATTTCCGCCGTGAAGAAGTGCAACACGCGTTCGAGCGTCATGATCGCCGATGTCGAGTGCAAGGTCCCAAACACCAGGTGGCCGGTTTCCGCGGCGTGCAGAGCGAATTGTACGGTTTCGGCATCGCGCATCTCGCCGATGGAGATCACCTGGGGGGCCTGGCGCAGAACGTTGCGCAAGCCTTCATGGAGCGAAAGGGTGTCCATGCCCAATTCGCGCTGGGTCACGATCGAGCGCTTGTGCGAATAAACGAATTCAATCGGATCTTCGATGGTGACGATGTGCCCCGAACGCATGTTGTTGCGGTAGTTGAGCATCGACGCCATGGTAGTCGATTTGCCGCTGCCCGTTGCCCCGGTAACGAGGACAATGCCACGGTCGGCGAGCGCGATATTGCGCAAAATTGGTGGAAGGCCCAGTTGGCGAAGCGCGGGGATTTTCATCTCCACACGCCGCATGACGATTCCGAGCGAACCGCGTTGCCAGAACGCGTTGATGCGGAATCGCTCGCCCGTTGGGGTCATATAGGCGATGTTCAATTCACGCGTTTCCAGCAATTCGAACCACTGGTCCTCGGTCATCATTTGCTGGGCAAAATCTTGCACCAGTTGCGGCGTAATTCGCCGATTATTGGCCGTGCTCGGAGCAATAAACACCCCGTCGCAGTTCATACACGGAACCGACCCGGTAATCAGGTACAAATCCGAGGCACGAACTTGCTGAACCTCGCGAAGAATTGATTGTAAATCCATGTGCTAATGCTTTCCCACCCCGCAGGGAGGCAGGTGCCCGTGGTATCGATATAGTAGAGGTGGTACCGAACAGGTGGCCTTTGTCGCAAGAGTTTAAGGAGCGTACACGGGTTTGTTTCGCGTTTGTTCCTCTTCTTGCAAATGCGGCCAGCAGGCACCACCACCGTTTTTCGGCACCCTTCTTCGATCCTACTCTCGCGACATCCGGGCCAGATAATCGTTCAGGCGTCCGATGTGCTACTTGGCGCCTTCGAGCGTCCGGTTTCCCTGGGATCACTTGGAGCGCGGTCGTTTGTGTACAGACCGGGGACATTAGGTCACAGGTGTTTGAAGGTGCTTTAGCTGCTTTCCGCCACGGATTTCAGCGCGGCCAGGCCTTGCTCGAAATCCTTCCCGATCATTTTGTCCATATTGAAGAACAGCTTCATGACTTTCATGAAGAAGAGGTTTTTACCGAACATGCTCCATGTCACGACGGTTTCTTCACCGTTGGACACGAAGGTAAACTCGGCGGTGTTCGTACATTTGAACGGCGCGAAAAATTCCAGTTTGATACGGATTCGTCGATCGGGCTCGCATTCCGTGATGGTCATGTGTCCTTCGCCAACGTCCTTGTTGCCTTTCCAGGCGTAAATCGCGCCTTTGCCCGTTTTGGGGCCCTCGAACGTTTTTGTCATTTGTGGATCGCGATTCTCCCACGGCGACCATGCTGCCCACTGGCTTAAGTCGTTTACGTGGGGGAAAATTTTCTCCGGCGGAGCGGCGATTTTCGTATAACGGGAGTTTTTGAACTCCGCCGGTTGAAACGAAGCAGCGAGCATGATTGCGGTGAGAATTGCACCAATGGCACAGATGATGATCAGGAGCATAATCGTTCGACTCCGGTTGAAATGGGGTGGTCCGATTAGTTTTGAATATCAGCCAGGTAATCGTCCAGGCAATCGAGCATCGAATTCCAACCCGCAACGACGCCCATTTCCTCGTGCTTGCGACGCTCTTCGGCGGTCGGGTGCATGATGCGGACAGTGACCTTGGTCTTATCAGTGCCCTCGTCCTCGAAAATCGTCGTCACCACCATACCTTCGGGCAAGTCGGCGACTTTCTTTTTCATTTCCTCGCGGTCGCCGAAATCGTCGGTCGAGACAATGCGTTCGAGAGGTACGATTTCGCGAAAAACCCCCACCGAGGGGTATTCCGCGCCGTCGGGGCCGATCATCACGTAGCGCCATGCGCCACCGGGACGCAGGTCGTTTGCTTCCACGCGGGTGTTGAAACCTTTCGGACCGTACCATTCCGCCATGTGCTCGTCTTCGGTCCAGACTTTCCATACCAACGCACGCGGAGCGTTCAGCACGTGCGTTAAAACCAGTTCGCATTCATTCGCAGCTTGAGTCATTTTGGGGGGCCTTTTCGAGTGGGTGGAAATATTCGAGTCAAAGAAAGCAGATCAGAGGTTCGCCAGGTATTCGCCGAATTTATCCAGCGTACCGCCCCAACCCATCTCCATGCTCTGGAATCCTTCAAGGAAGGTTTTCAGCTCTTTGGCAGAAGCATTGTGCGGAGACCATTGAACCGTGAACGTCGTTTTCCCCTCGTGCTCGGTCAACAAGACGGTCGAAAACATTTCCGCCGGCCAGTCGGGGTTCATCGGGTGGCGAGTCACCCCGCCATTTGCGTCGGAAAACGAGTTCATATAGACGATTCGTTCGGGAGCGACGATTTCGCGGTACGCGAATTTGGCCCACATTTCGGAACCGTTGGGCCATGTCATACAGTAGTGAAACATTCCGCCGGGCCGAAGGTCCAACTGGACAACACGGATGGTCACCCCTTTCGGTCCCCACCAGTGTTGCAAATGTCCGGCTTCGGTAAACACTTTCCAGACGAGTTCGCGCGGCGCGTTGAACGTGCGCGAAATAACAAACATCTCCTTCGATGAGGACGAGGGCACCTCGTTATTGCTGGGCATGGGATTACAATTCCTTTCGGGGGTCAGGTGGGGGAGCTGCCTGCAATTCGCGTAAATAATCTTCCAGCCGATCCAGACTTTCTTCCCAGAATTGGCGGTATTGTTCGATCCAGTCGGCTGCCTCGTGCAGCGCCTCGGGTTGCAGGCGGCACGGACGCCACTGGGCATCGCGACTGCGCGCAATCAGGCCTGCGCGTTCCAGTACCTTCAGGTGTTTGGAAACGGCGGGCAGGCTCATGTCGAAGGGTTTGGCAAGGTCCTTCACCGAGGCTTCACCGGTGGAAAGGCGAGCGAGAATCGCGCGGCGTGTGGGGTCGGCGAGGGCGGAGAAAGTCGAGCTGAGGCGATCGGGTTGCATATAGTTAACCAGTTGCTTAATTAACTCTATGGTTAATTACAGAAAGGGCTTTGTCAAGCCCTTTGGTTCAAATTCTTTGCAATGGGTATCCTGGTGGTTCAGGTCCCGAACGATTCGGGCATGGTTCCGTAATGTTTATCCATCGAGATCGTATTGGCGCCTTTGAATTTATCCCGCCAGGCTCCCGGCGCCAGTCCCGTCTGGGTGTTGAAAAAACTGGAAAAATACGTAGCTCGCCGGAATCCCGAAAGCCGCGCCACTTCTTCCACGGGTATATCGGTGTCGAGCAGCAGCGTTTTTGCGTGGCGCAATCGTTGGCGGGCAATTTCACCGGCAATGGTGCTGCCCAGCATGGAACGGAATCGGTTTTCCAGGGTGCTGCGCGAAACTTTGGTGGCGTCCACGATGTCCTCGACGCCGATGGAATTGGACAGATTGGCGTGGATAAATTCGAGCGCCTTCACCACGGCGGGATCTTCGACCGCAAGCACATCGGAGGACATACGCGTGGCGATGCCTTTCGGGGGAATCAATAGCGGCGCTTTGGGGACATCTTCGCCCGCCATCATGCGATCAAGCAGTGCGGCGGCTTCATAGCCCACCCGCAACGCATTGGGTTCGACGCTGGAAAGCGAGGGGCGGATCGAATTGCAGATCAGAACATTATTATCCACGCCAACGATAGCGACCTCGCGCGGGACCTGAATGCCGATCGCCTTGCAGGTTTCGAGAACATGAAAAGCGCGGGTATCGTTGGTGGCAAAAATCCCAACGGGTTTCTCCAGCGAATTTAGCCACTGAATCATGCGTTCCGAAGATTCGTTGTCTAATTCTCTTCTATCTAAATCCGTCTCGAATGCCGGTTCGTAAGAAAATTCGGAAAATTGGCACGCTGCATTTTCCGCCGCCTGACGAAATCCTCGGGCGCGTTCCAGCTCCCACTCCAGCCCCTTGGAAGTACAACACGCCAGTGAGCGAAAACCACGTTCCAGGAAGTGATCCGCGGCCTCGATTCCCATCTCGTCGTCCTCTGAAATGACAGAGGGGATGCCATATGCTTCTTCAATGGGGGAAAAACTTACGGCATGCAGTTGCGAATTCAAGACCCAGTCGAGTTGGGTATTGCCCCAAGCCAGGAAAATGAGCCCTGAAACTCCAAGCTCTTTAAGATCACTGTAATTACTGAACTTATTCGTCAAAGAAAAGCAGGCGAGATTAAAAACCAAACTCCAGTTTGGATGCTCTAACGCATAGTACATCACGCCGTGGCAGGCCTGAATTCGGTAGCTTTCAATGAAGGTGGTGCGCCCCATATCAAGGGCCACAACTCGTTTATCGTCAGGCATAGGCATCGCTTTCAGGAACCCGGAGGTGAGGAAGTTTTGGCTCTGAAAATGTGCCCCAGAGGTACGGAAAATTGTATTTGTGGGGGACTATCCGATTCTTTCATCACGACTTACGGAAAAGTGCAATCGTTTTGTGGAACAACATAATTGAAATCTTCGAACGGATTAGCTAGGGTTTTTTTCATAAATCGGTTAACTCGAAAATGAAGGAGAAATTCAAATGAAGTACGCTTACGGTTTATTTGCAGGTTTGGCCGCTGCGGCCCTGATGATCCCCGCAACCTCGAACGCGGCTGTGATGATGCAAGGGTTCTACTGGGATACCCCCAGTGGTTGGTACAATACAATGAACTCGAACGCCAATGGTCTTAAAAACATGACAGGCGGCAAAGGGATTAACCGAATGTATTTTCCTCCTCCGTCCAAAGGCCAGGGCGGCGGCTACTCGATGGGCTACGATCCGGCGGACTATAAAGACGTTGGTAACTATAACCAGCATGGCGATACCAAGACCCGTTTCGGCACGAAGAGCGAGCTGACCACGGCAACGGCCACCTACCGCAATCTGGGTATCGTCACGATGGCCGACATCGTGCTGAATCACCGCTCGGGCGGCGGCAGCGAATATAATCCCAACACCGGTTACAACACCTGGACCGATTTCGGCTCGCAGGCTTCCGGTTTCGCCAAGTGGCATTACAACCAATTCCACCCCTCGACAACCGAAGCATGGGACGAAGGCGCCTTTGGTGGCTATCCGGACGTGGCGCACACGACGGGCGGCGGATCGAACCAACCGTATGGCGATTTCTTGAGCTGGGCGGGTTGGCTGACCGGCAGCAGCAATGCGGGCTTCAACGGCGGATGGCGTTTCGACTACGTGAAGGGCTACCACACCTGGATGTCGAAGGACTTCCGTTATGCGGCTGGCTACTACGGTATTGGCGAATACTGGGATTCAAACACCAGCACGCTGGACTGGTGGTGTAACGCGGCCGATTGCAGCGCCTTTGACTTCGCTTCTTACTACACGCTGAAAGACATCTGCTTGAACACCGGTGGCGGCGGCTGGCTGCCCAACGTGCTCGATCACGGTAAATCTTTCGCGGCCAAAAACCCCTATCGTGCCGTTACGTTCATGGGCAACCACGACACCGACGACATCTATACCGACAAGATGATCGGTTATGCTTACGGGCTCACCTACCAGGGCTATCCCAATGTTTGGTGGAAAGATTACTTCAACTACGGAATGGCTGGCATTGGCGGTCAATGGGGCAATGGTATCAAGCAACTGGTGTGGTGCCGCGAGCGTCTTGCCGAAGGCGGCCAGAACATCCAGATCCTGAAGAGCAACGACGGTGACCTGTTGATTTACGGCACGTACAGCCTGAACTCGAATTATCCAGGCTACATTGTCGCCATCAACGATAGTTCGTCAAGCTGGCGCGGTTCCTGGGTCAACACGGGTAACGGCCAACTGAAGAACAAGAGCCTGAAGGTTTACGCTTGGTACTCGCCGGTCAGCGGCCAGAACTATCAGCCGGGCAGCAAATGGTGCGACGGCAATGGTTGGGTCGAGCCCTGGGCGGCTCCTCGCGGCTACGCGGTTTACGCACCGAACGGGTTCTAAGAATTACATCCCCCACAGTAGAGGGAAAACCCAGGTGGAGTTTCACAACCCCATCGCACACTTCAAAAAAGGCTTAGCCACCCTTTTGCTTCACCCGTGTTATTCTCTCTAACAAGCCCCGGGAACGACTTCCGCTCAGCGGTCGTTCCCGGGATGTTTTTTTACGCGACCGTTATACGCTTATCAAG
>CAZOKZ010000056.1:0-2063 GCA_964580585.1 uncultured Candidatus Sumerlaeota bacterium | reverse complement strand
ATCAATTTTCCGGCGCGCAATCGAAGCCATCGAACAATTCCATGATCCCTTGGGCGTCTTTGTCCGAAACTTCGATTCCCCATCGTGCGCAGAATGTACTGAAGACTCTCAGGTTGGTTTCGGAATCATAGGCGCTAAAGGCTTCTTCGACGTTTCCTTTGAGCGCGGCGTTCACATCCAACATCAGGACGGGGGCGTCGCAGGAAAAGTCGAATGCATCGAACGAAAAGCTTTTGACGTTGGGGCTTTGGACCGAACGAAAGGTGACTTCCCGCTTCGAGATATCGTACACAATGTTCCATCTCGTGTGGGGTGCTGCGACCACGTCGGTCAGTGTCTCGAGCGCATAGTCCACGGCTTTTGTGTCGCCGCCTGGGTCGAAATTGTCCATTCGCCATGCTGCGCCGGCAAATCGTTCTGCCGATTGACCGGGGTTTGACCACCACCATCGCGGGCCGCCTCGTTCGAGAGCGGCGAGAGCACGGTCGTAGCGCATATTCGTCATCGCTTTGACTTTCATGACGTTCCCTCGATGACAGACGAGTTCGCCGTCCAGATACTCGATTGCGGCGCAACGTCCCTCCGCGTCTGCGATCAGAAAATGACAAGGCGAATCGGCATCGTCCATCAGCCGCGCAACCGCATTCACCCGAATGGCCTCCGGGACGTTGCCGCACGTATCGAGCACGTACTGCATCCATCGGCCTGAGTCGAAAGGCGTTCGTTCATCGGGCTCCGGGTATTCCGTGCCGCGAAGTTCCATGGTGCACACGACCAAACCCGCTTCGTTCATGCCGCTCCATGGGTACTCGCGTCCCGCCAGACAAAAGGTTACGCTGCCATATTGCGAAGTCCACTTTGTCGTTTCGCCATCAATGTTCGGGCGCGTGTTTTTTTTTGCGATTCCGCGTTGATTGACGAGAACAAGTCCATCGCCGGGGATGAAAAGATCCAGATTGGTTGCACAAACCGGTCCGTCTGGAGTATCCATGCAGAAGGTGGTGCATGCTCGGGAGGCGCTTGCCAATAGGGCGAACATTAAAAGGCAAACGAGTGTTGGAAGAAAATGTCTGCCCATTGAAAACCTCGCTTTCCGAACGTGGACGGAAAATACGGGGGCAGATGTTGATGACCTTCTATTGCCGATCCAAGAAGGATCTTTCATCCTTCGTACAAGAATTTACGCGAGAGAGCAAGTGAAGAGGCGGATTAACTTTGTTCCGGTGATTTGCTGTAAATAACGGGCATTTGGCCCTTCCATTTTTCCCAGGTTGCGTTATCCGTGATGAGTTCAGCCATGAAGTGCGCGACGTTGATTCGGCTGACTGTTCCGGCATCGAAAATGGCGCTCCGTGTGGGGGAGGGATGGATTTCGTACGGAGAAACTTCCGTCTCGTTTACGAGTCCGTCCGGTCGAACGGCGGCCCATTCGATTGTTGCGTGGGTTTGGCCGACCCGGGTGCGGAGGAAATCGGCGGCTTGTTCATTGTCTGCATGAGGAGGAATCAGCAGCCGGATTATACCGATGACGCATTGTTGAGCCAAGGAGATTTGCTCATCGAGGTCCCGGTTGCTGTTGCCTGAAGTATTCATTAGCACAAATTTTGTAGGGTGTTGCGTCTGGCGCGATTCGATTGCCCGGCACAACCGGCGCGTTGCCTCGGTGACGAGGCGATATGGAGGTCCGAAGACTCCGCGAAAGGTGATGTTATGTCCAAGGCAGGAGGCGACTGCTTCGCATCCTTCGACGTGCCGGGCCAGTTCGGCTTCCGTGAGATCCAGAAGATTGGCCTGAATCACCGATAAATTTTGCTGATCCCGAAGGCGGGCGGGAAGTCGCTCTGGGGTGCGAACGATTATCTGTACGTTTTTTCCCCGGCGCAGTAATTCTTCCACCAGTAAAGAGCCGGTAGCCCCGGTTGCTCCAACAACAAGAATCGACATGTTTATCCTTTTCGGGTTCGGGATGATAGATTCTGACCATTTCGATTGAGTACAGGTCACCCTAAAAATCCCCCTTGCCAGCAACCGGGTTTCTCGGATTGCTGGTGCCGCGATTCAAG
>CAZOKZ010000055.1:0-30312 GCA_964580585.1 uncultured Candidatus Sumerlaeota bacterium | reverse complement strand
CCGACGCGTTGGGGGTGGCTTGGGTTCAAGTTCGCGCCGCGCTTGAGTGCGGGGTGGGACGTGATGGCGGGCGACATGAATGGTGACGAAGTTGACGATTTGGTGCAAGTCAGCGAATTTGGCGAAGTTTGGTACGCGCCATCGACGAAATCATCCTTTGATACACCAATAAACCTCGGACCTCTTGGTTTTCATAGCTCTCCCGAGGGCCCATGGAAGACGTTTGTGGGGAAGTTTAAATGAGTGGGATCGTTGGCTGGTGAAATAGGTTTGGGTTGAGGTCACCCGATCTGATGATTTTCAAACAAGTTGCTCACTTGTCTGGGGAGGGCCAGGTGACGTAGGGTCTCGTGCGGATGGCCGATACCGATTCCGTTTCGAGGCGAGGTGCACCGATGGCCAAGATTTTCATGAGCATGGCGGGCGAAGGGCGCGGGCATGCGACGCGTATTCGCGCCTTGGTCGAGCAGTTGCGCGAGGATCACGAAATCGCGCTGTTTGCTCCGGAGGAAGCCTACCGCATGTTGGCGCCGATTTACGAGGGCACCGACGTGCGTATCGTTCGTATTCCCGGCCTGGTTTTTCATTATAACCCGAACAATCGGTTGGATTTCAGCCGCACGGCGATGGGGGCCATGCGCTATCTGGGCGGCATGGCGGGTTTGGTGCGTCGTCTGGCGGGCGAAATTCGCCGCGAGCGTCCCGATTTGATCGTTACGGATTTCGAGCCCGCGTTGCCGCGCGCGGCCAAGCGTTGCAATGTGCCGTTTGTTAGCGTCAATCACCAGCATTTTCTGCTGATCAATGATTTGTCGGAGTTGCCTGCCTACCTGCGCCGCCACGCCGCGCTGATGAGCCTTGTCGTGCGTGCGTATTACGGAGGACAGGCTGCCACGGTGGTTTCCCAATTTTATTTCCCGCCAATCAAACCTCGGTGGCAGGGTCGCGCGACCCTCGCCGGGGTTTTGATGCGACCCGAGGTGTTGAACGCGCAACGCATCCTTGGCGATCACGTGTGTGTGTACCTGCGCAAGTTCGCGTCGGAAAATGTGCTGAATGCGCTGAAGACCTGCGGACGCGAGGTGCGAATTTACGGTCTTGGCGAGTTGCCCGACGACGAAAACCTGCGGTTTCGCCCGATCAGCAACCGCCGATTTCTGAAAGACCTTGCCTCGTGCCAGGCGCTGATCAGCACCGCAGGCAATCAATTGGTGGGCGAGGCGTTGTATCTCGGCAAGCCGGTATTGGCTTTGCCCGAACCCAACAATTACGAACAGTATATCAACGCCTTCTATCTGAAAAAATCCGGCGCGGGCGATTGGACGGAAATGGAAACCGTGACGCCGGAGCAAGTGCAGCATTTCCTGGCGCGGTTGGAAATTTTCCACGAATCGATTCGTCCAGAGCGTTTGAACGGCAATCAAGCGGCGTTGCGTGTCCTTGCCCGGCAACTCGATGCGCGCGCGTCGTCGGAAGAACTTGCGCGTCGTCCGCAACCGGTCGGGGAGTTGGCGCATTGGTAACTCGCCTGCCCGGATTGGTGCGAAACTGGTGGCGCGTGCGTCGGGGGTTGCCTGCTGCGCCGCGGTTTCTGACGTACACCGTCACGTTCACCTGTAACGCGCGGTGTATTATGTGCGACTCGTGGAAGAAACCTTCACCCGGCGATTTGTCGCTTAAGGAAATCGCCCGCATTTTCAACCAATTGCCACGCATGGACGCCGTTCGGTTGACGGGCGGCGAGCCGTTTGTGCGCAAGGACATGCTCGACATCGCGCATCTTGCGCAACGCAAGCTCCGTCCCCTGGTATTGCATGTGACGACGAACGGTTTTTTGACCGAACGGATCATATCGTTTTGCGAACAGCGTCAACGCGATGTGCCCTTGATGATGTTGATTTCCATCGATGGGATGAAGGACAAGCATAATGCCGTGCGCGGGCGCGAGACGGCTTGGGATAGCGTGCAACGCACGTTGTGGGCGTTGGCGCCGCGCCAGAAGGAACTGCGCATGCGGCTCGGTGTGAACCAGACCATCGTCGATGCAGAAGGCGCCACGCAATATCGCGAATTGCACGAGTTGCTCCGTCCCCATGGCATCCAACACAACGTTGTGATGGCGTACGATGCGAGCGCGACGTATAGCCTTGAAGATGAAGTGATGGCGACATCGCAGATCGGAAAGTTTGCTACGTTTGGCGAATTCACGCACGAGACGATTCGTGCGTTGCTCGATGAAGTCGAACGGGACCTCGGCGAATTCCCAATGCTCGATCGAATGGCGAAAAAGTACTATTTACAAGGGGTTCGTGCACGGTTGCTTGGCGAAGGGACGGTGAATTCGCCGCCGTGCGTGGCGCTCAACACGCACCTGCGTCTGTTTCCCAACGGCGATGTTCCAACGTGCCAGTTCAACACGCGTAAAGTCGGTAATCTGAAACGCCAATCGTTTCAAGAGCTTTGGTACGGGGACGGAGACGCGATGACCAAGCAACGTAATTGGGTGCGTAAGTGCCCGGGGTGCTGGGCCGAGTGCGAAGTGATGCCGAATGCGATTTATAGCGGTGAAATTCTTAAGGGCAAAGGGCAAAAGGCAGAAGGAAAAAGAAAGCCAGATAGGTTGGCTACTGGAGTGACGGGGTAAAATATAGATTCGTATGATCAGTTGATAAAACTTCTGCCTTTTGCTCTTTGCGTTTACCTGATTTCTATTCTTCTTCCACGCATTTCAGTGCCAGTTTGGGTGTTTCTTTACCATCGTAGCCCGCCATAAAAGCGAGTGCGAAGCGCGTCATCCATTCGTCTGGGCCGTCGGGGATGTTACGTTTTGTTCGCCACCAAAGTTTCAGCCTTTTTTTGCGTCCCGTCATGCGCGTGTATTCGAGTAAAATGCGTTCGGTCAATTCCGGATACAGCGTTAAAAAACGTCGGGCGCTGGCTCCGCGCATGCGCGATTTTGAAAGATAACCCGTCGGCGTGAAAAAATGATCGTGGTACGCCACGGCGCCCGGCGCGAAACTGATTTTCAGTCCTTCGTTTTTCCAAAGCCGGTACGCGTATTCCGTGTCCTCGAACGCTGGATCGGGAAACGATTCGTCGAACAAATGCCCTTGCTCGAACCAGCACCGGTCAATCGAGCAGTTCAGCGAATGCCAGTGCTCCCATGTGATGTTTTTCAAGTCGTCCATCAGGTAATGCACGTGCAGATGATACGCGGCCCAGTACATGAAGTCCGAGCGCACGACATCGGGCCACCATCGCGTGTTGCCCATCACCGTGTGGCCCGGCTGGGCACGGTGGGCTTTGTGGTGCGCTGTCAATAACCCGGGGGTCAGGATAACGTCGTCGTTCAGGAACAAGAAAAGTTCGCCGTGGGCTTCCGCCATCGCGCGATTTCGCGCCACTGCGGGGCCGGCGTGTTCCTGGTCGATCCACCGCAGGGGCCATCGTCCTTTCCATGCGTCACCCGCCTTGCGCATTTCCGCCGGTCCGCCGTCGCATAGCACGATGACTTCGGCGGAACCGGAAAACGTGTCTTTGGCAAGCGATTGCAGGCACGCCGTCAATTTATCGGCGCGATCGTACACGGGAATAATGATGGAAAAACGCGGTCGGTCGGCTGGTGGGTTCATCTTGCAATTGTGCTCATCGTTACGATCATTATGGGCAGAAGATGGCGTGAGGATTGCGTGTCGTCAATGCAGGACAGCCAATTCGATTTTTTGAAAGCGAACCTTTCTTTATGGACGTTTTGTACATCGATCCGTTTGCTGGTGTTTCGGGCGACATGTTTTTAGGCGCCTTGGTGGACTTGGGTGTCGATTTTGAGGAGTTGCGCGACACGTTGCGCGCGCTCGACGTGAAAGGCTTCGACCTGCGACGGTCCGAAACCAAGCGCCATGAAATCGCGGGCACCAAGGTCGATGTGATCGTTGAGGACGTGCCGCATCCTCACCGCCATTTGAAGGATCTGGTCGCGATCATCGAGGCCGCGCCGCTTTCCGATGCCGTGAAGGAGCAATCGTGCGCTGCGCTGCGCCGTCTGGCCGAGGCCGAAGCCAGCGCGCATCGCCTGCCGGTTGAAAAAGTTCATCTGCACGAAGTCGGCGGGCTCGATTGCCTCGTGGACGTTGTGGGGACGGTGGTGGGAATTCACGGATTGGGCGTAGAGAAAGTGCTTTCCGCGCCAATCAGCGTGGGTTCCGGGTTTCAGAAATGCGCGCATGGCGTGATGCCGGTGCCGGTGCCGGGGACGCTGGCGATATTGGAGGGCTTCCCGATTCGCCGCACGCAGATTCCGCACGAAATGACGACGCCGACAGGTGCGGTGTTGGTGGCGACGCTGGCGACGCCCGTCGAGCAATCGCTGGTGATGACGCCGCGCAAGATTGGCTACGGCGCCGGGTCGCGCGACGTGCCGCAGGTGGCGAATTTACTGCGTCTCGTTCGCGCCGAGGTCGATCCCCGCCAATTACGCGGCCATTCGCATTCACATGATCATCATCACCACGATCACGATCATCATCATGAACATGAACACCCGCATGTGCATCCTTTGGGGCATTCGCATGCCCACGAGCATGGACATGAACATCATCACGATCATGGGTGAGTGGAAAATGATTCACCGCAAAAGCGCGAAGTCGCGAAGGAACGCGAAGAAATGAAGCGGGGGACAGAGTCGGGTTACTTACAAACGAAAAATAGCGTTCGGACTTCTCGGTCGAAATAGAATTCGGGTTTGACGATATCATCGACATGAATTTTCGCTTGGGCTTGCAGGTTTTTTTTCTCGTCCCCACTCCAGCAACCCAATAATTCAATCGACGACTCATCCTCCAGGCATTTCATCAAATATGCGTGAAGTTGTTTTTGATTATTCCCAATTTCTTTTTTCTCTTCTTCGGAGTTTTGCTCGAAACACCAATCGGGTTCTTGGCGAAAATTGCAACCGCAGCCTACATTGGAGCCAAGATAGTAAATGTTTGGCTTCGTGAAATGACGTGCCGCGCGCTTTGCGCCGTCATCATTGGCGCGAACATGAAAAGCAGGCGCGTTTTCATCCCATGGAATTTCGCGTCGCGGTTTATCGGAAGCTAAATAGAGCACGAAACACATCTCACTCGATCTCCAAATCCATCCAGTTCCCCAATTCGCGGTTCCATTGCTGGCTGGCATCGAGCGCGGCGGTTTTGCCGCTTCCCGGTTCATCGCCCAGGAAAACGGCGGTCAGGTTATACATGAAATTGTCGCTTCGGATGATGACGTCGCCAGTGCCACGGACGGCGGCGAGCGCTTGGGCAGCGCGGGGGGCGTCGGCTTCGTCCAATTTCCAATACGCCATCCCGCACCCTTGAAAACCGGCGGCTTTCGGGCTGATGCGGAATGCAAATCGGCGGAATCGTTTGGCCAGAATCAACTGCATCAGGTCCTGGCGAACTTCTTCGGGAGTGAAGGAGGCGCTGAGTTCCGCGATTTGTTCCCAGGGCGTTCTTGTTGGATCGACAGGAATGGGACGCGCAAGCATTTCGAAGAGTTTTTCTTGCTGGCGTGTGATGGATTTTTTGATGGCAGGATCATCGTCGCGCACGAGCGGCGTGCGGTCGGATGAAGGAGCGAGCAGGTTGATTTTCTCGCCTTCGCCGGGCCAGGGGAGAAGGAGTCCCGCTTTGACGATTCGATCCGGCTTGCGGTCGGTCAGTTCGTAGTAGTGTTTCCAGAGCGAAGCGGTCTGACCGGTTGAAATCCAACGCTCGCGTTCGGGGTTGGGGATGTTGCGCAGAACGATCAGCTCGCGGTAAAGCGGATGAGCGATGTTTGTTTCGCCCATCATACCAAGTAAAATGCCACGCTCTTGAAGATCGAGCAATTTGTCAGTCAGTTCTTCGCGCGACAGGCCGATTCCGTATGCGAGATCGTGCCAGGGATCGCGCGTGACGGGCAGGGCGGATTGGGCGGATTTCAACAGGCGGACAAGAATGGGGTGTTCGGTAAATATCGGGTGCATCGAGGAGAAGAAGACCTTCGGTTTAGAGGCGTTTGGCAAGCGATGGCGTGAGGTAAAATCGCACCTCGCCCTCACCGCCGTAAACCTTGTCGTTTAACCGAATGCCGACGCAACCGGCCTTCTTCATGGACATGCAATCTTCCGCGCCATTTGAAGCAATGTTGGCAAACATGCCGAGTTGCGGTTGGTGTCCGATGACCAGAATCGTGGGCTTTTCGTGATTGAGTTTTTCGATTCGTTCGTTGATCAGCTTTTCAAACGGTTCCCATTCGCCAAACAAATCGATCGTTTCCGTGCGTTCAAGGTCGATTTCCAAATCCAGGGTTTTGATGAAAATTTCCGCCGTTTGAATGGCGCGCACGCGATGGCTGCAGAGCACCAGGTGGGGGTGAAAACCGAATTTGCCGAGAAGACGCGCCATGCTGGCGACCTTGCGTTCCCCTTTTGGGGTCAGTGCGCGTTCTTCGTCGATCTCGCCTTCTTCGGCAATGCCGTGACGCATTAAGAGCAAATACATACGAAACCTCCTTTGGCGATTTCGAGCGTAGCGTGCGCCTGTTGGCGGCCAGACTGCAAAAGCGATTTTGCTTCCTAACAAACTTCTATTGAATTATTAAGAGAAACGCCCCGCGAAAATGAATTCGCGGGGCGCAGAGGAATTTAGCAGGTAGCGTGGAGCTTACTTCTTGGCTTTTCTCGCTACGCGTTTCGTTGCTTTCTTGGCGGCCACTTTTTTGGCGACGACTTTCTTAGCGACCGTTTTTTTCACCGTTTTGGCAGCTTTTTTGGCTTTCTTGACAACCTTGGCAACGGCGGGTTTTGCGCCCGTCAGTTCGCCGTAGGTGTACTGGATCGCAGCCTGGGCAGCCGAAAGACGAGCGATCGGCACGCGGAACGGCGAGCAGCTGACGTAGTTGAGGCCGACGCGATGGAAGAACTCGACCGATGAGGGGTCGCCACCGTGTTCGCCGCAGATGCCGACTTTCAGTCCCGGGCGCGTGCTGCGGCCACGTTCGACACCAAGCTGGACCAATTGTCCAACGCCGGTCTGATCAACCTGCTGGAACGGATCGCTCGGCAGGATTTTACGCGTCAGGTATTCGGGCAGGAACGTGCCGATGTCGTCGCGCGAGAAGCCGAACGTCGTTTGCGTCAGGTCGTTCGTACCGAAGGAGAAGAACTCGGCGCCTTCGGCAATCTGGTCTGCTGTCAGGGCAGCGCGTGGCAGTTCGATCATCGTACCGACCATGTAGTCGAACTTGATTTTCTTGTCCTTCATCACTTCGGCGGCAACGCGATGAACGATAGCGGCCTGATCTTTGAACTCGTTGCAATGGCCGACGAGCGGGATCATGACTTCGGGAAGGATTTTGACTTTTTTCTTCTTCAGGTTCGCGGTCGCTTCAAAGATCGCGCGGCTTTGCATTTCGGTGATTTCCGGGTAGGAAACGCCGAGACGGCAACCACGGTGGCCGAGCATCGGGTTCAGTTCGTGCAGTTCGTGAATACGATCCGACAGTTCTTTTTTCGTGATGCCCATTTCGTGCGCCAGTTCTTCGATCTGGCCGGGTTCCGTTGGGGCGAATTCGTGCAGCGGCGGATCCAGCAAGCGGATCGTCACCGGCAAGCCCTTCATCGCAACCAGCAGGTCTTCAAAGTCTTTGCGCTGGAAGGGGAGAAGCTTCATGACGGCTTTGAGGCGTTGCTCGTGGTTTTTCGATACGATCAGCTCGCGCATGGCTTTGATACGGGTGGCATCGAAGAACATGTGTTCGGTACGCGTGAGGCCAATGCCCTGGGCGCCATAAGCGCGGGCCAGCGAAGCGTCGGCGCCTGTGTCGGCGTTCGTACGAACCTGGAGCACGCGGCGTGCGTCGGCCAGCTTCATCAACGTTTTGTAATAGGGGTTCTTTTCCGGATCGGCTGCCAGCAGCGGCAGTTCGCCTGCGTAAATCTTGCCGACCGAGCCGTTGAGTGTAATCCAATCGCCAGCTTTATAGGTTTTGCCGCCGACGGTCATCGTCTTGGCTTTGTAGTCGATGCGCAATTCGCCGCAACCGACGATACAGCATTTGCCCCAGCCGCGAGCGACGAGAGCTGCGTGGCTGGTCATGCCGCCGCGAGCGGTCAGGATGCCTTCCGCCGCGTGCATGCCGGCGACGTCTTCCGGGCTGGTCTCGATACGGGTCAGGATGACTTTCTTGCCTTCCTTGGCCCATTCTTCTGCCTGGTCGGGGCTGAAGGCGATAATGCCTGTCGCACCACCAGGACCGGCAGGAAGACCGGTCGCGATTGGCTTGTTGGCCGCTTCGGCTTTCGGGTCAACCGAGGGGTGAAGCAGTTCGTCAAGCTGCGAGGGCTTGACGCGCATGATGGCCTGGTCCGCCGTAATCATTTTTTGTTTGTACATATCGACGGCCATGCGAACGGCAGCCGTGCCGTTACGCTTGCCGACGCGGCATTGAAGCATCCACAGGACTTTGTCTTCGATCGTGAATTCGATGTCTTGCATGTCGCTGTAGTGTTTTTCCAGGACCGCGCGAATCTTCACGAGTTGCTTGTAGGCCTTCGGCATTGCTTCTTCGAGGCTCTTGACCTTGTTGGCTTTGTGCTCTGCCGTTTTGCTCTTGTTGGTGAGCGGGTTCGGGGTGCGGATACCGGCCACCACGTCTTCGCCCTGAGCGTTTACAAGCCATTCGCCATAGAAGGCGTTTTCGCCGGTCGAAGGGTCGCGCGTGAAAGCCACGCCGGTGGCCGAGGTGTCGCCCATGTTGCCGAACACCATTGCCTGGACGTTGACGGCTGTGCCCCATTCGTCCGGAATTTTTTCAATGCGACGATATTCTTTAGCGCGCTTGCCCATCCAGGAAGCGAACACGGCGTTGACGGCGCCGTTGAGTTGCTGGTGCGAGTCGTCGGGGAATTCTTTGCCCAGGACTTTTTTGATGGCGGCTTTGAACAGTTCGCACAGTTCTTTCAGGTCGTCGGCGTTCAGATCGGTGTCGTTCGACACGCCGCGCTTGGCTTTCATGTCATCCATGATGTGCTCAAGCTGGTGGCGGATGCCCTGGCCGTCTTTCGGTTCGATGCCGGCGGCTTTTTCCATCACCACGTCGCTGTACATCATCATGAGGCGACGATAAGCATCGTAAGCAAAGCGAGGGTTGCCGGTTTCGGCAATCAGACCTTCGACCGTAGCCGAGGTCAGGCCGACGTTGAGGATCGTTTCCATCATGCCGGGCATCGAGGAACGGGCGCCGGAACGAACCGAAAGAAGCAGGGGCTTTTTCGGGTCGTTGAATTTGCGGCCCATTGCCTTTTCTACTTTCTTCAGGGCGGCGGCTACGGCTTTGTCCAGACCCTCGGGATTTTTACGGTTGTTGGCGTAGTAGTGCACGCAGACTTCCGTCGTGATCGTGAAACCGGCGGGGACGGGAATGCCAAGGCTGCACATTTCCGCCAGGTTGGCGCCTTTGCCGCCCAGCAGGTTTTTCATGCTGGCATTGCCATCTGCCTTTCCAGCTCCGAAGTAGTAAACCATCTTGCTTGGACTCATCAGCAACTGCCTCCTGAAAAGTTGAGAA
Organism: uncultured Candidatus Sumerlaeota bacterium; assembly: GCA_964580585.1. Classification (GTDB taxonomy): domain Bacteria; phylum Sumerlaeota; class Sumerlaeia; order SLMS01; family JAHLLQ01; genus CAZOKZ01. The sequence continues at coordinate 20,721 of CAZOKZ010000055.1, read as the reverse complement.
CGATATTTTCAACGAGCACCGAATGCTCGAAATGACCAAAAAAATTTTGAGTCGCACGTTGGATGGATTTCCATCGGTTCGATGACGTGCGTGAATTTCCAAAACGGCGAACACTCCCAATCTTAGGGTGCGGGGTTGTCAATCGTTTCTACGGTTTTTCTCGGAAGGTGTGGGATTTTTTTTCGGAATCTTTCTCGATGCGCGGCTTTCATGGGGTAAACGCACCAACATGCTGGAAGCGTTATGGGATCTCTCGTCGTGATTTTTTTGACTTTGGAGATGGATAGTTTTAGCCGGTAAGTTTGTTGCTTCGACAGGATGTATGTTTTGCGGTGCGGCATTTCAGCCGAACAGGCACGCTTCGATACGAAACCCTACGCGGGAAAAAAGTTCTCCGTCCCCGTGTGGATTTCGCTTGAATGGGCGTCGCGGTTACTCTACAAGCCGCGCCGAAAGCTAGGGGTGCTCTGCCCCGCGATGGGCAGAGCTGAGAGAGTCCCTTGGAACCTGATCCGGGTAATACCGGCGAAGGGAAGCTGACCGAACGTCTTTCTTCTTTCCAGCAAAACTCTCCACTTAAAACGATGACGGATTCTTTCGGCAGCCAGTCGGCGCGCGACGGCTTGCAGGCCTGTTTCCTTCGGACGTTTCAGTGGAAAGACAAAATCGGTCGGGTCCCTCGAATTCGTATTCCACGAAGGAGGAATCCTTGCATGAAGACACCAACACCAAATGAAAACCGGCGCGGTTTTACGCTGATCGAACTACTGATCGTGGTGGCGATTATTGCCATTCTCGCGGCGATTGCCGTTCCCAACTTTCTCGAAGCGCAAACGCGCAGCAAAGTCAGTCGCACGAAAAACGACATGCGTACCATTGCCACGGGGATCGAGTTGTATTTTGTCGATCACAATGGCTACCCGACGGGATGGGACCAGGCTGTGGACCCCAATCGACCAGAAAGCCACAGCCTGTTTTTGCTTTCGACGCCGATATCCTATATTGGCGATGCCGATATTCAGGATATTTTTCACCCCGGTCGCGACGACCGTGCGATGTACACGACGTTGCAATACGATCCGATGACTTTTGACGGACGTATGTTTTCGCTGTACAACGTGAACGGGTCGTATATTGATTATGGGGAAATCCCGACATGGTGGATTTTGTTCAGCGTGGGTCCCGACCACGATAGTTACTTCACGTACGATGTAAACAACTCCGAAGATATCGAGTATATCGTACGTCATGCGGATAGCGATCTGGGTAAGTTCACGACGCTTTACTACGATCCCACCAACGGTACTATCAGCCGGGGAAATATCTGGCGCGCGGGTGGCAGTTTCATGAATCAGGCTGGAAAGTTCATTTCCACCTACAACTAATTAACCACAATTTGTGCAGAGTGGTGGAGCGGCAAACTTCCCCCCTTGTCCGCTCGTCCCACTGCTCTGCACAAACCTCTTTTTCCCGCCTGACCAAGGAAAAGCCCCCGTCCGTGTATCGGATGGGGGCTTTTCTGCAACAATCATCGGGTAAGGAGCTAAGCCTTATTCATCCTCATCGTTATTTCGAGTGGACTTGGGCGGAACATAGATTTTGATGGCTGTGCGCGTCAGGGTCGATTCCAGTGCGCGGGCGTCAGCCAGCTTCGTGTTAAGGTCCAGTCCACCCACTAAGGGGCCAAGTGACGGGTCAATCTGGAGAGCGACCTGATAGGCGTCTATTGAACGACGAGCGTATTTCAATGCCTCGGCTTTGTAGCTCAAGATCGAGCTGCGGTTTGAGTTGTCCGCCGATTTGTACAGTTCGATGTTGCGTTTGGATTCCGCCAGATAAGCATCGGCTTGGGCGGCGATGTCGCGTGCTTGCTCGCGAGCGCGCTTGGCTTGTTTGGCAGCTTCAAGGTCCGCTTTGGCGTAGAGGTCGGAGGCTTTCTGCACCAGATCGGGGAAGCGTGTGTTTTTCTCGGCGAAGCTGCTGGCCATGCTGCGCGCCAGAATGTATTCACCCTTGTTGAAGACGTCATTGACTTCTTTCAAATCGGATTCCGCGCGGCGACGCAGCAAAGCGAGCGCGCGTTCGTTTTCCGGGTCGTTGCGCAGGATTTTTTCCGCTTCTTGCTCCGCCAAGGCATCGAGTCCTTGATCCTCGAGCATTTTCAACAACGCGGCACGGCCTTCCCAGTCGTCCGATTCCAGTTCGTTGATCCGTTGGTTGTATTGCAGGATCGCCAGCGGGGTGGTGTCGGCGCTGGGGAAAATTTCAAGCAATCGTTGGTATTCGGCGATGGCGCCTTCCAGGTCGCCCCGGCTGGCTTTCGATTGAGACACAGCCTGCATGGCGCCAAGCAACCGTTCGTCGTAACGATTTGCGCGGAACGTGCTCGTGTCGGAAATGCGGATCAACGGTTCGATGGCTTCTTCGTACCGATTTAAGGACAACAGGATGTCGGCCAACTTTTGGTTCAGAATGACATCGTCCGGGTTGTTTTTCAGCTTAGCGCGATAGGCACCGATGACCTTGTCCTTCTTGGATGTATCGCGTTCCCACACCTGGAGCAAAGCGTCGTTGGCTTCGACGTTGGTCGGATCGAGCTGAAGGACTTTCTCGAGGTACATTTCGGCGCCATAGTTATCCAGGCGGTCGAGACGCGAGAGTCCCCATGCCAGATAGAGGTCGCGTTGCAGCAGGCCAATGGCGGCCTGTTGGTCCTCGGAAGGATCGGTTTTTTGAATTCGCCCGATCAGACTTTCGGCTCCCTCGAAATCTTCCTCCTCGATCAGCTTGCGCACATCAACCAACTGGGTGGCGTTTTGGGCCAACTGCTGGCGCCGGGTCTGTTCGTGTTGGTCGGCGATACGTTTGCGTGCTGTTTCCATCCCATCGATGGCTTCGCTATTTTCCGGATCGGCGGCTAAGGCCTTCTGGAACATCTCGGCTGCTTTTTCATAGCTTTGAATCTTCAGGAACTGATTGCCAATGAGGGCAAAATCCGTGGCATCGTCCTGTTCGGTGAGCTTTTGAATCAGCGTTCGCGGGATTTCGATTCGCCCGGCTGCGGTTGTCAGCGCCAGTTTATCCGGCTTGCCAAAGATTTCTTCCACGCGGCCTTCGCGCAGGTCGCCGGATGTGAAAATGATTTGGTCTGCCAACGCAGGCGCCACGAGCAAACTGGCAACGGCTGCCAACATGGCGGGATTCAAACGGGAAACCATGATAATATCCTTTTTAGCGGTGCGATTTCTGCCGAGGGGCCATGGATCAAGTCCCCTGTTGGAAATACGCACGTTTCCTGCCGGAATTTCGTTGCTAGAAAATACCCCATCAGAAATTCATAAGCGGTTCAATAGGGTCAACACGTCTTTCGCACCTTCTGACACCTCTCGTCCGGGGTGTTCCCTTTGTTGGACAATGAAGCGACCGGAAAAGTTTCTGCGCCTGAACGAAGCGATCGAATTGACCTTTCGAGGAAAAAAGCTACAAGCTTATTGAAATCAATACGATACCCATGGATTCCAGGGCGAATTTTTACCGTCGAATGGAGTCTGTCTGTGTGGTGGAGTGAAGAGATTCGGCTGGCGATTTGTCTTGTGCGCTTTGGTGGCTACCCGCAGCGTTTCGTCACCGTTTCCGACGTTCAGGTTTCGTAGGTTCCCGAGGTGTTTTCGTTCCATATGGTACTATTCAGCACATTCCTGCTAGCAGTGGGGTATTTGGCAGCTTCTTTGTTGGCGCACCTGATGGTGTTTGGAATCGGATGCGTTCTGATGCAGGAAAGCGCGGACCGTTTGTCCTCTCGCGTGCTTTCACTGGTGCAGACTCTGGCGCTTGGTTGGGCGATTGTATCGTTTACTGCCTCCAGTTTGGGAGTGTTGGGGTGGTTGAATGCGTGGAGCGTTGCGGCTTTACTAGTTCCACTATCCGTTTTTGGATGGTGGCGCAGTTTGCCGGAACGACGTTTTCGCCGTTTTGCCCAAGAATTGAGAGGTGCATGGCGACGTTTGTTGCCCATGGATCGCAAATTAATGAAAGTCGTTTCAATCCCATTAGGCGTACTCATTCTTCACACGATCAATGGCAGTCTGTTACCCGAATTTCAACATGACGCGCTTTCATATCATCTGAGCGTTGCGCAACGATGGGCTCATACCGGGGTGAGCGCCATGTATCCGTCGAATATCAATTCGTTGTTAACGCTGGCAGTTGAAGCGTCCTATGCCGTGGTGATGCTTTATGCGAATGGAACCTTGTGTACGGTGATTTACACGGAGTTGACGTTTATGATGTTGGCTGGGATTGCTGTCCTGGTGATTCGTTATTCCACGGTGTTTTCTTGTATCCTATTTCTTGCGACGGTAGTTCCGCTTTTCGCGATGTCCCGTTTAACCGTGCCGGTGGAGACAAAAAACGATAATATTGTAACTCTTTGGTTATTCAGCGGAGTCGTCATTTTATTTCAGACTCTCGATCAGAAACGAGTGGATTTCAAAGAACTCGGATTGGCTGGTTTTTTCTTGGGAATGGCGGCGACCGGAAAAATTATCGCCGGAGCGTTTGCCACGCCTATCGTACTTTGTGTCATGTTCAGTACTGTCAGGAACGTGGGGTGGAAGAAAGCTTTTCCACCACTTGCTATTCTCGTGCTATTTGGGATTTTCGCTTATCTCCCTTGGGGTGTCCGAGGTTTCTATTACTCGATTAGTCCGATTTTTCCCATTGGCGCTCGGGTATTCACACCGAATGCTCCATTACAACATGCGGTCAACGAGGCGTTAGTGCTGTATGGCTTTTACCCAAAAACCCTTGAAGGGTTGCGGTTTGCACTCACGGAAGATTTGCCGTACAAATTTAGTATATTGTTTACGAATCAAAATATCCTAATCAGCCTATTCCCTTTGTTATTTCTGGCTACTTTTTTTAAGCGGGGAACGTTGTGGAGCACGATTCGGATAACTCTGATCTGGTGGGCATTTCTCTTTTTGTGGATGAGTGGCGGAAGAATCATCCGATTCGGTTTCATCGGTCTCCCCATCGTGGGACCGGTTATGGGCTTGATGTTCGATAAGCTGTTAGGACTACGCCCTAAATTGCGTATGATCGTTTTCGTGTCTTTGCTGCTTGCTTGTTTTGGTTCCTATGCTCGATGGACCATCGTCTGGGCCAATCAAGACGCTGTTCGATGGCCTTTTCATCCCATCCTGCTTAGGCAACAGGTCTTAGAATACGCACAGAAAACAGAATCTCGCCAACTCCATGTTGGGTTTATCCTTGCGCAGGACTATCTCCCCGAGAAAGCCACTGTGCTGGCGCCCCAATCCGGATACCCGTATCATCTCCATCGGAACGTGATTATCCCTGAAAATACAGCCGTTTGGGAGAGCGATAATCCCCAAGATGAGTATCGGAAATTGGTCGAACAGCAGATCGATTACGTTCTCTATGAACATTGGGCGGCACGTTATCCCATTACCGATTCGTTGGTGGAGGGTGGTTTTCTGGTGGAAATACCCGTTCCTGATTTTCCGGAAGGATTTCGGTTGTTTCGGGTCGAGATCGTTGGAAAACCGAACTAAATCTGCTATTTTTATGGAATGGGGTTGACCGACGCCGTGAAGTGTTGATTTGTTGGTTTTCACTAAACTTTCGCAAAAGGGGCTCGCATGGCAGGCTCGTCGGCAAATCCCAGCTATCAGGTTCTCGCTCGCCGTTATCGTCCGCAAACATTCAAAGATGTCGTGGGCCAGAAATCCGTCGTTCAACAGTTGCACAACGAGATTCGCGAAAATCGTGTGGGCAGCGGTTATCTGTTTTGTGGTCCGCGCGGTACGGGCAAGACGTCGATGGCGCGTATTTTTGCCAAGGCGCTCAATTGCCAGCATGGCCCGACGACCGAACCCTGTGGGAAGTGCAATCATTGCCTGGAAATCGCGGGGAGCACGCACCTGGATGTCGTCGAAGTGGATGCGGCGACTTACACGAAAGCCGACGATACAAAGAGCCTGCTTGAAGGGCTGCGGCGTGCGCCATTCAGCGCGCGGTACAAAGTTTACATCATCGACGAAGTCCACATGCTTTCGACGCACTCGTTTAACGCGCTGCTCAAAAGCCTGGAGGAACCGCCGTCCCATGTCGTTTTCATTCTGGCAACGACGAACCCCGAGAAAATTCCTGAAACCGTCATTTCACGCTGTCGTCGGTGCAATTTCGATCGCATTAGTTTGAAGGACATCGAGAACAATCTGTCGGAAATTCTGGAAACGGAAAAGGTCCAGATCGATGCCGAGGAAAAACATGCGGTGTTGAGTGCTATTGCGCTCGCCAGCGAGGGGGGATTGCGCGATGCGCAGGTGTTGCTCGATCAGTTGATTTCGCTTTCGAGCGAAGAGTTGCGTCTGGACACGGTGCGTTCGCTGCTCGGGGTTGTTGAGGCGGATTTTTTCAACCGGTTGCTCAAGGGACTCGTGGCGCATAACGTCAAAGATTGCCTGATGTTGATTGGCGATTTGGTGGATCGTGGGCGCGATTTGCAGCGATTCGTGAAAATGTTTCTCAGTTTTTTGCGCGATGCGATGTTGGTGAAAACAGGGGCTCCGAAGGAGCTGGTACGGCTGGTCAATGCGGACGATACGGATTTCCAATCGATTATCGATCAGGCATCGTTGCCGTTTTTACTGAACGTGATTCAGCAGTTCCTCGATCTGGAAGAACGCATGCGAGGAGCTGCGCCGCCGCGTTTTTTGCTTGAATTTGCCATTATCAAGCTGACGGCGATCGACCCGAAACTGGTGATCGATGCCCAACTGGGTGGGCGTCCCACGCCTTCTTCCGGACCCAATGGCGGGGGAGGCGGCGGCGGTGTCGCCAGCCGTGGATCGGGCACGCCGAACGCTTCACATGCGCCGGTTCAGGGAACGGAACGTGGTTCGCAGGCGCGCCGACCCGAGGCGCGAAAGGCGGACAACCTGATGGCGGCGCCCATGTTGAATGCCAGCCCCGCCGTGCAGGAAGAACCTGTTTCTCACAACCCAATCGAGGTTGTGCATACAACCGACGCGGACCGCTGGAATGCGTTTATCGAACAGGTGGGGAGCCGGAGCGCTTCGCTTCGTGGAACGTTGGCAAAAGCGCGTTTGCTGGGTGTTGGGTCATCCAGAATCTCGATTGAACTGGCCAGCGCCGACCGAGCGATGAAATCGCACCTGGATCGTCCGGAAACGACGGCGATGTTGCGCGACTGTGTGAAAGCGATCTGGCAAAAAGCGATGATGATTTCCATCAGCGTATCGGAGGCGAACGATTTGCCGGGCCCTGTGGAAGTGCAATCGGGCGATCCCGCCGAAGAAGAAGACATTATCGTGCCGATGGAGATGTCGGCATCGGCGCCTTTGGTTTCAACCGCCCCTTCGCAAAAACTTTCACGCAACGATGAATCGCTCGATGAAATGGTCTCGTTTGCCGAGGCGTTGGAGAAATATCCCGCGTTTCGCGAGGCTTGCGAATTGGTCGAGGAACATTTTGGCGTCAAACCGGCTTTTTTCAACGGAAGAGCCGTGTAATCAAAGGCGGAAAGATAAAGGCAAAAGGCGAAATTAAAGAGCGCCTGGTGTTTCGGAGTTGTAATCGGGTAAGCGAAATATTGTTGTCCTATATGCCTTCTGACTTTTGCTTTACAGGACGCCCTCAAAGTCGCAATCTCTGTGTTGCGCATCGGTCTCGGACTCCTGCCTTCGCCTAGCGGCTACGGACAGACAAGCTCTCGCCGTAGCGCTGCTACGCCTCGGTCGTCCTCGCCTCGCGCGCCTTGATCTTGCAACTTTGAGGGCGTCCTGGTGCTTAGAGAACATTCTGTTTTGCTTTACGCTTCCGCTTTCTTGACCTTGACCCAGCCTCGGCAATGTTTGTGAATAGCTCTCCGACCGAGGGGGGAATCGGTTGGTTTGACGATTACTACTTCATCAAGCAGGAAAACCCATGATTGATCCCGGAATGATCCGTAAGTTGCAGAGCGATCTGCATACACGCGTGGAAAAAATGAACACCCAGTTAGCCGACATGACCGTTGAAGGGTCTTCGGGCGGCGGCGTGGTGAAGGTAACAGCCACGGGAACGCGTGAAATCAAAGCGATTACCATTGGTCCCGAGGCCATCGATCCCGACGATCCGGAAATGCTCCAGGATTTGATCGTCGCGGCGGTCAACCAGGCGCTCGATGCCGCCAAGGCGTTGCACGAAAGCCAGGTTTCGGACATTACCGGCGGATTGAAGTTCCCCGGATTGTTCTGATTTGCCGAAAAGGTTAACGCGACCGTCGTGATGGAACGCGCGGCGGTCGCGTTTTTCTCCTGAAACGTGTCGGCTCATCCCGCTTTTACTCCGATCGGACGCTTTCATGTCGTTGCCGTCTGCGTTGCAATCCGTGATCGATGAACTGGGCAAATTGCCAGGCATCGGACGTCGCAGCGCGGAGCGCATTGCTTTTGGATTGCTGGCGTCTCCCAATGCCCAGACTAAAGATCTCGCGCAGGCGTTGCTCAATCTGCATACCCAAGTGGGTAATTGCAGTATTTGCGGCTATTTCACCGATCATGGCACGTGTCCTATTTGCTCCGACAACGGTCGTGATCGTACGTCGTTATGCGTGGTGGAACAGGCACTCGATGTGGTTGCGTTCGAGCGTGCGGGCGGTTTTCGTGGACAGTATCATGTGCTCGCCGGAGTGCTTTCCCCGCTGAAGGGCGTCACGCCCGATGATTTGCGCATTTCAGAATTATACGAACGGTTGGCAGAAGGCGAATTCACGGAAATCATTCTTGCCACCAGTCCCAGTGTCGAGGGCGACGCGACGGCGTTGTTTCTTTCGCGCCAATTGGATCGTCCCGAGCTTTCGGTTACACGCATTGGGAAAGGCATTCCGATGGGTGGGTCGCTTGAACATGCCGACGGCGGGACGTTGCGCATGGCGCTCGAAGGACGACGAGCGATCAAATGAGAGACGTATAGTTATTTACCGTTTGGATGGTTAATAGTTTTTAGTTATTAGTTAATGGTCCGAGACGACTCGACGGGTGAAATAAAGACGATGAACTATAAACTAAAAACTATAAACAGCACACTCCCATGAACCTGTACGACGCCGCTTATCTTGCCGCGATGCCCGTGATTGCTCCTGTAATCGCGTATAAGCGAATGCGTCTTGGCAAATACCGCGAGAGCTTGCCCGGGATGTTGGGCAAGCGTTTGCCTGCGCGCGCGTTGCCGAAACCGGCGGCAGAGCGGTGTTGGATGCATAGCGTTTCGGTGGGCGAGACGGTGGCAGCAGGGTCGGTGTATCGCGAGTTGAAGCGGCGGGAACTCGGGTGGGAGTTCTTGTGCACTACAACGACGGAAACGGGTCAGGCGCAGGCGCATCAGACGATGGCGGGGGCGGAACAGTTTTCGTATGCTCCGGCGGATTTTTCATGGACCGTGCGGGCGTTTTACCGCGCGTATCGCCCGTCGGTTTACTTGTTTTTCGAGACAGAAATCTGGCCCAATATTCTTTCGGAAGGCGCACGGCGCGGCGTTCCGATTTTTTTGGTGAATGGCAAGTTGAGCGAACGGAGCGCGCGTCGGTATGTGAAGGCGTCGGTTTTATTCCGCCCGATTTTATCCAATGTCCGCCATTTTTTCATGCAGACGAATCAAGACGCCGAGCGTATGGCGCGTATCGTGGGGACGGAGAAAAATATTTCCGTGGTGGGGAACGTGAAATTCGACGCGTTGCCCGATCCGTTGGCGGCAGAAGAGCGTTCGACGATTCGCAAGGCGTGGGGGATGGGGACGGACGATGTGGTGGCGCTTGCCGGAAGCACGCATCCGGGTGAAGAGGATTTGGTGTTGGATGCGTATCGCGAGGCAAAAGCCAAATGCCCGGCATTGCGGCTTGTCATTGCGCCACGTCATCCCGAACGATTCGACACGGTGGCGGGATTGATCGAAAAGCAAGGGTTTGCGTTGCATCGCACGAGCGCGGGGGAAAACGCGGCTCCGTCGTGCGACCAGGTGGTGTTGCTCGATCAAATGCGGGTGCTGGCGCGGAGTTTCGGTGCGGCGGAAATAGCGTTGCTGGCGGGAAGCTGGGCGCCGATTGGGGGGCATAATTTGCTTGAACCGGCTGTACATGGCATTCCGGTCTTGCGCGGTCCGCACATGCACGCGCAGCCGGAAATTGTTCGTGTATTGGGTCCGGGGGACGGAGCGCCCGAGGTGCCGCGAGAACGATTGGCGGGGATGCTGATTGAATTGGGGACGGAGGAAGCCAAACGCCGCGCGATGGGAGAAAAAGCCGCGCGGGCGGCGAATTCGAATCGCGGGGCGGCGAAACGGGCGGTGGAAACAATTGTGGAAATGGTGGGGGAGGGGATGGAAAGGATGAAGGATGAAGGATGAAGGGCGCATCTTGAGTTTGTACCCAAAACGAAGAAAAAATCAAACCACGAAGGCGCCTGCCTGCGCCAAGGCTACGGCGGACAAGTCAGGAGCCACGGAGAAAAAACGAAGAGCCCTTTTTGTCGGCTTACGATTTTCGCGCGCTTCGATGGCGAACGAGTAAAAAAACATCACGAAAATCAGTGGTTTCAACTTTCCGAAGGGCTTTGGTTGAAAATGAGTGAATAGAATTTTTTTTCTTCGTGTTCCTCTGGGACCTGTGTGGCTTTGTGGTGAATCTTTAAACTTTGGCAACAAAGTTGAGTTACGCTCAAGGCGAAATCTTTTTCAAGTTTCTTGATGTATAGTGGTTCGGTAAACGAAAATAGCGGCTGAATTATTAGGTTCCAAATGCGAAATGAAGCAGTTCATTCATCTTTTTGCCTTTCGCCTTTAATGAATATCGCCATCACCACCACGGCAAAGGCGCCGGACCAATCGGCGAGCAGGTCGATGGGGTCGCAGCTTCGACCGGGTACGGGAATTTGGTGCAATTCGTCAAGGATGGCAACCAGCGCAGCGATGGCGAATGCCCAAAGGGCGGGGCGTCGAACAATCGGACGCGCGCCGTTCGCGGGCACGAGTGCATTCCAGTAAAAAACCGCCATGAAACAATAGAATGAAAAGTGCACGGCTTTATCGAGATGTTCGATGTGAAAGCGCGTGACGGGAGCTAGTTGCGCGCCGGGTAATCCGTTGACGAGTAACACGAGTGCGGTCCAGCAGATGGCGATGCCGAGAAAAACGAGGTCGATCCGACGGTGCAGGGGGACGGAGGAGGGACGGAGTTGAAAGCGTGTGGTCATAGGATATTTTAAATTCAGGCCACGGAGATCACAGAGGACACGGAGTTTTTTCGCGCAAAGGTGCAGAGACGCAGAGATGTTATAAACATTGATTTCCGTAGTATTGAAGTCATGACGTCATATAAATTTCTCTGTGAACTCTGTGTCCTCTGTGGCGATTCATTACTATTCCCCACCTCCGGCAGGAAGCGCAGGTTCCAGAGATGGTGAAGGTTTGGGAGTGAGCGTGGGGGACGGAGTGGGTTCCTGCGTGGGTTCAGGCGTGGGTGTTGGCTCGGGGGACGGAGTCACTTCCGGTGTTTCGGTTGTTGGCAGGGGAGTGGGCGAGCTTTCGACTGCCTCGGGCGAGGGCGTTGCACCGGGTGTTATCTGTCGTTGTGGCGCGAGCAGATAGCGAAAGAACATGACGGCGATGGCTTGGAACTCGTCGCGGTTTTCCTTTTTGCTCAAGCCATGTCCTTCGTTTTCCGCAAGCATATACCAGACGGTTTGCCCGTTGGCGCGCACGGCTTGGACGATTTGTTCGGCTTCGGTTTGAGGGACGCGCGGATCGTTTTTGCCTTGGACGACAAAGAGCGGTTTGTTGATTTGCGAGGCATTGGTGAGCGGGGAAATATTTTCCAGGTACACGCGCATTTCCGGGTTCCGTTCGTCGCCGTATTCGGCGCGGCGCACGTCGCGGCGATATTCTTTGGTCGATTCCAGAAAGGTGACAAAGTTGGAAATGCCTACGACGTCCACGCCGCCAGCGAGTCGATTTGGGTAAGCAGCAAGCGATGCGAGCGTTAAGTATCCGCCGTACGAGCCACCCATGACGATCACGCGCGAGGCGTCGTATTGTGGTTGTGTGGCAATCCAATCGAGCAGAGCGCCGACATCCCGCACGGAATCTTCGCGTTTCATGCCGTTGTCGAGCATCAGCCAGGATTTTCCGTATCCGGAAGACCCGCGCACGTTGGGTTCGATGACCGCCATTCCGAGTTCGTTCACGAGAAATTGCTGGAAACTGCTGAAGTATGGTCGTGATTGGCTTTCGGGTCCGCCATGCAGGTTGATCAACACGGGGAAGGGGCCTTCGCCTCGGGGGTGAAGCACAAATGCCGGGATGCGACGCGGTTCGCCGTTATCGTCTGTGTCGAATGTTTTGTACGAAACCAACTCTGTATCGACAAACATCGAAGGTGGCAACCCCCCGACTTCCGACTGAGTCCATCGCTGCATTTCATTCTTTTCAAAGCTCCACACAAAGACGTCGCCGGGTGAAGTTGGCGTGTAGAGACTGAGTGCCAGACGCGTGTCGTCGGGACTGAATTGCAACGAATGAATGATACCATTGGGGACTGGGATTTCGCTGCGTTGCAGTGTTTTCACGTTCAGCAGCGTGATTTTGCTGATTCCGCCCTGGTTCGTTACCGCGGCAAGCAGCCGCCCGTCATTGCTGAGCGTAAAGGAGGTTACATCCCAGGGTATGTCTTCGATCAGAATTTTGGAGACCTTGTGATTCAGATCGTAGTAATACAACCGCAGGAATTCCGAATTTGCGTTCGAGGTATAAAAAATTCCATCGCTGGATTTGCTGAACGCCGCATCGCCGTAATAAATCGGCTGAGTTACGGGTGTTGCGCTTTCTCCTGGGGGAGTGTCGCCGTCACCATAGATGTGGGTGATTTCGCGCGTTGCCAGATCGATCACGTGCAGTGTCGATTCGTTTGCCGACATGTATTTCATCGCCAAGAGTTTCGAGTCGTCTGGCGACCAATCCATCGGACCCCACAAACCGCCTGCTTCCACCAGCGGAATGCTGGGCGACGTCAAATCATCCGCCGGGCGGATGTGAATGTCCCAATCCTGTCCGTTGCGTTGCGTGGTTGTGTAAGCAAACAATGTCGAATGGTTCGACCAAAGGGGGGCGCGGTTGACCGATTCGCCGTCCGAGAGCATGGTTGCATCGCCCGTGTTCATATCGAACAGAAACACCTGGCTTTGCTCATCGCCGTCGCGATCTTTGGTGAATAAAAACTGGGACGGATGACCCGCTCTGCAAAACATCGCGTTGTAAACAGGGTCGTCGAAAAACGTGATCTGGCGTCGGGCTCCCATGGGGTGATCCAACACATGGAGTTGCGCCGTTTCGCCAAATCGCGTGGCGATCAGCAGGCCCTTGCCGTCGGGAAACCAATCCACAAACAACGCCGAGCGGGTGTTCTGGTACTTTTCCATGCGGTCGTAAATCGCACGGGGCACTTCGGGAATGCCATCGAGCACCAACTCGCCGGAGCGGCGAGTTTCTGCCGGTAGCGCCTTTGCCAGCACCATCCACATCAATACGAAAACAAAAAAACGTCTCATGAAGGTCCGTACACAGAGTCCAAAAATTCGGAAAACGCCCAGATTGCTTCCCCGTCCACGTTCCCCCGTCCATTCGGGACGCCCCGAAAAACAGGACGTTTTTAGTGGGACGGCAAACCCAGCACAAGGGAACTTTCACGCGCGAGGCGCCGAGGAAAGCCTCAAACAGGCAAACGCAATGCGTGAAAAACGAGCGATCGATGCACTTCCTGGTTGACGGACTCCGAAAGTTTGTGGCCTCGTTCCCTCCCACTTGAGCGGGAGTAGCTCAGTTGGTAGAGCTTCAGCCTTCCAAGCTGAATGTCGCGAGTTCGAGTCTCGTCTCCCGCTCCATTTATCTCTTTCAGATTCAGCTATTTGCGTATTAATGCACGGTGACTTCGCCGTGCGAAACGTGTGTTTACAAAAAGCAACCGTATAGGAAGTTTGCGGTGCGATTTCGCGCACTGCTTCCCCTCGTCTTGCCGGTTGGATGCTAAATGCATGACGCTTGAACTTTGATTTCAATTTCTACAATCTTCTAAACTCTGGGGGAGAGGGAAACGTTGGGTTGTCCGTTGCCGATGGATTTGCCGATGGAATTTCGATTACGGAAATGCTCATAAAACCAACAAGTTTGATCATCGGGTTGACTTTGCATTGCCTTGCGAATGGCGTACAAAGAGTTTGGTGCGCAACAGCTCGACTGGAAACCGGTTCCGATTGTTGAACATTTGAGGAGTCTGACGAGGAAAATGCCAAGCACCCGCTTCGAGAATATCCGGAATTCATTTTGTGGAAACAATATTCTGACCTTGCAAAATGGTGAGGAGCAGGTGCGGGTTGTTTTCTGTGGCAACGGGACGTGGAGAATTCGTTTCGATCCTTCATGGAAAGAAGTGGATGTTCCCACGTATAATCTTCTCGATGAACCGGATGCGCTCCCGCTTCAAATTCGGGAAGCATGCGACCACCTCGTTGTTCAAGGGGACGGAGGTTCCAGCTTAGTCGTTCATCGCAATCCGTTCCGGGTGGAGTTTCGCGGCGCACACGGACAATCGATGCTGTCCACGCATCCCCAGTTGCCATTCCGAGTAAACGACCGCTCGAAACAATGCGACGCGTGGTTTTTACGGGGCGAAGAAGATGTTTATTTCGGGCTGGGCGAAAGAACGGGCCCACTGGTGAAGAACGGACGAATGTTTCGCTTCGGTGCCGGTGATGCGATTTGCCACAGCGGTGATTTTCACGATCCGTTGTACAAAAATATCCCGTTTTTGATGGGTGCCAATCGAGACACGAAACAATACTGGGGGCTTTTTCTGCGCACGGCATGGGAAGGGACGATTGATTTAGGGTGTTTTCTCGACGGTTATTATGCCGCCTCGTTTCATGTGCGCCTGGAAGGAGGCCCCATCGACTTTTACTGGTTTGCGGGCCCCACGCCTCATGACGTTATCGAACAATACACGCGTCTTTCCGGTCGCACGCTTTTTCCACCCAAATACACGCTGGGTTATTTGGCTTCGGGATTCGACATCAGCGAACACAAAACCGCGCAGGCGGACATTCTCGCGTTCGCTCGTCAAACGCACGAATTGGATTTGCCGTGCGATGGTTGGCATTTATCCAGTGGCTACACTGTTTTGCCGGGAACGGATTTGCGATGCGTTTTTACCTGGAACAATGAACGTTTTCCGGACCCGACCGGTTGGGTGCATCAATTGCGCGAATTGGGAATCCGCGTTGCCGCAAATATTAAGCCCGCGATGTTGGAAACACATCCCCAGTACGAGGAAGTGAAAACAGAAGGTCTTTTCATTGCGAATGAAAGTGGCGAAGGTCCATTGGTCGTGCAATTCTGGGGTGGCAGAGGAAGTTTTCTGGATTTCACGAACTCCAAAACGCGTGAATGGTGGCGCAGCAATATCCGGAAGCAACTGTTGGAGAAGGGAATCGAAGGCGTCTGGAACGATAACTGTGAATATTCGATCTACGAACCCGAAGGCCAATGCAATAACGATGGCGAAGCCTATCCCATCGGGGGGCTGCGAACGATTCAGACGAATTTGATGCTGCGTACTTCGATGGAAGCGTGGCGCGAATTTCAACCTGGCAAACGTCCCTGGAACGTGGCGCGCGCGGGCTGGACCGGGTTGCAGGCGTTGGCGCAAACATGGTCTGGCGATAATACGACCAGTTGGGAAGACCTGAGACGCGATATTCCGATTGGCTTGGGGATGGGGCTTTCCGGTGTGGCGAATGAAAGCCACGATGTGGGCGGTTTTGCCGGACCCCATCCGTCCCCCGAACTGTTTGTGCGTTGGTGTCATGCGGGAATTTTCATGCCGCGTTTCACGATTCATTCGGGCGAGTCGCGCATGGATCCCTGGACGCATCCAGAAGTTTATAACCATGTGCGCGATGCCATTCGGTTGCGTTATCGGTTAATACCGTTGCTGTATTCATTGTTTCGCCAAGCGGCTCTGACCGGCGATCCTATTCAGCGACCATTTGCCTGGAGCTATCCCGATCAGCCGCAACTGTGGTCCGTTGACGACCAGTTTCTTTTTGGCGACCATTTGCTGATGGCGCCGGTTTACAAGGAAGGCGCGCGTCAATGGCCCGTGAAGTTGCCCACCGGCAACAAATGGATCGATTGGTTTACAGGCGAAGTTTATGCAGGAGGTCAAATGATCGCCATACCGGCACCGCTTGATCGACCCGTACTCCTGTTGCGCGATGGTGGCATTGTTCCCATGCAGAAACCACTCAAGTATATTGGAGCGGAGACCATCGAGGATCTGGAATTGCATCTGGCAATGCCAGACCATGGGAACTCCTCGTTCACTCTCTACGAAGACGACGGCGAATCATACGCGTATCAAGACGGTGTCTATCACCAGAGAGTTATTCTGTTACAAAAAACATCGGCGAACGAGTGTCTCGTGCGGCTCGAAACCCCGGAAGGCACATTCAAACCAACATGGAAAACATTGACGCTCTATTTTGTTTCCCCAGTCAAAGAAGTTAATTATCAAAGTCAAAAGATCAAATTAGAACACAAAGGAATTCGCCGAAAAATACAAATACCTTATCCCATTGGTGAAATCGAAATAAAGGTTATTATGTAAAGTCATTTACGAAGTGGGAGTTTCCAGGTTCCTGAAGTGAAGGTTGTTGACATATTCTAAACGAAATCGATCCTCCGAGGCATTCGTGATCGTTTCGTTGGCAATTTGCAAGTTTTCGAAAGTGATATCCGAAATTCCATGTTCGGCGTCGAACCCGCAAATTAAAGAACGATTTCGTGGATTGCTCAGGCAGTTTAAATTTCGCACCGTTACACGCCGAATTTGTCCACGATTGGTTGAAAATTCGCTCCGTTCGTTTTCATTAGGAATATACCATTGGGCTGAATTATCGTGCGAATTATAATCGCAATTTACCTTGGGTGGAGTCGTACGATTGGGGTTACTTCGTCTGAAGCGTTCAGGACAATCATCGCTGTAAATTGAACATCCGATGTAAAAATCGATCAATTCATCAGTATCTTCGACGCGAATATCATCTAAAACAATGTTTTCAATGCGAACTCTGTCTGCGTTATGGATGCTGATTGCAGCACCGCGAATGACATGAATGATATCGCAATCACGCACCGTAACATTGCGTAAAATATCCGCTCGTAATTCAAAGCCTATCTCCATTGCATTGCCAGGCCAATCGTTCCAGAAAACCGAACGTTCAATTGTAATATCGCCAATCGCGTCGCCAGTAATGCGAGGCACCTTGTGACGACCAAGTGTTTCCGGGTCGATCATTTCCTCGAAGGGAATATTTGGTACGTTGGGTGGATAGAGCGCTTTCAACGCAACACAGTCGTCGGAAGTTCGCCAAAAGCAATCCGTCACGTGAACATTATGACTGTATTCAATATCGAGTCCGTCGCAGTTAGCTCGCCAGCCCAAAACGCGTACATTATTCAGGCGAGCTTTTTGTGTACCGCTTAAATGTATCGACCAACCAAAGGTATCCAGGAGGATTATGTTTTCGATCGAAGCGATTTCGCATTCACGAAAAACCAACATGTTGGTTTTATGCATTCGGGTGCTCGAATCGAAAACGCCCGCGCCGCAAATCGCCACGTTTTTCGCCCCTTTTGCGCGTACCGTGCCACGGACAACTGCGCCGCCTTCCAAATAAATGGTCTCGTTGCTCTGAAGAATAATTTCTCCGACCTCGTGAACTTTTCCTGCTTCAAAATAATGAACGAGGGGATCGTCCGGTGACGGAGCATCCGGCAAAGGTGGATTGGCGAAAACGAACAAGGGGTGATTAATATTGCCATCGATTTCAATGCTCAGATTACAGGGCTTGTCGAGTTGAATCTTGCAAAATTTTCCCGTGATTGTTGCATGGATATTTTTACTGATGGGACGAATGGTTACTTCGCGTGGTTGTTTCTTAAGTTCAATTGTTAATTCAAGACTCTTGGACATGCCGAAATTAACATACGACCCGATCTGGGTTGTAAATACGGGAAGAGTATCATCATCAACGGAAATATTGTAAGTCTTGCAAATTGGCAATTCCGTTGGGAATTTATATAGAATCAGACCGTTATCCATAGGATACTCCAAAACTCAGGGCGTCGTGATCGAATTTCAAACACCGGTTGCGTGTTTCGCACGACTTCTGAGGTCGGGCAATACAAGATTCTGTAAATAATAATTCGGGACGCGATATAATTCGTGCCCCGAATGGTTGAATAGACTCTGTATGGGTATAACAGCCGTGTACAGCAACTTTCTGTTACACGGATTTCAATTTGAAATTCGAGATGAGCCAATCGAAATGACTCCATTCTTCCGGTTCTGGGCAGTCTTTTTGGCGCTGAATCAGAAAAACTTTAAAACAACTATTTTCTTCCGAATCGAAAAACTGCACGAAGCGCATTCCCGGATTGTTCGATTCATCTGTTGGATTCAGAGCAAAGATAGTTGCGATTTTTTCCACACGAATGTGCAGATGCAACGAATCGGTTGCAACGTTCGGAAACGGGCCAGAACGCGAAAAACCGCCGAAGGTTCCAAAGGTTTCGGAAACGCATTGTACATCCCCCGGAAAAATTGGGTTTAGACAAGAACGGGCGTGGTTATGGGGAACTGCAGTTATGTTGACCAACAGAAATATCGACATGCCAAATAATTTCTTAGGCGTGGGAATTCCCCGCGTAGCCAGGTGCTCTGAATGGAGGGATTCTCGAACCCAGTGGCTGAATTCTAACGGCGTGTAAGTCCACATCGGGAAGCCAGAGACACCCTCTAGGTACCTGGAGGATTATGCGGCATCGCACCCCGTTCGCTGGCGAGAGATTTACAAGTCGAATTTGGCCAAGCACCAACGGTAGGGCTCGGCAGTTCGGTTTGATCAAATCGATGCAAAGGAAAAAGTCGATTATTTGCAGCTCGATTCATTCAACGCGTAAATTGTACTTTACAGGCAAACAAAACTTTGATTCAAGCATTCGTTGGGTGAACTGCCGGTAGTTGTCGTCAGGAATGTTGCGGACATTTTTTGCCAACCTTAAAATTTTGGAATGGGGAATGTTAAGAGGATAACGGCGGATGTGTGAATTCGTCGTGAGCTGAAACCCGAGTTATTGAACTGAGTGTATAGAAGCCGTGAATTTCGCAGAGACTGGACGATTCTGGAATTCGCCACCTTCGACGAAATTGAGAAATCTTCCATATTCGAAACTATAAGGAGACAAAGTTGAAATCGTACAAAGTAAAAAAACAAATACTTTGGTGTGCGGGGATGGCCATTGGCGCGATCTTGACCACCATCCCCACCGTCAGTCACGCCGCGTGGTCGGGATTTGCAACGCCAGTGCCTTATACAACATTTAATTCCCCCTCTGGGCTCACGACAGGGCAATTCGATGGAGATTCGGATCTCGACATTGCGGCAGTCGCTCAAAGTTTAGAAGGCGTATCGGTGCTGTTGGGCAATGGCGACGGCACTTTTGGCACGAAAACGGATTATCCAACGAATGTAACGCCAGCGAGTCCTGCCGCCGTTCTTCACGGCGATTTTGACGGGGATTCCAAGCAGGACCTTGTAGTCGTTGACGGTGGAGTTGGATTCATATCGGTGTTTCTGGGAAACGGAGATGGGACGTTTCAAACCAGTATTAACACCGGTGTTGGAAGTGGGCCCAGAGACGCCGCGTTGGGAGACTTCGATAAAGATGGGAAATTGGATCTGGTGGTACTTAATAGCGGCGATGATACTATTTCGTTCCTTCCGGGCAACGGAGATGGCACATTCGGTACTCAGCAGACTCTTTCGACAGGAATTTTTAGTTTTCCCTTTCATATTGCGGCAGGCGATTTTAATGGGGATGGCTCCTTGGACATGGTCAATTCGAATGCTGGCAGTGATACGCTCATGGTATTCCTAGGCAATGGAGATGGCACGTTTGGCATTCCCGGACTCACTATTCCGACAGGTGCCGGTCCCGAAGATCTTTCCGTTGCCGATTTCAACAGCGACAGCAAATTGGACATCGCCGTCACAAACAGCGTGGACAATAATTTTTCGGTTTTTCTGGGAAATGGAGCCGGTGGATTTACACCCGCTACGGGCAGTCCGTTCACAACGGGTTTTATACCTGTGGGAATTGGCGCGGCGGACTTCGATGGGGATGGAACGCTCGATTTGGCGGTGGTGGAAAAAAGCGCTTCGACCGTTAGTGTTTTTCAGGGTGCCGGAGATGGCAACTTCTCCTTAATTCAAGCATTTCTCGCAGGTGGAGGCAAACCAACTCAACTGACTGTGGGCGATTTTGATGGAAACGGTGGCCAGGATATCGCCGTAACCGTCGGTAGCATCACTGGCTTTACCGTGCTCCTTAACCTCGATGCGGGCGGACCGCCTCCGCCTTCGGGTCCTGCGGCGCCGGATTTGGCGGCGGCGAGCGATAGCGGCGCGTCGAATACGGACGATGTGACGAACGATGATACGCCGACGTTCATCGGCACGGTGACGCCGGGCGCGACGGTGCGCCTTTACGATGCGCCGACGACGGGGACGCTTCTGGGCACGGCGA
>CAZOKZ010000054.1:0-31644 GCA_964580585.1 uncultured Candidatus Sumerlaeota bacterium | reverse complement strand
CTCATCCACACATACAACACTTTCAACCCGTATAAAAACCCAACGATTGCGGCGACAAAACCTAGCCAAGTGCTGACTTGCAGCGGAATCGCGCTGAAGGAGGTGATGCCATCAATGGCAAAATGAACCATTTTCCGCAGTGGGTACTTGGTTTCACCTCGAAAGCGTGCCGCGCGCACGTAACGAATCGGTGTCTGGCGAAACCCGACCCAGGTAAACAGTCCACGAAGGAAGCGGTTACGCTCGCGCAGGGAAAGAACGCTGTCGAGCGCTGGACGTGAAATCAGGCGAAAATCGCCGGTATCCATCGGAATATCAATTTGTGTGCAAAGGCGCAGGAAGCGGTAAAATCCCGCCGCCGTGGCGCGTTTGAATACGGTTTCGCCTTTGCGCTCGGCACGCACGGCATACACGACGTCGAAACCTTTTTCGTACTTGCGAATCATCCTGGGTATCAGCTCGGGCGGGTCCTGGAGGTCGGCGTCCATCATCACGATGACCTCGCCAATGGCATGATCGAGCCCACAGGTCAGGCAAATCTGGTGACCAAAATTCCGCGAAAGCCCAATGGCGCGCACATGCGGGTCGGTCTGCGCTAAATTCCGCATGAGGTCCATCGAACCGTCTTTGCTGCCATCGTCCACGAGCACGATTTCGTACGGTTTGCCAAGTTTCCGGCAAACCTTGGTCAATCGCTCGTGCAAAACGGGGAGGTTTTCGACCTCGTTGTAGATCGGAATGACGACCGACAAGAAACAATCGCTCATGATTTTTTCAACCTGCCGAGGAAGACTTCCATTTCCTTGCCTGCCTGAAGATCGCCGGTTTCCTGGGCAACCGCAATCCCCGTTTCGTATGCCTCGCGCGCTTGAGCATCGTTTCCCGCTTTGCGATGGCAATCCCCCAGAAACCGATACGCCGCCGTGTAATGCGGGTTGAGTTCCACGCACCGCCGGAGCACACACGCGCCATCGGCAAAACGTTCGGCCTCCATGTATTCGCGCCCGAGCATAAAATGCGTCAAGGGATCGTCGGTTTCGGTGGTCAACAACGCTTCGAGGCGTTCGATTCGCTCGTTCAACTCCATGGGGGAATCCTCCGTTGGCGAACAATCGCGCATAAAGGGGGATTGAGAGTCAAGGAGAGCGGGTAGAAATTCCCTCGCCACAATTCCACACTTCCTAATAAAGCGCCCACGAAAAGTTACGGTTCATTTTGAGCAAAGGTGTGAAAAAAATGCTGGACGTGGTGTGGGCCTATCTCTTTAAATGAGTTCATCCACTGATTATGGATACTGGAGAAAGCCCCCTAATTGTGATCCATTTTATCCCAGAATGTGTGATGTCCCAAGCCGGAGCCATTCCGTTTCGCCGCGATTCGCGCGGGAAACTGGAGTTTTTGCTGATCTCCAGCAGCAGCGGCGGGCGCTGGGTTTTCCCCAAAGGGCGGATTGAATTTGGTTGCACGGCTGCCGAACAAGCCGCCGTGGAAACCTACGAAGAAGCAGGCGTCAGCGGCGACGTGCATCGTCCTTCCGTCGGGAAATTTCGCTATCGCAAGTCCGGTTCTCAGTTCGATGTAGAGGTTTTTTTACTCCAGGTGACGCAAGTGCACCTGACATGGCCCGAGTTCAATCACCGCAATCGAATTTGGTTGCCGGGTGAAAAAGCTCTGAACCTTCTGGGCCGCGACGAAGCCAAAGGCATCTTCGCAAACGCCATTCGCCAAGCGGAAGTGCTCTCGATCCAACAACGCGCGATGGAATCGTATTGAAATACCGGGATTAGGGATTCGGGACATTTTATCTCGCACTTTCAGCGCTCAAAACAATTCGATCTGATTACCCAGGGCGACGCACTCTGCGCTTGCCCTAGGCTAGGGAATTTCAGCCCGTTGGGCTTGAAAGGAGAACGAGCGTCCCGCTCGTTCAAAGTCACATTTTTTGGATCGGGCGGGGACACCCAATCTCCTTTTTGGAGACGGGAGAGTGGCGTTCCCAGGCGATAAAAACGCGTCGCGCCCCAGGGGCGGGCTAGGGCGCGATGCGGAGCAGGGATGGAAAAAATCCAGGCCCCGCTCGACTATGGAGGCGGGGACACCATGGTGGTGAGGTGTCCGCACCGCTTCCAATTTTATCGATTTTCGGGGCCTTGAAAGAGTCCGTCCGCCGAAGTGGACAGGCAGGGTGCCAAGTGTCAGTTGGCTGTTCCTTTTACGACTTTCCCAGAGTTGTTGTTGATCCGCACTTCATCACACCAGCATCAGCAGCGGATCTTCCAAGGCCGCCTTCAGGTCTTTAAGATAGGACGCTCCGACGGCTCCGTCAACAACACGGTGGTCACAAGACAAGTTTAATGTAATTATTTTTCCAGGAACGATTTCACCGCCGCGTACGACGGGTTTGTCGATCACGGCGCCGACGGCCAAAATGGCGGCTTCGGGCGGGTTGATGATGGCGTCGAAATTATCGATACCGAACATGCCCAGGTTGCTGATCGTCTGAACGCCGCCGGAAAGATCGGCTTCGCCCAGTTTGCGGTCGCGGGCTTTGCCAGCCAGTTCGCGCAATTCGGCGGCAATCGCGTAAAGGCCTTTGCTCTGCGCGTCGCGAAGAACCGGGGTCAGAAGGCCGTCCTCGACCGCTACGGCGACCGAGATGTGGGCGCTGGCCTTGCGGATCATCTTGCCGTTAACCCATTGGGTGCGCATCCACGGGTGGTTCATCAACGTGCAAGCCATGGCCTTGATGAGGAAGTGCGTAACGGTGACCTTGGCGTCGGGGTTGATTTCACGCACACGAGCCACGGCAGCCAAAAGCGCTTCGGCGTTGACGTCAACATTAAGACCAAACGCGGGGACTTCCTGGCGTGATTGAACAAGGCGACGCGCGATGACTTTGCGCATGCCGCTGACGGGGATTTCCTGGTCGCCCGCCGCCGGGGTTACGGCGATGGGGGCGGCGGAAGCCGTAGTTGCCGGAGCCGAAACGCCGCCTTCGAGCGCGCTTTCGATGTCGCGCTTGATGATGCGTCCGCCGGGTCCGGTGCCCTGGATGGCAGCGAGGTCGAGACCCTGGTCGGCGGCCATTTTACGGGCAAGCGGTGAGGCAACAATGCGCCCACCGGTAGAAACCGGGGCTTCTTTTTTCAAATTCGCCAGGTGGTTGGATTCTTTGTCTGCGGGCGGTTGTTCGGCGCGCAGGTTGACTTTAGGCGGACCGCCAGTCTTGACGATGGGTTCGGATTCGGACGCCGCCGGGGCTGGTGCGGGTTCGGCTTTGGGCTCGGCTTTCTTGGCCGGAGCAGCCGAACCGTTACCCAACAGGGCGGAGATGTCTTCGCCCTCGTTGCCAACGATGGCAATGCGACCACCGACGGGAACGGCGGAGCCTTCGGGGACGAGAATCTTAAGCAGCGTGGCGTCGTCGAACGCTTCCTGCTCCATCACGGCTTTGTCGGTTTCGATTTCAGCCAGAATATCGCCTGCTGAAATCGACTCGCCTTCCTTCTTGAGCCATTTGACAATCGTGCCTTCGCTCATTGTCGGGGAAAGCTGCAAGAGTTCAATCGGTGTAGCCATCGTGACCTTTTCCTGAGAGGGGGGTGAGGTGCGGGACCCGGGAAAATCAGGCCGCTCGCGGAGGAAAAATCAAATTTCAAGCCGGGCGGATGATCTGGCCCGCCCGGCGGGGTGATCAAACGTTGACGTAGCAGGCTTTCTTGACCGCATCGACAACCTTCTGCGGGCTCGGAAGCGCAAGCTCCTCGAGGTTCGGGGCATAGGGCAACGGGACGTCTTCCTGGTGAACGCGTCCAATGGGCGCGTCCAGGTAATCGTATGCCCGTGCATACATTTCCGAGGCGATCCAGGCGCCAACGCTGGCTTTGGGCCAGCCTTCTTCGACGATCACGCAGCGGTTGGTTTTTTTGATGCTCTCGACGAGCGTATCGAAATCCAAGGGGCTGAGGGTCATCGGGTCGATGACTTCGCAGCTGATGCCTTCTTCGCTTTCGAGAATTTCCACGGCGGGCAAAACGGCCGAGGTCAACATGCGCGACCAAGTGATGATCGTCACGTCCTCGCCCTTTTTCTTTACGTCGGCCTTGCCAAGAGGAATCGTATATTCTTCCGCCGGAACTTCGCCGCGAACGTTGTAAAGCTTTTCCGATTCGATGAAAATTACCGGATCGTTGTCGCGAATGGCGGATTTCAACAGGCCCTTGGCGTCGTGCGGAGTCGAAGGCATGACGACTTTGATGCCGGGGATGTGCACGTATTGTTGTTCGAGCGCCTGGCTGTGCTGGCAACCAAGCGCGCCGCCTGCGCCGCCCGGGCCACGGATGACGATCGGGACGGTGAACTGGCCACCGGACATCGAGCGCAGCTTGGCGGCGTTGTTGCAAATCTGGTCGAGGGCCAGAATGGCGAAGTTGAACGTCATGACTTCGATGACGGGGCGCATGCCCACATGGGCGGCGCCGATGCCAAGGCCAACGAAACCGGCTTCGGTAATCGGGGCATCGACGACGCGTTTATCGCCGAATCTTTCATGCAGGTTCTGAGAAACTTTGTACGCGCCGTGGTAAAGAGCGACTTCTTCGCCCATCAGGAACACTTGATCGTCGCGTTCCATTTCCTCGGCCAGAGCCTGGTTCAATGCCTCACGGAAAGTAATCTCGGGCATGGGTCAATAAACTCCAGTTCGTGTAAGCGTGTGGGGGTAATCTGCAAACGTCGAGAGGTTAGGCGGTTGAGCGCCCGATCGTTTCCGAAGACAGGCGCATCTCAGTCGTTCGGCCCGGGAAAGCCCGGATAATCGATGTAGATGTCCGTGTAGAGTTCGCTGGGATCGGGATAGGGCGATTCTTCGGCGAACTGAATCGAGTCCTGGACCTCGTCTTTGATCTTTTCGTCCATCTCTTTGATGAGGTCGGCGGTCAGAATTTTCGGGAACTGGGCGGCGAGACGATCAAGTGGGTCTTTGGACTTCCACTGTTCGACTTCGTCCTTCTTTCGATAGGACGTGGCCGGGTCGGACATCGAGTGACCTTTGTAACGATAGGTGATCGCTTCGATAAACGTTGGGCGGCCTTCGTTGCGTGCGCGTTCGCAGGCTTCCTTGGTCACGGCGTACATTTCCAGCACGTCCATGCCGTCGCAACGAACGCCGGGAATGCGGTAGGCGCCTTCGGTGCGTTTGTAGAGATCGGATTCGGCACTGGCGCGATGAACCGCGGTGCCCATGCCGAAGAGGTTGTTTTCGCAGATGTAAATCACGGGCAGGTTCCACAAGGAAGCCATGTTGAGGCTTTCGTGGAAAACGCCCTGGTTCACGGCGGCTTCGCCCATGTAGCAGAGCACGACTTCGTCGGTCTTGTTATACATGGCTTTCCAGCCCACGCCCGTGGCCAGCGGTACGTGGCCACCGACAATGCCATTGCCGCCCATCATGCCGGCCTTGGCGTTGAACAGGTGCATCGAGCCGCCCTTGCCTTTGGAACAACCAGTGGCTTTGGCAAACAACTCGGCCATGACTTCCCGGGCAGAGATGCCGCGCAGCAACGCGTGAGCGTGGTCGCGATAGGTGGTGAAAATGTAGTCCTGGGGCTGGGTGGCAAACAGCGAGCCGACCGCGACGGCTTCCTGGCCGATGTAAAGATGGCAGAAGCCCTTGATTTTTTGCATTTGATACATCTGGGCGGTGCGCTCTTCGAAGCGACGGCACAGGAGCATCTGTCGGTAGATTTCAACGATTTGATCGTCGGGAAGGATGACGCGGGGTTTGTTGACGTCCAATTTAACACTTCCGTTTGAGGAGGACTTGACGGATTTGGACTTCGGAGAGGCGTTGCGGGTGGGGGTTTTCGCTTTGGCCGACCGTTTGGACTGGGTCTTGTCAGCCGAACTCTTCGCACTCGTGGGCATAGGGAATGATCCAACTCCTTAATGATGCCCCGGTTCGTAAATCGGGGGGTATAATATTGCAAAGGTTTAGCTTAGGGCGAGGGAACGTTGTTCAGTTCTTTCACCTGAGATTTGCGTATCCCAAAAGGGCGCAAAAACGCAAGATCGCGCAAAGGCGGATGGAGGCTAGGCAGAACGTGCATCCAGCGCAATAGCGATTTTCAGCCGTTTGGCCCTTCGCGCTCTAAACCATTTCACCAGCAACGTGGCTGAGAATTGGTAAGCAAAAAAAGCACCCGCCATTCGGATAATCCGGATGACGGGTGTGATCTTTTCGTTCAATTCGCGACAAGATTGAATCACATGTTATCCATGCGTTTCTTCATCTTGAGCATGCGGCGGCGCATTTTGCGGATGGCAGCCTCGCGCTTACGCTTTTTCTTAACAGAGGGCTTTTCGTGAAATTCACGGCGGCGCACTTCTGCGGGAATACCGGCTTTCTGGCATTCTTTTTTGAAGCGTTTGAGCGCGCGATCGATGGGTTCGCCTTCTTCGACGAGCACTTTCGGCATGTGCGAACAGTCACCCCCGTTTCTTCCCAGGTGGGTATGGGCCTTCGGTTCGAGAACCGTGGCAAGGGGGCCATAAGCCTTAACGGGCAGAGGCAGGTCAAGGGGGAAATGGAACAGAACGCTGTGGTGAGTGAGCAGGACGTTCTGCGCCGCCTCGGTTAAATCAGTTGCAGCCTGGGGAACATCCTCGATAGATGGGTTGTCATAGTGAATGTAGGAGATGGGCCGCTGGATGAAGCGGTCTTTTCTTTTGACGCACAGGGCCTGAGCCCATTTGGGAGATTTTCTCCGTGCGCGACAAATTTGATTGTCCTCGCGATAATGCCACGCGTTGGCTGTCCGAATCTCAAGGAGCAAAACATTTATGAAAAAACGCCTCGTTTATCCGTTGATCGCTTCGGCGATGTTAGCGGCGCCCATTTTCTGGATGGCGAACGCCGAAGAAGCCGAAGCAAAAGCCGCTGCGAAAAGCACGGCGGTTTTGGAAACCGAAATTCAGAAGGTCAGTTACTCGATTGGTGCCAGCATCGGTGGCGAGCTCAAAGCCAGCGAACTCGAAATCGACGTCAAATCCCTGAGCCACGCGATTCAGGACATCATGGAAGGCAATGACCTTGCCATGTCAGAAGACGAAATGATGGAAACCATGCAGAACCTGCAGAAGACGATGCAGGATAAAATGGCGGCTCGCCAACAGGAGATGCAGGCCGAAATGGAAGTAAAAGCCGAAGAGAACAAGGCTGCGGCTGATGCGTTCCTGGCCGAAAACGGCAAAAAAGAAGGCGTGGTTACCACGGAAAGCGGTCTGCAGTACATGGTGATTGAGGAAGGCGACGGCGCCACCCCGAAAGAAAACGACAAGGTGACAACCCATTATAAGGGCACGCTGATGAGCGGTGAAGTTTTCGACAGCTCGTATGATCGCGGCCAGCCGGCTACGTTCGGTGTTGGACAGGTAATCCCCGGCTGGACCGAAGCGCTTCAGAAGATGAAAGTCGGCGCGAAGTGGAAGCTGTTCATCCCGCCAGACCTGGCCTATGGCAATCAAGGCCATCCGTCGATTCCGCCCAACAGCCTGTTGATTTTCGAAATCGAGCTGATCGACATCGCGAAGTAATCATCGATTCCTCTGGACGAATACCCACAAGCCGCCCGTTCACCGGGCGGCTTGTTTGTTTCGTAGAGACAAGAAAAGCTCATGGACACGTTTTTGCTTGGATAGTTCGTCCCAGGTTTAAACGGAGGAATTCGAGCATTTTCGGGTTCCACCCCAATTGCCGTTGACAATCTCATAAAGCGGCCAAAACTTAAGACTATTGACAATCTGGGGAATCACAAGCTGCTGGAGCACTCTATGAATACACGCGTCGCCATGGTTACGACCTACAATCCCGGAGCCGCCGGTCCACGTTATGTGGCCGGGCATCTCCAGGAAAACGGCCATGACGTTAAGTTCTTCCACATGAAAGAATTGCGCGCGGTTGCTTTCCCCACAACGGATTATGAAAAGCACGAGGAACTGAAACGCTATCAGATTGACATTCAGTATGTCGCTTTCCAGCACCCGGGCGAAGTTCTCTACGTTCCCTACCCCAGTGAAATCACGAGCACGGAAGAAGACCTGTTTATTCAGGAATTGAAGGCCTACGATCCGCATGTGGTCGGGATTTCGATGTTCAGCGTCACGGTGAATATTGCCCGCCGACTGACGAAGCTGATCCACGAACGTATTCCGGGCCTGCCGGTGATCTGGGGTGGCATTCACTGTATGGTGCACCCGGAAAGCTGTCTCGATGGTCTGAAACCTCATCCGGAAACCGGCGAGACAAAGAAACTGCAGGTACCGGATATCATCTGTGCCGCCGAAGGCGAAGTGCCAATGAAGATGCTGATGGATCGCTGGCACGAGTACATGGCGGGCGAGGTGCCCGATGTGCCCGGCATGTGGTTCGTCAAGGGCGACGAGGTGCATCGATTCGCTCGTCTGCCGTTCGAGAAGGACCTCGACACGTTTGCGCTACCGATCTACGCCGAGAAGGAAGTCCTGATCGACGACGATAAGCTGGATTATAAACTGGAGCACAAACGCGGCTTCATTGAAAACCACATTTTCATCTTCACCGAACGCGGTTGCCCGTACACCTGTTCGTTTTGCATTCACTCGGTGATCAATAAAATGGATGACGGATACCAACGCATTCGCCGCCGCAGTGTGGATCATGTGTTGGGCGAGGTGGAAAAACGCATCGAAGAAAACGGGATGCGCCACTTCATTATGCACGATGAAATTTTCGCGATTCAGAAGAAGTGGATCGTCGAGTTTGCCGAAAAATGGATCGAGCGCTTCAAGCCTCGCGGAATTACGTTCACGGGTTACGTGCACCCGATTTCCACCGACCGGGATATGGTCGCGGCGTTGTTTGAAGCGGGCATGACAAAAACGGGTATTGGTATTCAAACAGGGAGTTCGCGCACCTCGAAGGAAGTTTACGACCGTCCATTGCATCGCGAGAAGGTCATCCGCATGTCCGAATGGCTGGCCGAACATCCGTTTGAATCCGTTCAGGTCGATGTGATTTCCGACTCGCCCTATGAGACAGACGAAGACCGCCGCGAGACGTTGGAATTGCTGCTCGACATGAAGGGGCCGTTCCACACGGAGACCTTTGGGCTTCAAACGTATTCAACAACCGAGTTGGTGAATAAAAAACGCCTGATGAAGGAAGTTCCGTGGAACGAGCGGTTGTTCTGGAACATGCTCTATCACCTGACGGGAACGCCGTTCATTCGCAAGGAGACGGTGCTGGCGTTGAGCCACAACACGTACTTCCGTGAAAACCCGTTGGACCTCGAAGCATTGGTGATCGACTTGAACGGCGAGTATTTCCGCCGCATTCAAGGGTTTCTGCGTCCAGGCGATGAGGCGAACATCCAGGAAGACGCCATCCTGGCGGCCCGTCGTCGCGCCCAGGCCTACAATGGGGCCGAGGGCAGCATCGAGGAACAACACGCTCGCGCAACAGCCAATGGCGGCAACGGCGACCAATGGACGGGTTATCGTTTCAAGCGCGTGTTGAAGGAAACGGTGAAAAAAATCATCCACCACCGGTAAGAGCAGGTTGTTTTCCACGCCACGTCGTCTTGACAGGCCACCGGGAACGCTCCACACTTTGACTCGGATGCGCCATCACGCGCATTGCCCCAGTACGATCCAGCCGCCCCAAGCGAGAACGGTCTTTCATTCATGTCTCCGGTAATCGATAAGCTTAGAAACCTCAAACAACGCCTCGTCAGCAAACCCGCAACACCCATTCCGCTGCCGTTTCCCGACACGATCAGCATCGAAACGTCTTACGCATGCAACTTGAAGTGTTTCATGTGTCCGCGCCATTTCGACGAGTCGTTGCAGGGCATGTTTCCAATCGAGTTGTTCCGCGAAAAGGTTTACCCGATCCTCCCCCGGTTCAAGCACATTCACTTGACAGGCTGGGGCGAGCCACTGATGAACAAGCATTTCACGGAAATGCTGGAAATGTGCAAAAAAGCGGGCGTTTGGACGTGTTTTACAACGAACGGATTGTTGCTCAAGGAACCGCTTTCGCGCAAAATTCTGGAACTCGGCGTCGATACGATCAACATTTCCTGCGACGCCTCGACCCCGGAAACGTATGAACACGTGCGCGGCAAGGGAACGTTCGATGTGCTGATGAAGCGCATGGAAGAAGTGAACGCCCTTCGCAAGGAAATCGGCGCGAACACCCGGTTGGAATGGGCGTTCGTGATGATGAAGAACAATCTGCACGAATTACCGAACGCCGCCCGCTTTGCCGCCCAATTCGAGTTCGATCGTCTGCACGCCAAGCACATGGAAACGGCGATCAACCGCGAAGACCTCTGCAACGCGCTGTGGAACACGGGCTTGGTGGACGACGTGGACGCCGAATGGCAGGGCAAGTTGGTTTCGACGCTGGAGGAAACGCGCGAAATTCTGCGCGACTCGCCGACGCAGCTTCTGATTCACCCGCAGAAATTCGTCCGCGAAGGCTGCCAATGCCTGGCGCGTCCGACGCACCAGATTTTCGTGGATTACAAAGGTTACGTGTCGTCGTGCTGCTACATGAACAAGCTGGACGTGATGCCGTATGTCGCGCCGGAAAACAAACCAGCCGACGATGGCGTGATGGGGAATTTGAACGACACGGATTTCATGGACATTTTAAATTCGCCGCGCCACGAAGCTTACCGCCGTCAGTGGTTCGAAGGCCAAGTGCCCGAAGCGTGCCGGTCGTGTTTAAACGTTAACCGCATGAACACCAGCAGCGGCGCGAACCCGGGGCTGGTGAACGAAGCGATTGTTTGAGAAGGCAAAAACGGCTGCCGTTCCCTCTACTCCCCTTCTACGACGTGCATGCGATATTCGGGCTGAAGCGCCCAACCGTTGAAGTCGCCACGCACGTAAACTTCGCCTGTTCGCGTGGGCAATGACGCGCGAAAGGTAACGTTGCCCGTGGCATAATCGATTTCCGGATATCCGCTCGGGTAAATGCCGGCCTGCTGGTCGGGTTCGGGAACCAGAACCAGATTATTGATCGATAACCCCGTGCCGGATTGCATCGGATTGCTGGGGTCGAGCCACCAGATGTCGTCCGTGGTGTAGAGCTTGTATTCATGCCGACCGGGTTGCAAGGGGACGGTCAGTTCAAAGTTTTTTTCTTCGACCAGATCCATCACGTAGCGAGAATCAAGACCCCAACCGTTGAAACTGCCACGCAGGTAGGCTTTGTCTTTGAGCGTGGGCAGGGAAACCCAGAATTCAACTTCGCCGGTTTTATCGTGTACGCGAGGCCACATGGAACGGGTTCCGTCCAGGCCAATCGCTCCGCCTGGAATCGAAAACACCGAGTTGGAAAGCGCGCCCTCGCCGACTTTTTCCGGGTTCAGGAGATCGTCGCGCCATGTGTCGGCACGCGTGAAGAATTTGTACTCGTGACGACCGGGCGGCAGCTTGAACTTGCCATAAAATGTCCGCCATTTTGGACGATCGAGCATAATGGTGAACTGATTGCGTTCATCCGGACCAATCGCGGTAGGCTCGGATTCGCCTTGCAAACCGTTTTCGCCAACAAAAGAAACCTGATACACGCCTGGAACGATGTGCTCGTAGTGGTGACTGGTCGTGCTCAGTGCCACGCGGTTCGGAATCGAGCCGTTGAACGTCCGATAATCGGTGATCAAGGTGCCTTCGCGGAATTCCTCGTCTTCGGGAACGATGAGCAGCACTTCGGCACCAACGGTGGGAATCGCAAAGTTCCGCTTAAGGATTTCGCCGCCTTTTTCAATCACGATTCCCCCATCCAGTTCACACATGCCAAAGGGCTCGCAGGTTACCCCCAAACGATATTCACCCGGTTGAGCATAGGCAGTAAACTGGCCACCCGGTTCGATCTGGAGTTGGATGGGCTGGGCGTCTTTGAGCATGGGCATCAGATCAGCGCGAAATTTTTCGAGCGGTGGAACGTCGCCACCGTAGGTGATCGTCCCTTCAAGCAGGGTGAATTGGGAAAAATCAAGGTCAGTGCGTTGGCGATACCCGGCCTGCACATCGACTTCGCGAGCCGATTCGATCAATTGAGTTCCGACAGAAATTTGCGTCCAAAGACGATACTTGCCTGGACGTAAACGCGGGCTGATAAAGGTGCCGTTTGCGCCTGGATATAGCGTGGAGGGAGAAGCCGTTTCACCATCGGTCACGGCAGCGATCCAGATGACGCCTTCGGTCAGCGGCGTGCCGTCGGGATGAAGCACGGTGCCAAAAACGATGCCCGTGGCGCCGAGTTTTTGGTCGGCTCCTTCGACGGGGATAACAGTCGGCGGCGGGGAGTCCGCCTGCACGACGGTTTCGTCCGTGCGCGAGGCGCAACCGGCCAGCGCGATGCCTAAAATCGTAAATCCCAGCACTTGCCGAAAACCAAGAGGTCGCTTCATGAACGTTTTCCTTTGTGGAAAATCGGTTCTCTCCCCACTCCATGAATGACAGATCATGAAACAGGGGAAAATAAGAGCGGGTCAAGCGATGTTCGGATAGGAGAAATCGGCGCAGGGGCATCGGTTTGCGTAAACGGACTCCACGCCGTTTGAACGGGAGGAGTCATGGCGGACAGGATAACGGGATGAACGGGATGGAAGATTTTTTACCGCGAAGGCGCTAAGTCGCAAAGTGACGCGAAATAAAAAATCAATGGCAATATTGATGAGCAACTTGCGACATGGGAAACTCTGGTTTTGACGCCTAGCACGAATTGCCCAACGATTGGACCGGTTCCGGATGGTGGGTCTGTTTGCTCCGTCCCTCGTTTCGAGCGCCCCCCTCGCCTGCCGTTTGCCGGAAGCCGTTCATTCAACCGAGGGAGTTTTCACCATGCCGCTCAATGCCGATACATTTCATCTTTCCGCACGAGATTTGCCGACGCGGTGGTACAATCTGGGGGCGGATTTGCCCCGGCCCGTCGATCCCCACCTGCATCCGGGCACGCGCCAGCCGGTCGCGCCCGAGGACATGGCCGCGATTTTTCCGGATAACCTGATTGAGCAGGAACTGACGACCGAGCGGTGGATCGACATCCCGGAGGAAGTGCTGGAAACGTACACGCTGTGGCGCCCGACACCGCTGGTGCACGCGAAACGGCTGGAGAGAGCGCTCGATACGCCAGCGAAAATTTACTACAAGTACGAAGGCGTTTCGCCCACTGGCAGCCACAAGCCGAACACGTCGGTGGCGCAGGCGTGGTACAATAAGCAGGCAGGCGTCAAGCGCCTGACGACGGAAACCGGCGCAGGCCAGTGGGGGTCGTCGCTGGCGTTTGCGTGCCAGCGCTTCGGTCTCGCGTGCATCGTGTACATGGTGCGGTGTTCGTACGAGCAAAAGCCTTACCGGCGCGTGCTGATGAACTTGTGGGGCGGCGAGGTGTACCCGTCGCCGACGGATCGCACGGCTGTCGGGCGCCAGTTGCGCGAGGAATACCCGGACACGCCGGGGTCGCTTGGCATGGCAATCAGCGAAGCGGTCGAGGACGCGGCGTCGAGTCCCGACACGAAGTACGCGCTGGGCAGCGTGCTGAACCACGTCATGCTGCACCAGACAGTGATTGGGCTGGAGTTGCAAAAGCAGCTCGAAAAGACAGGCGTCGAGCCGGACATCCTGATCGGTTGCGCGGGCGGCGGCAGCAATTTCGCGGGTATCGCGTTTCCGCTGATCGCGGACAAAATCGCCGGGCGGCGCAAGAACCTGCGCGTGGTGGCGACCGAACCTGCCGCGTGCCCGACGCTGACCAAGGGCAGCTTCGATTATGATTTCGGCGATACAATCGGCATGACGCCGCTGCTGAAGATGCACACGCTCGGCCATCGGTTTGTGCCGCCGGGCATCCACGC
Source organism: uncultured Candidatus Sumerlaeota bacterium (assembly GCA_964580585.1). Classification (GTDB taxonomy): domain Bacteria; phylum Sumerlaeota; class Sumerlaeia; order SLMS01; family JAHLLQ01; genus CAZOKZ01. The sequence continues at coordinate 17,737 of CAZOKZ010000054.1, read as the reverse complement.
GGGCGGGCTGCGTTACCACGGCATGGCACCGTTGGTTTCGGCGGCGGTGGATCAGGGACTGATCGAAGCACAGTCGTACCACCAGCTCGAAGTGTTCGAAGCGTGCCAGATGTTCCTGCAAAACGAGGGCATTCTGCCTGCGCCGGAATCGGGACACGCGGTAGTCGCGGCCATCGAGGAAGCGCGCCGCGCGAAACGCGAAAACCGCCCGGTGACGATTGTGTTCAATCTGAGCGGGCACGGGTTCCTGGATTTGGGAAGCTACGAAGCATTCATCGCGGGCAAGCTGCAGAATTACGAGTTTTCGCTCGGGGCGGAGGAGGAGAAGGCAACGGTTTGAGGGTGGAAGGCGGTTAACTTTTCGAGGCACGGGGCACGTCCTGCGCCTCGATTTGTTTTCCTGGGAGGCAACACCATGATACCAGCAACGTCGCTACTTGCGTGCGAGCCGGTGCCGTACATCGCACAAATGTGGATGGGGCCGGCGATTAATCTGTCGATCGTAACGAACACGTTGATCGCGCTCGCCATCGTTGTAAGCATTAAATCGTTTCTATTTGCATGTCTTGCCCGTGTGGGAATCGCGCGCGGTTTTTTCATGATGGTGGCGGCGAACGTGGTTTCCACCATCCCAGGGCTCATGGTCGCGGCTTCGCTGTCGATTCCGGGGCTGCCGTGTTTTGTCGGTTTTGGCCTTTTCATTCTCTTCACATGGTGGGCCGGGGGGTATGTTTCGGAACAATTGGAGAACACGTCGTGGAGATGGTTGACCAAAGATAATTTCGTTTCATTAACCTTTTTCGCTCTTTTTATTTCCATCATTACCTGTGTCTTTATGATGAATCTTCGTGTCGAGCCGGGTTATATTCTGCAATTTTTCGTGATTAAGTGGTTTGCGTTTTTTATGGGGCTGATTGCATCGATTGCGTTGACCATCGGTTGGGAAGGCAGCGTGGTGGCGTGCATGGCTCCCGCGGGAGCCGATCAGAACAAACTGCTACGCGCCACGGTGGCGGCGAATTTGTGGACGTTTTTCGGCGTGTTCCTGATCGGGGCGTTGATTGCGCTTCCTCATCGGTTGAAACGGCGGAGTTTTTTGTATTACGGGTGAGTTTGTTCCTCGTGTGAAATCTGAATCACTCGCTTTCCGCTTGCCGTTGTGGGCTCGAACGCGATTCGAGTAACCTGTATTCGATTCGCGGAGCGTGATGGTCATGGTTTGGAAGAGAACTCTACTGATAACGATGGCAGCCTGGATATCGGGGTGTGCGGTCATTGCTCCGCGTGACGTTGAGCCTGTTGCGCCTCCACCCGTGCCCCCCGTCGCAAAGCCGCCAGTGCCTCCCCCACCTCCGCTTGTCGTGCAAATGTTGACGTTTTCAAGCCCGTTGACCGCCGAGCCGTTGGCATTTGACGCGGACAATACGGCAAGTTGCCTGCCGGGCGAACGGGAAGCGTTGGAATTGGGAATTCGATATGTCCAACCGCGCGCGGGGGTCAGCGAGACTACGGGATTGATTGTGGAATTGGGCGGCATCGGCACAAGCGATTGTCCCCCGTACAAGGGGGCTTTTATCTTCGACGAGCCGGGCAAAGACCCGGTACGCGAACGATGGCCGGATGAACGCGGTGTGGTCATTGCACAGATTTTTTACCGCAATTTGCAATATATGCCTTACGATTTCGGCAAGTACCAGGTGGTGGATGTGTTGCGCGGCGTTGGGGCATTGCTTGAAGCGATGCCGGAAATCGACCGACGGCGGATTTATCTGGTGGGTGAATCCGGAGGCGGCCAGTTGGCCCTGCAAATGCTCCAAGTACGGCCGGATTTATTCGCCGAAGTCTATGCGATTTCAGGCATTACGTGCATTCCCACGCGCGAGGAGATGGAATCGCGGGGTTACACAGGCGATGCGAACGGACGCAAGTCGGGGTGGCTTTCGCTGATCATGCCAACGTTCCGCGACAAGCAAACACCGTCGATGTCGGACGCGGAGTTTGCTCGCAAAACGGCGGAACGGCTTTTGAGAAGCCCACAGGCGGGATTGGCGCGTCACACACCGCTGGGTCCGGAAGCGCCATCGATTTTTGTAGCGCATGGCGACGCGGATTCGACGGTTTTGTTTCAGCATTTTGTGGATTTGCGCGCGGTGATCGAGCAAGCAGCCGGGCAACCCGCCACGGTGTTGGATGAAAACACATGGAAAATCGATAATTGGCGGTTTTTACAGGTTCCCGGAGGTGGGCATTCGCTGAAAGGCGGCCCTGCGGGTCTTACCAGCCGAAGCGAAGCGATTTTGGCAATGAACCCCGAAGCGTTTACCCGACGCCAGTCAACGGCGCCCAACGAATCCACGCATGTTTGCATCCCAACACAGGTTGACAACTGGACGTATTGTTTCGATGGTAGGGAACTCAATGCTGTTACGGTGGAAACAATACAATTAGCAGGAGAAGGACAAGTTCCATGAAAACGATACCCTTGATCACATGGATTTTGCTTTTTGCCGCAACGCTTTCAGCGTCCTGGCTTCAGGCAAAGGCCGAGACTCCCGCGTACAAACTCGAAGCGTTTTCGTTCTTGTCGGTCAAAACCGCTGAGCCCGGTGTTTACGATGCGGATAATGAATCGGACTGTTCAGATGCATCTCAGAGCGCGTTGAGTTTGGGAATCCATTGCGCGATCCCAAAGGATGGCGTTCGCGAATCGACGGGATTGATTGTTTACCTCGATGGGATCGGGAGCAGCGATTGCCCAGAGCTGGCGGGAGACTTCGAGATGGGTTCGCTGCGCGGCGACCCGGTCCGCACGGCCTGGATCGCAGAACGCGATGTGGTCTATGCGCAGATTTTCTATCGGAACTCTCAGTACCTGCCATACGATTTCGGTAAATATCAGGCGGTGGATGTCTTGCGTGGGATTGGGGCAATTTTGGAACGTTACCCCATGATCGATCGACGTCGGATGTATTTGCTGGGTGAATCGAGCGGCGGGCAACTGGCGCTGCACATGATGTTGGTTCGTCCCGATTTGTTTGCGGAAGTGTATGCGCTGGGGGCGATCTCGCGCATCTCCACGCACCGCGATACGTTGCGGCATGGGTATTTGAAGGACCTTTATAAAAACCCGCAGGGGTATAGCAGTTATATGATGCCGCAGTTCCCGGTAATTCGCCCCGACGAAATGAAGGTGGAAGAACATGAACGAAAATTGGGCGAGATCAAATTGCGAAGCCCGCAATGGGGACTCTCTTGGGCGGCGCCGGTGAGCGAAGATTCGCCATTGATTTTCGTCGCGCATGCCCGTGGAGACGGTGCGGTGAGTTACAAGCATTTTCAAGATTTGATGTCGGCCATCGAACGAGCGACAAATCAAAAAGCGACTAAGATGGATTTAAATTCATGGCAAATCAGGAACTGGAGTTTTCTTCGCCTTTCACAAGGCGATCATGATTTCAAGAATGGACCCGAGGATTGTGATTCTTTTTCAAAAGCGATTGTCAAAATGAACCCCAATGCGTTCCTACATCGGAGAGACGAAATTCCAACGGAAGCCACCGATGTGCAAATTCCACCACAGATGGATTGGACGTATCACTACAAGGGCGATACATTGCTAAGTACAACAATGGAAACGGAATGGGTTCGATGAGACGACGTCGTCATTATTCTCGCGCCTTGTGGTGGGCGCTCACGGCAGCTTTGGTTGTTTTGTTTCAACCCGCGATGGCGGAAAAGTCCATCGCCGAATTGTTCGTTGAAGGCGCCAAAGCCGAAGTCGCCAAACGTACCGTGTATCATGAAGCCTATCGAATGTTGGAATACCCGGGCGGGGATGTTCCCGCGAACGAGGGGGTTTGCACCGATTTAGTCATTCGCGCGTTCCGAAATGCCGGGCTGGATTTACAGCAACTGCTGCATGAAGATCGCAAAGCTCACCCCGAAGATTATCCGACCCATATCTGGGAGTACAAGAAACCGGATAAGAATATCGATCACCGTCGGTGCCAAAATCTTTATGCGTTTTTCAAGAAGTTTTCCAAAGAGCAAACCACCAGCACCGCGAAAGAAAATTGGAACGAGTGGAAACCCGGCGATATCGTGTTTTTTCAGCAAAAAGGGCGTCAGAATAAATTCCCCTGGCATGTGGGAATTATCAGCGATCAAACAACAAAAGAAGGGGTGCCGATTTTTCTGCACCTGTTTCCACCGCATGCAATGGCGACGCCTCTGAACGAATTCCCTCATCCGGTTCACAGCCATTTTCGCTGGCCATGAAACGATTGAGTCGCATCGTCTTGATGAATCGCGCAAGTTGTCCGTGTTCTCCTTGCCCCGTCGGGTCGATCGATCGGATCATTTTTCCAGCGTTTGAGCGGAGAACACGTTGGCCCCAATGAAAACCGGAAAATGCAAAGTCTTATCGGCGTGTATCGCATTAGCGCTTGTCGTTGGATGCGCGCAAAAAAACGACTCCGTCCCTCCGACTCCGATGGAGTTGTACCAGAAAGCCATTTCGGCATACGAAGCAGGCGATCTGGATGCGGCGCAGCACGGTTTTCTGGAAACGCTGAAGGAAGACCCGCGCATGGCGCGTGCGCATTATTACGCGGCGCAAATTTATGCAATGAAGGGCCAGGAAGAGTTGGCAATCGTGGGGTTTCACCGTGCGGTGGAACTCGAGCCCGTATTTCCCGAAGCGTTCTATAATCTGGGGACGCTATACTTGGCACGGGGCGAAGTGTATCAGGCGGCGAGTGCATTGGAAAACGCCGCTGCTTTGCGCGACGATCACGCACCGACGTTTAATAATTTGGGGAAAGCATATTTTCTGACCGGTTTGCTGGAATTGGCAACGCCCGCTTTCGAGCGCGCGTTGGAAATCGATCCGGAAAACGAAATCGCTCTCGAAAATCTTGAGATGCTTGCCGTAGCGGCGGGCGACGAAGCGCTGGCGACGAAATACCAACATCAATTGGAAAGTATTAAAGCGCGCCAGCAGCAGATAATTCAAAATAACGAGGAATAACATGAAGACGCCCAAGTGGAGAGAACGCCTGGCTGTCGCTGGGCTGGCTATTGCATTGGCTTGTCCCGGTTTGGTTCGCGCCGATACCGCGGGGACGGAGTCAATACCCGCGCAAATCAACGCGATGTTGGAAGACTTGCCTTATGTCAAAGCGGAAACGCGCGGAAACGAAATCGCCGTCAGCGGTTGGGTGCGCGATGAGAAGGAACGCGCCGTGCTCGATCGTGTGTTGGCGAAATACCCGGAGGCGACGGACTTGTGCAGCGATCGCCTGCCCACCGACGAACGGATGGTGGAAGTCGATGTGATCATTGTTGTGGTAGGCGAAACGGAATCGCGCAGCACAGGTTTCGATTTCCTGCAGTTAATCAATTTCCAATACGATTTTTTCGACACGCGTCACAATCGATTCGGTAACGGATTCACAGGCCCCGGCTCGCAAGGTCTCGTGGTAAACCGCCATCAATGGGGACGGATGTTGAGCGCATCGGTCGATTATAATGTAAACATTGCCAACGCGACGGATGAATCGGTTTCCATTATTGCACGCCCGCATTTGGCAACGTTGAGCAGCGAACCAGCGGATTTTTTAGCGGGCGGTGAAATCGTTTTCAAAGTTTCAGGTATCAATAGCGGCGACATTAAACCATACAGTTTCGGCATTGGGTTGAAAGTCACGCCAACGATGTTGCCAATCGCAAAAGGCGATGACCGTGAACGCGTTGAGTTGGATGTCGAAGCGTCGCGCATCAGTGTTTTGGGACGTTTGTTGGCAAACGAATTTAACGACGACATCAATTTCGACAAAACGGAAGTTAAGAGCAAAGCATTGCTTGAACTGGACGAAACGCTTATTTTAAGCGGTCTATACCAACGCGAGTATCGTCGTCGCTTCAGTGGCACGCCGATTTTGCGGGCAATTCCGATCGTCAATTTGTTGTTTTCCAACACGACAGAAATCGATGATGTTCAAAGCACGGTGGTGTTTTTAACACCGCGCGACCCCACGTTGCTGAACGAGGAAAATCAACGTCAGATTGAATATTTCATTACGCGTCGCAAGGCATACGTCAAAGCGGTGAATGCGGGGACGGAGAGTGCCATTGACGAATTCAAGGATGAATTCCCCGATTGGTACAAGCCTCGTCAAAACAGCATGGCTACGCATATTTTCATGCGCGAGAACAGCCAGATTTACCGCTCGATTCGAGGCGACGACTTGAGGGCTGACGATCTGGAACGCGGAATCCTGGCTGTCGATAGCGCCAGGAGCGCTCGTAAAAAACGTCAGGTGGATTAAGGAAAAGGGACGGAGAATTTACTCCGTCCCTTTTCATTCAGTATAAAGTAGTTCCAATTGTTTACGCTTGGCGTCTTCAGCTCTGTCGGGCCGCAAATCATCTGTCGAATCCAATATTTCGCGCGCTTTTTCTTTTTGCCCGAGATCCCAATACATTTCACTCAACACTAATCGATGCATCACATCCATCGGATGCAAGGCAATGGCTTCCTGCTGCAAAACGAGGGCTTCTTCGCGAAGTCCTGCCTGGAAATTGTATTGAGCCAGCGATTGGCGCAAACGTGCCGAAAACGGGTTTTGCTCAATTGCGCGTTTCAAGTCTTCACCGCCCGTCGCATCACCGGATTGCAGTCGTGCAAAACCGCGCGCTTCATATAAATCGGCGTTGTCGGGTTGCCAGGATATCGCGTCGGAGTACAATGTGATTGCGGTGGTAAAATCGCGGTCTTCAGCGGCGTACCCTGCGTAACGTTCGCGCATTTCAGCCAGCGAGGGACGGAGTTGAAAATTCCACCAAGCCCCGGCAGCAGCCATCAAAAAGAAAAGAGAAATTATCAAGGTTTGTGTTGAAGGGACGGAGGATTTTTTATCTTCCAAGGTAGAAGGAAAGACGCTGAGCACACCAAGGCAAAAACATAAATCCAAATAAATTTCCGGTGTCGAGAGAGTGAATTCTACCATGCCGTGAAAAACAGCGGTCACAATGGCAACGGTCCATCCGGCGGCAATCAAATGGGGACGGAGACAATTGGGATCGGGCTCGCGGCGCCATTTCCACCAACTCCGTCCCCCGTGCCCAACGACCAGCCCCACCCAACCAAGCCAAAACAGCAACCCGATAATGCCTGTTTCGCATCCCCACTGTACGATCCAGTTGTGCGCGAGGCGTGTTTCCTGAGAACCGGGAACGCGATGTTGCGGGTAGAGCACCTCAAACGCTCCGGGCCCCGCGCCAATGAACAAATTCTCCGACCAGATGGATGCACCGGCTTCCCAGTACATCACGCGATGTTGCAGGGTTGAAAAACCAAACCAACGTTTAGCGAATTCGTTTTTCGACTCGCCGGAGTCGGCCCCGAGAAGACAAATCAGAAGACACAATACCGCGGCGGTCGTGGTAATTTTTTTACTCGGTAGTCGAAAAGCCATCGCAGCAAAAAGTGCCGTTGCAAAAGCGGCGGAAACGAACCCGCCGCGCGATCCTGTCAGAACGATGGTTGCAATAAAGAGTGCGAATATGGCGGCGAATATGCTCCGTTCGCGCCAGGAACGCGCATTGAAAACAAGCGCCAATGCCAACGGCAAAACAAGCGCCATCAGACCCGCCAACACGTTCGGCGAACCGAATCGCCCGGCTGCGCGACTTTCAACGAGGGCATGATGGATGCCGTCGTATTGCACAACGGAGAAGTACTCACGATTATTTTCCAACTCGGCCAGTTGCCGGGCATACGTGCCGGGTAAAGAAGCGGGCGCGAGTATTTGATAATCGGCGTGCAAGGCAATCACCGTCCCCATTACAACCAAGGCGATTGCGAGTGCTTTACATGTGCGGAACGAGAACGGAGTGGATTCCTTCGTTCCCATCGCCATGATATTTCGTGTAGCGATAAAAACCAGTGCGCCTTGAAAAAATGGGCTGATCAATAATCGTGATTCCGATGGAACGGGTGCTCCGGATTGACGGATCATCCACCAGATTGGCCATGTAATCGCAAACGCCAGGAGGAAGAACTGGCTCCGTCCCTCTCCCACGCCGGGTTTACCGAACATTCGGATGAGCGCCGTTGTAGCAACGGCGAGTATCCAAAATCCCAAGGCGATCATGCTGCCATAAAAAGGCTCGACTTGCTGAGGCGTCCAATTGGTCAACACAAGCAATAACACGAGCAAAATACCCAATAATCGGGCTATTCTGCTGCGTTGTTCATGATGATTTGTGTCGTTGGATGCGGACAATGTACGCACTCTAGTCATCAAGATGTCTCCGTCCCCCATGTTGGCAGGCGAACGGAGAGAAAACACATCAGTCGTCGTCGAGAATGGTGACGCTGGTGGCAAGGTCTTCGCGCACGCGACTGAATAAATGCTCGTCAGAACTTTCTTTCAACTTCTTGCGAATCTGCGCAAAGCGACTCGCGGAAAGCGACGCGATATGATAAACGGGCTCACCGGGTTTCACCGCAGGCATGGTTGTCATGCCGAGCACCATGCCGTCGCACGGCGAGACGAGGGTGCTGCGCTCGCGTCCGTAAATGTTATAATTATTCGCGAGTTCCTGGCCTTCTTTGACTAAATCGCCCGGTCGCGCACGAAAGCCCAGGAAGCCACCGCGTTTAGCCCGAACCCAAGTGTTTTTTTCGATAGTCGCCTGGAATAGCGGTTTCTCTGGCTCGCCATCGATCATGCCGAATGCGCGCAAAACGTTCATGCAACCTCGCACGCCGATTTCTTCTACACTGGGTTCGATTTTCCACACCTCGCCCGCTTCCAAAATAATCGTCGGAATGCCGGCTGCCACGGCACAACGCCGCAACGATTCATCGGGTCCTTTGGAATTTACGATCAATTCGCAACCAAACGCGCGGGCCAGTTCGCGTACTTTTGGATTTCGCATATCGGCGCGAACGTTCGGATAGTTGGTTCCACGAATTGCAGCGCTGTGGAAATCAAGCCCGTAGTCGCATTTTTTGACGATTTCCTCAAAGAGGGAATAGGCGAGACGACTCGATAAACTACCGTTTGGAAATCCCGGGAAGCAGCGATTCAAATCGCGCCGGTCGGGCAAGTATCTCGTGTGATGTTCCAGTCCAAAAATGTTCACCACAGGAACGCAAACGAGTGTTCCGCGTTTTAGTTCCAGATTGTCTCCAAATAACAATCGGTGGATGATTCCGACACCATTGATTTCGTCGCCGTGAATGGCGCCGGTCATAAAGATTTTCGGGCCTTCCTGCCTGGCGCGCATGACACGCACCGGATACGAAACCGGCACGCCCAGATACGATTCGCTGAAATTGATCTGGAGATCCTGCGATTCACCGGGGTTGATTTTCACCCCGCCAATTGTCAATGCCTTGCTGCGCGCCACGCGTTGCTCCTTGGTCCGGCGATAATGAGACGAACGGAAACGTAGATGCGGCAGAAGGTCAATCGTTACCGGATGGGCAAGAGGAAGCGCTGGAGATTTTTTGGATCGCACAAGTAATGCATGATGAATTATTTCGCCTTACGGTTTATCTTTCTTCAATTTTTTGCCCGACTTGCTACGGGGTATCTTATTGGGCATGATGGCCCGCAGTTCATGCAAGTCGCCGTAACAAAGCAACGTATCGCCGGGCAATATCACTTCATCGGCGTTCGGGATCGGGATGACGGATTTTTGGCGCGTGATGCTGAGCACCTGAATATTGCGATTTGAAAGATACGATTCGCGCAGGGATTTATTTTCAATGTCGGGCATGTTGTTCACGGTGAATTCCGCCACGCCATACCCACCCGCCACACGAAGGCGCTGCTTGAGGTCCACGTCGGGGAACAGAACCTGATTTTGGATGTCCTCGATGATGGCGCCTGCGACGTCGATACCGGTGGCACGTTCGATTCCCTCGAGCCCGGGCGAGGAATTTACTTCCATAATTTGCGGACCTTCGCTGGATTCGAGCATATCGACACCTGCGATGCGCAACCCCATGATTTGCGCAGCGCGAATGGCAGTCCGTTCATACTCGGGATCGAGCTGGACGGCTTCGGCGGCGCCGCCCCGATGAACATTGCTGCGGAATTCGTCGCCTTGGGCCACGCGACGCATAGCGGCCACGACTCGGTCGCCGACGACAAATGCGCGAATGTCGCGGCCTTTACTTTCGGAAACAAACTTCTGAATCAAAACGTTCTGGTTGGCGCTGTGAAGGGTTTCAACAATGGCCTGAGCTATTTTCACGCTGTCGGCCAAAATCACGCCGACGCCCTGAGTGCCTTCGAGCAACTTGATAATCACGGGCGCTCCGCCAACACGTTCGATGGCGCGAAGCACGTCGCGTTTGTCGCGCACAAACGTGGTGGGTGGAATACCGATGTCGTGACGACTGAGGATCTGCATCGAGCGCAACTTGTCTCGCGAACGCGAAATCGCGATGGATTCGTTTGCGGAATAGACGCCCATTTGCTCGAATTGTCGCACGACGGCGAGACCGAAAAAGGTAATCGAAGCCCCGATGCGTGGGATGATGGCATCGTACGTGGAAAGAACACGGCTGCGGTAATACAGCGCGGGACGTTCCTGCTCGAGGTTGATGGAAAATTTCAATGTATTGAGCACAATGGCTTTGTGCCCGCGCGCGGCGGCGGCTTCGCACAAACGACGCGTGCTATGGATGCGGTTGCTACGCGATAAAATACCTATTTTAAGGGACGCCATGGTCATGCGTTCGTGACTTCCTTAGTGGATAGTTTTCGTGCTGCTTTTTTCATCGTTTTACGTTTGGCCACATCGACGATAAAGTCGCCTTCGAGCGCTTTGCGACCGAGTAACATCCGGAACAACATGCGCTCGCGCGAGACGAGCGTGACGTCGATTTCCTTTTCGATACCGCCAAGTCGAATCCGCGTGCGTACAAAACATCGCATCGAGTAATCGCCGGTGCTCGATCGCACCCGTGCCCATTTGACAACCGGCGCGATGACCTTAATACGCCGTTCAGGGTTTTTACGGCTGAGAACGACCTCGAAACGCACACGGTTGTTCTTCAATCGCTGGATATTTTCCACATGCAGCGCGCTGGTTCGGGCTCCGGTGTCCACCTTGGCCTGGAGCCGGGTGATTTTCCAATCCGGGATTTCAAGATATTCCGTCCAACCGATAGTGGTTTTTTTCTTGAGGGTCGGGCTCATGAATCCGGTCTCTTTTCAAAGACCGGCCCGGTTCTCACCGGACCGGCGATTAGGTGATTTAGAAGCCTTTCGGGATGCTAGTTAAATTTGAAGGCAAAAGGCAAAGGTCAAATGCGACAACCTGGACGGCAAAAAAACGTTCGCGTTTTGCATCAGCTTCCCGGAGGCGTCGTGCGGCGGTAGCCCGAGTTGTCGGCGGGCGGTTGAGGCGGCATGGGCGGCGGTTCCCGACGTGGTTGGGGCTGAGGCGGTTCGGGCGGCGGAGCGGCTTCGTGTTTTTTCGGTGCAGACGGCGCCTTGAACGTCACCGCATTGTTCACGGAGTCAGCCACCAGATTGCCCATGGTGACGCTGTTTTGAATCTGCCCAGCGAAATCGCCAATCGATCCCGGGGCGTGCGGCACCATCAAGGTGTTCGTGCGCGACGACGCGCCGATTTCCTTCAATGTGTCGAAGTATTGCGTCATGATGACGATCTGCATCACATCGGTGGCCGAGGTGCCCGGCACGCTTTTCTGGAATTCCTCGACGCTTTGACGCAAACCATCGACGATGGCTTTGCGCTGACCGGCGATGCCCTGGCCGCGCAGGATCGCCGACTGCGCTTCGGCTTCGGCCTGCTTAACGCGGAGAATCTTCTCGGCCTCGCCGCGTTCTTCCGACGCGCGGCGGATGCGTTGCGCCGCGTTGATTTCGTTCATCGCCTTCTTGACGTTCGCGTCCGGGTCCACGTCGTTCACGAGCGCCTTGACGATGTCGTATCCGTAGCGATCCATCGTTTCGGAAAGGCCTTCCTTCACGGCGTTGGCCACATCGTCCTTGTTTTGGAACACCTCGTCGAGCTTCATCTTGGGAACCTGAGCGCGGACTTCGTCGTAGATATACGATTCGATCTGCATTTGCGGGTTCGAGAGTTCGTAGAACGCCTCGCGGATACGGCTGGGCATGACGAAGTATTGAACGGCGACGGTCAGACGCACAAACACGTCGTCGAGCGTTTTGGTTTCAATGTGCACGTTGAGTTCCTGAACGCGCAGAGAAAGCACGCCCGCCACGCGGTCGAACGGCATCAGCAGGTGAAACCCGGGCATCGCAGCGCGGTGAAACTTGCCGATGCGCTCGATAATCGCGGCTGTTTTTTCTTTCACAATGGTATAACGCGGAATAATCATATGAGTTTCGCCCCTCGTAGTTGGTGAATGTTTCCTTACCTTTACGGGAGGAGGGGGAGATTATTCAAGCAGGAGATTGAGAAAAGAAGACTTAATAGGAAACGCCTCAATATCGAACGGGAATATCCTCAAAAGCGGGTGGAACGGATTGCTTGCTTACGTTTACGATATCCCCATCGCTCATTGTACCATTTGTAGGATCGTATGCATAGATGTTAAGCTCGGATGAATAAATCGACTGAATGCTCAATGTAGGTAAATCACGTTTTTGATCGGGACCAACACTGAAAATAACGAATCGATCTCCTTCATCTTCCATTGCTTCTAACTTTTGATAACCGAACCAACGTTGAACGCCGCTATTGGAAGAAAACCAATCAACTGGAATGGTAACACAATAAGCAACTGGTGTAGTAAGATGAACTGCCCAGTTTTCCTCTACTGGATACGTTCCATAATCAATACGATAGGACTCCAAAGCCACTTGAACGCTTCTCAAATCCTGGAGAACGATAGATAAAGAACTGCGCATTTGCGCTTCAAGTAAATTGGGAATAAGAATATAAGGCGCAATAATCAAGAGGCCCAAAACGAAAACTGCGATTCGTTTACGCACACTTTTTGCCAGCGCCATAGCGAAACACAACGCACCTGAAAAAAGTAGAATGAAACCATTGGCGCTCAGCGGCGGTTTTTCGAAGATCAAACCCGGGATCGACGCTCCGCCCAGAAACAGAAATACTCCCAACAACAACACGATAGGATATTCGCGCAGTCGCTGGAAGGCTGCAAACGCTCGCGACGACGTTTCGTGCGATGACTCCTCATTTTCCGAAGATTCCATGTGGCCATTCCCTTCGATTCCTACCTGAACAATTCAAATGCTCTGCTCATTTAAGCATAACCGCAAGCCGATTGGCAAATGTTGAGAGGAGATTGGCTTGCGGCGCGGGGCATGCCATCGTGAGAATTCCCGTGCACGAGCCACCATCCATCTCACCCGAGTTTCCCCCCCATGCAGCCGCCCCGCTACTTTAACGCGCATTGCCACCTGGAGTTGAGCCATCTGCATGGCACAATTCCGCCTGGATTGCCGTTTGTCGAATGGCTGGAGCGACTCGTGCCGCTCAAACGACAGCATTCACCCGAAACGAGCACGAACGCGGCGGCGTTGGTCATTCACGCGATGCAGGCTACGGGCACGGGCGCGTTGCTCGATATCGATTCGCTGGGCACGTCGATCACTCCGCTGGCGGCGTCGGGTATGCCCGCGATTTCGTTCACGGAAATCATCGAATTCGACCCGTGGGAAGCGCTGCCCGCCGTGGAAACGGCGCTGGAATTGCAACGCCGAATGGGCGAGTTGCCCGCGACATTGCGGTTGGGGCTCTCGCCGCACGCGCCGTACACGACGACGCGGCCATTGTTGCGCGCGGCGATGAAAGCAGCCATGGAAGCCAATCAATGGCTCTGTATTCACGCGGCGGAAACCGAAGAGGAAACGGATTTTCTAACGAAAGGCACGGGGGCAATGCGCACCTTCCTGGGCGATCGAGGTTTGTTGCCCCCGGCATGGCGTCCACCGGAAAAACGGCCGATTGAATACCTCGATTCGTTGGGATTGCTGGGACCGCGCACGTTGCTGGTGCACGTGAACGATATTACGAACGAGGAAATCGATCGGCTGCGCGAGACGGGCACCCGCGCGGTGGTTTGTCCGGGCACGCACGTGTATTTCGAACGCGGCACGTTTCCGCTCGAACGGTTGGTGCGCGGTGGCGTGGCAACGTACCTTGGAACGGATAGTCTGGCGAGCAACGCGGCGCTGGACATGGCGCGGGAAATCGAGCTGGCCGCCGAACTTTGTCCCACCATGCCCCGCGAGGAAATCGAGGCGCTCGCGTCGATTGAACGGGCGCATGATTTTGGACTGAATGTCTAATTTTCTTCGGCCAACCACACGGTCAGGCGCTTGCGGATTCGCCGAAATAGGAAGACGATCAAAAATATTTCGTACGGCAATACCAGCAAAAACCAAATTCCGTTTCCCACCAACATATCGAGCGCCGGGTTGCGTAAAAAAACCTGGATCGACTCGAATGGCAAGATAAGAAGCGCCACCCCCCAAACCCATCCGCAGGCCACGATACCCAATCCGGCCAGGAACAGTTTTCCGATTGCTCGCAACGTTGCGATCCAAGGTTGCGGATGAAACAGGTATTCGCTCAAGGCAATCGTCACGACGAGAATGGCGTAAAAAAAGTCCTCGATGATGGCAAGCAGCGTTACGGGAATGGCAGCGGGGAAATTGAAGGTCGAACGCTGCGTGAGGGGTAGCGTGGGCGGTTGCCTCTGCATGGTTGTTTGTGTTTGCAACAAACTGATGCTGGCCGTGCTCCCGTCGTCGAACGTCACAACGCTTGGGGTTTCCTGGTCCACCCAATTATAATCGAGGGGCGTGGAATCGTCGGGAGGAATCACGATGGTTTTGGCAAATGGGTTGGGAATCGAAATTAAGTAGGTGGGATCGGATAAGATCGAGTAATAGGCAAAAAACGACGCAAATGCGTTGAGCACCACGAGTAGGACGACGGGCACGAAAGCTTTACCGACCACCAATTGGAGAGGCGTGAGCAAAGTAACAGCGATTTCATCCCGCATGCCTTTCCATCGTTGATGGCAAGTGGCGCGATAAACGAGAAAGAACGCGATCAACAAGTCAGGCCGCACGACCAATTGCAGCGATTGCACAAGGGCAGCCTGCCAGAGGCTCATTTTGACCGTCGAACCATCGAAAATCACGCGCGTCAGGTATGATAGAGGAACCCAAACGACCACAATCAACGCCAGCCACGCCCACCAATATCGGGTGAAGAGACGTCGTTCGCGATTGAGAATCGGATTGTCGGCAAGGGACGCCCGCATCGCCTTAGACCTCGTCGCGCGTGATTAACAAGCGCGTCGTCAACCACCAGAAAATCACACAGAGGATGAGTTTTGGGGTACCGGTGATTAAGTAGAGGGCGTTTCGGTAGAGGGTCTTGAAAGCGGGGGTCCACTCCTGCTGCGGCACTTCGATCCATTTGTCCATAATGATTTGCATGACGCCAAATTGATACGCGCATGCATGGGCGGACTGGATCAGGAGAACGGCGAGTAATATTGGAAACAAGGCGCTGAGATGCACATGGCTGCGCACCCCAAAATAGAGCGCGATAAAACAAATCAACGCGCCATTCAGTGAGCCCTCGAATAAAATTCCGATGATTTGAAAATACGGATGCGGTGACGACATGGTGGGCGGATACATATGGTACGCGCGCACAAGGCCCGGCGATAAAATTGCTCCGGTGTAAAAGATCAGAATCAATGCCGAGACACAAAACGGAACGGCAATCATTCCCCAGAGGAATTCGTCGGGTCGCAGGAAAGTGGTTCGGAAAGGTTTGTATAACCCCGCATCGCGAAAGCTGACCAACGCACGCCAAACCATCATCAACGGCAGGAGGGTGCTGGGGCGTAAAATCAAAAGCAGTAGATAGCCCGCAAACTGGGCAATTTTTCCACCCGTCCCCGCGCCCGGAGCTGCAACGCCACGGAGTTTCATCAACTCCATCAGATTGCCAAACCAGCCGGCACTCGATATAGAGAAAAAGATGCTCCCCGCGCCCGCGCTACGCGCGTGGTACATCAGCGACAACCCCGCCAAGGTAATCAGCACCATGCCAAGATACGTAAAGGGACGCGCGCGCCAGCGGCGAAATTCCGCCACCACGATGGGATTGAACACCCGGCCTTTCGTGCCAGGGGACAAAATCTGGCTTTCATCCACCAAAGGGGTGCCATAATAGTCCGACGCGTCAAACGCCTCGGTCGTATCGGCACCGTTTGTCTCATCGGTCTGGCGGGGGCACTCTTCCAAGGCGGTATCCGTTCGATGAAATTTTCCCGAGCACTGGCGGTTTTCGATCTCGATGGAACGCTGGTCGATGCGTTCGCCGACATTCAAGCGGCTGTCAATCATGCTTTGCAAGCGAACGGATTGCCAACCCATGATCTGGACACGGTGCGAAAATTTGTGGGCAACGGCATGCGGAAACTGTGCGAGCGGGCCATTGGACCGGCTGAGGCGCATCTTTTAGACGCGGTTTTTGCCCAGGCGCGTAATTATTACGCCGCGCACCCGGCCGACCATGCGTTCGTTTACGACGGCATGCGTGAGGTGGTTGAAGCGCTGCGAGCGGAAGGGTGGAAGACCGCGATTTTAAGCAACAAGCCCGACTACCTGGTGCAGGACATCGCGGACAAACTGGACCTGCGCGATCTGTTCGATGCCATCGCAGGCGAACGGCACGATGTGCCGCTCAAGCCCGACCCCCGGGCGTTATTGGCAATGGGGCGGAACCTCGGAGCCGAACGGATCGTCATGATCGGCGATGGAGAGCCGGACGGGATGGTGGCTCGAAACGCAGGAACTGGGTTTGTGGGGGTCGAGTGGGGTATTGGCACATTTGAAGAGCTTTCGAGGTTCCGTAGCCCTGTTGTGGATGAACCAGCCGAGTTAGTAGAAGCGATTTACTCTGTAAGTGAACCGTACGATCCTGACGATGACGACTTTGTCATCGCCGAGCGAATCAGTCCTCGTTCTCCCATCGATGGTTTGACGCAAGCATTTCAGGGGTCAGCGTCAGAATTTCAGAAGTTTCTGGATGAAAATCATGCACCCATGGCGAACAATATTCGGCAATACTTGCGGGGTTGTCCGGTATTCGTTGGGGCTCCATCGCTTCTTTTCGATCCTCTGTCCGGCGAGGCAATTGGAGGGGTCAACATCCACACCGATGGAGTATGGTCGTGGTCGAGTATTTTGATCTATTGTTACGAAACCTATGGGTTGAAGCTCGAACCCGAGTTCCTCGAACACGTCAAGCGCGTCCATTACCGCCCCCCCAAGATGTCACACGAAGAAGTAAAGCGTGTCTTTATGGGCGACCAGGCATCGGGTTGAGTCGCTCGATATTCCAATATTGTATTTCGCCCTTTCAGGGCTCATTCCATCACCCACCCATACCTAGGGCTGCGCTTCGCTCCGCCCCAGGCTAAGGAATCTAGCCCCGTTGGGGCAGAAAATACCGCCAACGAGAAAGAACGAGATATAAACTATACTACCGCTCCCGTCATGGACCTTGCAATAGTCGGAAATAATCGCTAACCGTTGTGGCCTGAAAGGCCGGAATTCCTTAGCCCACCTATGAATGGTTGTTTGTCAACCGTCCCTTTTTGATTTCACATCGTTTTTTCTCCTTTGCCGTTGGCGGCGAGTCCGCTTCTTCATCCACCTAT